>NZ_OX030782.1:1452500-2052500 GCF_943733665.1 Aquimarina sp. Aq107 | reverse complement strand
ATTGCTGGTGTTTTGCTAGTTGCTTGAAACAATTGATAGGCTTCTTCTTGTAATGCTTCAGCAATAGGTAAATCGATAGAAGCATAAACAGCTCTTTTACAAGCTTCAATAGATTCTGCTGGAAATTTAGAAATACGTTCTGCTAATGCATCTACATAAGCTCCTATTTCATCTGCATCTAAAGCCTTATTGATTGTACCAAATTTTTCTGCCTCGTCTGCATCCCAATCTCTTGCTCCTAAAATAATTTCTAGTGCTTTACCCAATCCTGCTTGTCTTGCCATACGAGATGCTCCACCACCACATGGTAAAATCCCCATACCTACTTCCATTTGCATAAATTTTGCTTTACCACGTGCTGCAAAACGCATATCTAAAGCTAATGCCATCTCGTGACCCCCGCCACGTGCAAAACCTTCTATTTTTGCGATAGTAGCTTGCGGCACATTACTTAATCGTTCTAATACTGATTGTAAATCAAGTAGTTTTACTTTGTTTCTTGGTATAGCTTCTTCAGACATATCCCTTAGGAGATTTGTATCATAGTGACATACCCAATATCCTGGATTAGAAGATTGAAAAACAACTACTTTTACACTTCTATCTCGTTCTAAACGAAGACATAAACTGCTTAAGTCCGCTAACATTTCTTGTCCTTGTACGTTTACAGGTCCAAAGTTGATATCTACGGTTAAAATTCCGCCTTTTTGTTCTGCTGTGAATGTTTGAAAATTTTTGTAGTCCATTGTGTATATATTTAAAAGTGTTAATTATTAATTGCAGCAAATGTGTGTTGCTTTATTTTTCCATTATCTATGATATAAGTGTCTGTAGCAAGTTGTATATCTAGATGTGTGTTTTTTCCACTCCAAACGAAATACACTACATTATCATGAGCTTCTTGTTTGATGGTTTTGAATTGAAAACCGTCAAAATTTGGAAGGAACTTTTTATAAAAATTGAAAATTACTTGCTTCCCCTTATACGTTTTTTCTGGTGTTATGAAGATCGCATCATCCGTATAATCATCCATTACTTTAGAAGGTTCTAGTGTGTCTACAGCCTTCATATGACTCTCAAATACTTCTTGTGAATTTTTCATTATAACTATTGTTTATGAATTATAATTCAAATTTACGCTGAGTCTGGAGCCTAGATTTGGTAAGAAAAAAAGAGGATTTAGTAAAAAATGAGGAATCTATAATTATAAACTAGTTTTCAAACTATCTTTATACTTTTTTGCCGTTATTCCTTTATAGGATAGAAAGGTTTTATCTAAATGACTACTATCTATAAAACCCAATTCTTGAGAAATTTCAGTAACTGTTAAATCTGTATATTTTAAGCGAGTTTCTGCTAATTTTAATTTGTAATTAAGAATGTATTTCTTTAAGCCGATATTCATTTTATTTTTAAAATACTGACTAATGTAGTTTTCTGAAATATGAAATTGATCTGCTAATTCCTTTTTTGTTAGTTTTTCGGAATCATGAATGTTGCTATGGATGTAATTAATAATCTCCTGAATTTTAGAACTAGACATTTTTGAAGAAATAAAATTCACATTCCTAGAGATAATGTGCAAAATAGTATGCATTGTGGATTTTAGTACAACTTCATTTTTTAGATTCTCATCATTATATTCATTGCACAACACTGTAAATAAAGAGTTTAAACTACTCTGATCTGTATTAAACTGTAACCCTAAATTAGATGTTCTATTCGCACTATGTAAAATCGTTTCTATTCTTCTAAACCACTCTTTTCGCTGTAATTCGTTTTCTTCTAAGCTAGAACTACTAAAAAAACTATTTAGAAATTTTATAGCAGAAACTGTAGTTGGGGTTTCAATTTCCAGATTATATTGGTCACTAGGTATTAAAATAAACAGTTGATTATCACTATAGCTAACCTTGTGGTTATTGATAATAATTGTTCCTGTACCCTTTTCTATATGTAAAATTTCAAAAAAACGTATGGGAGTGTACTTACAAAAAGCTAAAGATGTTGCCTCCTCAAATTTTTGAATTACAATATTTTGGAATATAGTTCTAGGCATTATGTTACTAACTATGATTTTTGCATTACAACTAATTTAGAAATTAAATATTTCGCAATTAGCAATTCATTTCTTTTTATCAAACAAATATAGTTAGATGAAAAAACTCCAATTAGTAAAAACACTTGTGATTTTAGTAAAAAACAAGGATTTGGACATCTATATTCTCTTTATTGCGAATTCCTAATTATGGCTATTCATAATCAACCCGACAGTTCAGTTAATAATATTAATTTATTCGGTTTGTTGGTAGTATATTTGTCGAGAAATTATATTAAAAAGATATCTCTTATAATTCTATGCCTTTTAAAAAACTACACGCTGATATACAGGAAAAACTCTCGGACTTAGATATAACTTTGGCGACACCTTTTCAAACTAAAGCTATTCCTGTAATAAAAAGTGGCGCTAATGTATTTTGCAGTGGTCCAACGGATATAGGTAAAACAACTACGCTTATTCTTACTATTTTACATAAACTAAAATGTACTGCTGTTGGTAATGCGCCTAGAGCAATCGTGCTTGTAAAAAACAAAGAAAAAGCCACAGAATTGTATGATTTGTTCTTAAAATATACTAAACATAACTCCTTACGAGTATATTTAAGTCACGAGGAATTACATATTGATCTTCAAAAATCAGAAATATTCGAAGGACTTGATATCCTTATTTCGACACCTGTAACATTAAATAAGTTACTACTAGCTAATGGATTAAGTGTTTCACAATTAAAAATATTTAGTGTTGATGATGCAGGTTTTTTGACTGAAAATGCAGCGTATACTGCACTCCTTTCTATTACTCGTGGTATTAAAAAATGTCAATTCGTCTTATATTCAGAAAAGCTTGATCCTAAACTAAAGCGTTTTGAAAATAGTTTTATGGAGTATTCTAAAAAAATATCTGTATAACACTCAATTGTAGTATTTACTCAATATTTTCCCACCAAGATTTTTTCAGATTGTTGTTTTCTTTTAGGAAAATAGATTCACCAATTATTGGAGTAATCATACTAATATTTAATTCTTTAGCTTTCTTGCTAACTCGTTCTATAGGATCTTTCCAAGTATGCATTGCCAACTTAAAACCGCTCCAATGAATTGGCATTATTACTTTTGCCCTAACATCTAATCCCGCTTGTGCAGTCTCTTCTGGGAACATATGTATATCAGGCCACATTTCATTGTACTGCCCACATTCTATCATAGCAAAATCAAATGGACCGTACTTCTCACCTATCTGTTTGAAATGATCCGCATATCCACTATCTCCACTAAAAAAGATGTTTTCTTTATCCGATTGAATTATCCAAGAACTCCACAATGTTTTTGCTCTATCAGCTAGTCCTCTTCCAGAAAAATGTTGTGCAGGCGTACAAATAAACTTTATTTCTTCAAACATAATTTCTTCCCACCAGTCTAATTCAATAATTCGTTCTTTTTCTATTCCCCATTTTTGTAAATGAATTCCAACTCCTAATGGCGTATAAAACATAGTTACTTTACCTTTTAGTTTCTGAATTGAACCATAATCTAAGTGATCATAATGATCATGAGAAATAAGAACGGCATCTATTTTAGGCATTTTTTCTATTTCTATTGGAAGACTTTTACTAAAACGCTTACCTCCTAACAAGGGATGTGGTGCTGGTACATTGCCTAACATTGGATCTATCAATATATTTTTATGATTTACCTGTAACAAAAATGAGGAATGGCCAAACCAGATAAGACTAGACTCTTTTTTAAACTCTACAATATCCAAAGAATCCACTTCTTTAATAGGTAAATTATCCTTAGGTACTGTGTTCGGTTGAGATTTTAAATATCCAATAAGACTCTTACCCATATCACTTAGACTCATATCTAGCTTTACCTCATTAGTGTTTATAAACTTACCATCCTTATAATTTTTAGAAGAAGCATATGAATCTCGTTGTTCATCTGTTGCCTTACCTCCAAACTCAGGACTTAAATTAATAAACAAAATAGCTATTAGTAACACTATACCAACAAGAATTCCTATACCTGCAATCATTCGTTTTAAATATTTAAAAAATTTATTTTTCATTAGTTGTTTTAAGATTCTTATCTTTTATAATCGAATAAATATTCTTTTTTAGAATAAAAAAATTAACTTTTAATAGCATTCCAAACAAAGGAAAACATCATATCCATATCTTTTTTGTTTAACTGTATTTTCTTATTGATAATGAGGTTAACAGTTTCATACAAAAGTGCCCCAATGGTAGCTTCCAAAATTTCATTATCGATATCTCTAATAAGCCCTTCGTTTTTACCTAGTTCAAACAACTCTGTTCCGATTCTATTTTTGGTTTCTATTATTGTTGTTGGAATCTTTTCATAGTATGGGGACTTTTTTACCTGTGTTATAAAACTCATCTCCTTACTGTGATTTATACTAAAATTAATCCAGTATAACCAAACAGTTTTCATCCTTAATTTAAAAGGTAAATCTTCAGTAATATCTTGAACACTATTTTTAGTAATGCGAGTGATCAATTCACTTGCAATGGATACTATGAGATCATCTTTATTCTCATAATAGACATACAATGTGGAAACCGAAATACCTATTCTTTGGGCCAATGTAGACATTTTTATGCCTGCGAATCCTTTTTTAGAAACTATGTCCAAAGTATGTGCTACTATTGCCTGTCGTTTATGTTCATCTTTTACTCTCACGGGGCAAATATAAACACAATAATCGAATAAATATTCGATTATTGTGTGCTTATCTGTTATTCTACTATAATTTTAATTAAAAATGCAATTAGCTATTACCAAAATACCTCTTACAAATGATTATTAATCCACTTTTTCAAACATATTAACTCCACCCAAAGACATATATTCTATCACACCGGTTTCATTTTCTACAAAACTGATAATACGCATACCGTCTGTACTTTTAAATAGCAAAGGTTCTATTTCTTTATAAGTTCGATTCATAATTGTAAATGTTTGATCATCGTTTACAACTAATTCTTGTCGATTTGGTTTCCAACCATCCACACAGCTATGACAATGTGTAGTCCACATATAATGTCCTGCTAGTTTATCGAGTTCAGTTTTTTCTATTAAAGGTTTCAAAGGTGTTTCTTGCCGATCTTCCTTGAACGTTTTTAAAATTTCATCCATAATGGCATATCTCAATCGAGTTCCTTCATGATGATGCACGATAAAAACTCCCAGTTTCTTTTCTGCCACCATTGCCATATACGATGAATATCCTTGCATATCGCCTCCATGGCTTATTGTTCTAAAACCATGCGCATCTTCTTCGTAGAACCCATATGCAAAAGCTTCTACTTTTTTATGCACTCTTAATTGTGGTTGTTTCATCAGTTTCGCTAATTCGGCGCTTAGTATCTTTTCATTATTAAATACTCCATTGTTTAAATGCATATTAAGATACTTTCCCATATCTGCAACAGTACTATTGATATCAGAAGCTGGGTACGTATGATAATACTCCCAAGGTTGTGGCATATTAATTCCGTTACGATATTCATATCCCCAAGAAAGCATAATTTTCAACTTGTTCATTTAAAAACATAGATGTCATATTCATTCCTAGTGGTTCCCAAATGTGTTTTTTCATATATTGATCAAGTTTTAAACCGCTGATATCTTCTACTAATAATCCTGCTAACGCAATTCCGTATGACGAATAACTAGAGATCATTCCTGGTCTGCGTACACGAACTAATCGGTCTTTTAGAAATTCCTTTAATGGAATAGATGCCTGTTCATTATATACAACACGACCTGTTAATTCATCAAAACCAGCACTATGATTTAGTAAATGTGCTGATGTAACAGGTTCCATAAAAGTAGTAGGTACTTTTACAGATGTTAGATAATTATTTACATCTGTATTTATTTCAATTAACTCTTTGTCAATTAGTTGAAGCAAAGCAGTTGAAGTAAAAGTTTTGATTACAGATCCTATCCTAAAAATGGTTGAATCCGGATCTACTCTTCTAATTCCTTCACCTAAACTGGTATATCCGTATCCTTTTTTTAATAGCGTCTTTCCATCTTTTACAATAATAAATGCTGCCCCAGGAATATGCTCATTTTCTAAAGCATGGTTTATCAAAGAATCTAACTTAGTTTCTAATTTTTTTACCGTAGCATCAGAGTCTTGAGCTTGCGAATAACAAACTATCCCAGCACAGATATAAAATAAAATGAAACATTTAAATATCGAAGTACCAGTCATAAAATTTAGTCGATTTAGTAATTAATATGAGTATATGATTTATGTATGATTTTCCAGGCTCCCTTTACCTTTAATAACATCATGTAATCAGTATATAATCTTTTTCTAGTTGGCACATCGATCTCTACTTTGGCTATTGCTGCATCATTAACAACATCAATAGAAACGATCTTACCTACTCTTTCGCGTTTTTGGCCTTCTTTAAAATAGCCAATATACTTTTTACCAGATCTAATACTTAAAGTATCGTTAGAAATTGAATATAAATTTAAATCTTTATGAAAGGCTTTTTTTATTCTATCTGGCGCTCCATTTGCGGTTCCTTCTATATAATGTAGAAGAGTTTCAGTTATTTGATCTTTATCTGATTGCCCAGAAGTTATTTGAAAAATAATTAAACATATAGATAATAGCAATAAATTTTTCATTGTTCGATTTTTAAAAGATTGATTTAGAATGCTAATCTATTTGAAAACCTTAAAAATCAATATACAAAAGAAGTTCACGTTCTTCGGATTTATAATTCCGTAGAAAAAACACGTGTTATTTAAAGGATTTTTTGAACTGAGATGGTGTCATCCCCTCTTGTTTTTTAAAAGCAGTATAAAAAGTAGAATTCGATTTAAAACCACATTCATTACCAATGGCTTCTAAAGTAAGTAATGTATTTGTCTTAATTAATTCTGTCGCAGTTTTTACGCGATACGTGTTAATGTAACTAGAAAAACTTAGTCCTAGGTTATCATTAAGGTACTGAGAAAGTTCGTGCGGTTTTACATCAAGTTTACTAGCAACATCTAATAACTTTAGATTAGGATCACGATGTATTTCTTCTTTTTTAAATAAAACATTCAATCTATCAGCAATAGAAGATGCCTTTTCCTGATCTATCTTTTTATTGGCATATTTTACTATAGGCGTAACAAAGGTAAGTGTACTATTTCTCCGCTTTATAATCCAAATGACCAAAGTGATGTAAAAGGTAAATGAAAATGACAATGCTCCAACTATATAAGAGGTATAGGTTGTGGTATTATATGCTAACCAAATAATAAAACCACCCGTAACGATATTAATGATCCAAAAATCCAACGTAGTAATCTTCTCAGTTTTACTCCAAAGTTTCCTAAACCTATTTCTTGATTGATAAATAGCTGCTATTGTATATATTGTCCATTGGATAAATAAAAGTGATCCAAATATTCTTGGTGGACTACGCCACCATAAGTGTTTGTATTCTCTATATGGATATTCAATACTAATGATCGTCATAAATATCAACACTGGAACAATATGAAATAACCAATTCCATTTATGGACTTTGAGAGGGTTTATAGCAATTTTGGTATATAGATATAAAAATGGGCCAATTAAAAAACAAGCTGTCAACCCTACACTAACGAATATAGAAGATGTACCTGGATAAAATGTTAAGAAAACAGATTTAGTAACACGAACACTTATTACAAATAAAAGAGCTGCTAAAAAAAGAGTGGCTCTGCTTTTATTCTTAATTAAAAACCCAAAATAGAGGCTAAGAAAGAGCCCATTAAAAGCTCCTAAAGCACTAAAAAAAAAACAATAAATTTTTACCGAATTCCAAATGATGATTGTTAGTGTAACAAATATAAGAAATGTTATTTCGCATTCTTAACAATCTTAATTATCCACAAATTTCACAAAGTGTAAAAAAAAGATGCTCCAGTATTACTTACCGAAGCATCTTATGCAAATTACTGGTTTGATATATTGTTATGAATTATCTAACAATTAATTTTTGAGTAATCTCTTCGCTACCCTTTGATTTAATTTTTACAATATAAACTCCAGAACTAAGCGACAAATTACGTGCAGAAAAATTATTGATTCCAGGGTTTAATATAGCTTCATACTTTTTCTGTCCTAATGTGTTATATATATGTACTATAGCATCTTCTGTACTTTGAGAACTTAACTGGAGTGAAAACTGATCAGATGTTGGGTTGGGAGACATTTTTATCGCTTCGATACCTTCTTTATCAGTTCCCATAATTGGTCTTTTATCATCTAGATTAGCAATTATTTCTGTTGCTGATAAACCGTTACATGATCCTTCATATATTTTTACATTAGAGAAAATTGAATTATTTCCTGATCCAGCATCATTATCATTGATAAAAACCAATCTATCCATAGCTCCTGTATAAAAATTCCCAACAGGAATAACATAAGTAGTTGTACCAGAGGAATAATTATCAAAATTCGTTACTCCATAATTTTGAGTACCGTGTACCTTAAAATAACGCGAAGATGTTAGTGAATTGTTGTCTTCAAAACCTACGGCATGAATCTCTCCTTGAGAAGTGCTGCTAAAATCAAATTCAATCACCGTATTTGCAGTAACTGTATAATTAAGGCTAATATATTTCCAAGTATTATTAGTTAGCGATAAAGCTCTTCCTCCATTCTGTATAGAGAAATTTCCTGCACTATCTTGGTTAGAAAAAGAGGTGATTGTAAAGTCATTAAAGTCGATACTATCACAAGTTGGATTAGGATTTCCTGTACCATTTTGGATGCTTACGGCATCAATAGCAATATCACTTTGCCATCCACTTGTACCAGTTCCTGTCAATACATTAAAACGTAATTGTACACTTGGATTACCTGCATAACTTGCTAAATCTATACTCGCTACATTCCAGATATTCCCTTGATCTCCAGATCTGTTAAATACTGGTATCCAATTTCCGGAATTGTTTGTTCTTGCTTCAACCGTTAAACTATTGATCTGGCTACCAAACATATGATACTCAAAATTAAGCCTTGGAGAATCTACATTCGTAAAGTCCAAGCAAGGAGAATTAAGTATTGCTCTTTTGTTAGGGAAACCAGTACCATTACCTGAAGCTTCTACATAAACATATGTACTTCCATCTGTAGCACTGCTTGGTCCCGTTTGATTCGAAGGAGTTCCTCCTGAATTTCTTGTGAAATTGATGTCATCACCAGATGTAGCATTACTCCATTCACCAAAACTATTTTCAAAACTTTCATTGAAAGGAAAAGAAGTTACATCACCAGAACAGGTATCATTAGGCGGAGGTGGCGGTGTACCATCTATTGCTCCATCAATATCGAATCTAGAAAAGAAATCCCAAATTTCTTGAGATGTATTTACGTTTCCACCATTCCAGCTATGTCCTTTTCCTTGGACTCTTATAAATTCTGCTGTTACTCCATTATCACCGTTATCCCAGATAGAACGAGTAGACCCTCCTCCTAATTGAATCACATCTGGTGTACTATCTCCATTATTAACTGCAGACCAATATTCCATAACATCCTGTATTGGTTCATTCGTTCCATTACCGTTTATAGATATTACATTATCATTGGTTCCTGTAATTTGTAATACTGCGGTTGGATGTTGTGGTTGACATTGATTATTGGTAATCCAGCTTCTAGTCATACTACCTGCCACCGACGCTACAGCAGCAATTCTAGGACTTAATTCGCAAGCCAGTCTATAACTAAAAAATCCTCCATTAGAGAATCCTGTAGCATAAATTCGCTTTTCATTGATATTATAATCTTGCTGAATTACATCAATCAAGGCATCTGAAAATCCTAAATCATCTTCATTGCCACCAAAGTTATTGTTAATGGCCCATCCAGAGAAAAAGCCTCCTAACCCTTGTGGAGTAACAAAAATAAATTGATTATCCTCGGCTAATTGCCTAAAATCACTTTGATTGTACTGAGTATCAATGTTATTAGTGAAACCATGGAAATTTAAAATTAAAGGAGCGGGCTGACTTGAATCATAGCTAGCAGGAATATACAAACGATATTGTCTGGTTCTACCGTCATTTTGTAATGTAGCATTAATGACTTGCTGTGCTTGTAGAGCAACAGTGGTCATAATTGTTATGACTAATAGCCATAACGTTCTTTTTGTAAAGCTTAGTTGAGTTTTCATTGTAAGGTTTTAATTAATTGATTTGTGTTAAATAGTTAAAAAGTATTATGCATGAATAATAAATTGGTTTGATGGCGCAAATATATTCAATTAATTAAGTAAATATCAATTTAATTCTTAAAAAAACACAATATTCGTAATTATGTTATATAAAAAATAACAGAAGTATAATTCCTACAGTTATTTTAACGATTTTCGTTTAACGGTATTTTTCGATTTTATAAGAAAAAAGTATAAAAATGAAAGGAAATAATCGTAAATATTAATCAAAGGAATTTGAAATATATAAACCTAATTATTCATAAAATTTACTAATAACTTATATTCGCGGCATGTGGATGTATTTAGGTTTATTAGCTGCACTATTTTTAGGTTTACATAATTTATGTAAAAAGCACGCGGTACAAGGAAATGAGGTTTTCCCGGTGCTTCTTGGCACCATTGGATCTGGTTTTTTAGTATTATTACCTTTTTTTATTGGTTCGCAGTTTTACCCAGATTTCACAAAACAGATTGGCTTTTATATTAACAGCATTCCTTGGCAAACCCATGGTTTTATTTTTATAAAATCCATGATTATGGCTTCTTCCTGGATTCTGGCATATCAAGCTTTAAAACATTTACCTATCACTATTGTTACCCCGATACGTTCTGCCGGACCTTTTTTTACTTTTATAGGAGCGATTCTAATTTATCAAGAACGACCTAATTTCTTACAATGGATTGGTTTTTTTTTAATTATATTTTCTGTGATATTATACTCTAAAATAGGTAAAAAGGAAGGGATTAATTTTAAACGAAATAAATGGATTTTTGCCATTATCGGTGCTACATTTCTAGGAGCTTCTAGTGGTTTGTATGATAAATTTTTAATTCAGAATTTGACACTAACACCTCAAACTTTACAGTTTTGGTTTTGTTTTTATACTGTTTTAATTTTATTAGTGATTTTATCCTTTACTTGGTTTAATAATGCAGAAAAACGAAAGAAATTCACTTTTCGCTGGACTATTGTAGCTGTTGGTATATTGCTACAAGCTGCAGATTATTTTTATTTTAAAGCATTACAAGATCCAGAGGCATTAATTATGCTATTATCCGCTATAAAAAGAAGCCAGATATTAATCGCTGTTGTTATAGGTGGTATTGTCTTTAAAGAAAAAAATAAGAGAAAAAAACTAGTTCCTTTATTCGGTATTATGATTGGTGTATTTTTAATTTTGTATTCATAAAATTAGACCTACCTTTAATCATCAACCAATACCAATTCAATGTACCGAAAGCTTTTATTGCTGTTATTATGTGTTATATGTTACTCTTGTAATAAAACTTCACTTACTAATGAACGTTTTTTTATTCCGAAAGGAGTTGAAAATACGGGTGTCGTAAATAAATATTATAGAAATTTATATTTAAAAGATCAACAAAACGTAAGAACATATATTGACTACTCTTTGACCAAAAAAATTAACGATAGTACCTATAACCGAGAAATATACGGTCCTTCTTTTAAAATGCAATCTTCTAACCAATTTAATATCCAAGGAAATCAAATGATAGAAGTTAGTGCAAAACGTATTTATGGTAAAGATACACTTACAGCTGTGTATCCGGAACAAAACAAGAATTTCTACCTCACTTTTGATAAAGACACTGTCTACTATAGGTCAAAACTGGTGAATGAAAAGTCCCGATATGTTGATATGAGCAAAACCATTACTATGGTTAAAGATACTATGATAGCTTCGAAACCAGCTAAAATTATTGCATTGAATATTATAGATACTACGGTATATGGAAAAAATCAAAAAAGTGTCACAAATTTTCACTCTCGTAATATTTACGTTCAGGATTTAGGCCTATATTCCTCCACCTTAACAACAGATGCTTTTAAGATGGAAAGAGTTTTGGTAAAGCAATTATTACCTTCAGAATTTAACGTTCTTTCTAAACATAACATAAAGCGTGTTGGTTATATTGATTTTAACAAAACCATAGATAAAGATAAAGCGTTAGAACTATGTACTGATCAAGAATTCATAGTAGATTATTATAATGGAGGAAATGATAGAGCTGGGTTTATTGGTGGAAAAGGGAATTTAAAAAGATTGATCTTTAGTAAACTAGATACTACCAAGTTAAGGAATCAATCTGGTTACTTGACTTTTAGGTTTGTGATTAATTGTAAAGGAGAAGCTGGTAAATTCACTACCGATCAATCCGCTGATTTCGAATACAATAAGAAACAGTTTCCCAAAGAAACTAGTATGCACCTATATAATATCCTTTCTGAAGTAAAAGAATGGAAACCATGTATTATTAGAAACAAAAAAAGAGATTCTTACTTTTATATAACCTTTATTTTAAACAATGGAAAGATTCAAGATATTTTACCTTAGTGGATTTTGTCTAGCACTATTTATTAGTTCTTGTAGTCAACCACCTAAATTATATAAAAAAGAGTTTTCTGAGACGGTTTCTCAGAAATACGCAAAACAATTTATAGAAGGCTTAAAAGGTCCATATTATCAAGGTACACCAGAGGAACATTTTCATATCCAAGAAGCTATTATTTTAGACACTACCTTCTCTGATCCTCATAGAGAAATGGGTGCTCCTAGAGTAAAACGTGGTATTAATACTGAGACTATGAAGAAGTATAAAAAAGCCGTAGAGCTGGATCCTGAATCTTGGCAAGGATATAGAGGATATTTATACTTATACTTTTATAGAGATTATGATAATGCAATTAAGGATTTTGATGAGCTAGACGCATTAACTCCCAATTTTGTAGATTATCCGCAGTCTGAGAATATTGATTTTATGAGAGGTGTCGCTTATATGATGAAAAAAGAGTATCCTAAAGCTCAAGAGTATTTCAAAAAATTCTTTGATCATGAATCAAAATCTGGAGATATAAATTATATAGAGAGCAGGGCATTTATGTATTATGGAATCACATATTTTGAAACAGGAGAGCTAGAAAAAGCTTTAGAGAAATTTGAGCTAGGTATTAAATATAATAAAAATGCAGATCTAATGTATTGGAAAGCAAAGACCCTTAAAGCTCTAGGAAAAAACCCAATAGAAATAAAAAAAACGGTGGATGTATCAAAAGAACTTTTAGCGCAGGGCTATAATAGCAGAAGGCCATATGTAGAAGAGTTTTATCAAACGTATAAAGAAGATATAGAGGAGTTACTTACTAGTATGACGTCTAATAAATAATAGCAGTATAATACGTTCTTACTATTACAAAATGTGTTATATAAAAACTGTATAATTTAATTGGTAACCAATCCATCATCTAACTCCAACTCAGATACGTTTCCTCTATAACGAATAGATGTGCGGTGACTACTATTAATATTTATATTGGAAGTCCAGTTTGGATATAATGTTACCATAACTCTATATGATTCTCTATTATTCTTAACAGTAAATTTGATTATATGTCTTTGCCGTTTTTCATCTTTTGTAACCTCATATCTGTCAGGGACGCCATTAAAAACAATACCACCTTCATTACGTGTATACTGACCAGGTAATTGACGCTCTCCATAAAAAGGTAAATCCATAGAAATACTATCTCCATGAAATTTTATATAATTGGGATTGCCAATTAAACTAATTCCATTAACTGTACTTCCTGGTGGTAACAATCCACTATTAGCTATAACATTCATACTAGATGTAGCTAAAGGATACATCCAATCGGATTGAATATTAAACGATTTCTTAGCAATCAAAACTTCTAGAGCTTTGCTTTGAGCGGTAGCTTCTACTGTTTTCTTTGTACCACTACATCCTATCAAAAAACCTCCAAATACTAATAACAAAACTACAGCCCTCATAATACATTTATTTGTTTCACAGTTAATTAACAGCAAAATCCATACCGTAATTTACGAATTTTAAACTACAACTCAATCATCGAACACTGACTAATCTTCTACTCTTTCTTTTATTTTTTTGAGAATTGTTTTTGAACTTTTCATGTACTGATCTAGAATAGGTTTTAAATTTCCATACACTAGTACATTATGAATAGCCAATCTGGCTTTGTAAGTATCACTTATAAAATAATTATACATTTCGGGATTTTCTAATCTACCTCGTAACAGATCACCAATCCAAGGATGATTATATTTTAAATAATCCATATTATCAGTTACATCACTACCTATTCGTGTATGTGTTTCCCTTAATAACGTATCAAAACCATTGTGATTAGCAACTATCATAGTTACGAGACTATCAGTTTCGGATGTGCTTTCGAACTTTTCTAGTAATCTGATACCTTTTTGTTGTAGTTGGAATGGACTATAATTCAAAACTAAACCCATAGCAGACGGATTCTTTTTATACATTTCGATAGTTACTGTATCGCTTAGAAATTGATCAAAAGTTTGCTTCCTAGCTTCTAATAAATCCAGAACACGACCTACTGCTAATGTATCTATTTTTAAATCTTCTTGATAGGTTATTAAAATATTATTTAGATTATTTTTGGTTTTTCTAATTTCATTTGCATTATTGATGCTCACTGCGATTAGTATACCAATTACTACCAAAATAATCTCCCCTACAGCGTATACTAAATATTTCTGTATGCCTTTTCCTGTCATTAGATTTTTACGTTGTGAGTTAAACAATTTCATACAAACCAATATACAACAAATTCTATCTTATCATAAAGCGCAAAAAAATGCTCCTAAATAAAGGTTAAATAGCAGTATTAAATGTTAGACCACATCGCTAAATAAATTACTTTTGCCTGATGCTTCTTAAAAAATATGCGCAACTAGAATTTATAGTCTTAATGGCATCGCTTATGTCCATTGTTGCTTTAGCAATAGATGCGCTATTACCAGCATTAGATATTATTGGGATTAATATTGGTACTACAGAACTATCAGATAATCAACTATTGATTACTATGATATTTTTAGGTCTTGGTATCGGGCCTCTCATTTTTGGACCGATATCAGACAGCTTAGGAAGAAAACCAATAGTTTATATCGGCTTATTACTATTTGTGGTAGCTAGTTTTATGTGTATTAATGCAACTAATCTTGCTATTATGATAGCAGGTAGAATCTTACAAGGTATTGGACTCTCTGCACCAAGAACAATCGCTATTGCTATGATTAGAGACACATACAGTGGAGATTATATGGCGCGCATTATGTCTTTTATAACGGTAGTTTTTCTCTTAGTACCAATAGTCGCACCTGCATTAGGTAAATTTGTACTAGATCATTATAATTGGCAAGCTATTTTTTATATACAACTTATATTTAGTGGTTTTGTCTCTATTTGGTTTTGGAAAAGACAAAAAGAAACTTTGGAAGTTTCGAATCGCATAAAATTTACACCTTCAATATTTAAAGATGGTTTAAGAGAATTGATAAAATATAAAACTACGATTGGATACACTTTAATTTCAGGATTTATTGTCGGCTCTTTTTTAGTATATCTAAGTAGCTCGCAACAAATTTTTGAGCAACAATATCAGCTCAAAGATGAATTTCCATATATTTTTGCATTACTAGCAATCTCAATTGGTACGGCCACTTTTTTAAACGGAACTTTAGTACTAAAGTATGGAATGGAAAAGTTAGTTACTGTTTCCCTCTACTCCTTCTTTGGTATTTCTTTACTATATCTTGGTTTGTTTTATGGGAATTCAAATCCCAGCGTACTAGTGCTATTAATTTTCTTTGGTTTGCAATTTTTTTCGATTGGGTTTTTGTTTGGTAATTTAAGAGCACTAGCAATGGAACCAGTTGGTCATATTGCAGGAATAGCTGCTGCTATTACCGGTTTTTTAAGCACAATAATGGCGGTTCCTATTAGTACTTATATAGGAAAATTTGTAGCGGACACTGCTCTGCCTCTTTTCTTAGGTTTTTCGGTTTGCGCTGCGATTTCTATAGGGATTTTAACATATCTGAAAACTACCAATAAAAATAACAAATAATTTTTTAATCAATAGCGTTCATATCATCCATATTCTTTTTTCTAGGTACAGCTAGTTCTCCATCACCAGTGATAGCGAATTTATCTCTTTTGGATCCATACCCGAAATTAGAAGATCGACGATACTTATTTTGGAAATCAGCAAACTTTCTCTTTGACCAGGATTTCTTTTTATTATGATTTTCCATATTCAAAACTTTTATAATTTGTAACCTGATGATCTAAATCCTTTCTAAGTTATATTAATTTTCAGAATTTAGCAGAAATGTTAACATCAAATTATAATTATTTTACTGATTATCATATACTTTACATTGTTTGATATGTTAAAGCTATTGGAATGATTATTGATTATTTATATATTTAAAAATTAACTTCTGATATGAAAACCTACCTAAACTCGATTCTTTTTTTGATTGTTTTAATTCCTTTTGGATATGGTCAATTTACACCACCAGCTGATAAGATGATTAGTGGTTCCAATGGCTATATTGGTCATGAAGAAGCATTAATCAATGATTTTATTAAACTTGATTTTGATAAAAAGAATGCTAAAATATCTTTTGATTTTATTTCTGAGGATACCAATGGAACTATTGGAGGTTTAGATTTTAAAATTTCGTTTAATCCCGAAGACCCTGATAATGCTTATTTTAAAGGGACAGCTCTAGTAAATACCTTAGAAACAGGTAACTTCCTAAGAGATGGCCATTTAATGTGGGAAAAATTCTTCTACAAAAAGAAATACCCTAAAATAAACTTTGAAAGCTCTGAAGTAGTTCATTTTGGTGACAATAACTATAAAGTGATAGGAAACCTTACTATTAAAGGTATCACAAAAGAAGTTATCATCAATTTCACCTTAGATATTACCAAAAACTTACTTGGTAAAACTACAATTTATACCAGTGATTATGGAGTAAACATTCATGATGAAAGAGAAAAAAACAAATTAGATATTGTATTTGATTTCCCTATTTTGAAATAAACTATTTGGTATTTATTTATATATGAATATTATAAGCTTTAGCAAGTTTTTCTGAAGATTTCAAGAATTCATTATTGACAATATTCATTTCTTTTAGACGAGTGATTTTTATTTTCTCATCTTTTTTTGTGTTCCTTTTACTTAATAACGTATTTATCATTTTTGACTGATTTAGTTTTTTTCCCTGTTGCGAAAATACAAATGATAATACTACTGCATAAGGGTATAAATACTGTTTTTAATAGGGTATTTTGCCCCTTATTAACCTTCTAAGGTAAATCAATGGTAAATGAAGAAAAAGAACCGTGACTAGAGAAAGAAAGCGGTATATCTGTAAGTCTATCATCTATTTTGATACATGGTATTCCATGAATATCCTTAAAAATAGAAACAGAAGACTTTTTTACTCCCATTATATCCCCTACATAATTCTGTAATACTTTTTTATAAAACAGTGTGTTATCATTAAATACTTTAGAAATAAAGTTACTTTGATCTGTGAAAGAAATAGTATAAGCGTACTTTTTATTCTGTTTAGAAACTGTTTTGTAACTATGATTATCGATTGTAACCTGCTCATCAGAACAAACAAAATCCCAAGGATTATATTTTCTAGGTATAGAAAAACGGCGTTGATGCGCTTTATAAGTAGCTTCTTTCATACTCCATAATTTCCAGACTAATCCATCAGGGTCTTCAGAATTCCAAATCATGACTTGTTCTGATTCTGTGAAGATCTTTTGTAGCCACCCTTTTCTTCTCCAATTACTTTGGATTCGTGCAAGTTTAAGATCTACAATATCGTCACCTATCATTTTGCAGCTAATTTATCCTCAATTACTTCTATAGATGCCTTTACAGTTAACATTTTATCCATACCGTCATTATCTATTTCGATACCAAACTCATCTTCTACATCAAGTATTATATCTACTAAATTTGCAGAATTAATCTCGAGATCATCAATAAAATTAGTAGCTTCAGAAAGTTGTTGTAATCCTTCCTGATTTTGAACATATGGTTTTATAATAGTTTTTAGTTTAGATAATAATTCTTCTTTTGTCATGAACTTTTTTTGATTACGAATATTTTTTAAAGATAATACAAGCATTTACATCTCCAAATCCGAAACTAGCTTTTACCGCAATATTAATAGGTTTTAATACTGTTTTAGTAGGAACTTTTTCTCTATCAATCAAAGCTTCAATTTCTGGATGTAAATCTTCACAGTTTTTGTTCCCAAAAACAAAACCTTCTTTTAACTGCAGCACTGTAGCTACACTTTCTATACTCCCGGATGCAGCTAGACAATGACCGACCAAACCTTTTAATGAGTTTATATATGGGAAATCTTTTCCTTTTCTATCCAATGCTTCACACCAATTCTCAATTTCTGCAACATCCTTTGTGGTTGCTGTTAAATGTCCATTAATAGCATCTATATCGTTATTTTGAATCCCCGAGTTTATAACCGCTTGACGAATACATTGTTTAACTGCAATGCTATTAGGAGCGGTCATACTTCCGCCATTTCTTTGACCACCACTATTAACGTGTCCACCTAATATTTCTGCATAAATTGTTGCCCCTCTCTTTTTGGCACTTTCTAAGCTTTCTAACACCATAGCTCCCGCTCCACTTCCTGGCACAAAACCACTTGCCGTAGCACTCATCGGTCTTGAAGCCTCTGTAGGATTATCATTAAATTTATGAGGAAGAATTCTCATAGCATCAAAGCCACCCCAAATATAAGGCCCACTATCACTGGTACTACCTGCTAAAATAATTTCTGCCTTTCCTTCTGTGATTCTATCATAAGCCATAAGAATAGCTTCTGTTCCCGTACTACAAGCTGAAGAATTCGTTGTTGTAATATTACCACAACCAATAATTCCTCCTAAAAAAGCACTAATACCACTAGCCATTGTTTGTATAACAGAAGTACTTCCTAATCTTCTTACATTTCCTTCGTCGACTTTATATATAGCTTCTCTAAATTTATCAACTCCAAGTATACCTGTTCCAAAAATTACTCCAGCATTCCATAAGGGCTTTTCTTTTTTATCCGTGATTTCTAAACCTGCATTTTTCCAAGCATCTAAACCCGAAATCACACCATATTCTAATCCTGAGGCATTTAATCCTTTTAGCTGGACGCTATTAAAGTATTTGTTTAAGTAATCTTTTTTATATTTCGGTTTTCCAGCTATTTGACATGAAAATTTTAGTGATTTCAATTCTTCAATATAATTAATTCCTGAGATACCACTTTTAATTGACTCATTAAATATTGAAACGTTAATTCCATTTGATGAGACAACACCTAAACCAGTAACTACTACCCTTCTGTTTTTCATAAAATTCTAAAGAATTAATACTCACGAACACTAAACAACCATACCTGCAATTTGTCCTTTAGCAACTAGCTTCTCTTCTTCATTATACATTTCGACTTGACATTTTAATTTATTAAATCTAAAATATTCCTTTTTTGAAATAACAACTACCTTCTCTCCTGGTAGAACGGATTTGTAAAAATCAACACTCGTGCTACTCATAGCTACTTTAACCGGATTGTCATTTATTTGTTCACTAAGGATAAACATTCCTAAACATACTAAACCAATTTGAGCCATAATTTCTGTAAGAATAACTCCTGGTGTTATTGGATTTTCTTTAAAATGACCTTTATAAAAATATTCATCTTGCTTTAAGGTATAACTACCTACTATTTGATGCTCATCTACCTCTAAAATTTCATCAACAAATAAAAAAGGATCCTGATATGGTAACTTTTCAATAATATGTTCTCCTGTCAAAATTACTTGGTTTTTAAAAAGCACATCCGCTAGGTAGTGGTTCTTCTGTTTCTACTTGATTTGCAAAGGTAGTTTCCAATGTTTGTTGGATAAAACCACCAGAAACACTTCCTTTATACACTAATTCTCCATATCCAGTAGTATTCATGTGCGCACGGATATAGATAACTTGATCATCACTAATCGCTACGGGGCCTCCAGATCTTGCAAATGGTTGTTCATTTACGTGGCTATGCGCTAAAATCCTTCTATATAGCAGTATGCCATCTTCGGATATGATTTCCCACCAATCCGCATATTGATTACATCCTAAATCAGGGCTTTTTATCTCTACGCTAAAGGAATAGTTACTTTCATTACCAGTAACAGATACATTAGTTACTTCTGCATTACTAATATCTACATCAATATTAGAGTTATCACTATTATCATTGGCTTTACAAGCAGACACTGTAACTATAATAAAGAGTATATAAGTTAATAGGTTTTTCATGATATTTTATAGTAAGATTATTATATCTAGTTAATTTTGATCACCATTCTAATAATATTCTTTGAGCAGAAAATCCCGGACCAAAACTTAACATTAATCCAGTTTCTCCTTTTTTGGGTTTGTTGTCCATAAAACGTTCCAAAACATATAACACCGTAGCACTGCTCATATTTCCATACTCACGTAAAACAGTTTTAGTCTCATCAATATTCTTTCCTAGATCACCAAAAAGATTTTCTACAGTTTGCACAATTTTCTTACCTCCAGGATGAAAAATCAAATGATCTATTTCTTCTATAGATTTTCCATTTTTTGAAAGAAAAGGATGTATTATATCTGGGAAATATTTAGCTATTTTTTCAGGCACCTCCTTATCCAACACCATCTGTAGACCTCCATTAGTCAATTTAAAGCCCATCATAGTTGTTGCGTCATAAAAATGATACATTTCATCAGCAAGAATATTTGGTCCTTCAGATTGTTTCTCTGAAGAGAGTAACGCACAGGCTGCTCCATCACCAAAAATAGCAGAACTCACTATATTCACCATACTATAATCATCATGTTGAAAAGTTGCTGTTGGGGATTCTACTGCTATTACCGCAGCTCTTTTTCCTGGATTTGCTTCTAAGAAATTCCTGGCATATATAATCCCGGAGACTCCAGCTGCACAACCCATTTCAGTGACTGGAAGTCTTACAATATCTTGTCTAAGATCTAATGAATTTATTAAATATGCATCTAACGACGGAATCATTATTCCTGTACAACTTACTGTAATTATGTAGTCGAGTGATTTTGGATCCCAATCAGCTTTATGTAATGCTTTTTTTAGTGCAAATTCTCCAAGTTTTTTTACTTCTCTAATATATATATCGTTTTTCTCTTCGAAAGAAGTTGCAGTAAAAACTTCCTCAATACTCATAATCCCATAACGCTTATCTACGGCAGCATTCTCGAAAATTTTAAGAACCTTTCGCTTAAAACGATCCTCTTGTCCTGTAAGCCATTGAGACACAAAAGGAAGTATTTCTTTTGTATCCCTCACATATTTTGGCAACTGTTTAGCAACTGTTGTTATTTTTACACTCAATTTTACTCCCTTTTAATTATTGATTATCCAGCGATACCTAAAAGCCCATTTCCAATCTAATTGATACTTTGTAAGTCCTAAATCTTTTGCAAAACTTACTAATTCTTTTCGTTTAAATCCTCTTTTAATAGACACGAGTCCATCATTCTTAGCAATATATCCTTTGATAAAGAAATAACTAAATATTTTAAATAAATAATACGACCAAGTGTTTCTATGGATATCATTAATAATCAAAGATTCTGACACTAACTCTAAACTTTTTTTAAGTACTTTCTTTATTTCTTCATCTGTAAAATGATGCAGTGTTAATGTGCAAATAATAATATCACAAGAAAAGCTTTCTTTTGTCAATGTTAGGATATCGGCATTCTTATAACTAATCTCTGTATAGAATTCACTTAATTTCTCTGCGTGTAACAGACATTTACTATTATTATCAATTCCGATTAATTTTGCTTTAATTCCTCTTTTCCTAAATACACCTGCTAATTGTCGCAGCATTTGACCATCTCCACATCCTAAATCCGCAATAATCCATTCAGATTTATTACCATTACTTCTTATTTTATTTAATACCGAGTTGATAGTGATGCTATTGCCTCCTAATAATTTATTTACTCTAGATATATCCTGTAAAGCCACTGCCAAATCTTTTTCATCAACTTGGGGGTCATCCATTAATTCTGCTTCATTACTCCTATTCGTAAAGTTTTCTAACATATTAAAGGTTTTCCGTGTGTTTGCTTTATAATTTGTGGAACAATAATCGGAACTAAAGTTGCTACCTTTTGCCCTATTTGCTGGATAGTCTCATTTAACAGCACCTTTTGAAGTACGCGACCAGCATATAATCTTTTAGAAAATATTGTTTTCCATTCTTTTGAATAAAGTTCTTCTATCTTTTCTAATGAATAAATATTAGATTTATAATTATTAATTAGCAGTTCACATAAGATTTTAGCACTCTGTATAGCCATTGCCATACCATTACCGCATAGAGGGTGGATTAATCCTGCCGCATCACCTAACATAAAAACGTGATTTTCTACGGGTTGTTTTTTATCAAAATTAATTTGACTTATAGTTATCGGCTTTTCGAATATTCGCTGAGAGTTTTCAAAGAAATCTCTTAAATAAGGGTTTTTCTTAAGCACATCCTCTTCAAAATGAGCTATATCCTTACATCTTTTAAAACTATCATAATTTACAAGATAACAAGCGTTTACAGTACTATTCTCTACCATAGATAATCCACAGTACCCTCCATCAAAATTATGTAACGCCACAGTATTAGGGTTAAAACTAGACTTATAATGAGCTTTAACCGCTAGCCAAGGGGATTTATTTTTACTAAAATCACGTTCCAACTTTTTATCTAATATAGATCGCTTGCCATAAGCTCCTATAACATAATCACTAGTAATCAATGCATTATTAGCCGTTTTTACAGAAAATCTGTTTTCTTCGTACCCTACATCTAAAACTTGATCATTTAGTGTTTGTACACCTAAACTTTTTGCTAAATTCCATAAGTAATTATCTAGCGTATATCGACTAATACCAAAACCACCTAAAGGAAGTTTACTTTTTATTATTTTACCTTTTGTTGTGCTTATATTTAATTCTGAAATTTGTACTACTCCTAAATCATCTAAATTTATTCCCAAAAAATCAAAGTATGGCATTATTTCGTTAGAAATATACTCTCCACAAACTTTATGTTTTGGATACTGATCTTTTTCTATAATAAGCACAGGTATTTGATACTTAGCCAAATGTATTGCACTCGTCAAACCAGCCAAACCACCACCAATAACAACTATGTGTTTATGACTATTCATTTATTGAAGATACATAAATTTTGTGCATAAAAAAATCCCAACTTTTAAGTCGGGATTTATCATTCTCAATTACAAAACCTTACTCTTTTATTTGCGCAAATGCTTGCCTTCTTAATTCTTCATTTGGCGATATAGTAACTTCTACCCTTCTATTTTTAGACTTCCCTTCGGAAGTGTCATTTGTATATTTAGGCTGCGATTCTCCATAATAAGTCACAGTAAATCTCTGCTCATCAACACCTTGAGCAATTAGATAATCTCTAACCGATTGTGCTCTGTATTTTGATAGAATAAAATTAGATTCTTCTTTACCAACATTATCAGTATGACCTTCAATTAAAATATTAGAATTAGGGTATTCTTTAAGTATTTCTGCTAATTTATTGATGGTTTCTTTAGAACTTTCATTTAAATCATACTTATTGGTGCTAAAATATACACCGCTTTCTTCATCAAAAACAATATTAATATCTTCTTCTACTCTTTGTACAACGACTGCAGGCATTTCTTCTTCAATCTTTTTTGCTTGTTGATCCATTTGATTTCCTATAATACTCCCTACCGTTGCTCCGACAATACCACCAATGACGGCACCAATTTCTCCTTCTTCTCCTATGTTTTCTCCAATTACTCCTCCAATAATGGCGCCACCTGCTGCTCCTATAAAACCACCTAACTCGGCATTTTTCATAGATTTGCAACTCATGATAGTAATTAATAATATTCCTAAATATGCCAGTTTTTTTGAGTTTTTGATATTGTGTGATCTCATGTGTATTAAATTATGTTTGTTGGTTTATTAATTCTTTTAATTATTGTTTCTCAAAATTTAGTTTAATTGTAAACTTTTCTCCGTCAATGATTAGATCATAACTCCAAGTCATTCTATCATCCTTCAATTCATGGAATTGCATACGATATCCTTTATTATTTATTTCACTTTTCATTTTATTATTGACCGGTTTTAATAAGATACTATGCTTTAATCCATTCATTTCTTTTGGAATGGACCATATGAAATTGTAAATACCTGTTTCTGGGCAAGAAGTCCCTGATAGGGCGTAGCTTCCGGTATTATTATTGGATATGAACTCCCAATTTGTGTCTTCGATACATTTTAAAGGAACATCATTTAATACAGAAACATTATATGTAGCACTACTATTGGTATCAAAACTGGCTTCTTTTAATATCCAAACTCCATGCATTGAAATTTTAGCTGACCTTGTAAAAGCATCCGAAGCTCCACAACTATATAAAAGTATACATGTCAAAAAAAGAAAAATTGTTCTCAAGGTCTAGGTTTTAAAAAGGTTATCATGTTTTACACAACAAATATCTCCTTCTTATTGCCTTGATACTACATCCTAAATAGTGAAAATGAGATCACTGTTTTCAGGGTAAAAAAAAAGCATAAAAAAACCCCAAAAGAAAACTATGTTCCTTTGGGGATTCGATGGGTTTTTATACTTTTTTTAGTCTATTTTTTTAGCGTCTTCTATCATTTTATCATTAGCTAAAACACCAAATTCTACTCTTCTGTTTTTCGCCCTTCCTTCTGCGGTCGAATTATCATACTTAGGTAATGTTTCCCCATGATAATAAGTAGTTAATCTACTAGTGCTAATACCTTGAGATACCAAATAACTAGTAACTGCATTTGCTCGTTTCTTTGATAATTCCATATTATAAGCATCATCACCAGAACTATCTGTATGACCATCTACAATAATATTGGTGTCAGGATATTCCTTAAAAATATTAATAAGCTTATTCAAGTTCTCCTTGGATTTTGCATTAATATTATACTTATTAGTATCGAAATACACACCGCTATTTTCATCAAAAATTATATCAATTCCTTCTCCAACTCTAGTTACTTCTGCTCCAGGAATTTCTTCTTCTATTTTTTGAGCTTGTTTATCCATTTGCTTACCAATGACTCCACCGGCAACACCTCCAACAACACCTCCAATAATAGCTCCTAATACAGAGTTTTCTTTGTTTCCTACGTTATTACCTATTACTCCTCCTAGAACTGCTCCAGTAGTCGTACCTATAACAGCACCTTTTTGTGTATTATTTGCATTTTGTACAGCATCACAACTGTTCAAAATAATTAATGCAGTTAATGCTATTGCTATTTTATTAAAATTTGATCGTATCATTATCTAAAGATTTGATTTATTGTAGTTTATTAAAATTCATGGTAATTACAAAAGGCTTACCTTCTAAGCTAACTGTTTGAGTCCATGTCATTGTAGTATCATCTAAATGCTTAAGTGTCATGCGGTACCCTTTGTTATTATTTGTACTTTTCTTCTTCTCATCTATTGGTTTAAAAAGAAAACTGTAATCTCCATTTTCTGTTGGTTCAGGAATAGTAAATCTAAAATTACGAGCACCAGTAGAAGTACACTGATTTTCATTTACGGTATATTTACCGGTATTATTATTTGGAATAAATTTCCATATACCACCAGTTAGACATTCTGCAGATGCATCATTATATAATGTCACCTCGAAAACACCGGAACGATCGTAAGATATTTTATCTAAGGACCATTCCCCTTTCAAGGTTTTTTTTGCTGCTATAATTGTTTTCTGGCTTGCAGAACAAGAAGCCAGCAAAATAACTGTAAGTACTAATATCAGTTTTTTCATGAGTATTAATTTATGTTTAACTGTAAAATTTAGGTTATAAGTTTATAAATTCAAATATCATTATATAAACTTACTTTGAATTAAAAATATCATCAGAGCATTTAATAATTTAGATCAAATGCACAGATTTTAGATAAAAGTGATGAAGTTTACTTTGGGGAGTCATATGGTTTTGGTTTTTAAAAGTTCAAATCTAATCTACATAACAGATAAAACGAAACAAAGAATATTATCATATATTAACTATGTATTGTTAACAGATTTTAACACTATAAAAGGTCAATTAATGTAAAAAGAAAAAACACTTACTCTTCTTCCTTTGGAACCCTAAATAGTAGAAAAATACCTAATGCAAAAAATACAACCAAGAATAATGTAGCACTTCGCATACTACCAGTCCATAAATCCACAATTGCATAGATACCCATTCCTATTACAATACCCACCTTCTCTGATACATCATAAAAACTAAAAAAGGATGTAGTATCTTCAGTTGCAGGTAAAAACTTTGAGTACGTTGATCGAGATAAAGCTTGTATACCCCCCATAACCAAACCTACAAAACCTGCTGCAGCATAAAAATGAATTGGTTCTTTCATAAAAAAGGCATAAACACATAAAAACACCCAAATAAAATTTATTACTATTAAAGTAGGAATATTACCATATTTATTTGAACATCGTGAAGTTATTATTGCTCCTCCAACCGCGACAAGCTGTATAATAAGAATGCTAACGATTAGACCTATCGTTTTTTCATCATCTCCTCCCCAATTAATTTCTTTTTCTCCAAAATATGTAGCTACTAGCATAACAGTTTGAACAGCCATGCTATAAACAAAAAATGCTTTTAAATAATTTTTCAATCTTTTTGTTTGTGACATAATGCTCCAGACATTTTTTAATTCCTTAAACCCTTTAAGAAAAACATCTTTCGTGACCTTATGTCCTGAACTATAACCTTTAGGTAAATAATAATATGAATATTGACTAAATGCAATCCACCAAATACCTACTAAAATAAAAGAATATCTCATTCCTTTTACAGAACCTCCTCCTCCTTCTCCCAAACCAAAAACATCAGGAAACATAACCATTGCAAGATTAAGAAGTAAAAGTATTACACTACCTATATAACCTAAAGAATACCCTTTAGCACTAATTTTATCGTGCTGTTCAGGAAATGCTATATCTGGTAAATAGGAATTATAAAAAACTATACTACCCCAAAAACCAACTAAAGCGATTATATAACAAAATAAACTAAAATAAATCGTCTCTTTACTAAACCAAAATAATCCAACACAAGCCAAAGCACCTATATAGTTAAAGAATTTCATAAAAATTTTCTTATTACCAATATAATCGGCTACACCAGACAAAATAGGCGAAGTAATTGCAACAATACCGAAACCTATAGCAGTGGCAATGGTTATCAAAGGAGTACTTCTAATACCGCCTCCAAAAACTTCTATCATCTCATCTTTTTCAAACAGAGATCCATAAAAGATTGGAAATACAGCAGAAACAATTGTTAAACTATATACAGAATTTGCCCAATCATAAAAAGCCCAAGCATTTAATAATTTCTTATGTCCTTTAGGTAGTGTATTTCCCATGTATGAATATTAAAAAAGCTGTTCTGGGTTTTTCCAGAACAGCTTCTAAAATAAGTATAATCTTTTTAAGAATTGAGAATTTACAATTATTTAAAACTAGTAACTCCAAATTTTCTTGCCTCAGCTTTTGCAGCTGGTGCCCAAGCAGTAAGATTCGCTATACGTGTATCATTTGACGGATGTGTACTCATAAACTCTGGTGGCGCTTGTCCTCCACTGTTAGCTTTCATTCTTTTCCATAACTCAGCCGCTTCTGAAGGGTCATATCCTGCAATCGCCATTAATGTCAATCCAATTTTATCAGCTTCTGTTTCGTGACTTCTACTAAATGGTAACATAACTCCAAATTGACTACCTAAGCCAAATGCCGTTCCAACTATTTGTTGTGTTTCCTCCTTTTGTCCGCTAACAGCTACTGCTGTCGCCACACCGGCTACTTGTTGTAATTGTCCAGCGCTCATACGTTGTTGTCCATGATTTGCGATCGCATGTACTACCTCATGTCCCATAATAGCAGCTATTCCTGTTTCTGTTTGGGCAATTGGCAAAATACCAGTATAAAATGCTATTTTTCCACCAGGCATAGCCCAAGCATTTACTGCTTTATCATCTATTAGGTTATACTCCCATTTATAATCACTCAAATAACCTTGATGACCATTTGCATTTAGCCATCTTTCTGCCGCTGTAGCTATCTTTTGACCAACACGTTTAACCATTTCTGCTTCTGATGTACCCTTTAGTACTTTACTTTCTTTCAATACCTGATCATATTGAGCAAAAGCCGCTGGTAAAATCTGAGAATTAGGTACTAATGCCAGAGTTTGCTTACCAGTAAAAGGGTTCGTAGCACAAGAAAGAAAAAGAAACACAGATCCCAACGCAACGACTATTTTTTTGTTTTTCATAATATTTACGGATAGATATAATTTACGTAATATAAAATTACAAAATTCAAGACATCCTTTTTAATAAAAAACGATCTATTTATTCACTATATTCTATGTAAAGCTTTTATAATCGATAAACTGTATTATTTAGCTACAATATGAAGCTCTGCAAAGTTTTTTGGAACAACTACGGTATTATTTTTTGCATCATATTTAAGATCACGTAAGGATACTACAACATTATCAATTTCAATTTTACCTATAACAAAAGGTAGTCCTATAAACTCTATTTTCATTGTTTCATACTCGGTAATAAATGTTCCATTTTTATGCTGTTGTATAATAATTTCATTTTCTTTTCCAGTAAAAGCAAAACTTCGTAAACTAAATCGTCCTTTAGCATAATCATAGCCGTCTTGAGCGTCCTCATATACTTTAGAAACTTCTTTATTGCCCAATTTATAATACACCTCTAACTTTAATTGTTCAATTTTTTTCTCACCAACATATTGCTGAACAGGGTATTTAGGGACAACAGCACCCTCTTTTACAAATAACGGAATTGTATCTAAATCTGCATCTACCCATTGTTCCATTCCTCCCTTTACATATTCGCGAGTCCAGTAATTATACCAATTACCTCGTGGTATATATAATCTTCTTCCTTTGGCATTAGGTTCTTGAACAGGGCATACTAAAATTTGATTTCCAAAAACAAACTCATCGGTTCTATAATGTGTTTGTGGATCCAATTGATCATATAGGACTAATGATTTTAACATTGGTATTCCTTCTTCTGCATATTCCCAAAACATGGTGTATAAATATGGTAGTAATTGGTAACGTAATTCTACATATTTTCGTGTTACATCAATTACTTCTTCACCAAATGTCCAAGGTTCTTGATTACCGTGGTCTCCTGATGAATGTGTTCTACAAAAAGGATGAAAAACACCTAATTGTATCCATCGAGCATAAAGTTCTCCTGTAGGATGTTCTGCAAATCCCCCAATATCACTTCCGGTAAAAGACATACCACTCATACTCATACGTTGCGCCTGAATATTTGCTATCCATAAATGTTCCCAAGTGGCTACATTGTCACCAGTCCAAGAAGAAGTATATCGCTGTGCTCCTGAGTATGCCGATCTCGTAATTACAAATGGTCTTTTGGGATAGGCAAATCTTTTTATACCTTCATAGGTTGCGCGGGCCATTTGCGTACCATAAATATTATGTGCTTTTCTATGACTACAAGGATTACCATCATAATTATGACGTACATCGTCTGGGAATGTTTTTCCTGGAACTTCCATTACGGCAGGTTCATTCATATCATTCCACACACCCTTAACCCCTATTTCATCTATTAATTCTTTAAACAATCCTGCCCACCATTCTCTAACCTCAGGATTAGTAAAATCTGGAAAGAAACATTCTCCTGGCCATACTTTTCCTCTCATATAAGGTCCATCAGCTCGCTTACAGAAATAATCTTTTTCCATTGCTTCCTGATATACCCAATATTTATCGTCGATTTTAATCCCTGGATCAATGATAACTATAGTTTTATATCCATCTTCTGCTAATTCTTCTACCATTCGTTTTGGGTCTGGAAAATACTCCTTATTCCAAGTAAAACATCTAAACCCTTCCATATAATCTATATCTAAATATATAGCATCACAAGGAATTCGTAAGTTCCTAAATTTCGTAGTAATTTCCTTTACCTTACTTTCTGGATAATAACTCCATTTACATTGATGATATCCCAATGCCCATAAAGGCGGTAACTCGGGTTTACCTGTAAGATCTGTATATCTAGTAACTACCTCTTGCATATCAGGTCCATAAAAGAAATAATAATTCATCTCTCCTCCATGAGCCCAAAAACTAGTTACATTTCTTCTTTCATTACAAAAATCAAAAAAGGTTTTAAAAGAATTATCAAAGAAAATTCCATATGCTCTCTCTTCATACATTCCAATATAAAACGGAACACTCTTGTACAATGGATCTTGATCTTTTCCAAATGCATACTGATCTGTAGCCCAATTTTCTATACGCTTACCTTTTAAATTTAAATGCATTGGTTTATCTCCCAAACCATAATAACACTCACCTTGCGGAGCGGATTTACTCATCTTCACGATGTTTCCTCCATACTCATAACTTTGTTCCCAGTGAAATCCCCAATCATCTTTACAAATAATATTTCCTTCTTTATCGCTTATAGAAACACTGATGTTAGCCTTAGCAATAGAAATTATAATTTTTTTGGTGATAATCTCATATTTATCTTCTAACTCTTTAACCTCTAACTCACTATATCCTCTTACACCTTTTTCACTAATTGCATAAGAAAAATCTTTCTCGAAGTTATTATCTGTTGCATATCTAAAGCGCACAACACTTCCCCTTATAATAGTTACTTGAAGAATTACACCATTCTCTGTAGTGAAATTAATCTTATCTACATTTTGTGAAAAGGAAATGATTTTTCCGGGAAATAAGTTCCCTTTTATCTCTAACTCAGTATTAGTAATCATAGTTGGTTGGTTTCTTTTCTTATACTATTGTGTTATGTAAAAAAACGATATCTATTGCAATAAATGAACTCTTTTAATTAGTATTTATTAAAAACATTCAACGAAAACGTTTGAAACTTTAATCAATTAACAATTGTTTAAACTACAACTAATAAAGTGCCCTATAGTATTGTAAACATGAAATAATTTAGGTTATATAAATTAACTCTTAATTTTAAAAACAAGTGTTCCTAATGGAGGAATATCAATCTCCGCCGAATATTCTCTATAATGCCATTTTGCATCTTCTATCAATATCTTTTTAGATCTAAAATCCCCAGTTCCTCCATATATTTTTTCATCACTATTAAATATTGGGGTTAATGTTCCTTTTGCTGATAATCCTATACGATAATTAGAGCGTGGTACTGGTGTAAAATTACAAGCCACAATTAACGTATCCTCATCCTTGTTTCCTTTTCTAATATAGGCAACTACAGAATTTTCATGATCATCATAGCTTATCCATTCGAAACCATCTGACTCAAATTGTTTTTCATACAAAGCTGGGTAATTTCTGTATAAAGAATTAAGATCCGTAATCAACTTTTTAATTCCAGAATGATAATCGTATTGTAGTAAATGCCAGTCCAAGCTACTCTGGAAGTTCCATTCTTCTCGTTGACCGAACTCGGCACCCATAAAAAGCAAGTTACTACCTGGATGTGTAAACATATAACTATACAACAATCGTAAATTAGCAAACTGTTGCCACTCATCACCAGGCATTCTGCCTATAATACTTCTTTTTCCATATACCACTTCATCGTGTGACAATGGTAACATAAAGTTTTCTGTGAATGCATAGGTCATACTAAAAGTTAAATCATTTTGATGATGTTTTCTATAGATAGGCTCTTTTGAAAAGTACTGTAACGTATCGTGCATCCAACCCATCATCCATTTCATACCAAAACCAAGCCCTCCGAGAAATGTTGGTTTAGAAACCATAGGAAAAGAAGTCGATTCTTCTGCAATTGTTTGTACATCTGGATAACTAATATAAATCTCTTTATTTAGCTCTTTCATGAATTCAATCGCTGCAAGGTTTTCTCTGCCTCCATATTGGTTTGCTTCCCATTCTCCATCTTCTCTAGAATAATCTAAAAATAACATGGAAGCAACTGCGTCTACTCTTAATCCATCTGCATGGAATTGATCCAACCAAAAAATTGCATTACTAATCAGAAAACTTTTGACTTCATTTCTTTCATAGTTAAATATTAAACTCTTCCAATCAGGGTGATACCCTTTTCTTTTATCGGGATGCTCATATAAACAAGATCCATCAAAAAAACCTAAACCATGACTATCTTCTGGAAAATGCGATGGCACCCAATCCAATAGAATCCCAATATCATTCTGATGAAGTTTATCTACAAGCAATTTAAACTCTTCTGGATAACCAAAACGAGATGTTGGCGCAAAATAGCCAGTTAATTGATATCCCCAAGATGGATCATAAGGATATTCCATAATAGGCATTAGCTCCACGTGAGTAAAATTCATTTCCTTTACATAGGAAACCAATTCATCCGCCAGTTCGGTATAAGATAAAGATCGATCTTCTTCTATTTTTCTTTTCCAAGAGCCTAAATGAACTTCATAAACTGAAAAAGGAGCATTGATTGCGTTATTCTTTTTCCTTTTAATCATCCATTCATTATCCTTCCAATCGTATGAATCTTCCCAAACTACCGATGCTGTTTTTGGGGGATGTTCACACCTACGGGCATATGGATCTGCTTTTTCAGTTACAATACCATTATTATGAGAATGAATTTTATATTTATAAATATTACCTTTTCCTATATCGGGTATAAAACCTTCCCATATACCAGATTCATCCCAGCGTACATGCAATTGATGCTCTTTTTCTACCCAAAAATTAAAATCTCCTATAACAGAAACAGATTTAGCTGATGGTGCCCAAACTGCGAAATATGTTCCTCGAACTCCATCTACCGTAATAATATGTGAGCCAAATTTTTCATATAATCGATAATGCTTACCAGCTTTAAAAAGATTAATATCAAATTCAGAAAATAAACTATGTACTATTACTTTATTCATATAAGAATGGTCACGATACTATCAATATCATTTTAACTAAATAGATTTTTCTATTTATAATTATTTAATTTGGAAATTATCGATACTTAAATCTTAAAATTGTTTGGTATTATAGCACCTTTTCTAAACACTACAATACCATCTTTTATCACATATTTTTCATTATCAGTATCCTTAAGATGTGGTCCTCCATTAATAACAACATCATTGCCAATTCTGCAATCCTTATCAATTATAACATTATTAATATTACATCTTTCTCCAACACCTATATAAGGCCTATTCTCCTTGTCATCAGTTTGTAGTTCTTCTAAGTCTTGATACCTATCACTTCCTATCATATAGGTGTTCTTTATAATAGTATCTTTTCCTATTCTGGATCTAATACCAATAACAGATTGTTCAACTTCTTTAGCTTGTATTAGACAACCTTCTGCAATCATGGATTTACTAAGTAGTGTTCCTGATATTTTTGATGGAGGAAGTATTCTCGGTCTAGTAAGTATATTTCTATCATTATCAAATAAATCAAACTTCGGAATATCGTTTGCTAACTCAATATTAGCATCGAAAAAAGAAGGAATAGTTCCTATATCTGTCCAATAACCTTCATATTGATATGCTAAGACTTTATGATCTTCAATCGACTGAGGAATGATTTCTTTTCCAAAATCTATTCTTGAAGGATCAGAAAGCAAATCAACTAGCAACTGTCTATTAAATATATAAATCCCCATTGATGCCAAATAGTGACGATTCTCACTTTTCATTTCTTCACTTACTTCAGATTCCCAACCTGGAAGTTTATCGGAATTTGGCTTTTCAGTAAATGAACTGATAAAACTATTTTCATCAGTTTTTAAAATCCCAAAATCGGTGGCGTCTTTTGGGTTAACAGGCAATGTAGCTATAGAGATATCAGCTCCTTTCTCTATATGAGCTTCAATCATATCATTAAAATCCATTTGATACAATTGATCACCGGATAAAATAAGTGCGTACTCAAAATCATGATTAAGAAAATGATGCATCGATTGTCTTACAGCATCTGCAGTACCTTGAAACCATGTTTTATTACCAGGCGTTTGTTCTGCGGCAAGAACATCTACAAAAGCTTGACTAAAAGAACTAAAAACATAGGTGTTTTTAATGTGACTATTTAGAGAAGCTGAATTGAACTGCGTAAGCACAAACATTCTTTTAATATCCGAATGTATACAATTGGTAATAGGAATGTCTACCAATCTGTATTTTCCAGCGATAGATACTGCTGGTTTTGATCTACTTTCGGTTAAAGGAGATAATCTGGTTCCTTGTCCACCTCCAAGGATAATTGCAAGGACTTTTTTGTTAATCATTGTGCGATTGTTTTAAAGATTTATATAATTCAATGTATTTATTAGCTGAATTATTCCAAGAATGATCAATTTTTAAAATTTCTTTTTGTGTTTTCCTATATCTTTTTTGGTCGTTATAAAATTCAATTCCCCTTTTAATTGAATTATATACATCCTGAACGTTTACCTGATCATGACAGATCCCAAAACCACCATCACCAATATCTATAACAGTGTCTTTTAATCCGCCTATTTTTCTTACTATAGGTACGAGACCATACCTTAAAGAATATAGCTGGTTAAGCCCACAAGGTTCCACTCTAGAAGGCATTAATAAAAAATCGGCACCCGCATATATGATATGTGATAGTTTTTCATCATATCCTATATATGTGTTATATGTACTAGGAAAACGTCCTTTTAATTCTCTTAATCTTGACTCTATAGCTGGATCACCCGATCCTAATATGAGTATATTAATATCCAAATGCTGCAATGTCTCAGAAACAATATCCGGAAGAAGGTCTGCTCCTTTTTCATATACAAGTCGACCTATAAATGCAAATAATGGTTTATCTATATCAAACCCGAACTCTTTACATAACCAACTTTTATTTTCCTTTCTTCCAGAAACAATATTTTTATTTCCGTAATTACTAATGACCATTGGATCCGTTTCAGGATTCCATATCTGATGATCAATTCCATTCAGTATTCCAAGACATTTATCTTTTTCATGTGATAAAAGCCCTTCTAAACCATTAGCTTGACCTTGTAACTCTTCCATGTAACTTGGTGAAACTGTAGTTACTTTCCAAGCACACTTTATCGCAGTCGCCAAAGGATTTATACATTGATCCCAATCTAGTAATCCAATATTATGTAAATCAAATTGTGGTATATAATCTAATTTATCATAAGAAAACTGACCTTGATATTGCGCATTATGAATTGTGAGTACGGTAGGAATATCAATTAAACTTTGATAAATACCCACTTGGGATACTAAAAAAGGTATAAGACCTGTATGGTGATCATGGCAATGTATAATATCAGGTTTTATATCTATAGATAAAAGCCAATTTAAAACCGCTATTTGAAATGCTACAAATCGTTCTGTATCATCCTCATAGCTATACACATTTGATCTATATAGTAGTTCATTTATATCTACTAAATATATTTGAAACCCAAACTCCGAGGACATTACTTTTTTTATAGTAAAATCAAAGGAATTAGATCCTAGCACCAATGAATCGGTATAAATATCTTCACAAGAAAGTTCATTAATTCTTGAGTTATCAAAAAAAGGCATAATAACCTCTGTAATACAACCTAGTTCGGTTAAATATTTTGGCAATGAACCGACAACATCTCCAAGGCCACCAACTTTTGCCAAAGGATAACATTCTAAACTGGCATGAAGTACTCTCATTATTTATTCTTTAATGCAAAATTTATGAAATCAATCTGTTGTTAATAACTTCCAACAGGAGTTTAAAGCTATAAAAAAGCTGAAAACATTTACCTATATAAATTTTAAAAAGAATAAGATTTAATGATTATTTAATAATTATTTAGCAGCATTATTTTCGATTTGATAATAATATGATAATTGTTGATAAATCGACAACAGTTAACAACTACTAGCAAGCTACTTATTGATGGTCCTTAGAGCCTTTTTAATAATATACTTAGTATCTTTAGACTGACTATTTTCTCCCCATTTTTTACATATCTTAAGAACCCAATCTGGTCTTGTCTTACTTGCATCATTTAACCAATTACCTACAGCATCTTTTACATACTTTGATGTATCAGATTTTAACGCTTCCAAAATTTCAATTGCTTTTTCAGGAGTTTCTTTAAGTTCGTCTATTTTTTTTGTCCAAACCCCTATCGGCCTAATGGTTTCTACTGCATAGCGTCTAACATTCTCATCGGTATCTTTTGTCCAATTAGATAATATCATAATAGATTGATCTAAATCTTGAATTATGTATTCCTTTGTTGCAAAGATTGCAACTTCTCTAACCCCAAAATGTGGATCTGCAGCAAATGGCTTATTAGTATGGAGTCTTTCTGTGATTGACATTTCTAATCCACTATAATACTGAGTTACCCAACATCTACATACATCAGAAGGATGATTAGACAAATAGTCAATTATTTTACGGTCATTGGTCAATTGGGCAAAAGTAACTCCAATAACCTTTGTATTGGTATTGGCACTTGGTTTTTTTTGATCAGACACTGCTTCATAAAAACTATCATACCAATTAGATTTGTTTAAATCATCTAGTATACATTTTAGTAATTTTAATTGATCCACAGCTAACCATTCCATAAGGTTAGCTGTCTCAATTAAGCCTCTATTTAAATATTCTAATACTTCCGGATCTAAATCTTTAGCACTTCTTGGACCTTTTCGATTTATGATGTGCTCTGGAATCTTTTTACTTGTTTGCATAATAGGTTTTAAATCTGATAACATAGTACATTCTCTTTAAATATATGATTATTCTTCGAATTGGTTAAAAACATCCATGTGAAACATCTGCATTGACTCCGGTTTTATAACTTCAAAAATTTCTAACGCTTTTGGGTTTTTCATAATATCTTCTCCAGCTAGTTTAGCTGATTTAATATCTGTCCAATATAGTAGATCAATAAACTTACCATCGACACTACTTGCGGTTGTTCTATCTATAAATCCATCATATAATTTAACGATATCATTTAAAGAGACTATAGCCTTCTTGGCTTGTTCTGCGGTGTAACCTGGCATTACTTCGAATAATACGATTTCAATTGAATAAGGTTTGTCTTTCATAAGGTTGTGGTTTTGACTAAATGTAGTTGCGCAGCATAAAAACATACTAAGCATAATTGTGTGAATTAAGTGATACATATTCTAATTTTCACCAAAACTACAAGTAGAGTGTGACAACCTTATGTCAGTAGTATTTTTAATGTTCCATATATTTTTTGAAGTACTCTTCTAAAGTGAAAAATTTTGGAGGGAATAACTCTGAAGTTTCTATTAAATTGATAATTCGATCTGTCCTAAATTCCCTATAATCATTGCGTAATCTACAATGAGCTATTAACACCCAAATAGTATTCGTAAAATATACGCCTAAAGGTTCAATTGATCGTTTGGTATATTCTGTAGAAGCAGCTGTATATTCTATTTCTAGTACTCTCAAATCTGTAATAGCTTTTTGAATTACTGATAAATAAGTACTAGCTGGAGACTTTTTATAAGGAGGACTAACAATTCTTTTTTCTAAAAGTTCTAACTTTTCTTTTTGTGTTGTATTCAGAATCGCTTTAACTTTTTCTATAGCAGTATTATAATCAGAAATAAGTGATTCATCATTATTAGTATGAATAATCTTAGCAGCAGTTATTAATGCATTCGCTTCCTTTTCTGAAAACATAATTGGGGGAAGAGAATACCCATCAACCAAAAAATAACCTGTACCTGCCTCGGCTCCTATAGGAACACCAGCATCAGATAATGCAAGCATATCTCTATAAATAGTACGAATGCTTACATCAAATTTCTCTGCTAAATCTGAAGCTTGAACTATTTTTTTAGACTGTAACTTAACTAAAATAGCTGTTAAGCGATGTAATCGTTTCATTTTTACTAATTATTCATAAATTTCATCATCATCTTCCTCTTCAGAGGAATCTTCAATTTCGCTAAGATCGGTTGTAGTATTCATGATATAAGCTACTTCTGCATCAGCTGCTTCTTCAATCTCTTCAGGAGTTAGTGCTACCGCTTTCACCCTATTATCACGTATCATACCGCCAGTCATTATAAGACTAGTTCCAATGATTACAAATAATAAAATTCCTGGTTCAAAACCTGGAATCATTGCCTCTGCAGGTATTGCATAGAATAATAGTACTGTGATTAATCCTCTGGGAGCAATAAATAACTGAGGCGAAATATCTTTTCCAACAAATAATCGTAATAATACATATCGAATCAAATAAATCGAAATGATAATAAGGATACTTATTAAAGCCACTTTTAAATTTAATAAAGAAGATAATGTAATTGTAATACCAAAAATCACAAAAAACAATGTTCGTACTACAAATGCAGTTTCTGCAGTAATCACGTGTAATTCGTGATAAATTGTTTTTGCTTTTTCAAAATCCAATAAACCTTCTAGTTTCCATTGAAAAAACAATTTCATATTAGCGATTACTAGACCAAAAATCAAAATGATAATCAAAGAGGATAAATGCATTTTTTTTCCTACTCCATATAACAATAACAAAACAGCAATTAGTAAAAAGAGTTTTACTTGGCTTTTTATTTTCTGAAAAATTAAAATAATACCATAACTAGCAATTAGTGATATAATAATCGTAATAATTAAATTAAATGCAAACCCTGAGACTCCAGCATCTTCTGCGGGATTAAGTTTTCCTGTTAGGAAATAAAACATCATAATTCCTAAAATATCAGAGAATGTACTTTCATACACATGAAATTCTTTTTTTGCTTCTGACAATCCGGCTACACTTGGAATAATTATAGCACTTGATAGAATAGATAATGGAGTAGCATATAACAAAGCAGATTGCCACGTCATTCCATCAATAAGTGCCTTTAATATTACCGCAGCAATATATGCAGACGCAACAAGCCCTATTAAAGCAATCCCAAGAGATTTTAAGATAGGAACTAATTTTTCTTTTTTTAACTTTAATTCTAATGCTGCTTCTAACACAATCATTATTAACCCGACAATTCCAAGTATTTCTAGCATCGGGAAAAAATCAAAAGATCCCGCTCCAAATGCTTTAATCGCATACTGAATAATAATACCTAATATAATCAACATTAATACAGCTGGAATATTAGTTTTCTTTGCTATTCCATTAAAAATAAAGGATAAAATAAGGACTAGTGAAACTTCGATTATTAAATTATACGAGGAGAATATTTCCATTGGTTAGTTGTGGTTGTTTAATATTGCTAGGGAAAAGATAGTAAATTATTTTAAGGTATGAACATCCTCTTAATTGCAATCAATCGTTAATACTTATTTAACGAAATACTGTAGGTAAAAAGTGTATTTTAGAAACTTAAAATGAAATAAAAACAGTTTTCATGTCTAATCAAGGTTTAATAATTGAAGAACGAAGTAGAGATATTGGTGATTTTCTTGTTGGGAGACTTATTCCTTTTCGAAAAAAAAGAATGGTAGGTCCTTTCATTTTTATTGATCATATGGGTCCTACAACAATTAAAAAAGGGAAATATATGGATGTAGATCAACACCCACATATTGGATTATCTACTTTAACTTATTTATTAGATGGTGAAATTATGCATCAGGATAGTATTGGTACCAATCAACGTATTTCTCCAGGTTCTGTGAATTGGATGGTTGCCGGAAAAGGAGTTACACATACCGAACGTACTCCTAAGGATATGAGGGACGGTACAGAATTTATAACACACGGATATCAAATTTGGGTAGCACTACCAAAACATTTAGAAAATATAGCACCAGAATTTCATCATTTAGATAAAACTAAAATCCCTTCTTGGAATGATGGAACAACTGAATTTAAGTTAGTTGCCGGAAAAGGATATGGTAGAATATCATCGTTGCCTGTGCATTCAGAACTTTTTATGGTAGAAGTAAAAAATAATGAACGTTACGAATTACAAATCAAAGGCGAATTACGAGGAGAAATAGGTATCTGTATTGTTGAAGGAGAAATACAAGCTTGTGAAAACAAAATCCCAAAAGGAAATATGCTAGTTTCTAAAATAGAAGATACATGTACCATAGTTTTAGAACCAAATACACACATCTTACTTTTCGGAGGACAACCATTTCCTGAAGAACGCCATATTTATTGGAATTTTGTTTCCTCTAGTTCGACTAAACTAGAAGAAGCAAAAGAAAAATGGAGGAACAAACAATTTCCAAAGGTACCTGACGATAACAGTTATGTAATAATGCCCGAATAGTTTTAGCCCGATGCTAATTCTCTTCTAATATCATGTAGTGTTTTGGTTGTGTTTACTAATTCCATAACTATTTCTTTACGGAACTCATCTAAATCCTCATAATCATAGTACTTTGCCCATTTATGGTCTTCTAAAAGAGTTTTTATCTGTTTAATCAATTTACGAGTAGCATCTACAGGTCTAATAATTGCAATATGATCATAAGCAGGATTGTCCTTATGCTTATAACTAACAGTTTTGGTTTCGAAATCTACAGCAATATAATATGCATCCACATCTTGATCTAGGTTTTCTCTAAAATCAGTCCAATCAGCATACCCTAATCGTAGATCATCAATCTCCACAGGAATTTCTGAGACCAATCTCCAATTACACTTAGCAGCTCTACCCCAATGATTAGATAGACGATATACTCCATTAGTTGTATAATAATAGGTACTACCCGATTCACTGCGATAATGAGGTTTTCTCCTAGAAATTTCTCTTAAACGTACTCCTTTAAACACACAATAGGTATTCTTAAAGAAATTATTTCGAGTAAACTTCTTCGTTGTAATAATTTGTTCTTCCAATGACTACTTTTTTTTCCGGGAACAAATAACTTATTTTTTTAGGAGAAAAAGAAAACAAGTTTTTAACAGAATTATATTATTCTTTGATATCCGTTATTTCTATTTCTACTCTTCTATTATATTGCGGATATGTACCTAACGGAAATTTACCCTCGAAACCTATGTAAGATAATCGTTCTTTATCAATACCATTAGAAATTAAAAAATCATATACCTTTTTTGCTCTTCGTGTAGATAAATTGTCTTCGGGTCTATATAATGTAGAGTCAGCCATCTGCTGAGGTTTTAACTGATTTATATGACCTTGAAGTTGTATATGTAACTTCTTTTTTCTTTTAATTCTTTTACCAATTTATGTAATACAAAATCCGTTCTTGGTAAGAATAAAGTTTTACCACCTTGAAACAAAACATTATTTAAAATAATTTTATCACCCTTCTCATGATAGTCATCAATAATCCGATTTTTATCATTGAAATAAACAATAATATCAACTCTTCTGTTTTTCTTTCTTTGTTCCGATACAGAAAAATCACTCTCGTCATCAATTGGTAACTCCCCTTTACCTACAGGAGAAAATAGTACCGTCTGCTTATTTGCTTTAACCTTAATTTGTTCAGAGACGAATTCTGATCTTTTTTGAGATAACATAAGATTATTAGCTTCTTCTCCTACATCGTCGCAATAACCAAAAACTTTTATTTTACCAACGTTTTTTAATTTCGAAATTGAATCAATATACCTAGAAAGTCTTGAGAAATCACTAAGCCGTAAGTTCGCCTTATTGGTTTTAAAGTAACTAGAAAATTTAATTTCCTTTTGAGCAATAATAGAAGAACAACAAAAAATGAATGAAAATATAATTAGCCAATTTTTCATAATTATTTCATAAAATTAACATTACTTAAACACAATAACAGGTCAATTATTGTGGTAATATTTACAAAATAATTCTAATTCAAATAATGAATTAGATGAATCATTTCTTACTTCCTAAAACTAAAAACATACAATATCCAAGAAGGTTTCCAAAGAATATTCCAATGTAATGAGGGACTACGAATAAAGCTTCATAAAAAATTCCAGCTCGTTTACCCCACTTTCTAGTACAAGCTCTTCCGATATAAGACATAGTCCACCAATGAATTGTTTTTCGACCATTACGACCATCTCGATACACTTCTTTACCAGTAGTATATACACAACGTAAATGTCCTCTTAACGAACATTGATCAACAGTAGCAAATTCGCCCATTGAATGATCATTATTTTGAAGATTTTTTTTCATAATGAAACTATTAGTACTAAAATGAATGTAAACAGTTCTTTATAATCAGAATACTTAAAATTTCAATTCTAGCTGGAAGCAAAATACTCTAACTCTATAGAGAACATTGAATTGGTAGAAGAATTTCTCCTTTCCTTACTCAAATATTGAATAATTTCTTCACTTTTTATACAATCTATATTTTTCTGACTATATAATTTAGGAAAAATAGTCATTAAGGTATTCTGAATATGAGCTATCAACTTTATAAGATCATTACAATATACAGATGTATTATTAAAACCATTTTCTTTTTTATATCTATGAACCAACCTACCTCCCTGACAGACTTCTTTTATTGGACAACTAAGACATTGACCACACAACTTTGTTGTACTTTCTTCAAAATACAACTTCCCTAAAGGAGATTTTTTAATATCAGAAAAATCATTGTGCAATACATTAATTCCTGATTTTGTAAAACCATGTCCACAAGCTTTTAAAGAATCTATCGCTTCTATTTCTCCATTTGTTTCGATGACCAAAACGGCAGATTCATTATTTGTTTGTTCGGTAACACCTAACAACCTATTTACTAACCCTATAAAAATAGGAATCTTATATCGTTCAGAATCCTGTATCCAAACATCAAATAGCTTAATTAACCAATCAGCCATTTCCGTTTTATTTTTATCAAAGGGAAAATTATCATGTGTATAATCTGGAATTAAGAAATTTACAGAATTTGCATTCATTTTCTTGAAACTTTTATACATAGTATCTGCATCTTCTTTAATATTTACTACACAAACTGTATCAGCATATCCTATTTGCTCTTTTAATAACTTAACTCCTCTACATACTTGATCATAACTACCATTTCCCCGATGATCTACTCTAAACATGTCGTGCGCTTCTTTTGTGCCATCTACACTGGTACTAGGATAAATATTTAATTCTCTAAACAGTGTACACCAATCCTCATCTATTAAAACTCCATTGGTTTGTATATCATACTTAAAAATGACATTAGGAAGCAGTTTATTGATGTTATTAGCTTTAGCTACAAAAGTTCTGTAAAACTCCTTATCTATTAATAAAGGTTCTCCGCCATGGAAAATAAAAGAAAATTCCTTTTTATTATATTTCTGAATATATCGTCTGGTTTTTTCTAAAATGGAATCAATTATTTCATACGACATAAATTTAGGTTGCCCCTTATATGTAGTATCACCAAGATTATACATAAAACAATAGGAACAATTAAGATTACATCTACTAGCTACTTTGAGTATTAAGGCATCGAATTGCATGAATAAGGAATTAAAAAGTTAAGAGTATTAAACATACTAAGCGAAGTTTGGAGAATAAAAATTGTACAAGTTTACTCCACTCCGCTTAGTATTTTATAGGTTGATTAAACAACCTATTTATCAATATATGTTTGGATATAAAACCAAATCATTTACCTGTGCTGAACTGGGTTTCCGACAGCAACAAGAACACATCGCTGTAATGTTTCTGACCAAACCTGGCCTTCTGCACATCTTCTACCACCACTAGTTGGGTAATATATAATATCCGGTACATCTACAGTTCCTCCTAAAATAGCCTCCATATTTTTAAGCTCTTTTGTAGAAAATTTGTCTAAGCCTTTGGGTAATAAGAATACCTTTTTCATTATTTGTATGTTTAGATTTTGCCTACTCTTTATGATTTTCGGCCACCTCAAAAAAAGTGTATTTATCAAGCGCGCGTTTTGATTTTACATACTTATATAAAAAGGGAGATTATTTTGTTACCCCCTTTCTTGAAAAAGTTTATATGTTGATGGATATACATAGATATATTTTGAGAAATAAAAGAGTAGGTTGTTTTTAAACTGAAGAGAAATATTACCTGACATTTATCGGTCAATAAACCAAAAAAAGCAAACAATACAATTGCTAAACTACCCTGTTGAAAGAATATCTTTAAAAATTCGTTAAGTAGGAAGACCAAATATTTTTAAGCACCAATTATGAGATACATAATCTTTAAGCTTCGCCTAGATATACCCAATACCCGTTTTCTTTAATAAATGCAGAGTTTTCGTGAATACATTCTATCTTATTTTTTTCAAAGTAAAAAGCTTTAAACTCCACGGTTCCTTTCTTATCATATTCTGATCCATCTGTAGTATTTAAAACTTCTAGCTTAACCCAATTAACAGATTTAGTCCAGGCAACAATAGATTTCTTTTCTTTTAAAGGGCGTGTAGTACTGTGATGACTTTTCATTAAGTAATCACCATTAGCCAAAACAAAAGCACTATAGCGAGATCTCATTAAATCTTCGGCAGTTGTAGCTTTTAGTATGTCTTTATGAACCTTACCACAACAATCGCTATAGGACACTTCTTTACCACAATAACATTTATTCATTATCAGAGCTTTTTTCTTTGGATTCATTAGCTTTTCGAACTATCGCTTTTAATCGTTCTGCCCTTTGTTCTTTTTCTTTTTTAAGCTTATTCTTTTTGCGATTCATAAGCTTTGAATGTTTTGCTTTATTTAATGTATTTTTCTCTCTACCTTTTTTTGCCATCTCTAAAAACTTAAATAATTTTACACTTAGAATATTAGAATATAGTACTTACTATTTCCATTTATTCAAAACACTCTCAATTTTTGACTGAACATCTGATCTAATCTCAGTCTTTCTTTTTCCTTTACCAAATTGTTCATCGTAATTAGTCTCTGTATGCCGTATATGTGCTTGTACAGCCAAGTCAATCATTTGTGGGTCAAATTCTTTGGCGTCTGCAGTACGCCCTACTCTTCCACTATGTTTCTCGCAAGCATGCGATGCTATCTTAAACTCTCGCTTTTGAGGGCAATTAGGATATTTATTTCTTATTGCATTTGCAAAATTTAAGATATACACTTTATCTTTCTGTTCTCTTACAATAGCTGCCTTTTTATTTTTAAGTTCTCTAGCTTCTCTATCATTTTCGCACTCTAACCTTGCTTTTTCAATTGCTATTTCTTCTACAAATTGCCCTTTACGCTCGTATCGCTTTCTACGTTGATTCCATTTTAAAACGACTCCACAAAGTTTTGAGTGTTTTTTAGACCTTCTAGTCATCGCTGCATTTCCTGCCGGTAATAAGGAGTATCCTAAAAATGGGGAACAAGCAAAACAAGTACCTTTATGATCTTCGGTTTCTGCAACAAACGATTTGCCAAAAGGAATTTTTTTACCACAACAAACACAACGTTGTTTTTCTTTTCTAGTTAGAAATATATTTTGAGAAACTGTAGCCAATATAATTTTACTTTTAAGCTACGAAAATAATATTTTATTCTATTTACATCATTAATTAATAATAACGTTTAAATAGTACTTTTTAATAATTTACAAGTAATAAATGGGGAATTTTCAAATTTTTCCGTTTTAATGTTTGTTTATTTACGGTTTTTCCGTAGTTTAGTAGTGCCTTAAATCTTAAAATCATAATGCTTATGCAAAAAACTACCCTAGAGAAGCGGTTTAATTCGCAAAATTTAGCAGAGAAATATCGTAACATTTGGAATAAAGGAATACACCTTTTTTCTATAAACGATGCTAATAGAGACTTTTACTACAGTATATTCTACATAGACTTTTTATTCGCTGAAATAATTTATAATAAATTAAACGGTGAAATTATTACAATTAAAAGTTTTACAGACAAATCTAAGTTAATGTATTATCTGAGAGAAGATTTTAACTAGAACAACACCTTATTATTTGAGTATATAAGTACAATGAGTCTTAAATTAGTTTCTAAGTTGAAACATTTTACCCCGCTTATCGTAATCAAATTTTGAATTTTTTTGCCCTAAATAATTCACCAAATTTCTCGGTACTTATATGCTCGATAATTATTGTTTTATAAATTCAGCTATCAAAATTATTATATAAATCCAAAAATTATATAATACTGTATAACTAATCCCATATCTAATACTTTTGGGAAGATTACCTTTACAAACTGGAGATTTTTTAAAAACCAAACGTAATGCCCTAAAGAAAATCCAATAAAGCATCGCTAAAAATGTAATTAAAACACTCCATAGCACTCCTCCAAACAACCATAAAAATACTCCTATTAAAATAGTTATTAGAATCCATAATAGTATACTTAATACAATACCTTCGCATCCATCACCAACATCTGGTATATCAGCATCTATATTAAAAAAATCGGACACACCTTCCCTATTATAATCTAATCGATCTGTCATTTTACCCAAATTATCTTTTAGTTTTACTCCATAATATAGACCGATTGTAATAAAGAGAAAAAAAATCACAGATAGTATTGTCGTGGATAAGACAGAGTTTTCTATAATAGTTCTTTCCTTTTCTAATCCAAATTGCCAAACCTGAAGTATTGTAATAACTATAACTAATAATGTGATATAAAATATTCCTTTAGTAGTTATATAACTTAATTTGGATTTCTTTTTTGTACTCATCTATAAATTCATTCTAAATGCTTGTTGTAATTTATTGGCTTGTTTAGATGGTATTCCAGCTTTGTTAGCATAGTAACTCCAATTAGCTACAACATCTAATACTTGTTGTATTTCAGTCTTGCTGTTTTTATAACTTATTTTATTCCCTACAGTTAATAAATCGCTAATAGTAAAATCATTTCTCTTTCCATTAATTGACATTTGGTGCATACTAGTCCATATCCCTGTTGGATTGTAAGAATATGTAATATCATATGCAGGAGCTAATTTCCACACTCCTAGTTCATCCATTAAAAATGAAATGTTTTTGGTATGATCATCTTGATTTCTTGCAATAACATTTAACAACATTCTTTTATATAACTGGATAGCATCTCGATGCGGTAATCTAAGTTGTCGCATAATATCAAATGCATTCTCATAAGAATATGCTCCTGGAGATTTATAATCAAAATGTGCTAAAGAACATAATGTCTGCATATGCAACTTCTTATTATTAGGTAAACGATCAAATCGCTTGGTCATAAAATGTGCTCTGTCATGTTCCTTAAACAACTGAGAATGTTCCATTTCAATCCCACAATCCAAAGCCATTAAATAATATGCATATTCTATCTTCCCATAACCATGTGGATCTCCTAGAGACACATCATTTACTCCATCAAATTTAAACAGATAATGTTCAAAACCTTCAGGAACATCTGTTTGACCGGATTTAATTTCACTTGTTTTAGAATTGTATGCTATAATTGCCTTTGCTCTTTGCCCTCCAGCAGAAGTACCTACTTTTATTAATTCATTTAAATGTTCAGTTTCATCAATATTAAGTTCAATTTGCTCTCTAGAATCTAGAACTTTCTGAGCGAGTATAACTAATTTGTCTATTACTACATTACTCGCTACTTTATTCCCTAAATTTCTCGCGGGTTGAAACTCTAAGGCGCCCATACCTCGAGATCCTATATAACATAGACGATCTAAAGGAGTAAATTCTGTTTTGGATATATTGTTAAGTAATAACCATTGGTCTATCAACCTATTTCCAAAATCATCAGGTAATACATCTGATAACATTCCAGGAAGTCCTTTGTAAGTATCTTCGTTAAGGCGAGGAAAACTATATATTCTTTTCTCTGATGTACCTAAAGGCATATGTATAGGAGAAACCTCCCAATCATTATTCAAAAATTCAGGAAAATACTCAAATGATGCATACTTCTTATCATTATCCCAACTTAAAGCCCCTAATTCTTTTCCCCAGAGTGTTATTTTTATTACATCTACCATGATGACTTGTTTGGTTTATCTTTTGAATTTCCAGAAGCTCTTTCTCTTTCTTTTCCTTTTAATTTTAATAATTCAATAGGACTAATACCAGGATCAGGCAAAAAAGAACTTAAAGCATCAAGCTCTCCAAAAGCCCGTAATATTTGAATAAATGTAAGTAAAGTTGTCGCTTTACCGGACTCGAAATTTTTTATTGTTTGCACATGCACACCTGCCTTGTTAGAAAGCTCTTCTTGTGTGATATTAAGATTAAGTCTTCTCTTTTTTACGCGTTGTGTAAGCTCTAACAAAACATCATTATCCGAAAATCTATTTAAATCCATAATTTAAAATTTAAAGTATACAAAAATATACTTTATAAACAAAAAAATCATATAAGGTATATTTAGTTATATTTTAAAAAAGTATTATACAAATATAATAAAGTATATCATAATATACACAATTAAACCAAAAAACGCATAAAGTATATTACAATATACTTTATATTCTAATGTTTAGTTATAAGAAAATACAGTTAAAAACCCCTTTTGACTCACTATTTATATTCATACTTTTACCAATAACATAGTCACCCTTCAATCGTCTTATTGCCTCATAAAACATCTGAGGTATGAAAAATTATATCCAATTACGCACAATTAGCATATTATTATTGCTTTTAATCCTTTTTCAGAGCTGTATGTCAACACGAGTTGTCAGCGAGTATGATAATGATTCTATTGTAAAACATCATAAAACATCCTGGAGTTATGCTTGGGGGTTAGTAACTCCTAAAGATATCAACCCAGAATGTGAATCTAAAAAAATGAATGCTGTTACTAGTAAAACCAACCTGGGATATATTTTAATTTCAGCAATTACTCTTGGTATAGCAGTCCCACAAACAATAGAATGGGAATGCGCACCTGTAGAAACTCCTATCGAAGATTTATAACAATTAAAAAACTTCAAAAATGGCATTACCAAAAGGCATAGAAATACTACCAATCACTTCTTGGGAAAACAGACATCAAAATTTTACTCAAAAATTAACTAAAAATGCTTCTTTTAAAATAAGAAACGACCATTCTTTATCTAAAAGTTCTGAAAAATATAGAGCTACCACTAAAAACATCCAATGGTTAATAAGACATGCTATTAAAAATAAAATCAGATTACGCGCAATGGGTAGCGGCTGGTCTTTTTCTAAAGTAGCTGTTTCTGAAGGAGGTATTATTGACACTAAATCACTAAGGCTTTCTTTTTCTATCTCTAAATCATACGTAGCAAAAGATTATTTAAACGAAGGAGGTATTCCAGAAAACTTATTTTTTACGCAATGCGGAATGTCTATCTTACAACTAAATGCTAAACTCGAAAAAGAAAAAAGACCAAGCAGATCCATTAAAGCATCCGGTGCTAGTAATGGTCAAACCATCGCAGGAGCATTATCTACAGGAACACACGGTGCTGCTTATAACGTTGGTGCATTACAGGACTTTGTAGTAGGATTACACTTAATAGTAGGCCAGGATAGACATATTTGGTTAGAGAGAGAGTCTACTCCTATTATGTCTGATAAATTTGTTAATTGGCTAGGAGCAGAAAGAATTCAGGATGATATCATGTTTAACGCTGCAATCGTAAGTTTTGGAAGTTTTGGTTTCATTCATGGTGTATTAATAGAAACAGAACCCAAATTTTTATTAGAAGAACATCGTATTGATAAAGTAGCATATAATGATGCTTTAAAAAATACAATGACTACACAAAACTTTTCTGGTATTAAAGATTTAATGCCTTTTCCTGAAGTTTCTCTGGATAGAGAATTATACCATTTTGAAGTACTTATAAATCCATATGATTTTAAACCCAATAATATTGACAAAGGTGTTTTTATTAAGGTTGCATACAAGAGAAAATACCGTGACGATTACACACGAAGAGAAAGAGATCAAAATGGATTAACATATGGAGATGATTTATTAGGTCTAATACAAACTATGATGGACAGTCTAGGTACTTTATCTGTAAAATTAGTACCAAGCTTAGTTAATCTATTATTTCCTTTGGCTTATAAAGAAACTCCTGCTTTAGAAGGCACTATTGGAGAAACATATAACAATACTAAATTTAGAGGAAAAGTCGCAAGTGCGGCACTTGGAATAAATATTAAAGATAGCGTACAAGTAGTACAAGAAATAATGGATATTATTGATAATGGCAATCCTTTTCCTGGAGGAATTTCTTTGCGATATGTAAAAGGCACAAAAGCATTATTAGGTTTTACAAAATTTACTAAAACTTGTGTTTTGGAATTAGACGGTGTTGACTCTAAAGTAACCAGAGATTTTTATGACAAAATATGGAATCGATTAGAAGCAAAGAACATTGCATACACACTACATTGGGGTAAAATAAATTTCAACCTTAATTATAACAGGATACAAAAAATGTATGGCACCACTATTGTCCAACATTGGATAGATTCACGTAACGAGCTTCTGGATGACGATACGCGAGAAGTATTTACTAATAAGTTTTTGGAACAATGTGGGTTGAATAAAAAATCTGGAATAATTGTTTAAGTATAAATACTACAATCATTATCTATTTAGATTTATAAAACATATTAAGAATTAATCCAGTAATTACCATTATAGTACCTAAAACGCTAAGCAAAGGATATTTATCCCCAAATAAGAAAATACCTGCTATCATGGTAAATATTACCTCCATGTATTTTAAAGAAACTACCTTATTAGTAACTTGTGATTGAAAAGCTTTTGTCATAAATAGTTGGCCAAAATAGCCGAAGACTCCTAAGCTTAATAATAATGCCCACTCCATACCCTGTGGAGTTTTCTTCCAATTAAAAATAGATAGAATTCCACCTAAAACAGTAGCAATCCACATAAAATAGTTCACAATAACTACCGGATGGTCTCTTAAACCTATTTTATTAATTAAAACATATACAAATCCACTAAATAGCGCAGAAAAAACAATTAATACCAATCCTAAAGAATTAATCTCTGCATCAAATCCTTTGATAATCAAAACACCTGTAAACGCTAATAAAAAAAATAACCACTGAATGTTTTTAACTTTTTCTCTTAAAAATATAACTGCTAATATAGTAGCAAAAATTGGAGAAAGATACCGTAGAGATACTGCAGAACCTATTTTAAGATATTCTACCGACATAAAAAACAACCCCATAGAGGTTACCCCTGCTAAACCACGAAGTACTAGTAACTTCTTTTGATTTCCTAGAATTGATATTTTATGATGAATTAAAAATGGCATCGTAAAAAACAAAGTTCCGATTGATCTAAAAAAAACTAATTGATATGCACTAAAGCCTACTAAATATTTAACCAGTAAATTCATCACCGTAAAAGAAACGGTGCTTAGTAGCATAAAATAAATTGCTTTTTTCAAACACTCTTTGTTTTAAACCAAATAAGGAATATTATTAATCTTGCAAAGATAGAGTATGTACCTATATTATTTAATCTTTAACCAGTATGTTATTATTAAAAAACAATACTTAAAAATAATAATTTATTCATTTTTTGGCTTCTTTTTTGATTATATCAAAATATGAAAAGTCAATGCATTAAAGAGCGATTACATTTGTAACTAATGAAATATAAAGAATGTTTTAAAATATTTTCACTATTTTAACAGCCTATTTAGTCTCCTAACCTACTATGAAAAAAGTCCTCTATATCCTTCTATTACTGATATCCAGTGGTATTTATAGTCAAGTATACACAATCAAAGATTCTGTACAAAAATTCCCTATATCTTATGCTACAATTTCATTTGGTAATGGTAATGGATTATTTGCTGATGAAGATGGAATCTTTAAATTTTCTAAAAAAAGATATAGCGACATCGATTCATTATATATATCGGCACTTGGATATAAAGAAAAGGGTCTTAGCACAAATAATCTCCCAAAGACTATTTTATTAACACCTGATATTGCAGAACTTCAAGAAGTAGTTGTAAAAGCAGAAAATTTAGGCAAGTATAAGACAAAGAAAAAAAGTTCTGAAATACACGATGATTACTTTAGATGTTGGTTACCTACTGTAGAATCGGAAATAGCAGTCTTTTTCCCTAGGGATTATATGAAATCAACTAAAATTGCTTCTGTTTTTTTACCCGTTATGATGGAAAGTTCTAAAAGATCTTCTAGTAGAAAACAATCTTTTTCTACTTTGTTTAAAATGCAGTTCTATGAAAACACAAATGGTGCACCTGGAAAGAGATTGGCAGGTGATGATATTATTTTTAGAATAACAAACAAAGACAAAACAAATTTCGAACTTAATATTTCTGAATACAAAGTATTTGTTCCTAAAAATGGTATATTTATATCTGTTCAAGTATTAGGGTATACAGATAAGCAAGGAAAACTACAACATACCAAAAAATACCATGAAGTAGAAACACGTAAAGGAATCGTAAAAGTCTCTACTACATTTAGACCACTACTCCCGTTTACCGATAAAATAGACAACAATATTACATTTACAAGAAGAATATTTTTCAAAAACAGAACTTGGCAACGCTTCGACAAAGAATACAGTGAAAATAATACATTAATCCAGAAAGGTTTTATGAATTATGGTATGGGAATAAAAATGCACGTTTACGAGAAATAATGATGATTACAATTAAATAAAATGATAATTACAGGATTTATTTTAATAACTCTGATATTATTCTGTACACTTATTTTATTAAGATATCAAATTGCGTATCCCAAAATAATCCATGGTAGTTCTACAGTAAAATATAAATTAATCGATTTAGGACAGAATGATTTTTTTAGATACTCTTTTGAATCCTTAATATTAAAAAAAAGAAGAGTATTTCTAAAAACGGAAACCGAAATCGAATGTATTAAATGGATTTATATAAACAAAACTGATTTTAGGAAGCTACATCCAGAAAATCTTATGAACATGAAACAAAAAAACTATACTATTATGTTTACTTTTCAAGCAAAACGTCTTGTTTTTGGTGGTTATAAGACTAAAATAATACAGTTCAAAAAAATAAACGAAGAGCCTGAAATATTCAAATCTTAATCAAGGAAAGAACGTTTCTTATTATACTGAACTGCTACCTCAAGAGAATTTTGTTGAACAGTCTTATTATCTGCGTAATTAACAGCATCTTCTATGTTTAAAAAATTATGTTGACTACCTAAATTATCTGTAAAACCAGATCTTTTAAGAAAATCCCGAACAGGACCAATTGTCCCAGTGATTAATAATTGTACTCCTAAATCCTCCAAATACCGGTGAACGTCTTCTAAAATATGTAACCCTGTACTATCAATATCATTAATATTCGTACTATCTAAAATCAAAAACTCTGGCAACACTTCTCTTTTATGTATTTGATTTAATATAGCATCTTTAAAATAACTAGTATTAGCAAAATATAATTGATCATCAAATCGAATAATCAAATACCTAGATGACCTCGTAGCATCCGGAAATCTTTTGATATTACGATAATAATTGGTATTCGGAATATTTACCAATTCTGCGACATGCGGTCTTGAGCTATAATATTGTAAGAAAATATAAGATAATATGACTCCAATAAAAATACCTTTTTCTACACCAAAAACTAATGTCCCTATAAATGTTATGAACATTACGATAAACTCCCTTCGTCTTAATGCGAGAAGATATCTTGCCTCACTGATATTGATCAATCCAAAAACTGAAACTAATATAATAGCCGCTAAAACTGCCTTTGGAATATAATAAAAGAACGAAGTCAAGAACAATAAAGATATGACCACCATAACAACAGTGATAATAGATGAAATCGTAGTCTTTCCTCCTGCCTCATCATTAATAGCTGATCTACTATAACTTCCTGAAGAAGGGATTGCCTGAAAAAATGCACCAATAACTTTTGCTAAGCCTAAAGCCAATAATTCTTGATTAGGACGAACAATGTGATCTCTATTTTTCATCTCTAAGGATTTAGCAATACCAATGCTACCAACATAACCAATAAAAGTAACCGTAAGTACAGAAGGGATTAATGCTATCATAGAATCATAACTCATATCAGGAATACTAAAAGATGGCAAACCTTTTGGAACATCTTCTATAACTGAAAGACCTAATTTCTTTAAATCAAAAATAATTGTAATTACAGTTGTTACTATTAAAACAAAAAGTGCTCCCGGAAATGATTTTTTTATTTTTTTAAGAATAAGCATAATGACTATTGATCCCAAACACATACTTAATGTGATTACATGAATCGAAGAAATGTTCTGTACAACATACCATATTGATTCATGTGGGTAATCAAAATTAGGAATTTTCATTCCTAATGATTCACTAAGTTGAGAAACGATAATAATAATAGCTGCGGCAGAAATAAAACCAGAAATAACAGGTTGCGAAATCAAATTAACTAAAAACCCCATCCTTAGCAGACTGAGTACAATCTGCAATATTCCTATTAATAAACCAGAAAAAATCACCAAATTAGTAAACTCTTCAGTAAAAGGAGTCGCAAGCTGACTTACTCCACTCATTACTAAAATTGCAGTTACTGCTACAGGACCAATACTTAATTGTCTTGATGTTCCAAAAAAAGCATATATAATCAACGGAATTAAACAAGCATACAGTCCATATATTGGTGGGGTTCCCATAAGCAAAGCATATGCAATCGCCTGAGGAATAAGTACCACCCCTACAGTTATACCCGCAATAGCATCAGAAGCAAAAGTCATTTTGCCATAGCCCTTTAAAGCCTCTAAAATGGGAATTATTTTATTCAAAGAATTATTGCTAGTTGATTTTTCATTCGTAATGGTAAATCTACGATAGTTTAATAATTTATACCAATTGATTTTAAAAAAGCGCTTGTATTTTTTGTTTTACCTATTTTTGGGAGGAAACATATTTAAATGAACGAAACACTACTTCTTATTCTTTTAGCAATAGTTGGTTTTATAGCAGGAGTTATCAATACTATAGCTGGAGGAGGATCATTGTTAACATTACCGATGCCTATCTTTATGGGATTGCCACCAGCAATAGCAAATGGCACAAACCGAATCGGGATTTTTATTCAGAGTATTACATCGGTTGCTGGATTTAAAAGCAAAGGTATAAAACCATCAATTTTTAGTGTATACTTAGGCCTATCCGCATTGATAGGGTCGTTAATCGGAGCAAAAATAGCAATCGACATAAAAGGTGAAACCTTTAATAAGATACTCGCAATTGTAATGTTGATTGTGGTTCTTTTTATGGTTTTTAAACCTAAAGTTAATTTGGTAGATTTTACAGAACGAATACAAGGAAAGTATCGTGTGTTTTCTATCATCACCTTTTTTATAATTGGAATATACGGTGGTTTCATACAGGCAGGAGTTGGCATTTTTATTCTTTTGGCATTAAGTACCATTAATAAAATGAGCCTAGTTTCTTCAAATGCAGTAAAAGCTTTGGTGGTTTTTATATACACCATTGGTGCATTGATTATTTTTGCATATAATAATCAAATCAACTATTTATATGGATTTGTATTAGCTTTTGGTAATGCCAGTGGTGGTTGGATCGCCAGTAGATGGTCTGTAAAAAAAGGAGATGGAATTGTTAAAATATTTTTGGTAATAATGGTAATAGCTATGGCTATTAAGCTATGGATAGATAGTTAATCTTACATTAAAATATTTCCTGTTTTATCACCATTTTATACCTTGTTAAGGAAACTAAAATCACATATAATGAAAACATATACCCTTGGCATTTTTGCTCTTAGCATATTTTTAATCAGTTGTAAATCAAATGTAAAAGAAGAAAAAGCAGCAAACACCGATGAAGCTAATGCTATTGCAAAAGAAGAATCTATAAAAAAACCAATTTCTGATTTAAAAATTATCCCAATCTCTCACGCAACAGCAGTGCTAGAATATAAAAACAATATTATATATATAGACCCTACTGGTGGTAAAAAAGCGTTTGAAAATCAAAAGATACCAAGTATAGTTCTGATTACAGATATTCATGGAGACCATATGAACATCGAAACACTTAATAGTCTGGACCTCTCAAAATCGAAAATTGTTGTTCCACAAGCGGTTGCTGAAAAACTACCTGCTAATTACACCAAACAATTAGTAATCATAAACAATGGAGAAATAAAGGAGGTAAATGGAATATCCATTGAAGCAATACCAATGTATAATTTAAGAGAAGAAGCGCTAAAATTTCATAATAAAGGTCGTGGAAATGGATATGTTATTACGTTAGGTGAAGAGCGGTTATATTTCTCAGGAGATACAGAAGATATCCCTGAAATGAGAGCACTAAAAGATATAGACAAAGCATTTGTTTGCATGAATCTACCTTACACTATGACCGTGGAGAGTGCAGCTGATGCTGTATTAGAATTTAAACCAAAAGAAATATACCCCTATCACTATAGAGGCACAGATGGATTTAGTGATGTAGTTAAGTTTAAAGAAATTGTAACTAAGGGTAATTCAGAAATAGAAGTAGTACAATTAAACTGGTATTCTAAATAAAGGAAAGTACTAAAAAACAAAAAGCATTTACAGAAATTAACTGTAAATGCTTTTTGTTTTTTAGCTATCTAGATTTACTTATTAAATCTTCTTTACACGCACTGCGTTTAATCCTTTCATTCCCATTTCCAATTCAAACTGCACTTTATCTCCTTCTTTAACCTCTTGCATTAAACCATTTACATGAACAAAAAACTTTTCTTGTGTTTCATGTTCTGTAATAAAACCATATCCCTTAGAATCATTAAAAAATGCTACTTTACCTTTTTTGATAGGATCCTCTTCAACGTGTTCTTTCTTAGGAATACCGATTTCAATATTTTCGGCCTTTATTTTTTTCTTTTTTGATGGATCTGGTGGTGTATCCGTAAGATGTCCATTTTCATCAACATATGCAATCATATTATCAAAACCACTTCCTTTTTTAGAATTAGCTCTACGCTCTTCTTTCTTTTTTTGCTTCTCTTCGCGTTTCTTCTGTTTCTTTTTTTCTTTTTCAATTTTGCTAAAAGTCTGCTGTGATTTTGCCATATATTATAAATATAATTTTATTTGTTAAGTAATGAATCGTCATCGAAATACTAAACAAACAATTGGAAAATCATAATATCATCTTATTGACTTACCGAAGAATTGACCCAGTGGTTACAACGACTAAATACATAGAATATGCATTTATTTAATGCAAAGATAAATTATACTTTTTAATTTCTTAGTAATTAACACACTAATTTAATGCACAAGTCATCATATGAATACAAGAACAATACTATCTTTCTCTAAAACGTAACATCTCATGAGGAGATAACATTCGCGAAGTAAACGCCCTACATCTTCTTAATGCAGCACGAGTTTGTGGACTTCTTTCTAATATTAGTGGTCTACTTCCAAACAATCTTATTACCGGCGTATAACTAGCAAAACAGATAAAATACATATATGCATTACATAAAGCTTCTAGACTTCCGGGATTTCTAGAAACTCTAGTATTAGAAAGTGTTTCTCTATCGGATTCAGAAAAAAATCGATAATTAATCTTACCGGCATGTGTCATTACATGACCAATTTCATGAATCAATGTTGGAATAATTCCAATATTTTGATAACGCCATAAAGCCCCATATGTAATTATTATACCTTGGCTTTCATCAAAAAACGAAGTATTTAGATCATCATATCCAGGATTTAAACCACCTGTATATCGCTCAGAACTACCTCTACCCGCAGAATCGGCAAATATAATTCCTGCTGGTTTACGCTCTTTTAACCATCTTAAATGTCCTGAAGGTATTAAATCCAATGTCCTTTCTACCAATAATACTTCCGAACGTATCACTTGATATATATTTATAGAAACATTCTCATTCGATCTATAATAATGTATATCAATTAAATCCTCATTCTCTACCACTTGATAAAATCCTCTTGTACGATCATGCTCCCAAGAATCTAATGGATTTGGTGCAAAATAATTAGGTGCTCTGTTCCTTCTTCTTCCTGAGCCATACCCTCCGATAATAATATCTTGATGATATGACTGTCCAATCATATGAATTGACATAGTAACGATTATTTTAATTAGTTAAATTGATCATTACTTAGTCAAAAACAAAACATAAAAGTTAACCTGAAAAAGATAAAAGTTTTCCTAAGCAATTATTCAATCATTACATTTGATGCTTTAATTAAAAAATAAATATCCATTCAATAATGCTAACAGACAATAACAAAGATCAAAGACATTTTATGATCTATAAACCTTATGGGTATTTAAGTCAGTTTATAAACAATGGACAAAAACAAAATTCCAAAAAATTGTTAGGAGATCTCTTTGATTTCCCAGAAGGTACGATGGCAATTGGGAGATTAGATGAAAAATCAGAAGGTTTATTACTATTAACCACAGATGGTAAAACAAGTAACTATATATGTAGCGGGAAAATTGAAAAAGAATATTACGCTCAAGTAGATGGTGATATTACCGATGATGCAGTATCTAAATTAATGAATGGAGTAGAAATTGGTTTTGATGGAAAAAAATACACGACTAATTCCTGTAAAGCATTTAAGATTAAGGAAATCCCCGATTTTCCCGAAAGATCAAAAAAAATAAGGGATGACAGACATGGACCAACTTCTTGGGTATCTATAACATTAACAGAAGGTAAATTTAGACAAGTGCGAAAAATGACTTCTGCTGTAGGGTTCCCAACTTTACGATTAATACGAGTGAGAATTGGAAATATTCTACTAAAAAACATGGAACCAGGAGAAGTAATAGAGCTGCAAACAGTAATACAGTAAGTAGTTTACGGTTACGCTTTAATAGATTTGTCATTAAAAAACTATTTTTAAAACACGCATCACCTAAACATCTACATTAGTCCACAATTTCCCCATTAAAAACCCACAAAATAATTTAAGAAAACCTAGTAAACTACATCTTTGAGGTATATAACAATAAATCATTCTTAAATTATGAAAAGCAAATTAAAATTATCAATCTTATCTACAGCGATTTTTACTGTATTGACCTTTATCTCTTGTGAAAAAGAAGAAATTCAATCTGAAAGCACAGTATTAGAAGACCTTGAAACTACTTCTGAAATCAATGGCAAAGCAACTGCGATATCTCCGGTTAGCCGTTATTATTCTGGAGGATCAAATACGGTACACACGTATAGAGTTTTAAACCTCGGTGTTGGAATTGGAACTTATGAAGGTAGACCATTTAAACTAGGTACCTTTGATTATAATCAATCAGTACCATCCGGAACAAAACAGGTCTTTTTTCTATTAGCTCCTGGAAATAAAGATTTCGTTATGACCACGAGTGGGTCAGAACAATTTAGTTTATTAAGAAAAGGATGGAAAGATTATAGTGTTAGAACCCTATACGGAAACATTAAGAAAGCTGCATACATTCATAATAGTGCAGGAAGTGGAAGAGTAAAACTTTATAGATTTTATGGATCTTCAAATACAGATCATTTATATACTACAAACTACAATGAAGGTATTAGTGCTGGATATTCATATGAAGGTGTAATAGGATATGTACATCGCTAAATAAACCACTTTGATCATATATACAAGAGGGGTATCTATAACTAGATATCCCTTTATAACACCAAATAATTTCTCGAAATTATTTTATTTTTTTGATGAAATATCGAATCTATATATAAAATCCAACCCAAAAAATAAAGTACTATCGAATTCATTATTCAGTCGTATTCTTTCATCATCATTAAGTGTAAATGTTAACAACTGAACACCTGATGTATCATCTGACGCATAAACACCATAATCTGTAGTATCTAGACCAAACTTCGCTCTTATTAACAAAGAATCATCAAATAATTCATAAGAACCGTAAAAACCAACTCTTACAGATTCTTCTTGTGCATAAAACTCAACATCTTGATCTACTATATTATATGATTTAACAGAAGTTCTTAGATCCAAACCTAAACTAAAATGATTATATAATTTATAGTTTACTTCTAAACGAATTGGAAGAACAGCATCCATATGAAACTTTTTATTTGCTGACCTATAAAAGAAACCTAAAAGAGGTGTTATAATTGTTCCAAAATTCTCTGAGGAAGAGTATAGTCCAAATTTTCCTCTTACGTTATCATTATACTGAAAATCCAAAAGTGCAATTCCACCAATTTGAAAATCCTTAGAACCTATATTTTCGAAATTAGAAGCTAATTTAGGAAGCACTACATAGGTACCAGACCATTTTTCTGAATGGTTAATTTTTACTCCAGCATTTAGTCGAGTCATTATAAGATTTTCATTAGATGATACACTTGAAAAATCTAAACTCGTATGCTCTACGGTTAACCCTGTTAACAAAATTAAATCATCATTTATAATTTTAGGATATATAACTTCAAAATTGATATTTGTTACATCAGTATCAAACGTATTTTCTTTATCTTCAAAATTAGCCCTAGATACATTTAATCGAACAATATCTGTATAATCTTGCCCTTTAGTAAAAAAAGAACATAAAATAAAGAAGGAAAATAAAAACCATTTTTTCATAGATAACATGTAATACTTCGAAAAATAATTAAAATACATATTAATTATTCATCCTCATTTAACAATCGTTGAAATTCTTCTAGATATTCACCAACATGGTATCCATCCATTAAGCCATGATGAACATGAACAGAGATTGGGAGATGGATTTCATCTTCTATTTTAACATACTTACCGAAGGATATTTTTGGAACACTATCCTTATATTGGAAATGTCTAGCATGTGAAATACTTGTAAAATTATACCAAGGAATTGATGAAACATGTAAGCTATCCATTCGTTTAGCATTATCATTATGTCGTAATCCTTTAGAGTTTTTAACCGCCTCTATTTCCTTTTGAGCATTTTGTTCGAACACCTTAAAGTTTTCATCATATTCTATAAATGAAAAACCAAAAGTATGATCATCTCTTCCTATAGTGGCAGAAACGTGTACTTGATCATACACATAAACCTTGTTATCCTCGATTCTATATCGAAATGGTTCTATAGTATTTGCTGCTTTTACTGCTTTATGTAGATAATAGAGGAAATAGGAATATCCATTTTCTTGAATCTTTTGATATCCCTTTGTAAAATTAATATTAGACACAATCCCAAAAAAAGGTTCATCAAAAGAACCAAAGAATTCATAATGTTCTTTTCTATTCCAATTTGTGAGATCTAGTACTGTTTTCATTATAAAAATTCTAACAATTCTTTAGAACTATCTAAACTTTTAAAATTAGGGTTGTCAATTGTTCCATTATGCACTTCATGAGCCCAAGTAGTATGAAAAGGAATATGATACGCATGCGCTCCAATATTTAACACCGGTATAACATCTGATTTTAGAGAATTGCCGATCATCAAGAATTCGGATTCATCAATATCTAAATGATCCACTAGTTTCTTATACTGTTTCTCAGTTTTATTTGAAACAATTTCTATATGATGGAAGTATTTCTCCAATCCAGATTTAATTAATTTTCGTTCTTGATCTAATAAATCTCCCTTAGTAGCCATAACCAAACGATATTTTTTAGATAAGTATTGCAATGTTTCTTCAATTCCATCGATTAACTCCACGGGCTCTTGCAACATCTGTTTTCCATTAGCTATCAAAGTTTCTACAAGCTTAGCGTTCAAATTTCCATTAGTTATCCGCAATGCTGCTTCGATTAAAGAAAGCGTAAATGGCTTTATTCCATACCCATATAAATCGAGGTTTTGCATCTCAACTTCAAAAAGTAATTTATTTGCTTCTTCTTTAGAGAGATATTTAGACACAAGCTCACAAAAATCTTCTTCAGCTTTTCTAAAAAAAGTTTCATTCACCCATAAGGTATCATCCGCGTCAAAAGCAATTACTTTTATTTTACTTAACATTTGGTATTGTAATATTTTACTATTGGTTCTAAAGCTTCAATGTTATCATCAAAATAGCCCTCTTCGATTTTAGATATTAAATCAGGACAATCTTTAAAATACTCTATTAGCAACTTTTTAGTTTTCTTAAATTGCAGTCCAGATCTAATTTTTATGACTTCATTACCATCTTCTTCTTTAGATAAGTAATACATTGACGTAACTGTAACGGCATCAGACCCAAACGCTGCAGAGGATATTTCCCTTGGAATATATAAACAATCGACTTTTCCAGAAATAGCCTTTTTTAATCGTAATGTTTTGTCTGTGCCCTTTAATTGCCGTAATACAAATAATCCTTCGTACTCCTTACGCGTATCAAAATCAAGTATAGATTTAAGTGATTTATATTTATAGCTTTCTTTCTCATTGGTATTGGCTTTTCTAAAAACCACTTTACTCCTATCCCAAACAACAACTTTTCCTCTTATTTCAGAGCCATCTTTAAAAACTAATATATGTGGATACTCTGATTGTGCATATGCGCCTATTGAAAACAATAGAAACACACATAACTTAAGAGTTAAATTCATAGTTTGATTTTAAATAAATAAAATAAATTACCTTACTAATTTTTTATACTTAATTCGCTTAGGCATTAAATCACCTCCTAAACGTTTCTTTTTATTTTCTTCATAGTCAGAAAAACTACCTTCGAAAAAGTATACTTGTGAATCACCTTCAAAAGCTAATATATGCGTACAAATTCTATCTAAGAACCAACGGTCGTGAGATATTACAACGGCACATCCTGCAAAATTTTCCAAACCTTCTTCTAAAGCTCGTAACGTATTAACATCAAGATCATTAGTCGGTTCATCTAAAAGCAATACATTACCTTCTTCTTTTAACGTCATCGCTAAATGTAACCTATTACGCTCACCTCCAGAAAGTGTGGAAACTTTCTTATTTTGCTCACTTCCACCAAAATTAAACCTACTAAGATATGCTCTAGAATTAACTTCTTTACCTCCCATCACCACTAAATCTTGTTCATCACTAAAATTTTGCCAAATAGATTTCTCAGGATCTATATTAGAATGAGATTGATCAACATACGCCAATTTTGCGGTTTCACCTACAGAGAAACTTCCTTTATCCGGAGTTTCTTCTCCCATAATCATTCTAAAAATTGTAGTTTTTCCAGCTCCATTAGGCCCAATAATTCCAACAATACCAGCTTGAGGAAGTTTAAAATTTAGGTCTTCATATAAAAGCTTATCTCCATAAGCTTTACTTATACCTGTAGCTTCAATCACATTGGTCCCTAATCGTGGTCCATTCGGTATATATATTTCTAATTTTTCGTCAAGTTGTTTTTGATCTTGACTCATTAATTTATCATAATTCTTAAGACGAGCTTTTTGCTTAGTTTGTCTTCCCTTCGCACCTTGACGAACCCATTCTAATTCTCGCTCTAAAGTTTTTTGACGTTTAGAAGCTGATTTACTTTCTTGTGCTAATCGTTTAGATTTCTGATCTAACCAAGAAGAATAATTACCTTTCCAAGGTATACCTTCTCCTCTATCTAATTCTAAAATCCAACCAGCAACATTATCTAAGAAATATCTATCGTGAGTTACTGCTATTACAGTTCCTTTATACTGCGCCAGATGATGCTCTAACCAATGTACTGATTCTGCATCCAAGTGGTTTGTAGGTTCATCTAATAGTAAAACATCAGGCTCCTTAAGCAATAAACGACATAGCGCTACTCTTCTGCGCTCTCCTCCAGATAGAACTCCAATTTTTTTATCAGAATCAGGAGTTCTTAACGCATCCATTGCTATTTCTAGTTTGGTATCCAGTTCCCAACCATTACCAGCATCAATCTGATCCTGTAATAATGCTTGCTTATCCATTAGTTTCTGCATTTTATCTGCGTCACTATAGACTTCTTCTAAACCAAACATATCATTGATTTTGTTATACTCATCAAGAACAGCTACCATTTCTGCAGCACCTTCTTTAACCACTTCCAAAACCGTTTTTTCAGGATCTAACTGCGGTTCTTGTTCTAAATATCCCACAGAATAATCCGAAGAGAATACTACATCCCCTTGATAATTTTTATCAACTCCCGCAATAATTTTTAATAAAGTTGATTTACCAGATCCATTAAGACCAAGAATCCCAATCTTAGCACCGTAAAAAAAACTTAAATATATATTCTTTAAAACTGGAGTGTTAGCGCTTTTAAACGTTTTTGTAACTCCAGACATAGAAAAGATAATCTTTTTATCATCTGACATAAGCCCCTATAAATTATTTTAATAATATTGTTAGTAATCCAAATGAATTTTGGATAATTATACTCTACCTTTTAAAGCATTAAATACCCAAGCATTAGCTAAAAAACCAACTCCAACAGCGGCAAAACCCCAACCAGAGACATCATAGTACTTAAATGCTCCAAGTGCTATTAAACCAAGTCCTACCAAAATCATTATAAATGTGGCCCACGCTAATACTGTATTTTTATTCATTCCCATAGCAAGTTATTTAGTTAACTGTTCTTAATGAAAAATCAAAAACAGCATACAAATATCGGTATTTTATCATCAAAAAATAACATTTTGGAGTGATCTTAGATCATAAAAACACTTTACTATTTGTTAAACAATAAGTTATGAAATTATTTTATAAAAACAGGGACCTAAAATATTAAGTCCCTGTTTTTATAAATCTATTTATTACTTAACTTGAAGGGCCGTTATCTACAACCGACTCAATTACTGACTCAATAGCATTGTCAATATTCTCAAAGAGATCATATCCTGTTAAACTTTCGATAGAATTAACCGATGTTCTAAACTGAGTCCAATCAGTACTTATACCTTGATCATTAGGCACATTGATAGCAATAACTCGAGTAGAAGTCGTTACTCTATTAATATCATTAGAACCATTAGGTAAAATCAAAGCAACTTTCCAAAAAGAATCAGGAACAATAATATTACCTCCATCGATAGAAGAGGCAAAACCATTTCTTCCTGTTCCTCCACTTCCTGCTACACCAGCAATGATATGAACCTCATTACCTTCTAACGTTAATGACCGGAGATAATTTTCAAAATTGGCCCAACTTCTCTGATTATTATCCGGAGCTTGCGGAGCAATGTTAGTCATATAATACGTGTTTTCATTAGAATCCTCTGATCCATTGCGATCTGCAGATGGACATAAATGTCCTCTATCAAAGCCTGAGTTAGTATAATCACTAGATGTAGCTCTGAAAAAACTACTTGGTAAATCATTATCTCTTTTAAAACAATTGCATCTTGGGGTATTTCCAGTCCAAGCACTGCTTAAATGCCAACTTACCCAATTAGCTGTTCCTGTATTGTTATTATATGATAAAGAAAAATCAGGCTTGGAAAGATAATAATTAGTAGAGCTTGTATTTGCATCAGAAGGATTACCAAAGGTAATATTACTATCTATTCCAGCATTACCACCAGTAGAGCTAGTCACTACTTCTACATTATCTATATTTATTCTATTAGATCCTCCAGAAATTTTTTGAATTCCATACCGAACACTCGCGGTTTCATTCACATCAAAGGCCACAGTGTTTAGCGTTGTAGAATTTGTTGTTACCCTAGAACCTATATAATACCAAGAAGCACCATTATCATAAGAAGCTATTAATCTCCACGTAGATGTGCCATCGTTGCCATATTTTGCATGACGAATTCTAATAGTTTCAGCGCCATTATCCATATTAAAAGACATGATTGCATAGCCTGTATTTCGAATTCTCACAGATTTAGATCCGTATTTACGGTCATTAGATAACCCGCCTAATAATGCATCACTTAAATACCAATCTCCAGATGATAAAGTAACACTTGCTCCTGCATAGCTTGATTTAGAACCTGACTCATACGTTTCTATAAAACCATCTTGCCTTTTCCCATTTGGATTATAATCATGTGGTCCTTCATTATCATATAAAAAGGTTTCAGTTTTTAGTTCTCCACTTATAGAAACAGGATTAGTTTCTATTTCCGAATGAAGATTATCATCATCTACATTACAACTTGTTATAAAAACAGCAAAAGACAGTAGGTATAAAATCGAATTTAATTTCAATAATTTCATAGTAGCATTTGATTATAGATTAGTAATTTTTTATAGTTGGATTTAATGTATCCATAAAACTAGCTCTACAGTGTTAAATATCTGATAATCAAAAGTTAGCAAACTGTTATAGAAATGTTATAGAATTTAATCTTTTACATAAATCTGTTAACATTTATTAAACATTTCACTAAAAAAGAAATTGATGAATTCGGTGAAAATTTTAATGATTTAAAAACTACTTGTTTTTTGTATTTTCGTGCAAACAATAGATACAATACACACAAATGGATATAAACTTCAATAAAAACGAAGATCATAATAAACTACTGGTCTCCGCGTTACGTCAAAAACTAGCAAAAGTAAAATTAGGCGGTGGAGAAAAGAGAATAGAAAAGTTACACGCCAAAGGTAAAATGACTGCAAGAGAAAGAATTGAATATTTACTGGACGATGATGACAAAGCCATAGAAATTGGTGCTTTTGCAGGAGATGAAATGTATGAAGAACACGGTGGATGCCCAAGTGGAGGAGTTGTAATTAAAATAGGCCATATAAGTGGTAAGCAATGTATCGTTGTTGCTAATGATGCTACAGTAAAAGCCGGTGCTTGGTTCCCTATAACTGGTAAAAAGAATCTAAGAGCACAAGAAATAGCTATTGAAAATAAATTACCTATTATCTATTTAGTAGATAGTGCTGGAGTTTATCTTCCTATGCAGGATGAAATTTTTCCTGACAAAGAACATTTTGGTAGAATTTTTAGAAATAATGCAGTAATGAGTAGTATGGGAATTACTCAAATCTCGGCTGTAATGGGAAGCTGTGTTGCAGGAGGTGCATATTTGCCTATTATGAGTGATGAAGCTTTAATTGTGGATAAAACAGGAAGTATTTTCTTAGCTGGTAGCTACCTTGTAAAAGCCGCTATTGGAGAAAGTATCGATAATGAAACACTAGGCGGAGCTACTACACATTGTGAAATTTCAGGAGTTACAGATTATAAATCTAAAGATGATAAAGATGCTCTTGACACTATAAAAAATATTGTTTCTAAGATCGGTGATTTTGACAAAGCTGGATACAATAGAGTTAAATCTATAAAACCAAAAAAGGACCCGAATGATATTTATGGTATATTACCTAAAGCTAGAAATGAACAGTATGACATGATGGAAATCATTCATAGATTAGTGGATGATTCTGATTTTGAAGAATATAAATCTGGTTATGGTCAAACAATAATTACAGGTTATGCGCGTATTGATGGTTGGGCTGTAGGTATTGTTGCTAATCAACGTAAAATTGTCAAAAATAAAAAAGGAGAAATGCAGTTTGGAGGAGTTATTTACTCTGACTCTGCAGATAAAGCTACCAGATTTATTGCCAATTGTAATCAAAAGAAAATTCCTTTGGTTTTTTTACAAGACGTTACTGGATTTATGGTAGGAAGTAAAAGTGAACATGGTGGTATTATAAAGGATGGCGCTAAAATGGTAAATGCTGTTAGCAATAGTGTAGTCCCAAAATTTACGGTAGTTATTGGTAACTCTTACGGTGCTGGTAATTATGCAATGTGTGGTAAAGCATATGATCCTCGTTTAATCTGTGCTTGGCCAAGTGCCGAACTTGCTGTAATGGGTGGTGCTCAAGCGGCAAAAGTATTATTGCAAATTGAGACTGCCTCCTTAAAGAAAAAAGGAGAAGAACTCTCTAAAAAAGATGAAAAGGCTTTATTTGATAAAATTAAAGCTCGTTATGATAAGCAGATTTCTCCATATTATGCTGCAGCAAGAATCTGGACAGACGGAATTATTAATCCATTAGATACTAGAAAATGGATTTCTATGGGTATTGAAGCTGCTGACCACGCTCCTATCGAAAAACCTTTTAATCTTGGGGTGATACAAGTGTAATAAACGTACTATTTATTAGTATAACAATATTTGATTACACCTTATTGTTTTACAGTAATTGAGTAAATTCAATTACTGTAAAATAATAATTTAATACATCTTAATTCCTTTTTAGGTATATTATCTTTTAGTTTATGAGAGTTCTTACCACACCTATAGTATTTACCATACTCTTATTAATATTTTGTAATGGATTTGCTTTTCAGGAAAAGAGTATATCCAATAATGATTCAGAATTTATTCTAAATGAAAAAAATAGAGATACTGTAGAATCGTATCTATTTCAAATTTCAAATAAAGATTTAGATCTAGGAGAATTAGGCTATAAAACTTATTTAGATAGAGGGCTCAAAGAAAAAAATGATACAATTCAATTTTGGGCCAACTTCTATTTAGGCAATATAAGTCATTCAAAAAAAGATTATAATTTAGCTATTCAATATGGTAATAAAGCTGTGTATTCTGCAGAAAAATTAGATCAAGGAAATTATATCGTAAGTGGTTTATCTATTCTAGGGGCATGTTACCAAGAGAAAAGAGATCGTGAAAATGCGCTTAAACAGTACTTACTGATGAAAAAGGTTATAACAAAATATAACCTAAAGCAATATGAAATTGATAATTTAGTGAGTATTGGTCAAATACGAATACGATTAAATCAAAATGAAAAGGCATTAGTATCTTTACAAAAAGGTTTAGAATTACTTCAAAAACCAACATATAAATCTGACACTAATCATGACGCTAGATACTTGTCTGCTATCCAAGGTATTGGAGTGTGTTATTATAAAATGGGTAATTATGATAAAGCGTTAAATTATGATTATAAAGGATTACAATATGCCGAAGAACGTGATCTAAAAACATATATTATCAGCTTTAATCTTAATATTGGAGAAGTATATATAGGAAAGAAAAAATATGAAAAAGCGCTTTCCTATTTAGCAATAGCCAAATCCGATATATTAAAAGAAAATAAAAAAAATGATCCGGATCTTTTTACAGCGAATCTACATATAGCAACCTGTTTTTTTTGGAAAGAAGAATATAAAAAAACAAGAGAATTACTGCTTGAAAATTTTGAACACCTTAAAGAGAATCTAGAAATTGAAAAAATAAGAGAAGCCTCAGATTTAGCAAAAAAATGTGGAGAAAAACTCAACGATACCGATCTTCAATTTAAGTATAGTAATGAATACAATAAAATCATTCAATCTTTGTATGAGAATGAAAACAGTGCTCAAGAGAAACTATATGATTATGATATAGAAAATTTAGAAAAACAAAACCAAGATCTAATATCACAAAATACTATTTATATAATCAGTTTTCTTTTTGCACTTACCTTGGCTATCGCGGCATTGATATATAATATCAAAACCAAACGAAAAAACAAACTCCTCTACGAAGAATTACAAAAAGAAAGAATACATGAATCTATTCCAGAAAAAGATATTCCAGTGGTTTCGAAAAACGAATTTATCACTGATAAAAAAATAGAAAATTTATTGCAAAAATTGTCTGCTTTAGAAAAAACAGAGTTTTACTTAACCATCGATTGTAATCTATATAACACAGCAAAGAAAATTGATACCAATACGACCTATTTATCCAAAATAATTAATGAATATAAGAAACAATCATTCAATGAGTATGTAAATGAACTAAGGATTAAATATTTTAGAAATCGATTAAACAATGATCCTAAATTTAGGTCATATACCATTAAAGCTATTGCTGGTGAACTAGGATATGGAAGTGTAAATACCTTTGCATCTGCCTTTAAAAAACAAACAGGACTTAGTCATTCTTATTATATCAAAAAAGTAAGTACCGAGATTACTAACACGAATGAAAAAAATGGAATAAAGTCTTAAATTGAAGACAAAATTCGATCAATTTTATAAAATTGACGTTTATAAAACCATATTATAATTAGTTCTACATATCCAAACTTTATTTTTACAATGAACCAATTAAAGAGATAAAAATGAACTATAAAACTCTAATGCCTGTTGTATTTTTTTTGATCATTTATTCAACATATTCTTTTGCGCAAAGTCATTTTGATTTCCGAGAAATAATTTTAGATATAGATATAGATATTAATTCAGGAAAAATACTCATCAACCAAGACGATTTAGAAGAACTAAAACTTCATAGATATGGTGGGAAAATAATTATTAACATATTTGGCATTTATCCTTCCAGTTTTTACAGACCACCTGGGCAAAAAGAAATACATTTTTCTGTATCTCCTAATTTTATCAATACAACTCTTAATCCAATAATTATTCCACCTACAAGACCCGATCCTGATACTAGGGTAATATCTAATCAAATTGGAAAAGAAAGGGTTTTATTAGATAGTAGATCGATATATCTTGATAAATACTATGTAAACTCGGGTGATTATCTATTTCATGTAAAACTAACAGAGAACTATATTGGTTTAGTTGATAAGATTAATGTTCCATTTTCTATCTATAAATATGATGAGCTTGGTGATTACATAATTACCCATGCAGAAGTTATTAATCCTTTAAATCAATACATAATGGATGGATACTATATAAAAAGTCAAATATTAAATTCAAGAAATTATGATATCAACGAATCTACAGAAGTTAGATATTATTATACAGAAAATGAAAAGTCAATTTTACTAGGCAAAACAAATATTAGGCCGCTTGAAGGCAATGAAAGTACAAATTCGCTATTATTTATAAATTCCAACACATATGACGATATTGTGGGACGTAAAATCAACATTGTTGTAGATGAGGATAAAGATATTCTAGAATATAGTGATGGTGATAGTAATAATAGAATCACGTATGAAATTCCATCTATCGAAGTAAACTCTAACAATCTAAAGGTATACCCAAACCCGTTTAGAGATAAAGTTACTTTTGGATTTTATTTAAACTCAACTTATACCAGTACTGTTTCTATTCAAATTTATGATAATAAAGGTAATATAGTTTATCAAAAGGGGTATATATTTCCTGCGCAAGCAAATCATCTTGAAATTTCTTATCTGGATGAGAATAAAATACCTTCTGGTAATTACCATTATTCTTTATTTATACATAAAAGTACTGGAGATATTAGATATTTTGGGACAATAATAAAAAAAGAATAGTTTTAATAAAACATCCAAATTTAAAAAGCGATTTCTTAAATAATAGAAATCGTTTTTTTATTAATAGAGAAACCCTGACCGCTATACTATTTACAAACAACATCAATTTTATAAAACTGACTTTTCTTCTTTTTCATAATCAATGATTTACCTCTAGTTTTACCAATATAAGCTGGCCGGCAAATCATAAATCATTTTAAAAAACAGATTAAAGACATGAAAAATTATATAAGAGTAATTACAGTACTATTTCTATTAATAGGAATTCAAAGTTGTGAGAAAGAAGATAATTCTTTTATAGAAGAACAGGAGTTTTTAGAGAATGAAATTAGTGATAAAAGTAATCCAGAATATCTTTTTATATGTTCTGTAGATGGTATCCCGAACGGATACTTTGTAGAGGAATATATATACAATAATAATTGTCCTTTTACCAATTTATTCCCAGGAGGTTATAATGGTGCTATCGTAAGACGAAACGGTACTCCAAATATAATTAGTGCAGGAGCTGGTTGTGATGACAATTATTGTATTTGGATTAAGGGCTCCAATTTTGATAACAATTCTTATGTAGATATTAGAACTACTACGGGCTCTACTATTATAGGAACTTATAGAGGTTCTAACCGCACACTAACAACAAATGCACAAGGACAACAAGTCATTACACTGCGTTTATCATCAGCATTTGAACGAAGTCAATTTGCCAGTAACGGATTACGTATTTGGGTAGTAAATCCAGATCCTGGAAAATGGGCAGATGGCAGAACTGTACGTAGACCATATACTAGTGGAGATGGAAATCCAATCGATCCACCGTGCAATCCAAATTGCCCATAAATTGTAACTGACTAAATCTATATAATAAGTTTATAAAGGCAGCAACCAATAAAGATTATGATAGTTGGTCTTTCAAGCGTTGTTTGGAATAACTAGACTAATAAAATTTCTAAGAAGTTTCTAATTAAGGAAATGTTTTCAAAACGTATTCAAATTTTAAATACTACACGATGATTAATAAAATTTTAAACCTAAACGGAGTCACTCCAATTAAAAAGGAAGATCAAAAATCAATTAAAGGAGGTACTCATGAATGTCAAAATGAAGCTAGAAGATGCATAGATGATAATGATTGTTGTTCAGGAAAATGTGGAGTAGAAAAAATAATCAATGGAAATATCATAACGCTTGCTATCTGTTCATTTTCTTAGATAATAACAATCATTTTTGAACCTATAGCACTTAAGCAAGAAAGATTTATAAGCTTATAAAAAGTAACAGACAGAAACAGTAACTGTCTTAAAACGTTTACTGAAACACAAATCAATAAATTATAAAAAGATGAAAAAAATAATGCAACTAAAAGACGCTCAAATTTTAAACAAACAAGAACAAAAATCTGTAAACGGAGGAAATACAGGAATGCGTTGTTATAGCAGCGCTGATTGTAATGTTTTAAATTCTATTCCTGGATTTGAACACGAAGAATTCTTTTGTTTTTGGGGTATGTGTCAAATAGCGTAATTTTTTCTGTTTAGAAATTCTTAAGGCGATACCATTTGGTATCGCCTTTTAAATATTCGATAAAACTAAATTTCGATACCTTTAATTAAGATTTGATTTAGCTTACATGAAGTTTATATCATACTTAAAATATTGTTTAAGATATACTAAAACCAATATTATTAAGTTGAATATTTATAAACAAAAGCAAAAATAATGAACAAATCATTTTTAAAAATCAAAGTATTAAGTATCGCTATACTTGCCAGTTTATTTATCATAAGTTGTAGCGATGATGACAACAGTAGCAACGCATCTATTGATATAACACAAGAAGATGTAATGAAGGGTTTAGAAGTTGAAAAAATATCCAACTTTATTGACAACATGACTTTGGATAATATCTCAACAAATAGATCCAATGCGCAGTTATCTTCAAAATTCAGCAGACCTGGATGCGCAGATTTCAGTATTACTGATACTGGTTACACGCTAACATTTACCGACTGTACTACAGAGGATGGAGAAACAATTAGTGGAGCAATTAATGTAATGGTAGTAATAGAAAACAATACCGTTACTACAACGATTACTTTTGATAATTTAACCTTTGCAGGAAACTCTGTTAATGGCAGCAAAAGTACTACCTATTCTTTAGATACTAATGGTGGTAACTTTGTATATAGTGTTACTTCTGACCTATCCATTACTTTAGCTGATGGAACTACAGCTTCTGAACAAGGAACAAAAACGTATACAGTAAGTGGTCTTGGGACAGCAAATGCTAGTTATTCTATTGGTGGTAGTTGGATAGTAACCTTAGGTCCTGACAGTTATTCTCTAGTAACAGATCCTACATTAGAAGGTACTTTTAGTTGTGGATATATTACCACAGGTACTCTAATAATGACTAAAAATTCGTTGAGCGCTTCTATTAATTATGGAGATGGAACTTGCGACGACAAAGCACTTGTAACATATCCTGATGGAACTACTGAAGAGATTGAATTATAAAATATAAATCAAAATAAAAAAAGGGAGTTCACAATGGAACTCCCTTTTTTTATTTCCTTTTCGGAATAGTTATCAATTCTTCTTGTCTTTTATTGACATACCTAAATCCATCTTTACCCCAAAAGCCAGCTTCTTCTAACATAATTCTAATGTCTTTATTCCATTCCGATAATGTTACTGTAGTATTAAGTTCTATAGCATATACGGTATTTTGGTGTAACGGATAATCTCCAGTAAAAGGAACACCGCCTTGTGAATCCCACATTCCAATAGTTGTACCCGATGAATGTCCATACAATCCTAAAGGATGTGTATAAATGGCAGGTTTTAATCCTTCTGCTCTGCCTTCTTCTAAAGATTTTAATAGTATCTCATTTCCGGTTTTCCCTGTCTCAAAATTTGAAGTAAAAATATCCTGAACTCTATTACCATCCGCAAATGCTTTAATCAAGAATTCAGGTGGAGCCATTTCTCCATTTTTTAATATATATGCATGTTGCTGACAATCTGTATTTAACCTTAAATATGTAATTCCAAAATCACAATGAATCAGATCCCCTTGTTTGATAATTTTATCATTTGGTCTATTGGAGAACGAAACTATGTGATCTTCTAACTTTTCATTATCCCGTTGGATATCTACAGTTGGATGAAACCACGTTTTAAGTCCCATATCTGTTACTTTTTGTCTTAACCACCAAACCACGTCATCGGTTGTTGTGCTACCTGGTTTCACAACCTTAGTACTAAATGCTTCACCGATAATATCATGTGTGATTTGTACTAACTCTTTATAGATTTCCATTTCTTGTTCAGTCCTAGTTTCTATCCATGCTATAGCTAATTTCTCTGCAGATGTTACTCTAGACTTGTAAGTATCTGGTAACTCTTTTATAAATTCTTCATAATCTGTTTTAACTATACCATCTACAATTCCAAAATGTTCAGAATAATTAATTCCAATCTTTTTGGGATCCCTTTTTGCAATAATATCTGTAAGGGCCTTCCACTGATCCGGTTGTTTTTCCTTATCCCAAGCAGAATCAATATACTTACCAACATTATATCTAGCTACAGCAAGGTGTTCAATTGTGTTTTTTTCTTTATCCCTATAAAAAACCAATATAGTTCTTCTTCTTGCATTAAGCCATTTTGCTGGTAACATGGTCTTTAATACTGGATCCTCATTATACTCACGCGAAATCAATATCCACATATCAAAATCAGTTTGATCCATTAACTGTGGTAATAGTTTATTAAAACGATCTGCTAATATTTGATCAATTACCTCTGCTCTATCTCTTTCTGGAAGAATTTGTGCTTGAGAGATTGTAGTAAAAATTAGTAATAGGAATATAAAAAATCTTTTCATTTGTGTGGGTTCATTAATATCGAATAAAAGTATTACAAAAAAGAGACACCTGCAATGCTTTGTAGATGTCTCTTTACCCCTGTTACAATAAAACAAATTTTAAAGCGTCTGATAACTATTCATTAATCTTATAAACTCTGCTCTATAACCTTGACGATCTAAAGATCTGTTTTCTTCTGCCATTGTTATAATATCATTGATATTTTTATTTGTTATATATCTTGACTTTCTAATTTTCATACCAAACCAAGCAACAGATGCTGCAAAATTGAAATCTTTTGATACCTGCTTTTTATCTGTTTTTAGTATGTGAACCATTTCAATACTCTTATTTCCTTGCGGTTTTTTATATCTAAATTTTACAGTTAATAATTCATCTCCATAATTTTTAGTGATTTTAGTATCCGTATACTTTAGATCTGGTGTACTTTTTATGTAGTTACTTTTTACTCCTACTGGTATAATTTCATATAACGCGGTAACTGTATGACCACTGCCTAATTCTCCTGCATCTTTTGTATCATCCACAAAGTCTTCATCAGCTAATAATCTATTTTCATAACCAATCAAACGATATGCTTGTACTTTTCCTGGATTAAATTCTACTTGTATCTTTACATCTTTGGCAATGGTATATAATGTTCCTCCAAATTCTTTACCTAATACTCTTTGAGCTTCTTGCATAGTATCAATATATGCATGATTCCCGTTACCTTTATCCGCCAGAGTTTCTAATTTACTATCCTTATAATTATGCATCCCAAAACCTAAACATGTTAAGAACACACCAGATTTACGCTTTTCTTCAATCAATGTTTTCATATCCGAATCGCTGCTCATTCCCACATTAAAATCACCATCTGTAGCAAGAATCACACGATTGTTTCCTTTCTTCATGAAATTTTCTTGTGCAATTTTATACGCAAGTTCTATACCTGCTCCTCCAGCTGTAGAACCTCCAGCACTCAAATTATCTAATGCTCGATTGATTTCGTTTTTATGAGCTCCAGATGTCGGTTTCAATACCATTCCAGCGGCTCCAGCATAAACCACTATCGACACTTTATCTTTCTCTCTTAATTGATTTACTAATAATTTAAAAGCTCTCTTTAGTAATGGTAATTTATTAGCTTGATTCATAGAACCAGATACATCAAGCAGAAAAACCAAGTTCGAGGCTGGAATTTCATCTTGCGGAATTTCTTTTCCTTTTAATCCTATTTTTACCAATTGAGTTTTGGTATTCCAAGGAGTTTTATCATATTCTGTATGAATTGCGAATGGATGATCATTGGTTGGTTGTTTATAGTCATATTCAAAATAATTAATCATCTCTTCGATCTTAACAGCATCTACAGGTATTTGTTGACCACTATTAATCATTCTTCGAACGTTACTGTATGATGCTTTGTCAACATCTATAGAAAATGTAGATAACGGAGACATATTTACCTTTTCAAAACTATTTTCTACTATTTCTTCATATGATTCATTATTATCTATTTTATAATTCCCTTTGTGCGTAGTAATTATAACACATCCATGAGTTGCTCTTATACCGTATAATGAAGCTGCAGTTTTATCTTTCAAAACTTCTACATTAGAAATGTTTTTAGGATCTATACTCTGAATCTTTCCTATATTTTTTTTATCTATAGGTATACCATCTACAATATATAAAGGTTGATTTGTATTAGAAATACTGTTAGCTCCTCTTATTCTTATAGAATTATTAGAGTTCGTATTTCCCGCATTATTAGTTATTGATAATCCAGAAACTCTCCCATTTAACTTATTAGCTTTTGATTGTTTTCTTGCTCTTCTAGCTTTCCTTCTATCTGCTCTAGACATACTAATAGATTCACTACTAACAGCAGAGACTGCATACCCTAAAACACTTCGTTTTCTTTGTATTCCTTCTGCAGTTACTACAACTTCTTCTAGTTGTGCGGGAGATATACTCATAGCTACATTGACAATAGAACTATCTTGTTTTATTTTTACTTCTTCAGTTTCATAGCCGATAAAAGAAAAAGTTAAAATATTTCCAATATTTGTTTGAATTGAATACCTCCCGTCAAAATCAGTTTGAGCTCCTTTATTCGTTCCTTTAATAGTAATATTTACTCCAGGAATTGGATCATTATTGCTGGCATCCGTAACAGTTCCTGTAATTGTTAGTTCTTGGCCCATTGTTATTCCAACGGTAAATAACAAAAGCATAAAATAGTGTAGTTGTTTCATAATAATTATTGTTTTAATTATGAAATAAAACTACTCCTACAGATTCTTAATTAAAATCTACATTGAGTAAAAAGGTGATTTAGCTTAGGGAAATTGGTAATATATTTAGGATAGATTATTATGAACAAGTTCCAACGTCTTAGTTCGTTGTACTTTACCATTATCCGTTTCTATAAATTGAGCTAAGAAATGAATCTCTTTAGGGACTTCATATTTACTTAAAACTTTTAAATTAGATATCGCATCTTCTAAATTTTCTTTTACCACAATATCATAATCCCTTTCCACTATCAAAATTGCTTTATCACCCAAAGCATCATCTGGAACAGCTGCTATAAAAAATCGATGCCCAATTAATAACTGAAGTTTAGTTTCTATCTCTTCTGGATATAATTTAACTCCTCCACTATTTATTACATTATCATAACGTCCCTTCCAATTAAACTTCTTGTATGTTTTAAGCTCTACAACATCATTTGTGATGATTGTTTTATCATTTAACTGGGGTGCTTTGATTATCAAACAATTTCTTTCGTCTGTACTAAGTGTTATATTTGGTAATGCTTTAAAGTATTTAGCATCTTTTTTATCTTTCTTTTTTGGGTTAATTCTTCTTGCAGCAACATGAGTGATGGTTTCGGTCATTCCATAGGTTTCGAAAATTTTAGTTTTGACCCCTTGCACTAATTCTTTAAGATTTTCCGGTACGGTTCCTCCACCAACAATTAATTTTTTTATAAGATGTAATCTATTAATAGAATTATCTAATTGCAATGGAACCATAGCACAAAAATCATATTGTTTATATACAGTATCCAAGGGATTTGTTTTAGGTGGAACCAAATCAATTTTCCATCCCAAAACCATAGCGCGAACCAACATCATTTTTCCAGCAATATAGGTAGCCGGTAAACATAACAAGGCAGTTGTATCTTCTTTTACCTTAAAAAAAGCACCCGTAGCTAAGGCACTATTTATCATATGCTGCTTGTAAATTTTAATTTTCTTTGGTTTTCCGGTAGAACCTGAAGTTTTGACTACAATATAATCTTTATCATTTAACCAATCCAGAAGAAAGTTACCCACTTCTTGTTCATAAAACTCTCCGTCTTTTTTAAAACTATAGGCGATACGTTGCAGACCAGAATTATCTAAAGATCGCTTATTAATACTAAAATTGTTATGTATTTTAGGTGTAGAAAATGTATCTTCTGTTTGCATACCCAAATTTCAATTTTATTACATATTCATTGGTTATGATTACGTAAATTATATATTAATAATTTGTTATTTTTCCATTTGAATTTCTGGTTTAACTTTTCCAAATAGTTTATCTCTCCATCCTGACCATTTATATTTTTTCCAAAGAATTAAAATATAAATTGGAAACACTACGAAAACAGGAATCAATATTTCCAATCCTGTCTCGGGTTCTCCTGTATACAATAAAATAGAATCTGTTTGAAATGCCGTCCAAGAAGATGTTACTAAAAGTGCCGTTACTAAATTATTCGCTGCATGAAAACCTAATGCTAGCTCTAAACCTTCATCCATTAAAGTAATAATACCTAAAAATAGACCTGTCCCTATATAGTAAACCATAATATGAGGACCAATCTTAGCTACTTCTGGATTACCAAAATGCATAGCACCAAATATTACAGAGGTAACAATCAGTGGAATCCATCTAGTTTTTGTAGCTAAACCTAATCCCTGCATCATATGACCTCTAAACAAATATTCTTCGAAACTAGTTTGCATCGGAACAATAATAATTGCCATTATAGCCAAAGTAATAAAAGCATCTAATTCAAAATTAAGCTGAAAATCTTCTGGATATAAATAATATAAAACTCCAGTAGTAATTAAAATATAGAGTGTTATGAGTGTAAACATAAAAAGAACTCGTTTCCAATCTATTCTTTTTCTAGATGTAGTTAAAGACGTTATACTTTGTTGATGCACTACCTTTACCCAAAAAAGCAACCCTGCTAAAAAAATGACAAAAGGTCCTACAGAAATAAGAAAAAATAGTGGTTTTCCTAAAGTTTCTATCTGCTCAGCCATAAGTGCATCAATATCAACTCCCTGAGTAAACATCAAATTAAAAAGAATTAAACCGAGAAAACCGATTGGAACAGGCAAATATTTCCACATTCCTAATTTCCCTTTTCTTCCTTGCTCTATATACATCTATAAATTATTTAATTTAAATAAGAAACTACCCATTTCTTATTTTGTTGATATTTTAAACTACCTGTATCTACTAACAAGGGAGCTTCTATATTATTGGTATACAAACTTCCTGTTCCTAATCCCTGCGGCATCTTACTTTGTAATGTATAGGTATATTGTGCTATAGCACTTAATCCTATATTACTTTCCAAAGCACTCGTAATCCACCATCCTATTCCTAATTCTTCGGCAATATCGATCCACTCCTGGGTTCCTTTAAAACCTCCTATTAAACTTGGTTTTAAAATAATGTATTGAGGTCTTATTGTTAGTAGTAATTTTCTCTTTTCCGTTACACTAAAAACACCAATTAATTCTTCATCTAGAGCTATGGGCAAAGGTGATCTTTCGCACAAATCCATCATATAATCGTATTGTCCTTGTCTAATTGGTTGTTCTATACTGTGCAATCCGAAACTATGCAGTTTTATCAATTTATCTAAAGCTTCGTTAGTACTAAACGCTCCATTAGCATCAACTCTTAGCTCAATAACTTCCTCAGAAAACTGGGATCTTATATATGATAACAATTCTAATTCTGCTTCAAAATCAATGGCACCTATCTTCATTTTAATACAATCAAAACCTTGATTTAGTTTATCTACTATCTGATTTTTCATAAACTCCTTCTCTCCCATCCATATCAGTCCATTAATTGGGATAGAATCTATTCCTTTCGTAAATTTTGATGGGAATAACAAAAACGGTGACTCACTATGTAAAGATTTAAAAGCCATTTCTACTCCAAATTGAATACTAGGGAATTCTTTGAGTTCTTCCCAAAGTTGCTCAACGCCTAAATGAATATTATTACAAGTCCATTTAAGTTTTTCTTCATAATCAGGTCGATCATCAATACTTAACGTTCTTAGAATACCACACTCACCAATACCTTGTTTACCATTAAAAGTAATTACGATATACCAAGTTTCTTTAGTCTTAAGAACTCCTCTAGAAGTTCCACTCGGTCTTTTAAATTCTAAAATATGCTTATGATAGATTGCTTTCATTATAATTCTATACGCTGCCCTACATCTAATAAAATAAGATCCTTGTCTTTGGCTCTAAACTTTCTTTTAGCATCCTCATGATCAATTTCTATATATCCAAAAGTATCATAATGAACTCCAAGAACCTTATCACATTCTACAAAATCACTAGCAATAATAGCATCATCAATTCCCATAGTAAAATTATCACCTATAGGTAAAATAGCTAAATCTAATTTTGTTGTTAACGGAATTAACTTCATATCCATGGTTAAAGCAGTATCTCCAGCGATGTAAACATTCGCAGACTCTGCTTGTATTACAAAACCTCCAGGTTGACCACCATAAGTTCCATCCGGAAAACTACTCGTATGTAATGCATTTACATATTTTACTTTTCCAAAACTAAATTCCCAGTTACCTCCGTGATTCATTGGGTGTACTTCTATTCCTTTATCCTGATAATACATTGCAATTTCATAATTAGATACTATAATCGCATTACTATGCTTTGCAATGGCTTCTGCATCTAATGTATGATCTTGATGTGCATGTGTCAGTAATATATAATCAACTTTGAAATCTGTAATTTTTATTTTGTCTTTAGCCATAGGATTACCAGAAATAAAGGGGTCAACTAAAACTTTAACTTCATTGATTTCCAGCAATAACGTATTCTGCCCAAAAAAAGTAATTTTCATTGTGTAAGGTTTTAAAATGGTAATGGAAAGTTATAAAATCTGCCCTAAACTAAATAATATAGCCAGAAAAAATGTGGATAGTGCCACTTTTTTTAATTCTGGATCTAAGTTTTTGGTATCCTTTGTTTTTATAACTTTATTTAAATGAATTAATAAGGGTATTAAAACTATTAAAAACAGTAAATTAAAATAATTCCTATAGGTATAAATAAGATAAACTATCATACTGAAAATTGCCCCAAGAATTAAAAAGTAATGATACATTTTAGCTTTGGCAATACCTAATTTAACCACTAGGGTATTCTTTTTAGATTTTTTATCACTATCGTGATCTCTCATATTATTGAGATTTAGCACTGCAGAACTTAATAACCCAATTGCAGTAGCCGGAAGAAATATTAATCCATTTAAATCTTTTGTAAATAAGAAATAACACCCAACAACACTAACCAATCCAAAAAAAATAAATACAAAAACATCTCCTAATCCACGATATCCATATGCAGAATTTCCCATAGTATATTTTATTGCTGCTGCTATTGCTGCTATACCTAAAAGAAAAAAGAATACAGAATAAAAGAAATATTCCTTTCCAAAAGACACATAAATAAGAAATATGGCTAGAAACATGGTTATAATCGAAGTGAGTACAATACCTACAAACATTTCTTTATCTGATATAGCACCACTTTGCAAAGCTCGCTTAGGTCCTACTCTATCCTCGTTATCAGTTCCTTTAACACCATCTCCATAATCATTTGCAAAATTAGAAAGGATTTGTAATCCTAAGGTAGTTGCAATAGCTAACCAAAAAATAATAGAAACACCAAAACCACCAGCTAGTGCTGATCCAACTATAATTCCTGATACCGATAATGGTAATGTACGAAGCCTTGCGGCAGAGATCCAAGCTTTAAATTTGGTCATTGTAATCTTAATTGATAGTCAAAGGAACAGTATTTTAATTAAAAAAAAAATAAAAAATAATTCTGCGAAATATTTAAATTAGCATTATGTCAATTCCTTTACCGTTAGAGTTCCCTTCATTTAATCTATATAGTACACCTTTGCTACTATTAGTTCTCCAAGCGTTTATTTTTGCTTTTCTTTTATTGGTAAGATATTTCAAAAAAAAACATATATCCGCTTTAATACTTTCTTTATTAATTTTTATTACTGGCTATCATAGAACTTCTTATACTATTGGTTTTATGGACTGGTATGACACATTTCAAAATACCAAGATTAATTATTGGCTCATAGCATTATCATTAGCAATTGGTCCTTTATTATACTTTTACATAAAATCAATTACCACTTCTAATTTCAAATTTAGAAAAAAAGACTTTTTACATTTCATTCCTGTTTGTTTATATATAGTATACAAAATATCTATTTTCATTTATGATGCTGCGCAACCAGGTTTTGAGGATACACAGAATGGTTATCTCAAAGTTTTTTTGGACGAAAAATATGTTGGACCTCTTATTGGGGTTGTAGAAAACCTTCAGATGCTTCTGTATCTAGCATTTACTATTCAGTTATATTATGTATACCGAAAAAAAATTCAACATTTTTTTTCTAACACGTATAGTCTAGAATTGAACTGGATTAGGAACTTTCTTTTTATTTACTCCTTTCTTTTTTTATATAGTTTATTTCAGGGAGTTATCGGATCCGTTATTACTGAACTTCATTGGACGCAACGTTGGTGGTATCATTTTTTTACAGCTGTAGCAATTATATATATTGGTATAAAAGGATATTTTACAGATACTAGTAAGTTGAATAATTTAAATTTTTCCGTATCGGTAAAAGAAACAACTTCTACGTTATCAACTGAATTAAGTAGTGATGTTATTAGAAATAAGAAAAAAATAAAGGAATTTATGTCAGAAGAAAAACCGTTTCTTAACCCAGATCTTAACCTTACTCAACTATCACAGATGCTCAAAATACCAGCATCTATTATTTCTGAGACTATTAATTCTGGTTTTGATAAAAACTTTAATGATTTTGTAAATTCATATCGAGTAAAAGAAGTACAAAAAATGCTTAAAGAAGGTAAGCAACAACAATTATCGTTGTTAGGAATCGCTTATGAGTGTGGGTTTAATAGCAAAGCAACCTTTAATAGAGTATTCAAGAAATTAACAAATACATCTCCTTCGCAATATTCTGCTTCCCAAAATAAAGCGTAACTATATCATTTTTATGAATTTCTCAATTAATCAAACTGTATTTTTTATACACAATTTTATAGATTAGCAACTTCAACCAGTATTTATTACCGTTTCGACACTTAATTGGTGCTCTTTATTGAGAGAATCATTGTTTTGAAACACAAAAACAAACACATGAAACATTTATTAACAACTAGCATTTTGCTTTTATTTAGTATTCTTATTTCTTGTAAAAATGAAACTAAACCAAATTCAGAAGAAAAAGCAAATTTAGAATCAGAAACCACAACAACTGTTACAACAGAGAATATCCCTTTCATTTGGGAAGGTGCCAATGTATATTTTTTACTAGCCGACAGATTTAAAAATGGAGACACTTCTAATGACGAGGTTTTAGATCGATCAAAAGAAACAGGTATTCTACGAGGTTTTGAAGGTGGAGATATAAAAGGAATAATTCAGAAGATTGAAGATGGTTATTTCGAAAAACTTGGAATTAATGCTCTTTGGGTAAACCCTTTAGTAGAACAAATTCATGATAGTGTAGATGAAGGAACAGGTAATACTTATGCTTTTCACGGATATTGGGCAAAAGATTGGACCTCCATAGATCCAAATTTTGGAACTTATGATGATCTTAAGAAATTGGTAGATGTAGCTCATCAAAATGGAATTAGAATCCTGATGGATGTGGTTATAAACCATACGGGACCTGTAACAGATAAAGATCCTAAATGGTCGGATGATTGGGTTCGTACAGAACCTCAATGTTCTTATAAAGATTATGAAACAGCTGTAAAATGTACATTGGTAAAAAATCTTCCTGATGTAAAAACCGAAAATGATGATGAGGTAAAATTACCAGAAGCATTAAGTAATAAATGGAAAGAAGAAGGAAGATTAGAAGCAGAAATGGATGAATTAGAAATCTTTTTTGCAAAAACAGGTTTAAAAAAATCTCCCAAAAACTATATTATTAAATGGTTAACGGATTATGTAAGGGAACTTGGAATTGACGGATATCGTGTGGATACAGTTAAACATGTAGAAGAAGGTGTTTGGGGTGTTCTAGCGGAACAAGCCAAAATAGCATTTGCAGAATGGAAAAAAAACAATCCCGATAAAGTACTAGATAATAATGAATTTTATGTTTTAGGAGAATTATATGGGTATGGTATTGATGGAAAACGATTTTATGATTTCGGAGATCGTAAAGTAGATTATTTTGCAAATGGGTTTGATAATCTTATCAATTTTCAATTCAAATACGATGCTAAACGACTAAATTACGAGAAACTGTATAGTAAATATAGTACTGCACTACAAACAGGTCTGATAGGAAAAAGTGTTATGAACTATATCAGTTCTCACGATGACGGAGACCCATTTGATAAAGAAAGAAAGAAAACTTTTGAATCTGCTACTAAGTTATTATTAACTCCAGGAATTTCTCAAGTTTATTACGGTGACGAAACTGGTAGATCTTTAATCGTAGAAGGAACCGAAGGTGATGCTACTTTAAGATCAAATATGAATTGGGAAGATTTGGAAAAAGAAGAAACAAAATCATTATTACTACACTGGCAAAAACTTGGTAAGTTCAGAAAAGATCATCCGTCTATTGGTGCAGGAAAACATAAAATGATACAAGAAACGCCTTATGTTTTTTCGAGAAAATATACTAAAGATGGTAACGTTGATGGAGTTATAATTGGATTAAATCAACGAAAAGGAACAAAAACAATAAAAGTTAATTCAATTTTTAAAGATGGTACAGCTTTAACGGATACGTATTCAGGAATAGAAGCTACTGTAAAAGATGGAAATGTTACGATAAAATCTGATTATGAAATTATATTACTAGAGGCGAAAAAATAATCGAAATTACATATCGACTCACGTTAAATAGGACGGCTCAAATTTTGATTTGAGCCGTCCTATTTCTTTTTGAGGCGCCGGAATCACATTGAATTTAGACATTTGGATTATCAAACATCTAAAACAAATTCAATCATGAAAAATGTAATTAAAATGATAATAACTCCAATAACAATGACGTATTGGTTTTTTGATTTACTATTTGCGCTTCCAAGAATATTATGTGGATACTTTCTAGCAGTAAATTTTGGTGGGAGTAAATTTGGAGTACCCTGGAGTCCTAAAGGTTCACCAGATTTAGGTTTTCTAGAAGTAGTAGATTGGTTCCCCCAAGATATTGCAGAATACGGAGGCGTTTTTGCTTTATTTCCAACATTCTTTGCTTGGATGGGAGCAGCTAGCGAGGCCATTGGTGGTGTATTTCTTGCATTAGGTTTAAAAACTAGAATTGCTTCTTTCTTTATAATGTGTACAATGTTGGTCGCAATATTTTTTCAAAAATGGGATAATGGGATTTGGGGTATGTTACCAGCGATGGGTTTCTTATGGATATCCATCTATAATCTAATACTAGGTTCAGGAAGGTTCGGAATTGATTATTTATTATCAAAAACGAAACATTTAATATCAAACGAAAATGTAATCCAAAAATCAATTTAAAACACAAAACCATGAAAGCATTTATAAATACTATACTATTATTATTCAGTTTAACAACGATTGGACAAATAAAAGGAAACAAAAAAATAGAAACCAAAACCTTTAATGTAGAAAATATAGAATCCATAAAAATTAATTTTTATGCACAAGTAATCATAGACAATTCTAAAAAAGAGACCCTTATTATCACCACAGATACAAACCTTTTTGAATACATTGATAAAGAAGTAGTAGGTGGAACTTTATACTTAGATCAAAAAAAATGGATACAACCCTCTAAAAATGTAAAGATTATCATTGGAGCACCTAACATAAAAAAAGTAGAAAGCGGAACTCACGATTCTACAAAAATTATTAACCTAGACAATGATTATATTAAGGTTGTTGCGCCTATAGGTAAAATAGTTTTAGAAGGAAAAACAAAGGAATTACGTATTGCAGCAGAAGTTGCTTCGATAGATGCGTCAAATTTAACTGCAGAAAATGCTAGAATAGATATATGGAGTTGGGGTTCTGCAAATGTTCGGGTACTCAATGAAATCGATGCCAAACTATCTAAAGATGCTACACTAAAAATCCTGAATACACCCAAAAAGGTTAAAGGAGACGCGAAAAAAACTAGAAATAGAAATAATAAAACAAAAAACAATCTTACGGAATATATTAAGTTCAAAATCAAAAACAACTCTCTAAGCAGAAATCATTTTTTAGTAATAGGACCGAAACCTGATGGATCTAAATTTAGTTATGGATTTCCCATGATGCCGCAAGCAATAAGAAAAGAAAATTGGACAACTGGAACTAAAGTATATAAGGTGAATAAGCTTGGAAAAAGAAAATTATTAATAACAATAAAAAAAGAAGATAAAGATAAAATTGTAACACTGTTTTAATTACGAAATACCCCAAGAAGAACTTACCTCCTGTATTCAAGGAGGTAAGTGTTGGGGAAAACAAAAAAAGTAAGGGAAAAATTGTAATTGGAATACTTTTCAAAGATAAAGAGGATTAAGGAATTTTGGTTACGGTTAAACCTCAAACTTTAGCCGGAATACAAGCATACAAGGCTTTTTTGAAGAATAAACAGTTACCTATCAATACATTAAGGGGAATATTCCTCTCTTTTTTTTGTTATAAAAATTGGAGATTTATTTTTTAACACTAAAAAATAAATTTATTTGTTTTAAAAGATTTTAAAGATTTATATAAAGGGTTAAATTTGCCAGAATCATTTTTTTAAACCATACTAATTTTATCATCCTTGGAAAATAAAAAGGCACTCAAATTAATAGACAAAATTCTGACTGATCTAGGACAATCTGGTATCAACACAGACACACTAATTGAAGATCTTAAAACCCTAAGAACTTTTGCTTTAGAACAACAAGTACCTTTAGTGGTTAAGGTTTTAAGACTTACCTACGAACATATAGAAGAAAATGATAGTTTCTTAATCCCAATTCCTGATGATGAACCTATTGAAGAAAATGAAACTCCAGTAGAAACAGATAAAGACGTAAATCCAGTAGAAAGTCTTATGTATCTTATTTCATTATTGAAAGATCTGAAAAACAAAATGAATGTAATGGATTTGGCTGATTATAGAGATGCCTTAAATGCCTAAAATAGATATCCATTAAAGTATTTATATCTAAATAAAGAAAGACCTTGAAAAATCAAGGTCTTTTTTGTTCGAAAACACATACTAAACTAAATACTTTTTACGTTAGCAACCAATCATTTAGACAAAAAATAGAAAGTTGTAATGATAATAACATTTTATCGACAAATTTTATGATTTTATAAACGTCAAAAAATCAATTAAATATTATTTTTGTCCCCTTGAGGAAAAATTGTTATGAAAATGAATCCCCGATCTGTTAAAAAAACAAGATTGCAGTTATTGCATCAGTATTATAGTTATACTGGTTTTTATAAGTTTTTAGGTACTAGTCTTAAAAAGGCATTACCTCCTATTCTATTATTTATTGCTGGATTATTAATCGTTAATTACTTTGTTATAAACATTAACGATCTTTTATTATATGTAACGAAAAACTACTCTGATTATATAGTTTTTAGTGTGTTTTTCGCTTCAGAATCTCTTTTAGGTCTTATACCACCAGAAATTTTTATTGCATGGAGTGATAAGACGAGTAGTCCAATATTATACTTATCCATATTAGCTCTATTATCATATCTAGGTGGTGTTATTTCATATTTTATTGGAAAATCAATTACTAAGATTCCTTCGGTTCATGAATATCTAGAAGTAAAAATGGCAAAACACATAAAAAACACCCGTAAATGGGGAGGTTTTTTAATTGTTGTAGGTGCATTATTGCCTATACCCTTTTCTATAACAAGTATTGCTGCGGGAATGATTAGATATTCGTTTACAAGTTATTTACTGTTCGGATTATTAAGGTTTGTTAGATTTTATTTGTACGCAGCTGCAATTTTTAATCTGGTATAATAACCAATCAATAATTCCTTTTATTGATTATATAAATCGAAAAATCATTTCGTAACTTTTTTATGGAAGAATTAATCAGGTACTTTTATAAACTATTAGTTTCTTATGGTATTTCAGAAAACACAGCAGAATATTTAAATGTTCTTATAGGAACATTTGTTTTACTAGTGGTACTCTTTGTTATAGATCGAATTATAAGAAAAGTAGCACTTAATCTTTTTAAAAGTTATGCTTCTAAATCACGAAACACTTTTGATGATTATTTAGTAAAAAATAAGACTTTTGATTATTTATCTCATATAATACCGTTATCCATTAGTATCTGGGTATTTCCACAATTATTTATTGCTTTTCCTACTACAGAAAGTTACTTAGAGATACTTTTTGATATTTTGGTCATTGCTTTAACTATATGGATTGTAAGAAGCATACTTAGAACATTTAGAGATTTTTTAAAATCTTTAGAATCCTTTAAGGATAAACCCATAGATAGTTATGTTCAAGTATTCATGATCATAGTTTGGTCCATTGGTGGTATTTTTATCTTTTCGTCAGTCACAGGAAAATCTATCTGGACTTTTCTTACTGCTCTTGGCGCTATGTCAGCAGTAATTCTATTGATTTTTAAAGATACTATTTTAGGTTTTGTAGCTAGTATACAAGTAGCAGTTAATGATACCGTTAGAATTGGAGACTGGATTACTATGGATAAATATGGAGCCGATGGCGATGTAGTAGAAATTAATTTATCTTCTGTTAAGGTGCAAAATTTTGATAAAACGATTACTACAATACCAACATATCATCTAACTTCGGAATCATTTAGAAATTGGAGAGGAATGATGGATTCTGGAGGAAGAAGAATTAAAAGAGCGCTACTTATAAAAGCTTCGAGTATTAAATTTCTATCTGAAAATGACGTGAATCGTTTAAAAAAAATAGAACTTATTAAAGACTACCTAGAAGATTCACAAAGCAAAATAGAATCTTATAACGCAGAAAATAATATCAATAAAGAAGTTCTTGTAAATGGTAGGAATCTATCTAATATGGGAGTTTTTAGACGCTATGTAGAATCATATCTAGAAAATCACCCTTATGTAAATAACAATATGACTATAATGAGTAGACAACTAGCTCCTACTTCACAGGGTATTCCTTTAGAAATCTATGCATTTAGTAATGATAAAATCTGGAAAAACTATGAAAAAATAGTGGCAGATATTTTTGATCACTTACTATCTACTATCTCCTATTTTGATTTAGAAATATTCGAATTAGATTTTAATCATAAAAAATAGATAATAAGTAAGATTTAATGCCTTTTGAGCGTTAAATTTGCATTCAATTTTAAATAATACATATGGTTGGTGCTTTCAGAATAATCAGTTACTTAGAAGGAATTTCATATCTACTCATCTTATTTATTACAATGCCTTTAAAATATTTATTTGCGTCTCCAGAACCAAATAAGGTAATCGGTATGGCTCATGGTTTTCTGTTTTTGATTTATATCGTTTTTGCTTTTTTAATTAAAGCAGAAAGAAAATGGAATATTAAGACTTTGGCAATTGTACTCTTATGTTCTATAATTCCTTTTGGTACTTTCTGGATGGATGGTAAATATTTATCAAAGAAGTAAAACGCTTTTAATAAAAAAAGAGCTTTTCATCACTGAAAAACTCTTACACTTACATTTGATATTGATTACAAATACCAAAAATCTCCACTTCCATTGCCTGCACAAGAAGCCTGATATCCGTTAATAATACAATCAGTATCTTCTGTTCTACCAACACAGGCTTGAGAAAACCCTACACTAGAGCCTCCTCCAGTTCCTGTACCAAAACATATACTGGTTAATGTACGCATTCCTCCATTAATAGCTTTTTGTTCGTTCTTAGAAATCTTTTCAGCAAAATCTAATTTCAAAAATTTGTGTAACATAATAATAAAATTTTAGGTTTTAAAAATATTAATAGCACAATAACTTCTACCCTTGTATAAGTGCAAAATTTTGCGCTCCTCTATAATTAATATCAAAACTTTAAAGTATGTTACTATATATTTTGTTAAAAATAATAAAAGCCAATATTTCTTTTAGCACTACTCCTTATAACTTTCTGGATGGATGAAAAATACTAGTCTAAAAATTAACTGTTCCGTTAAAATCTCCTTCAAATTCAGTATGCAAATTTATAACAGAGTGAAAACCATTTCTTTTTGGTTGTAATGATAAACTTCCATCTCTTAACTGTATTTGTTGATTATTTAATAGTACTTCCAATATTCTATTTTGCTGTGAACAATCACAATTATCTTCATAGCTATGGTAATTGAAATCTTGAAGATTAGCAGCTACAATTATTAATTCTAATACATCTCCAGAATCTAAAAAATAAATAACACTTTCTGAACCAACAGGATTAGATTCTAATCTTGCACGAGTTACTTGATATATTTGACGACCAAAAGGACCGTTTTGATTTTGAATTTCTCCATAACTTACATTTTCATTATGCGTACATAAGTGATCACAGTTATGTATAACAGGAGCAGAGGGTTTTGTATCAACTCTTGTATTTTTTCTTTGTTCTATTACAATATCAGGAACTGGAATATTTATACTTATGTCAATAGAAACATCTCCTCCTATCCTAACTTGACCATGTGATTTAAGACCTAGTAGTAAACATACTAGAATGACAAAGTTTCTGAAAGATTTCATAGTAAATTTTTAAGATGGTTTATGTTACTAGCTATCTTATCAAATAACATACCAATCTTAAAATATTATTCGGGATATTCGATTCGGAGATGATAAATATTAGTAAGCTTACGTTTGAATACTTTTTTTACCTGTTGAATTTCTTTAAAAGTAATATTTGCATTAAGAAATTGCCCATCTTCCATTTGCTTATTAACGATTTTTTCTACAAAAGAATCTATTAAACTACTGGTAGGGTTTTTTAAACTTTTAGAAGCTGCTTCAACACTATCGCTCATCATTAAAATAGCCGTTTCTTTAGAAAATGGTTTTGGACCAGGATATTGAAAATCTTCTATATTAACATTTTCATTAGTCTCCTTAGCTTTCATATAAAAATAGTAAACAGTACTTGTTCCGTGATGTGTTCTTATAAAATCAATCACTCGATCAGGAAGCTTGTTTTTCTTTGCTATTTCGATACCACGAATTACATGATTTATAATAATCTTAGCACTTTCTTTAGGAGATAAAACGTCGTGTGCATTTCCTGATGCTGTTTGGTTTTCCGTAAAAAAAGTAGGATTGGCCATTTTACCTATATCGTGATAAAGAGCTCCTACCCTAACAAGCATTACATTTGCTCCTATCTCATTAGCAGCAGCCTCGGCAATATTTGCAACATTAAGCGAATGATGAAATGTTCCAGGAGCTTTATCCGATAATTCTTTTAATAGAGATGAATTGGTATCACTCAGTTCTAAAAGAGAAACATCAGAGATCAAACCAAACATTTTCTCATAAGCGTAAATTAATGGATGTACAATTAACGTTGCAAAACCACTTATAACAAACAATCCTATAGTTGTCCAATCAATATCACTAATACTCCCTTCATGAATAATATGAAAGGCGATATATGCTACAATATAAATAGCGGTAATTTGTCCAACGGTAATAAACAAATTTGCCCTTTTATAAGACTCCGAAATAGTTAGTATAGTAACGATTCCAGCAATAATCTGCAAAAAAGTATACTCATAACTATTGGGTACAACAAAACCTAAAATCAATACAGTTACAACATGTGTAAATAACCCAAGTCTCGAGTCAAAAAATGCTTTTAGAATTAATGGCAAAATACATAATGGTACTATATAAATATAATCCGATTTATATTTTACTACCAATGTAGTTATCAATACCATTAATAAAACATTGAACGCTATAAATGTTACCTGGGTATTATTATCATAGATATCTCTTCGATATTTTCTAATAAAAAGTAATAACATTAAGAGCGCCAAAGCCACTAAAATACCATATCCAAAAACAATCCAATAAAAATTCTTGTCACTCCAAACCTGAGATTCATATTCAGCTTTTAGCGATGTTAATATTTGTAATCGATTGCCTTCTACAACTTCTCCTTTTGCTATAATTCTACTACCTTTAGAAACACTACCTCTTGTTGTGAGAACTTGCGACAATTCATTTTCGAGGGTACTCTCAGTTAATTTTTGATTAAGGGTAACGTTTGGCTTAATTAGATCATAAAACAATGCAACAAAACCACTTTTAAACTTTGTATACTCACTCTTATCTATTCTTGAGTTAATAAGCGTTGTTACTTGATTTGGAGTTAATATTTGTCCAAAAGTAATAGCTTCTGCTTTGTTACCTTTATTAAGAAATATTTGTCGTTTATTTTCATAACTATATGCCTCTTGTAATACACCATATCGATAAATATCATTAAGAATAATTCTACCAAAAAGTTTTGCTTGCTTTCCAGAACTACTTTGATCTAATACTTCTAGATTACTTTTAAAAGCTGCTTCATATCTATCTTTAGCCAAGTTTGATACGATAGTATCATATTCAAAATAAGGAATAATATTATCTTCAATTCTTTTTTTCTCGGCAATAATCTCGTCTTCCGTCTTTGCTATAGCAAAATCAAAAGGAGCATATAAATTTTCATACTGCCAAGGTTTACCTTTGGTAAATTCATACTTAAAAACACCTCCCTTTGGAAATAGGTAAACAATAAGTATTAATGTAATTACAAAAAGAAAAACCTTATATAAAAAGGACTGATTTTTATAAAAATTATTTAAAAAATTCTTCACAAGGATATTCGTATATATAACTCAAAAGTACTAAAAAATAAGTCAGTATAAAGAAGTCTAAAAAATACTACTTCAATACTATTTAATAATCAATAATTCAATCAAAAACTTAGCTATGTATATCCTCTAAAAATCCTTAAATTCGCAGAATAACAAACACACATATTAAATATAGTATAATGAGCAAAGACGTTGTAATAGTATCGGCAGCACGTACACCAATAGGTAGTTTTTTAGGCAGTTTATCCACTGTTCCTGCTACTCAATTGGGATCAATAGCAATTAAAGGTGCATTAGATAAAATTAACTTAGATCCTTCATTGGTTCAAGAGGTATTTATGGGAAATGTAGTACAAGCAGGAAATGGTCAAGCTCCGGCAAGACAAGCTGCTTTAGGTGCCGGACTTAATGATACTGTTCCTTGTACTACTGTAAATAAAGTATGTGCTAGTGGAATGAAAGCTGTAATGCACGCTGCGCAAACTATTGCATTAGGAGATGCTGATATAGTCGTTGCTGGTGGAATGGAAAATATGAGTTTAATTCCGCACTATGTAAGACTTAGATCGGGTCATAAATTTGGTTCGCAAACATTAGAAGATGGAATGCAAAGAGATGGTTTAGTTGATGTATATGATCAAAATGCTATGGGAGTTTGTGCAGATTTATGTGCTACTGAACATAACTTTAGTAGAGAAGATCAAGATGCATTTGCCATTCAATCTTATGAACGTTCTGCTAAAGCTTGGTCAGAAGGTAAATTTGAGAATGAAATAGTTCCAGTACCTGTTCCTCAGCGTCGTGGTGAGCCTATTATGATTACTGAAGATGAAGAATACAAGAATGTAAAAATGGAAAAAATTCCTGCATTACGTCCTGCTTTTACAAAAGAAGGAACAGTGACAGCAGCGAATGCTTCTACTATAAATGATGGTGCTGGTGCTGTCGTAGTAATGAGCGAAGAAAAAGCAGCTGAACTAGGATTAAAACCATTGGTGAAAATTAAAAGTTATGCAGATGCTGCGCAGGAACCAAAATGGTTTACTACAGCACCCGCAAAAGCTTTACCAAAAGCAATTGATAAAGCAGGTATTTCTTTAGATGATGTAGACTTTTTCGAATTCAATGAAGCATTTTCTGTAGTTGGGCTGGCAAATATGAAAATACTTGGATTAAATGATTCTAATACAAACGTTAACGGTGGTGCTGTATCATTAGGACATCCTCTAGGATGCTCAGGTGTTCGTATCCTGATTACTTTGATGAATGTGCTGGAGCAAAATAATGCAAAAACCGGAGCTGCAGCTATATGTAACGGAGGTGGTGGAGCTTCTGCAATGGTAATCGAACGTGTGTAACACAAATTAAAAGGATTAGCAATCCAAATTTATTAAATGTCTAATATATAGTAGCTATAAATATTCATGCTATACGGTATTTGCAATCTTAGTATTGTGCCATTACGTTTTGAACCCAATGATCCAAGTGAAATGGTATCACAAGTTCTGTATGGTGAACACTTTAAAGTTTTAGAAAAACGAAAAAAATGGAGTCGAATCCGTTTAGCATTTGACACATATGAAGGCTGGATCGATAATAAACAATATATAGAAATCACTGAGGACCGATACAAAGAGTTTAACACCAAATCGTTGGATGTCAGTGCAGACTTAATTGATTTTGTTAGTTGTGAAGACAATCAATTGATGCCAATTGCTTTGGGATCCTCTTTAGGAGCGCTAGATTTTTTTAAACATCAATATGATGGTAATAGGATTACAGAAATACAATCTAAAGAAAAACTGGTAGAAACTGCTTATCTATTCCTTAATGCACCTTATCTATGGGGTGGTAAGACCAATTTTGGTATTGACTGTAGTGGTTTTACACAAATGGTCTATAAATTAAATGGATACAAATTATTACGTGATGCTTCTTTGCAAGCAACACAAGGAGATCCTTTAAGCTTTATAGAAGAAAGTGAGCCTGGTGATTTGGCCTTTTTTGATAATGAAGAAGGAGCAATTACTCATGTAGGTATTATTATGAAAGATAACTATATTATCCACGCACACGGCAAAGTGCGCGTGGATCGTATAGATCACACTGGAATTTTTAATGGAGAAAAACGACTATATACTCATAAATTAAGAGTTATTAAACGAATAGTTTAAAATCTATAATAATGACACCTCTAGAACTAAAAATAATAAATGTTCTCCCTAAGGATAGTCGTAAACTTCTAGAAATTGGTCGCCAAACCTTTTATGATGCCTTTGGCCCTCCTCATAATACTCCCGAAAACATAGATTATTACTTAAATCAAAGTTTTACTTTAGAAAAAATCACAAGTGAAATTCTCAATCCAGAATCTCAATTCTTCTTTGCACTGCACAAAGGAGAAATTATCGGCTATTTTAAGTTAAACACTGGTAAAGCTCAAACTGAACTCATAAAAGGAGAATCAATAGAAATAGAACGTATTTATGTTGTAAAGGAGTATCAAGGTAAAGGTATTGGACAGCAATTGTTTGATACTATTATCCTAATTGCAAAACGTCAGAAGAAAGATTTTATATGGTTGGGAGTTTGGGACGAGAACACAGATGCGATAAGGTTTTATGAACGAAATGGATTTGAAACCTTTGACAAACATAGTTTTATGCTAGGTACTGACAAACAAACCGACATAATGATGAAGCTCGTTTTATAAATAATTTTAAAATTTAGTATTTTTATAACAGTATTATAATTAGGTTATAATTAATTTTGAAACGATCATTTCATTAAAATATGCCAAAAGTAGAAACTTTCGATAGAACCAATGTACTGCAAAAAGCAACCGAAATATTCCATAAAAAGGGATACAACGGGACTTCTATGCAAGATTTGGTAGATGCTACTAATCTTAATCGATCAAGTATCTATAATTCTTTTGGAAGTAAATTAGGAATGTTTATGCAAGTACTTTCTTTTTACCAAAATGCAGGTAACAAGAATATGAGTAAAGAAATTGTAAATACTCACAACGCTTCTGATACAATACTCTCAATTTTCGAATGGTATTTAAAAGATATCATAAAAGACAAAGATCGTAAAGGTTGTTTAATCGTAAACTGTAAATCAGAAATGTCCAATCAAGAACCATTAATACAGTCTTTTATGGAGCAAAATCAGGAACAAATGATTGCGCTTTTAGAAGATGTTGTGCATAACGGTCAAATGGAAAAAGTTTTTAACGAAAAACAAACTGCTGGACAATATGCTTTATATTTATATTCATCCATCCAAGGTTTAAGAATGACAGGAATCCTAAATTCGAATGAAAGTGAACTTAGAAATTTAATCAAAACGGTACTAACGGTACTATATTAATATTTTTTTTAACTTAATTTGAAACGATTATTTCAAATAAAAACACATATAAAATGAGTAAATTAAACAACAAAGTAGCAGTAATTACAGGAGCTAATAGTGGAATTGGCTTAGCAACTGCTAAGTTATATCTTCAAGAAGGTGCCAAAGTAGTAGTCTCTGGAAGAAGACAAGAAGCTCTTGATGAAGTAGCGAAAGAACTAAAAGGAGACTTTATAACGGTCAAAGCGGATGTTAGTATCGCTGCAGATAATAAAAGGCTTATAGAAGAAGCAACCAACAAATATGGAAAAATTGACATATTATTTTTAAATGCTGGAATTGCAACTCCTACTCCAACCACTGATGTTACAGAAGAACATTATAACAACATTTTTGATATAAACGTAAAAGGTCCGATCATCGCTACTAAAGAAGCTTTACCCCATATCAATGATGGAGGGACAATTCTATTTACAAATTCTGTTGTTCATCAAAAAGGATTTGATGGATTAGGCATATATTCAGCATCAAAAGGTGCATTACGTGCATATCAGAGAGTTTTGACATCCGAAGTGAAATCAAGAGGTATTAGAGTAAATGCAATAGCTCCTGGACCTATTGAAACACCTCTTTATGGCAAGATGGGATTACCAGAAGATGTTGTAGAAGAAATGGGAAAAGGATTCGCTGAACAAGTTCCTTTAGGACGTTTCGGAAGCTCTGATGAAATTGCCAAGTCTGCACTATTTTTAGCTTCTGACGATGCTTCTTACATTAACGGTGTAGAATTAGAAGTTGATGGAGGGTTAAGTCAGATTTAGAATATTGAAATTAAAAATAGGAATATGTTTTATTTTATGACATATTCCTATTTCAATTTTATAAACTACTCGTCTTATTTTTAATTTTTTATGAAAATTTCACTTCTAATATTCCCGTTCTTTTCTGCCTTTAAAATATATCCTCCTCTTCTAAAATCTTCTATATTAATTTGAATTTTAAACACTTCTTTTTCCATAAATTGCTGGCTTTCCAAAATCAAATCACCTTTTAACAGACTATAAATTCGAATATTTATAATTCCTTCGTTTTTTGAATTGAATTTCAGATCAAGTATATCTTTTACAGGATTTTGTAATATTTCTACACTAAAATTACGTCGAGGAAAATAGGGTCTGCTTGATATCTTTCTTATATTCCCTAATCCACTAAGTTCAGAAACATATAATGCAGTCCCTGTTCTATTAGCTATAATCCCTGCTGGATAAGAAAAGGTAGCCTCGGAAATATCTCCATCCATATCTCCGTTAACACTTCCTGCGAAAACGGAAACATCATCAATTTTTCTAGGATTGATTTTATAAATTTTGTGCTCTCCATAATTGGTACCAAAAAGTGAACCATTTGCATAAGCGATAAACCCTAAGAAAGGAAAATCTGTTCCAGAATCAGGAACTGTGGCAATATATTCTAATTCTTCACTTCTAGTATTTAATTTATATATTTTTCGATCATTAAAGTTACCAATATATAGCACTCCTCTTCGATCAAAAGCTAAACCTACTGGAGCATTAAGTGGTTCTCCTGTATATAATACCTTAACTGTTCCATCAGGCAATAACTCTTTGATTCCATTATTACGTACATCAGTAAAAATAATCGAATTTCTTAACCTTGATTGAATCATTCCAGAAGGTATACCATCTACAGGAAAGCTTTTTAGCAAATTCCCTTCCTTATCATATTTATGAATAACGGATGCACTAAATTCTGCTATGAAAAGATTGCCCTGACGATCAAAAGCCAATCCATTAGGATTAGCCAATCCAGAAACAAATACACTTACTTCTCCTGATCGTGAAATTTTATAGACTGAATCTCCAAAAAAATTAGAACCATATAAATTACCTCTGAAATCTAAAGCCAAAGCATCATCTACAACCGCATCCGGAGAATCTAAAACTGTAGTCACCTCTTGACAATAGACTACCGATGATACTATAACTAATATTAAAACATATAGTTTTCTCATTTTTTTGTTCTTTTTAAATTAAATAAATAGATGATGTGTTTTCGTTATTTCAATTTAAAATTATTTGTTTTTGTGATATCTCTATATCACTTTGAAGTAGATTGCCTTTTTTTTGAAGTGAATACCTCATATTTTGATGTGAATGCAATTAATAAGCGATTAACATACATTTTTTGTTTAAATTGTTCCATAAGCGCATAACAAAAATGAAGATATACCTGAGAAATGAAAATTTCAGCTTTAATAATTGATGATGAACCTTTAGCAAGGAATTTAATTAATAACTTACTTAGAACAGAACCCATGATTAATGTCATTGGTATATGTAAAACTGGAAAGGAAGCTATTTTAATGATCGACAAATTAAAACCTAATCTTATTTTTTTAGATATAAAACTAAAAGATATGACCGGTTTTGATATTCTAGAGAGAATTTCAGTAAAAGCTCCTATGATAATATTTGTAACTGCCTTTGACGCTTATGCACTAAAAGCTTTTAATTTTTTTGCTTTTGATTATTTATTAAAACCCTTTAATGAAGACCGGTTTTATGTATCTGTCAATAAAGCTATTGAAGCTTTTCATAAAAAAGACACTTCTCAGCTCCAAAAAAAAGTAAATAACCTAATGAGTCATGTTCGTATTGCAGATAAAAACCCTATCAAAAAACTTCCTATTCCATTAAGGAACAGAACTATATTTATTCCTCTAAATGAAATTATATATATAACTGCGTCTAACTATTATGCAGAAATATATACAGAAAGTAAGAAGTATCTTCTTAGAGAATCTCTACAAAACCTACTTAATATATTAAATCCAGAACATTTTATAAGAATTCATCGATCTACAATTATCAATATTGATTTTATGAAGGAACTTATAAACTCAAGCTACGGAGCGATTCATGTAAAAATGAAAGACAGTAATCAGTTTAGAATTAGTAAAAGTTATAAGAAAGAGTTTTTAACCAAAATGGGAGTATAATTGAAAAAAATAATAGATAGAAAACTATTCTTAATCCTTATGGGGTACGTCAGTGGATACAAAACAGTGACAATACTACAGGAATTTTTTTTAAATTATCTTGAAGGTAGAGCTATTGAAAATACCGAATGGTTCCGCATAATCATTGAACAATTAATCCCTACAACAATTATCATTACTCCTATCGTTTTCATTATTCTTATAGTAACTAAAATTATGATTAATCGAAACTATAGGTGGATATTTATCATTGCCATCCATTTCGTATTATCGTGGATTTATGGATTACTTGTTACTTTATCAGGAGTCATCTATTTAATAATTACTGAAAATACTACTACTCCCTTATCTAAAAATGAAATCATATCTGAACTAGTGCATTCTTCAGGGCGTGATTTTCTAGGTTATGTAGGTTTCGTAAGTATCATCTATTCTTATTATTACATCAATAGAACCAGTAAAATGGAGGTGCAAAAAGCACAATTATCAGAACAGCTTATTAATTTTAAAATGGAGGCGTTAAAATCTCAACTAAACCCTCATTTTCTTTTTAATACGCTAAACAGTATTTCCGCTTTAATCATAGAAGATCAAAAAAAAGCACAGGATATGATTGTTTTTTTAGGAGATTTATTACGAGAAGTTTTAATCATTAAAAATGAAAATTTAATCCCTTTACATCAAGAGATATCATTATTAAATAAATATATAGACATTATGAGAATACGATTTTCTGATCATTTAATAATGAATATTCAAATAGAAGAAGATATCGAAGATGCCTTAATTCCCAGTATGATTATTCAACCTATTATTGAAAATTCATTTAAGCATGGATATTCTTATACTGTAGAAAACCTTAGAGTCAAACTAAGTATTTCGAAAAAGAATGATCAATTATTAATTAACATTACCAATGATGGAGAGGCCATAAAAGATATTGAAGCTTCAGGAATGGGTATTAAAAATATAAAAGATAGATTATTTACCCTTTATAATAAGAATTTTGACTTCACATTCAAAAACCTAAAAAACAATACTGGTGTAGAAACTGTTATTAGAATACCTGTGGAATATTAAAAGTTCAAGGATTTATAATCATTTATTTCACAAGTTCAACCAATACGTGATTTTTAAGACTATGGAACGAGTTCTTACATCAAAAGCAAAACGGTTCATCTGATCATCTACATTTCCTGTTAAATAATTATCTGTATAAACCAGAATTAAATCCGACACTGGGGCAAATCTCCATTGAATTCGGGCATTAATATTAGTATTATTATCTTGTGAATTATATTGCACAAAAACGGATGTAAATAGACTTTTAGAAAACGTGTAATCTATCCTAGGACTAATTAAATAAGTTTCTCGTGTACCATCTAAGTGAGGTAAATCAAACACATTAACCGCATAATTTAAAGAGAAAAATCCTTTGGGCTGAAATCGTAGATTAAAACCACCTCTAGTACCATATCTCCAACCATTAAAATATTCTCCGATATAAGGACTTATGTTCCAACTAAATACTTTTCTTCTATCACTACGATAGTTACCAGTAAAACTTACCCAAGAAAAATCTTGGTCTGCTTCTAACTCGATTGAATCAGTACCTGTTGGATCAAATGGATCAAAAAGATATACATAACTATGATTTAGATTAAACCCGAAATTTGATCTTTGCGTCAATTCCCCTCCTAACCCAACTGAAAAAAAATGATCCGTTTTTCCAAATTCAGGTCTCCAAAAGACATCTGCCTCAGCGCCATAACTATAGTTATTTAAAAAATCATTTTGAGGATAATACCTAAGTTCTGCAGAAGGACTAATTCTTACATAATTGGTTCTAGGCGTAAATCCAACTTCTGCATTATAATCTTCGTGGACATATTCATGCTTCCATAATGCTCCAAATTTCCTAGTATTATAATTCAACGTTGTGCCTTGTGCTATCGCCATATCGGTATCAGGAGAGAAAGTTGAGTGAATAAAACTTTTTCCAAACCAAGTATTACTTTTAGTAGAATAGTTATAGTCCAGTCCTATCATTCTATTATACCGATTTATATCTAAGGTATCTAGATTTTCGTCAAAATTTACAGTTTGTTTGTTTACACCAATAATTCCAATATTAGAACGTACTCCGATCTTTCTTTGTATAACTCCAACACCAAAATTTGTTCCTGGAATTCCTTGCGACTTACTAGAAGCTGTTTGCATGTTTAGCAAACCGACTCTGGTCTTCGGATCTAACTTCCCACTTATACGAAGACCTCCATAAATTCTATTCTGAACCAATTCTTCATTAACTACATCTTCTCCTGCTCCAATACGTCTAGAGAAAAATGGATTAATATTAGAAAAACCAAACTGTCCAAAAAGATCAGCATTTTCAAGAAAAAATTGCCTTCGTTCTGGAAAAAAAATTTCAAAACGATCTAGGTTGGTTATTTGTTCATCAACTTCGACCTGAGAAAAATCGGGATTTACGGTTAAATCTAAATTCAAACCAGGTGTTAATGCAATTTTAGCATCACCTCCTACTTCAAAAATTTGATCCGTTGGTAGATTATCCTCATAGTTCTTATTGATCCCTGTAGAAACAAATGGGATCAAAGAAACCGCACTACTTTTAGTGACTAGATCTTCTTCCCAAATCATCTCTGCGGGATATGCTAACGTGAAAACAACTTGATTTCGCGGTGTTCCTGGGTACGTACTTATTTCATTAGACTGTGTGTCAAATCGATAAGAAGTAAATCCCCATTTCTTAGACGGCGTTGGATATCTAAAAGTGCTAAAAGGAATCTCTAGTTCTGCCGTGTAATAGCCATCATACTTTTTGGCATTCCCTCTCCACTTATTGTCCCAAGAAGTAGAAAAATCCTGAAAAACATTTCCTCCATTACTTATAGTTCCTTCTCTTAGAACACCTTCTGGATTAATTCCAAAATAGAATGCATTGGTTTGATCATCAAAAGTATCGAATAGTAAAGTGATATTATCATTTCCTCCTGCACGATAGTCCCTACGCAAGGATTCTATTACCCAATCATTTCCTGCAGCATAACATTTAATTCCTATGTACAAATTTTTCTTGTCTGTACACATGTATATTTCTGTTTGCGCAGCAGCTGGTAAAGAATCATTTGGGAAATACTGTGTAAAATTTTTAGCAGGCTCTAACTTTGTCCAGATAGCTTCATCTAACTTACCATCAATTGTTATACTTTCTGAAGTGGTACCAACAATAAAAGACCTTTTTTCGGTAGTATTTTTTTGGGAAAAAACTTGATGTCCTAAACTAAATAAAAGTACAGTAATCCAAAATCTCATGCTAAAGCTTCGTATTTATTCTTAATAATCAGTAGTTTTTGATATTGAATTCTCAAAAATATAATACGAAAGCTTAGTTTATGTTAAAATTATTACAAACAAAACCATAAGATTTTGGATATACTTTGTTCCATAACGTATTATAGTTCTAAAATTTGTCTAATCATTTGATTGGTAAAACCCCACTCATTATCATACCAGATCATAATTTTAACCAAATCACCATCTACTACTCTTGTCATAGATGCATCCACAGTAGAAGCAAAAGGATTCATTTGTATATCAGAAGAAACGATAGGTTCATAGGTAACATCCAAAACTTTAAGATATCTATCGGTTTTAGCTTCTTTTAAAAGTATTTCATTAATTTCTTCAGCAGTAGTGTTTCTTTCGGATATAAATGTCACATCGCTTACGGAACCAACAGGTACAGGAGTTCTAACAGCTATACCATCGAATTTACCTTCGAATTGTGGCAACGCTTTTGTTGTTGCAATTGCTGCTCCTGTCGAAGTTGGTGTAAGATTAACTGCACCTGCTCTACCCATCCTGGGGTTTTTCTTTGATGGCGAATCAACCAAAGTTTGAGAAGCCGTATATGCATGAATTGTATTTAATATTGCTTTCTTAATTCCAATGGTACGTCCTAAGATTTCTACAACTGGGCTAATATTATTAGTAGTACAACTAGCACAAGAAAATATGGCTGTTTTTCCATCCTCTGTATTAACTCCATGAACTACTGTTGGTGTATCTTTACTTTTTGTTGGTCCAGAAATCACAACATTAGTAGCTCCAGCTTTAATATGTTTTTCTGCATCTTCTCTATTCGTAAAGAAACCTGTACTTTCTATTACTATATCAATATTGTTTTCTTTCCAAGGAAGTTGTTCAGGGTCTCTTTGATTGAAGTATAATATCTTCTGATCATCTACATGTAAATGATCCTCGTGTATACGTACTTCTTTATCATAAATACCATATACACTATCGTATTTTAGTAAATACCGGGCATTATCAATTGACATTAAATCATTAATTGCTACTACTTCTAAACCTGGTTCCTCCATGATTACTTTAAGTGCAGCTCTCCCGATTCTTCCGAATCCATTTATTGCTATTCTTTTCATATCTTATTTTTTGTTGGTATTAAAATGTGGTAAAAACTATGGTTAGGTAGTCGATTAAATACTACTAAAATTACATCATCCATCTATTAAAGGAACACCATTTAAATCTGTTGTTAACACATCACTCATATAATCAAAATATGGTCTTAACAACCTATAATGATATATAAGTTTTTCTAAGAAATCTTCTGCAAACACCTCTTTATCGGTAAATTCGTGTTCTACAAAAAATGATTTGTTTTTAATCAAATCAATTGATGGGTGATCTTTACTAAATCCTTTGGGCGCAGTTTTTACTTGATAACCTGTATTAAAACCTCCAAATGCTTTTTTAAAATCTGAATGATCTAAAATATCTCTAATTTCTTGATCATCCATTTCGAACTCTTTTCGAATACGCAATAAATCTTTAGGTTCTGGGCTAAAAAAACCACCAGCCATGCGAGAATTACCAGGTTCTAATCTTAAATAATATCCTCCTCTTCGATGTGCTCCTGCCCGACTAAAGCTAACGCTTCTATGCACATTATATGGAGTTTTATCTTTACTAAAACGCACATCCCTATTAATTCTAAACACCTTAGTTTTCTCTATCTCATCTTCTTCATTTAACTTTTCCGTCACTGAAGCATAAAATGCTTTCAAATCCTTCTCATTAGATTGATAACGTTTTTTATGTTCTTGCATCCAATCCCTATGATTGTTCTTTTTTAGGTCTTTTAAAAACTCGAATGCCAATTCAGGAATTCTAATCTCCATATATTTTGATTTAATGATTATATTTTTATTGTATTGAGGTACGCTATACTAACTTTTCCTTAAAAAATTGTATCGTGCGACTCCAAGCCAACTCTGCAGCTTCTTTGTCATATCTTGGCGTACTTGTATTGTGAAAACCATGATTTACTTCCGGATAAGTAAAAGCCTCATATTCTTTATTTTCTTTTTTAAGAGCTTTTTCATATTCAGGCCAACCTTCATTAACACGCTTGTCGAGGCCGGCAAATTGAAGCATCAACGGAGCTTCTATTTTATCAATATCCTCTTTAGGTTGACTTCCATAAAAAGGTACAGCAGCAGATAGATCTGCTATTTTTACTGCCATCATATTAGAAATCCATCCTCCAAAACAAAATCCTACCACGCCAATTTTACCATTACATTCTTCATGTTGTTTTAGGTATTTATATGCTGCTATAAAATCTTCTAGCATTTCATTTCGATCTCTTTTTCTTTGCAATTTTCTCCCTTCATCATCATTACCTGGATATCCTCCTAACGGAGATAACGCATCAGGCGCAATGGTAATAAAACCATCCAATGCTGCTCTCCTTGCAGTATCTTCTATATAAGGGTTTAATCCTCTGTTCTCATGCACTACTACAATTCCTCCTAATTTTTGTTTTACATTCTTAGGTTTAGAAAACAATGCTTTTATTTCTCCTCCACCTTTTTCCGAATCGTATGTAATGTAATTAGAATCTAATTGAATGTTGTTTTTATCAACTATCAAATTATCCGAGTAATTAGGCATCAAAAAACTCATCAAAGATGGAACGGTAATTCCTCCTACTGCATAGATACCTAACTTTTCAATAAATTCTCTTCTCTGAATCTTACTATGTGCGTACTCATCATATAAGTTGAACACCTCTTGTTTAATATCTTCCTTTTTGAGTTTTTTCATAATCTGTGTTATTGTTATTTGATAAATTAAGTTTTTTTTCTGTACGCATTGCATCACTAACTATGACTACACAAATCAATAAATATAGATAGCGTTTTAGTAAACCTTTATAAAGGTAATTCATCTTCAAAGAATACCAAACCGTCTTATCTTTTTAACCAAATTTTATGTATTACTATCAATTCTAGCTATTCTTTGTTATTATTATTGTAAAAATGTAAGTATTTGCATTTAAATAAGACCTCTCTATTTCTTTATTCTATATATTTACTAGACTTTTCAAAACAGGCACTATGACTAAAGAAAGAGAACAAATTATAGCTAAGATTGAAAAACAGAAAAAGAATCCTAATCTAAAGCTAAAACTTAAGGAGAGAACAGAGTATTTCACTAATCTTCTTTTTTATACTTTATTCGATTCTGATACAGAAGTAGAGAAAAACATCGCTATACTGGAACAAACCTTTGAAGAGTTGGTAGATCTTGCCTGTTGGGAAACTGAAAGACCTTGTTGTAAAATATGGCAATCTTATTTAGAAAAGCTCCCTGAAATATTACAAAAACTTAATAAAGATGCAGATTCTTTTATAAAAAGTGATCCTGCAGCTAATTCTATAGAAGAAGTATATCTTGCGTACCCTGGATTTTATGCGATTGCAATCTACAGATTAAGCCACGAATTATTAAAATTCGGATTACCACTTATACCAAGACTTATGACGGAGTATTCTCATAGATTAACTGGTACAGACATTAATCCTGGAGCAGAAATTGGAGAATCATTTTTTATTGATCATGCTACAGGAATTGTTATTGGAGAAACTGCAATTATAAAGAATAATGTAAAAATATATCAAGGTGTAACGTTAGGTGGCTTATACGTGGATAGAAAGCTTCGCAATGTAAAAAGACATCCAACAGTAGAAGATAATGTTACCATTTATGCGAATGCAACGATACTTGGTGGCACTACTGTTATTGGAGCAAACAGCACTATTGGCGGTAATGCTTGGATAACTTCTTCAGTCCCAGAAAATTCGATTATATCAAACACATCAGAAATCAAGATAAAAAAAGTAATTTAATGTCCCATACCATTTTAGATCTCATCGGAAATACACCTTTAGTAAAAGCTACTTCCCTAATTGATAACCCAAACATAACATTATACTTAAAACTAGAAGGGCATAATCCTGGAGGAAGTGTAAAAGATCGTGCAGCTTATAACATGATAAAGTCTGCTTTAGATCGAGGAGATATTGATAAAAACACAAAATTAATAGAAGCGACGAGCGGAAATACTGGGATAGCACTAGCAATGATTGCAGGTATTTTTGATTTAGATATTGAACTTGTGATGCCAGAAAATTCTACCAAAGAACGTGTTCAAACCATGAAAGCGTATGGTGCAAAAGTGACCTTAACATCAACAGATGTTGGTATCGAAGGAGCACGTGATTATGCAGAAGCAAAGGTAAACAATGACGGATACGTTATGTTAAATCAATTTGCCAATGATGACAACTGGAAAGCCCATTATAAAACTACTGGTCCCGAAATTTGGAAAGATACTGATGGAAAGATTACACATTTTGTTTCTTCTATGGGAACTACGGGTACCATTATGGGGACATCCACATATCTAAAAGAACAATCTAAAGAAGTTCAGATAGTAGGTGTACAACCCACAGATGAATCCAGAATTCCTGGAATAAGAAAATGGCCCAAAGAATATTTACCAAAAATATTTAACCCTTCAAAAGTAGATCAAGTCATTGAAGTTAGTCAGGAAGAAGCTACAGAAATGGCTAAAAGACTCGCTAAAGAAGAAGGTGTTTTTTCTGGTATGAGTAGTGGTGGATCTGTTACCGCAGCACTAAAATTAGCAAAAACAATAGATAGTGGAGTTCTTGTTGCAATCATCTGTGATCGTGGAGATCGTTATCTAAGTTCTGATTTATTTTTATAATTCGTCTCACATCGAATATTATGGCTTCAATTATATGAAATTTAATATATAGAAATTTCATTAATTTTATGATTCATAACAAAAAACATAAAAATGAAACTAGGTACATTTTCTATAAGTCTAAATGTAAAAGATATTAACGTCTCAAAAGAGTTTTATGAAAATTTGGGGTTCGAAGTATTTGCAGGTGATATAAAAAATAATTATTTGATAATGAAAAATGAAAAAACTCTTATTGGGCTTTTTCAAGGAATGTTTGAAAATAATATTATTACTTTCAATCCAGGATGGGATCACCAAGCTAGTAAAATTGAAAACTTTGAAGACGTAAGAGAAATTCAAAAACATCTCAAAACCAAAAATATACAATTACAAAAAGAAGCAAACGAAAATACCAGTGGTCCAGAAAGTATCGTATTAACAGATCCTGATGGAAATACAATCTTAATTGACCAACATATCTAAGGGATCAAAAAGCAGTCAAGCTTTATGTTTATTCATCTGGCTTTTGAAAAAAAGGCAACAACTATAAACATTTTAATAAGCTCTACAATATCATTTATTTTTTGACAGCTTTTTTCCTTTCTTTGCATTTATGCCAGATCAAAAACAAATTTTAAGTACACTAAAAGAATATTTTGGATATGATAGTTTTAGACCATTACAAGAAGACATTGTAAATTCTATATTTAATGGTCATGATAACATTGTTATTATGCCTACTGGTGGTGGAAAATCTATCTGCTATCAATTACCTGCTTTACTTCTTTCTGGTATTACATTAGTTATTTCTCCATTGATTGCTCTTATGAAAGATCAGGTAGATGGACTAAAGTCTAATGGAATAGAAGCTGTATTTGTAAATAGTAGTCAAAACGAAAATGAACAACAAGAAATTTATCAAAAGATTCTTAATAAGGAGATTAAACTACTTTATGTCGCTCCTGAGAGTTTAAATTTCTTGGATTCATTATTATCGCAAATAGAAATAGGTTTAATAGCAATTGATGAAGCTCATTGTATATCCTCTTGGGGCCATGATTTTAGACCAGCATATACGCAATTAGGATATCTAAAAAGTCGATTTCCTGAAACACCATTGATTGCATTAACCGCTACGGCTGATAAAGCAACCAGACAAGATATTTGTCAACAACTTAATATTAAAAATGCTAAACAATTCTTAGCTTCTTTTGATCGTAAAAATTTAAGTCTAGAAGTTCGTCCTGGAAATAAAAGAATTGAACAGATACTTAATTTCTTAGAAGACAAACCTATTGATTCTGGTATTATCTACTGTTTAAGTAGAAAAACCACAGAAATGTTAGCAGAAAAACTACAGAGTCAAGGGTTTATTGCAGAGGCATATCACGCTGGTATTCCGCACGAAAAAAGAGCCAATGTACAAGAAGGTTTTATAAACGATAATGTCCAAATTGTATGTGCCACCATTGCATTTGGGATGGGAATTGACAAATCCAATGTACGATGGGTTATTCATTATAATTTACCCAAAAACATTGAAGGTTATTATCAAGAAATTGGTCGGGCAGGAAGAGATGGACTACCTTCTTCTACACTACTCTTTCATAGTTATGCGGATGTTGTGCAATTACAAAAATTTGCAACTACTTCTGGGAATCAAGAAGTCCAAATGGCAAAATTAGATAGAATGAAGCAATATGCGGATTCGCTAAGTTGCAGGAGAAAAATATTACTTAGTTATTTTGGAGAATTAATAGAAGAAGATTGTGGTAATTGTGATGTATGTAATAATCCTCCTAGTTTTATTGATGGTACTATCATTGCTCAGAAAGCTTTATCTACTGTTGCTAGAATTAAAGAAGAAGAGCCTATAGGAACTGTAATAGATGTATTAAGAGGTGCCCAGAATGCCGTGGTACTGGATAAAGGATATCAGCAACTTAAAACTTACGGGATAGCAAATGATATTTCTTGGCGAGATTGGCAACAATACATCATTCAATTAATAAATCAAGGATATTTGGAAATTGCTTTTCACTTAAATAACAAATTAAAACTTACTGAACTTTCTAAAAAAGTTCTTTTTGAAAATGAAAAAGTACGTCTTGCGAATCTTATCGAACTAGAAAAAATCAAAGAAAAGAATGTTGAGCAGACTAAAAAAGCTTCATCTAATACGCTATTTGATAAATTACGCGAATTACGTTTAAGTCTTGCCAAAGAAGCTGGTATTCCCGCTTATCAAATATTCAATGATGCGACTTTAAAAGAAATGGAAAAAGTAAGACCAATGAGTGATGATGAGTTTATGCAAATAAATGGAGTAGGAAAAATGAAAATGCAAAACTATGGATATCAATTCATTAAGACGATCATTAACTTTTCTACAGAAAAAACAAAGAAGAAGAAAAAATCAAACAAAAATAAAGGTAACTCTCATAAAGAAACCTTTAATTTATATAAACAAGGGTTATCAATAGAAGAAATCGCTCAAGAAAGAAAATTGGCGCAGTCAACTATTTTTTCTCATATCATGAAATTATTTAATGATGGAGAAGACATTGATTTAAAACAATTTGTTAGTAACGCTGATATTAAATCTGTAAAAGAAGCCAAAGAAACATTGGATAATCCCGATACTTTAAAACCATATTTTGAGCATTTTGAACAAGCAATGGATTATAACACTATTAAACTAGCACTAGCTGTTTTAGAAAACGATTAATTTTTTAAGATAGGAATCACTTGATAAAAAGGTCCTTGATCACAGCCATCTGCAAGGTGATCTAAACCTGTTTCTATTAAAAGAATATTATGTTTATCCGAAAATGAAACATTGATTATTGCTTGATATAGCAAACAGTTTTCCTTCATATCGATACCCCCATTACAACAAAAACCATGTGATGAAAGTCTTGGGATATCTATTTTTTGACTTTTATAAGTTTCTTTTTTTATTTTAAATCCAATAAAAGTGTTCTTATCTTCATCATAAATCTGATTAAACGTCGGAATTCTATTTAAAGTTGTATAACCCCCATTACTCAAGATTTTTAGGAGCTTTTCATAAACATTTTTTTGTTCTTCAACCGTATATTGAGTCGTTTCACTTCCCGGGGATAAAATAACTTCATCCAAAATCTTTCCATCCTTTATTCTTATCTTTTGTAGTTTTTCCTCGGTGGATATACAACAAGAATACTGGCTATATTTTACTAAATAATGCGATCCATCGTCAGAAATTGCTGGAAAATTATCCAATACTAAAATATCTCCATAAAAATCTATAATCGGTTTTAATGTTTCTTGAGCTTTAGACATTTTACCAATAAAAAATAGTATTGTAAATAAAAACTTCAGTTTCATATTTTAGTGATTAATAGCATACAGCAAATTTCTTACTGTAATCTAAAATATAAAACACCATAAACAGTGAAATCAGGTAATATTTAAAAGAATATCATCTACAATCGTCTTAGAGTCATTTACAATCGTTCCTAATATCCCTCCTAATTTATAATTATCAAAACCCACAAAAAACAATCCCTTATGCTTACCATCGGCGACAACTTGTTTAGGAATATTATATTCATCTAATAGCCCATCAGTGTTTTCTATAAAATCTTTTACTTTGGCTCTATATCCTGTCGCTAACACAACAATATCAAAATCTAATTTGGTATCATTTATTAATTGTACCCCATTTGGGTAAAATGATGCAATATCTCCTACTACTTTGATTTTCTTAGACTTAATTTGTTTAACAGTACCTAAATCTATAACAGGTGTCCTTCCTGTTTGTTTTAAATGATCAATTGGATCTTTTTTAGAAGATAAAATTCCATATTTAGAAAGATCTCCAATAACAATCTTGCGTACTTGTTTTCCAATCCATCTTCCTAAACCAAAGGGTAATCTCTCTAATTTCTTTGCAGTTAGCTGCACCGAACGACCATTAATATCTCTTGGTACAATAAGAAGAGAACTCCTGACAGAAATACTAACATCAATATTATGTTCACTTAAGTCTAGTGCTAATTCCGCACCTGTATTACCCATACCAATGATTAACACCTTCTTTCCTAAAAAAGGGATTGCATTTTTATAATTTCTACTATGGATAATATCACCTTTAAATTTTTCCTGACCTAGCCAAACAGGTAAAAAAGGAACTCTATTTATTCCTGTAGCGACAATGACATTTTTTGCTTGATAATTTTGTTCATCAGTTGTGATATGCCACAATCCATCTTCTTTCTTTACGGATTGTACTTCTATATTAAACTGAGGTTTTATATTGAAATGTTCTGCATAATTCTCATAGTATGCCACTAACCTAGCCCTAGGAACGTATCTAGGATACTCATCAGGGAACTCTAAATGAGGTAAACACGAAAGTTCTTTTACTGTATGCAATAAAAGTCTATCGTAGTGATGATGCCAACTATAAGCAATTTTATCTGTTTTTTCTATTATTTCAAAAGGAACATTTTGTTTAATAAAACGACCCGCAACTGCTAATCCAGCAGGCCCGGCACCAATAATCAAGTTTTCAATTACTCTTACATTCATAATCAGTTAAGAAATTGAGCTACCGTATCTATTTAGGATATTCTTTTTATTGTTAGTAGTAACAAAAGGGTCATTTATTGCTTTTTTAGCTAAAGTTTCGTGCGAATTTTGATCATAAAATAACTTATACATATCTTGGATTGATATCCCATCGGTATGTATTTCATGCGGAGTAAGTACATCACCAGTTTGTACTATCCCTGGAGTTAAAACTCTAAGATACACACCAGGTATCAATGCTGCAACAAACTGTTTTAAAACCGTTTGAGTCCCGAAACGCACACCCAATTTATAACAAGGTTGTCTGGGTTGCGAAACTTGTACCATTGCTTCTCCTAACGTATAAACACTTCCAATATTAATCAATCGTTCATCAAGCCCAAGAATCGTAAGGTTTTCTCCAAACATACCATAATCCCAATCTAGATCAGGGTATTTTTCTTTCCAATATGGATAATGTTCAGCAGCATATAAATAACAAGCCTTATCTACACCTCCATGAACACGCCGATCTACCACGTGATCACCTTTTACATCTTCTTTATCTAGATAAATAGGTTCATCAACTGGATATTTATAAATACCCGTTTTAACTTCTTTTCCTCTCCAAGAAATCGTTTTTGTTTCTCCAATATTAGTAGATACTACTTTCATTTAGTTATTCTTTTAGCTTTACAGTATTTAAAATCAACCCGGAACCAGGAACAATGTGCTCTAAAGTAATTTCTTCTTCCATAGGATTCAATGTTTTCTTAATAAAATTTATATCCACTTTACCTTTGCCTAAATCTAATAACACCCCCATCATTAATCTTATTTGGTTTCTTTTAAAACCCTCTCCTTTTACTCTAAACAAATAACTCGAATCTGGAAAAAAATTTGCTGTATATAAATCATTTTTTACAATTTCACATTGTATTATTTCTCCGTGTAAAATCGTATTTGCATTAGGTCTATGACAATAAGATCTAAAATTATGTCTCCCTTCAAATAGTTTTGCTGCCTCCATCATACTATTAATATCCAAATCTCCTATAATATTATACATAAAAGGAGCACTAAACGGATGAAATTTTTTCCCGTGGGAAAACAAGTATATATACTCTTTAATTTTTGGATGTTGTATAATATTAAAATGCTCATCTGTTTCCTGTACACTTATACCTCTGATATCTTGCGGTAGGTTTTGATTAAATAGCTCAAAAAAATCCTTTAGCACCAACGGTTTATGATCAACAAATAATTCTACATAAGCTTCATTTGCAGATACCTTTGCATCCGTTCGTCCAGCCGCTAATACTTTGAAATCCTTTGTCTCTAAGACATAATTAATGGTTCGTTCTACCATTCTTTGTAGCGTATTCACATTAGGCTGCTTTTGCCACCCATGATATCTAAAACCTAAATATTGTAGTTGAATAAGGTAATAGTATCGTTTTCTAAACATATTGATAATTATTTAAAAGTATTCGAATATAGATAAATTATGTATTTCATCGATAATAAGATGTTTTTTAATGAGTAAATAGTATAAAATCAACTTTATAAATTATTATATTTGAGTAAATCTAATTAATAATTTAAAAAATCAACTCAGTTATGGTTAAAGCAAAATATCAAGACGTTTTGGATTTAGGACAAGAATTAAATATCCAAAATGGTGATGTATCCGAAGAAAATGGGGTTCTTAAAGTAAAGGGAACTGCTAATACTCAATATGAGAAAAATCAACTTTGGGATAAAATAAAAGAAATCGGTGGCGAAGCTCCATCTGATATTGTAGCTGACATTGACGTAGCAGATGGTTCGGTATATCATAGACATACTGTAAAAAGTGGTGAATCATTAAGTAAAATTGCAAAGCATTACTACAAGGATCCTATGAAGTACAAAGAAATTTTTGCTGCGAACACACATATTCTAAAGAATCCCGATGTAATTCACCCAGATCAAGAATTAATTATCCCAAATCTATAGATTAGATAAACGTTATAACACATATATTAAAAAGATCGCTTTTGAAGCGGTCTTTTTTTTGTCTTTATAAGAAAATACTTTCATAGAATAAAAAAATGTGTAAATTTGAGGTTTTACCGTAAAAATGCCCCGCTAAAACTATCGAATAATTATGAAGTCGATTTTATTTTTATTTTTTCTAGCAGTTGCTATATCTGGCTATGGGCAAGTTTTATCCAAAACTAATATAATTTATGAGTCTAAAAAAACTGTTGTATTGAATAATGGAAAGGAATATCAAATAATAAAAGAAACTCCCTTATATGCAGTTTCTGATACTACAATACCGTTAAGATATAAGATCAAGGATAAAATTCTTATTTTAAACAGAGTTATTTTAGTAAAGAAAGCAGATACATCAAAGGAATTGATAGAATGGACTAAAGGAAAAATGTTATTCTACGAACTAAGAGAAGTTAACGCTTACTAATTGTTACTTTTTATTTATAGTTACATAGAAAAGGATATTATTTTTTCTCTTTAGCAATTGCTTTTTTAGCAATAGTAAGGATTTGCTCAAACTGTTCAACAAGTGTAAGATTTGAGTTATCAATTTCTATTGCATCTTCAGCTTTACGCAATGGAGAGTCTTTTCTTGTACTATCAATATGATCTCTATTAACTACATTTTTCAAAACATCCTCATAAGTAACATCTTCTCCGCGTTCTATAAGCTCTTTATATCTTCTTTCTGCCCTATCTTTGGAGGTAGCAGTCATAAATAACTTTAATTCTGCATTAGGAAAAACGACAGTACCAATATCTCTTCCATCCATTACAATACCTCTATTTTTCCCCATTAGTTGTTGTTGCTCAACTAACTTTCTTCGAACAGAAGATATTGCAGCTACAGGACTCACTTGTCTAGAAACCTTAAGTGTTCTAATTTCTTTTTCGACATTAACATCATTCAAAAACACTTCAGCTAAACCAGTAATAGCACTAACTTCGAACCTGATATTAATCAAATGAAGGTTTTGAATCAAGGCATCTTTATCAAAAGTATTTTCATCAATATAACCTTGATTCATAGCATACAATGTAACAGCGCGATACATCGCACCTGTGTCAACATATATATATCCTAATTCCCTTGCTAATTGTCTTGCAACTGTACTTTTACCAGTTGAAGAATACCCGTCTATTGCTATTATTATTTTGTGATTCACTATTGAAGATTTACATTAACACCAAAAGTACTGGACGAAGCCGCCGAATTATAACGGGCATATGAATAGGCAAACCTAAACTTCCCTAATTTTAAAGAAAAACCACCACTTAGTCCAGCAAAAGACCTTTGATCTTCTATTCTCAATTCTTCTGATCTTCTAAAATTATATCCTAAACGAATATTGAAACCACTTTCAGGAAAAAACTCTAACCCTACTACAACGTGGCGTAACGCATTATTTACAAAACTAGGATCATCGGCCTCTACATTTCCCTCGAGATCTGTAATATCTCTAGCTGGATTTCTAAAAGCAACATCCCAAACCTGAAGATTTTCTAATGTAAAATTCCATCTAATAGGTACATTTTTTAGAGTTTGAGCAATTCCCATATCTACAGATAAAGGTAAGTCCTCTCTAGTATTGTCATATGTAGTAAATTGGGTTCCAAGATTACGAACCGCAAAACCAAAATCAAACTTTGATTCTGGATTATGATAAATCAAACCTAAATCCAGCGCGCCTCCTAAAGAAGTGTATTCTTCTAATTTGGAAGAGATAAATTTACCACTCGCACCAACATGAAAATTTGAATTAGGAATTGTATATCCGTATCCAACTGAAATTGCTACTTCTCCAGCACCAAAATCACCAGTTTCATTTCCAAACTCATCAAATCCATCAAACTTACCATAATTGATATAAGTAATTCCAGCATGAAATACTCTTTGTTTTTCTCCGAATGCTTTTGCGTATGATACTGATCCATAATTAACATCAGCAATATAATTCACATAATTTATAGATAATTGATTATCCATTTCGATATTAATCGTAGCTGGATTAAGCATCGCCGAAGTAGGGTCCATATTATAACCAGTAACATACTTACCACCAAGCGCAGCCTGTTTTGGCGAAGAAACCAAATTCAAGAATTGATAAGTATACCTACCTCCTATCTGTGAATAGGTTAATGTGGTAAAAAAAATGATTACCAAAAATATATATCTACGCATCATTAGCAGCAAAAATAAAAGAAACTATCTGGAAAACGATAGTTAGCGACAAAAATTTTATAAGACATCAAATAAAACGGATAAGACCATCAAGAATGAACCAAATATTAACTTTATAAGTACAGATATATACATAGTACATCATATATTAAATTATTTGATTAATAGTACAGGTCAAAATACAATAAAACACATGTGGTTGAATATCAGTGTTTTAAAATACATCTAACAATATAATATGTATATCAGAGTTATAATGAATTAGCAACCCAAATGTATAACATCATTGTAGCGAATGATTTATTTATACAATGCTAATCGATACTAACTTAACACACAAACATGGGCTTTTTTGATTTCTTAACCAATAAGATAGCCGTAGATCTTGGTACAACTAACACATTAATAACTCATAAAGGTAAAATAGCAATAGATGCACCCTCAGTAATAGCAGTAAATAAAATTACAGGAAAAATAATCGCTGTTGGAAAAGAAGCGAGTTCAATGCGAGGCAAAATTCATAAAAATATAAAGACTTGTTATCCTTTAAGAAATGGAGTTATTGCTAATTTCGATCTATCAGAAAAAATGCTTAAGATTCTGATAAAGAAATTATCTGATATAAGTAGCGCTATTTTTATCAAATCATATAATATGATTATTGCAATACCTTGTGGGATTACCAAAGTAGAAATGCGAGCAGTAAAAGAATCTGCAAGACGATTAAATGCAAAAAAAATATATCTAATTTCGGAACCTATGGCAGCGGCTATAGGAGCTGGTATTGATGTATTACAACCAAAAGGTCATATGGTAATTGATATTGGAGGTGGTACCACAGAAATAGCTGTTATAACTCTAGGAGGAATAATTGCCGGTAAATCTGTAAAAATTGCTGGTAATGTATTTAACAATGATATCATACAGTACATAAGAGAGAAACACAACTTGCATATAGGCGAAAATACTGCTGAAAGTATAAAAATTAATATCGGATCTGCTGTAGATACTTTAGAAGTACCTCCTAAAAATACACCAATACAAGGAAGAGATATCTTAACTGGTAAACCTAAGCAAGCGTACATAACATATAAAGAAATATCTAAAAGTCTTGACAAATCAATAACACAGATAGAAAATCACATACTAGATACTTTATCTAATATACCTCCAGAAATATCTGCTGACATCTATAATACAGGTATATTTTTAACAGGTGGTGGTTCTTTGCTTCGTGGTCTAGACAAACGGTTTTCGGGAACTACAGAACTCCCAGTATACAAAGGAGATAATCCATTAGAAGTAGTTGTAAAAGGAAGTGATATTGTATTAAAAAATCTAGAACGATATACTAATGTATTAATTAGGAATATATAAATAGATTACTTTGTAAAATGATAATTATTTAACAAAGTAAAACATATTTATAAAATTAAATATGTATATTTGATTCGTGAATAAGGAACAAGTACTAGAAATAAATAAAGCATTAGCTAATTTAACGAGATTAGAAATTTTGAATTGGTTAAAAGATCCTGAATCTAATTTTCCTCCCCATTCAGAACTCGGTCATTTTGATTTTGGCGTATGTGGTCAATTTATTAAAGAAAAATCAGGTTTATCACAACCTACTATTTCTCACTACTTGGCTATTATGAATAAAGCAGGTTTATTAACTCCAACTAGACATGGGAAATGGACTTATTTCAAAAGAAATGAAAAAATTATACAACAATACATTGATGAAATAAAAGATAATTTATAAAAAATTTAGAACAACATATTTATAAAATTAAATATATAATTATGAAGATATTAATAATAGGATCTACAGGGACAATCGGCAAATCTATCTACGAATCCCTACAAGAACATCACCAGGTATATGGTGCACATAGAAACAGTCCCTCCTATCCCATTGACATTACCAATCAAGAATCAATCAGACAACTATTCGAAAAATTACCTAAACTAGATGCCGTTATAAATGCAGCTGGTACAGCATCCTGGAAATCACTATATGATCTTAAAGAAGAGGATTATTATCTCGGAATAAAAAGTAAATTAATGGGACAAGTAAACTTAGTACACATAGCAAAAGACTATATGAATGATCACGGCTCAATCACCCTAACTACAGGTATTTTAGCAGAACATTACGAACCTAACGCGGTAGCATTATCTTTAGTAAATGGTGCTATTCATAGTTTTGTTAATGCAGCTTCAAAAGAATTAAACAGAGGCATTCGTTTAAATACAGTAGCACCAGGAGCTATATCAGGTGACTTTCCTAAAGACAAGAAATTTGCAGGCTATTTTCCCGTAGAAATTGAAGATGTCGTGAAAATATATGAATACTCTTTGAATACAACTAATAGTGGACAAATTCTAAAAATATATTAAGCGTAAAAAAAAATAAACATCATACTCATTAAAAACATTATATCGGTTATAATAAGATCTCCACAAACCATTAAAAACTACTATCCATGAAAATTCCAATATATCAGATTGATGCCTTTACCCAAAAACTGTTCGGAGGAAATCCAGCGGCTATATGTCATTTACCTCATTGGTTAGATGACCAAACTTTGTTAAACATTGCGGTTGAAAATAATTTAGCAGAAACGGGTTATTTCGTAAAAAAAGAGGATATCTATGAAATTAGATGGTTTATGCCCTATGCAGAAATCGATTTATGTGGTCATGCAACTTTAGCTTCTGCATATGTCATTTTTAATTATATTGACACTGCAATTAGTGAAGTAGCATTTTCTTCTAAAAGTGGTATCCTAAAAGCTAAAAGAGAAGATAACGGGTCTATTACATTAGATTTTCCTTCTCGACCTCCACAACCTATTGATATTCCGAAAGAAGTATTTGAAGCTTTCCAATCCAAACCGTTAAAAGCTTTTGCGGGACGAGATCTAATTATCACTGTTGGTTCTGAAGATGAAGTATTAGCAGAAGAACCCAAGTTAGAGCTTCTGAAAGGACTCCCCTATTTATGTACCATAATCACTACTGAAGGTAAAAATTCGGATTTTGTATCTAGAGTATTCGATGCCAATCCTGAAATCCCTCTAGAAGATCCCGTGACTGGATCCGCACATTCTGCTTTAGTACCTTTTTGGGCAGAAAAACTAGGTAAAACAAAACTACTAGCCAAACAATTATCAAAAAGAGGTGGTGAGTTAGATTGTAAATTAGAGGGAGATCGTGTTTTTCTTAGCGGATATTCAGTTCCTTATTTAGTTGGTGAAATAAAAATATAAAAACAGATAAACTATGAAAACTATTGGATTAATTGGAGGTATGAGTTGGGAATCCTCTGCGGTTTATTATGAATTGATAAACAAAAAAATAAAGGATGAACTAGGCGGTTTTCATTCTGCAAAATCTATTATGGTTTCTGTTGATTTTGCAGAAATTGAAAAATTACAAAGAAAAGATGACTGGAATGGCTTAACTAAATACATGATCAAATCTGCAAAACAACTAGAAAATGCCGGAGCAGATTTAATAATTCTTTGTACTAATACAATGCACTTGTGTAGTGAAGAAATTGTTAAAAACATAACGATTCCCTTTCTACATATTGCGGATGCTACAGGAAAAAAAATTAAATCCAAAGGATTGCAAAAACTTGCACTTTTAGGTACTAAGTTCACCATGGAAAGAGATTTTTATAGAACAATTCATAAAAAATATGGAATTGATGTTATAATTCCAGATGTCGATGATAGAGAACTTATACATAAGGTTATTTATGAGGAATTAGTCCTTGGAAATATTCAAAGTAATTCAAGAGAAGTATATAAGCGTATCATAAAAGATCTAGAAAACAAAGGAGCAGAAGGTGTTATTCTTGGCTGCACCGAAATACCTTTATTAATAAAACAAGAAGACGTAGATATTCCAATATTCAATACTACAAAGATTCATGCAGAAAGAGCTGTAGAAATTGCATTAAAGAATTAATCAACAACAAAAATTGTCAAAAAAATCACCTTTTAAGAAAGTGAACGAATTTCGAAATAAACAGTGGGTTTATACCAAAAGACCTGAAAAACTGGTTGATCAACGTCATTATACATTAGAAGAAAATGTAATCTCTATTTCAGATGTAAAACTAGGAAAAGCCTTACTAAAGTCTGTATATTTTAGCATAGATCCATATATGCGGATCCAACAATCTAAACATAATACCTGGGAAGAGCCATATCCATTAAATACTGTTCAAGGCGGAGCGGTTGTTGCTCAAATAGTGGCCATTAATGATAATAGTTCCTCTTTAAAAAAGGGAGATTGGGTATTATCGTATACTGGTTGGCAGGAATATGCTATTACCGAAATTAGTAGTCTTCGTTTATTAGATCCTATTGATGTTTCTGTTACAACAGCTTTAGGTGTTTTAGGTATGCCTGCTCGTATTGCTTATTTTGGTCTTCTTGAAGCTGGTTTACCGAAGAAAGGCGAAACTATTGTTGTCTCTGGTGCTTCTGGAGCGGTCGGACAAATTGTAGTACAAATTGCCAAAATAAAAGGTTGTAAAGTTATCGGTATCGCAGGATCTGATGAAAAAACAAAATTTCTCAAAAAAACGATTGGCGTAGACGAAGTAATAAATTACAAGAATCATTCATCAGCAAAAGAAATGTCCCAAGAATTAAAGCGGGTATCACCTGAAGGAATAGATATATACTATGACAATGTAGGTGGTTATATCACCGATGCTGTTTTTGAACATATTAATATCAATGCTCGAATAGTTATTTGTGGACAAATATCCCAATACTCAGGTGGATTAGATACACCAGAAATGGGCCCAAGATTTCTGCATAAAATATTATACAAAAGAGCAACTATTACAGGAGTGCTTGCAAGAGATTATAATAATAGAATGGAAGAATTACTCCTAGAAATGACACCTTGGGTACAAAATGGTTTAATACAATATCAGGAAACTATTATACAAGGGTTTGAAAAACTACCTGAAGCATTAAATATGCTATTTCTTGGTAAAAATAAAGGAAAACTGATTGTAAAAATTTAAATACTATTATAAAAACATCTGATTGATTTTGGACCTTAATTTCCTTCCATAATCCTCCTGCAACCAATCTCTATAATTTTTTGTGCTTTTACTAATACAGTAAGAATATCTTCGTACGCGATATTCAATATCGTGTTCTAACAATTTACTAAGAATTCTGGCATCAAATACATCTTCGCTATTTTCTGCACACATCTTAGCATGTTGTTCTATTGATTTTTCTAAAACACTCTTACTACGTAGACCATATTTTTTCGTATTTGCATATTCAGCTTCAATATCAAAATCTATGTCTACAGAATTATTAAATTCTTTTCTTATTTCTTCTGGCATAACGTACTTAAAATTACGCTCTATTTCATCATCACTAACAAGGCTATCATAATAGAAATCAGGAGACCTAAATATCGTTTGCCAATCAATCTCTCCATTCCATAAACCAAAACGGGCAGTATTATTACCCATGTCAATAATAGAGAATTCTGGTTTTTTAGGCAATATTCTAGATCCTCTACCTATCATTTGAAAATATAATGTTAATGACTTAGTAGCACGGTTTAAAATAATAGTTTTTACCGTAGGTTCATCAAAACCAGTAGTTAAAATACTTACTGAAGTAAGGATTGCATCATCCGTATATTTAAACCATCTTAAAATATCTGCTCTTTCTTGCTTACTATTGGTGTTATCTAAGTGTCGTATCGGATATCCTGCTCTATTAAAAACATCATGAACCTGAATGGATGTATTGATTCCGTTATTAAAAATAAGTGTTTTTTGACCTTTTGCTCGTTCCTCATATGCTTTTAGCAACTTATCTTGCATCAGGGCATTTGTATACAAATCCTCTGAAGATTTGACCGTATAATCACCATTCATTCCTATTTTTAATGAACCAAGACCAACATCATAAGTATAAGTAACTGGTTTAGCTAAAAAACCTTTGCCTATTAGAGAATTGATAGTATCCCCTACTATTAACTCCCTGTAATTATCTTTCATTGGGAGTTTCATATTAGAACTTAAAGGAGTAGCGGTAACACCTAGAATAAAACAAGTATCAAAAAAGCGAAATAACTTTCTAAAAGAATTATAATGCGCTTCATCAATAATAACCATACCCACATTATCAATCTCCAGTTGATCATCATTAAGACGATTGTTGAGTGTTTCAACCATCGCTACAAAACACATATATTCGTGCTGATCTTCTAATTTTTTTACATTACTATTAATGATTTTATTCTTTACATTAAATTCTGTAAGCATATTAGATGTCTGATCACACAGTTCTATGCGGTGTGTAAGCACAACTACTTTTTTCTTAGTAGTTTCAATATATCTCCGAACAATTTCAGAAAATATTACCGTTTTACCTCCACCGGTCGGTAATTGATAAAGTAAATTATAATTTCCAGAAAATTCCTGCAAACGCCCAAAAATCTTATCGATATCTCTGGCCTGATAATCATATAGAACTTTTTGTTCTTTTTTTTCTATTTCAGAGGGATTTACCCGCATTTGCTCTCGATTAAAAATAAGCTACAAAATTAAACACTTTCTATACTTATATAAAAGATTTTATAAAATATATTTTGTTTTGTCTCACAATAGTTTCAAAAATGTTAATTATTCATAATATTCCTTACCACTTGCTTTGTTCTTTATAATTTTAAAATATAATCCACAATTAGTTCATGGCCAAGATTGACAAAGACCTAATACCAGTACAAGCTTTACTTATTCCTAAACCCATTCTATATACTGGAAAAATATTAAACTGGATTTCTCCTTTTTTAGCATCAAGGTTTGCTGCTCGGTTATTTCTAACTCCTTTTAAATACAAAAGACCTAAAAGAGAGGAAACAATGGCCATTCAAAGCATTAAAGAAAATGTGTCAATAAAAAAAATAAACAGAGAAATCATAGTTTATAATTATGGAGAATCCGACAAAAAGATTTTATTGGTTCATGGGTGGTCTGGCAGTGGAACTCAGCTTTCAATGATAGCCGATCAACTGCTAAAAACTGGGTACAGCACAGTAAGTTTTGATGCTCCTGCGCATGGACAATCTCCTGGAAAAAGAAGCAACATGATTCACTTCATTGAAACTATTTATCAATTAGAAAAAACTCATGGACCATTTCATGCTGCTATAGGTCATTCTTTGGGAGGAATGTCTTTATTAAGAGCAACTAAATTTGGTTTAGGGTTACAAAAACTAGTTATTATTGGAACTGCAAACAGTATAACGAAAATCACTAAGGATTTTGCCAAAAATTTGCAATTAGGAGATAAAACCGGCAAATTAATGAAACAATATTTTGATCAACATTATGGTGAGAACTTGGATAACTACTCTGGGGCAATTTCTGCCGAAGGTATAGAAACACCAACATTATTAGTCCATGATAAAAACGATGTAGATGTTCATTATAGCTCCGCAATTGAAATTGAAAGTAAATTAAAAAATGGAAAAATAATATTAACCGAAAAATTAGGTCATAGGAAAATTCTTGGAGATAAATCGATAATAAAGGAAATTGTGACATTTATCTCAGAATCATAAATCTTTTGTTATTGATTAACCTTATAAACGACTATATAGATACAAGAACTTTAATTTGAATAAAATGAAAAAAATTCTAATACTGTGCATCAGTATTTTAACAATAAGTTGTACAGGTACTGCTCAAAAAGACAATAAAAAAGAAAAGAAAGAATATGCTGTAAGTAAGACCAATAAAGAATGGAAAGAAATCTTAACTAACGATCAATATTATATTCTTAGACAAGCTGGAACAGAAAGACCTTTCTCTAGCCCATTAAATAAGGTATATGCTGCTGGAACATTTTATTGCGCGGCCTGCAAAACACCTTTGTATGAGAGTGAACATAAATTTGATAGTGGGACAGGTTGGCCTAGTTTTGATAGAGCTGTAAAAGGAAATGTAGATGTAGATACGGATTATAAACTTGGATATGCAAGAACTGAACTAGTATGCTCAACTTGTGGTGGACATTTAGGACACGTTTTTAATGATGGACCAAGAGAAACAACCGGAAAAAGACACTGCATTAATGGAGATGCTTTAGTATTTGAACCAAAAAAAAGATAAATAAATGAGTAAATATCCTTTTCATAAGACAGAAGAAGAATGGAAAAAAGAACTCACGGACGAACAATATAGGGTACTAAGACAAAAAGGTACAGAACGTCCTTTTACTGGAGAATACAATATTCATTCTGAAAATGGAACTTATAAGTGTATGGCCTGCCATACTCCTTTATTTATAAGTACATCAAAATTTGATTCTGGATGTGGATGGCCTAGTTTTGATCAATCTATAGAAGGAAGTGTTGAATATATAAAAGATACATCTCATGGAATGATTAGAACGGAAATTTTATGCGCAAACTGCGGGAGTCATTTAGGTCATATTTTTAATGATGGACCAACTGAAACTGGTCAGCGATATTGTGTAAATTCGGTAAGTATCGATTTCAATAAATCATAAAGACTATCAATTTTACACTTTGGAACACTTATTGATAGATAATTCTCATATCAGAAACAACAAATAATTACACATTATGAAAAAGATTTTTGCACTTTTATTTTTATCAACACTTGTATTCACTTCTTGCGTAAATGACGATGACGTAGATTTCGATACCATTGGAACAACTTTTGAATTTACCACAAATTTTAATCAAGCTAACGATTTCGGGCATCGTTTCTTTTTTAATGAAAATATTTTTGATTCAGATGTTGTACTAGTGTATAGATTAGAAGCTGTAGACAACAATTTAGATGTTTGGGAACCTTTACCAACAGCCACTATATTCTTAGATGATGGTAATGGCGGCGACATTACTGTTTTATATCGATTTAATTTCACTTCTGGTGATGTAGATGTATTATTAGAGAGTAATGCACCAGAACTGGTACCAGCAGACTTAACGAATAATCAAACATTTAGAGTTGTTGTGGTACCTGCATCTTTTGCAGAAAACACAGATATTGATTTATCAAATCTAGATGAAGTACAATCAGCATTGAACCTAGAATTCTAGGTAATTAAGAAATAAATATTATTCCTTATTATTCTAAAAAGATAAGGAAATTGAAAAAAAATTAACACTATCATTATGATAGTGTTTTTTTATGAATTTTATTAGGGTATAATTGTGAAAACGGAATCTGCAAAACCCTTTTTGATTAACCGAATTATCCGTAAATTCGTGTCTTCAAAAAATTCACATTTATGAGCGCATATGATATTATCGTATTAGGAAGTGGACCTGGTGGTTATGTTACCGCTATTAGAGCTTCTCAATTAGGGTTTAAAACTGCTATTATTGAAAAAGAGAGCCTTGGAGGTGTATGTTTAAATTGGGGATGTATCCCAACAAAAGCATTATTAAAAAGTGCACAGGTATTTGATTACCTAAAACATGCTTCTGATTATGGCTTAACAGTTGAAAAATTCGATAAAGATTTTGATGCAGTGGTAAAAAGAAGTCGTGGTGTTGCTGATGGAATGAGTAAAGGTGTTCAGTTTCTAATGAAAAAGAACAAAATTGATGTTATTGAAGGTTTTGGTAAATTAAAAGCTAACAATAAAGTAACCGTTACTGATAAAGATGGAAATGCATCTGATTATGAAGGAAAACATATTATAGTAGCTACAGGTGCAAGATCAAGAGAGTTACCTAATTTACCACAAGACGGTAAAAAAGTAATTGGATATAGAGAAGCTATGACCTTAGAATCTCAACCAAAGAAAATGATCGTAGTTGGTTCTGGAGCTATTGGTGTAGAATTTGCTCATTTTTATAACGCAATGGGAACAGAAGTAACCATTGTAGAATATTTACCAAATCTGGTACCATTAGAAGACGAAGAAGTATCAAAACAATTTGGAAGAAGCTTTAAAAAAGCTGGCATTAAGGTTATGACAAATTCTTCTGTAGAAAGTGTTGACACAAGTGGCGACGGAGTAAAAGCTACTGTAAAAACTAAAAAAGGAGAAGAAATTCTTGAAGCTGATATCGTATTATCAGCTGTTGGTATCAAAACCAATATTGAGAATATCGGTTTAGAAGAAATAGGAGTTGCTACAGATAGAGATAAAATTGTAGTGAATGACTGGTATCAAACAAATATTCCTGGTATTTATGCAATTGGGGATGTTGTTCCTGGCCCTGCACTAGCTCACGTAGCTTCTGCAGAAGGTATTACTTGTGTAGAAAAAATAGCAGGAATGCATGTAGAAGCAATTGATTATGGTAATATCCCAGGATGTACGTATGCTTCTCCAGAAATCGCTAGTGTCGGAATGACTGAAAATCAAGCAAAAGAAGCTGGATACGAAATCAAAGTAGGTAAATTTCCTTTCTCTGCTTCTGGTAAAGCAAGTGCTGCTGGAACTAAGGATGGTTTTGTGAAAGTGATTTTTGATGCTAAATACGGTGAGTGGTTAGGGTGTCATATGATTGGTGCCGGAGTTACTGATATGATCGCAGAAGCTGTATTAGGTAGAAAACTAGAAACTACTGGACACGAAGTACTAAAAGCAATACATCCGCATCCAACGATGAGTGAAGCTGTTATGGAAGCAGTTGCTGATGCTTATGACGAAGTGATACACTTATAATAAATAAGAGATATAACTATTAAATTAAAAAGCCTTATGAATACAAATTCATAAGGCTTTTTAATTATTCTTATTTACTATTTATTTGATCAAAAGATCTCCTTTTTTATATTTCTTTTTTTCTCTTCTTGTAAATTCAAAGAACATTACATCTTCATTAACTTGAACAGTATACATCTCTTTATCACCTAATTTCATAACACCATCATCAGTTAAGAAATTTGGATTTAAGTAAGTGCTTCTACTTTTTTTGTCTTTCAATTTTTTCTTAGTCTGATTATCAATCTTAATATCGGATAGATAAGAAATATTAAAATGTAAAACATTATTATTACTTCTATTTCCTTTTGCATCAAAAACTCCTAAAGTAGTTTGTGGATATACCGTTTGTCCAACTTTAACAAACACCCCATTTTTTGAAAAACCTTTATAAATTGCTATAGTGCCATCTTTATGTTCAATTAATACTTGATTTTTCTTGGAAGTAAAATGAGATAATGTATCTAATTTAAATTGATCTTTTACTTCAATTACTAACCCTTTTCGTACAGCAACTATAGTATCGCTATCTTTTGCTTTAAAAACAAAGGATTTCCAATTATCAGGAAGTTCAGAATCAAAATATTTCGTAGAAAGATTACTAGCTTCTTTAACTTTTATCTTACTTCCTTTTTTAAAGGGTAATGTATAAACAAAATCTTTCTTTACTTTAGGATTATATTTACCTCTAATATAACTTGTGGTATACCCATAAGCTATTCCTTCTTCTGGATTTCGTCGACGTAATTTTAGTACTATTCCCCTATTACTATCAACTGTTCCTATAAATTTTTGATTAAAAGATCTACCTCCATATGAAGTGATATCAGCATTTTCAAGTTTTGTAAATTCAATCATGACTGTATAACTACCAGGTTTTGATTTCTCATAAATGATATCTATACTTTTGTCGTTATTTCTTCTTGACTCTATATTGATAACTTTGGATTGTCCTTGTATTCCCAAAATTGCCGCAATAAAGAGTATATACGACATCATAGTATTTTTTACTTTCATTTAATATTCAATTACAAATTGGTTAACCAGTTTATTTTGAACAAAATTAATGAATTTTAACATTTCAACTTAAAAAAATTAACAGAAAAATATATTTAGTTACTTAGACTAAAATCATATCAAATCACAATACCAGAAGGAAGTATCCCAGCTTTTATCATCTTCGTTAGTAAAACAATTATCATCATCATCAACCGATGGAGTATAATTTCTTAATACCTTCTCTCCTATTTCAAAGTGTATTGGGTTATTAAAAATTGGGCCATCAAAAACAAAGGTATGGAACTCTCCATTTTCCCCACAAGGATCCACATTTTCTGGTAAATCATTTAAAAATGATTCATCAAGTATCCTTCCGCAAAAAGAATCATCAAGATATTTAGCATTTACACAAACAGTGATTGCTTTAAATCCTAGATTAATGAATTCTAATAATAGCTCTTTTGTATTTTTTTTCCAAAGTGGAAAAACCCCTTGAATTCCAATACTCCTTAGTTGATCTTCTCTATAAATCCGTAAATCCTCTAAAAAAATATCTCCAAAAACACAATGTGTATATCCTTCTGATTTTAAATTCATCACATTATCTTTCATTACCTCATTGTATGAAGCCATAGAAACATTCGCAGAAAGTTTTATTTTATGCAAAGGCAAATTTAGGCTTACTGCTTGGGCATCGAGAAGAGACTCTCTCAATCCATGCATGGATACTCTTTTAAAATCATCATTAATTGTAGTAACTAATTTCGTTATATTATACTCTTTTTGTTGTAACGTATAATATAATGCCAGTGAAGAATCCTTTCCACTACTCCAATTAAAATACGCTTTACACATCTTATAGAAAACTTTGGATCGCTAATGCATAACTCTGTAGACCAAAACCAAGAATAACACCTTTTGCATTTGGAGAAATATATGATTGATGTCTAAACTCCTCTCTGCTAAAAGTGTTGGAAATATGTACCTCAATAACAGGAACATCTACTGCTTTAATTGCATCACCAATACCAATGGAAGTATGTGTATAGGCTCCTGCATTTAGAATAACACCATCAAAAGTATCATTTGCTTCTTGAATTTTAGTAATTAACTCTCCTTCAATATTGGATTGAAAATATCCTAATTCAACATCTTTAAATCTCATTTGTAATTCTGAAAAAAAATCTTCAAAAGTCTGACTTCCGTATATACCGGGTTCTCTTTTGCCTAAAAGATTTAGATTAGGGCCGTTTAATAGTAAAAGTTTCATTCTTATTGTTCTCGTATGATTCTTCGATTATCTTTAGTTTTAAACAAATATCCCACGGATAATTGTGCAACTGAATTTCTATTGGTAATATCTATAACTCCAGTATCATTGATGTTTGTTAATCCTAAATTATATCTAAGTTGAAAAAACAAACCACTCTCTAGCTTATAACCTGCGCCCACTGCCCAGCTAAAATCAAAATCATTGAAAGCATCAAAAAACGGGTCATTATCAGCTACATCATCATTTCCTACTGTCGTTAAAATTGAAAATTGTGGTCCTGTTTCTAGACTAATTTTTTCTGTAACGTAGAATTTGGTTACAATAGGTAATGAAATATAATTTAAGCTAATCTTCTGTTCCTGTCCAGCTACTTCTGCCTTATATCCTTGTGCCGAATATAACAATTCTCCTTGAATATAAAATGTACTAGAAATGGGATATTCAACCAATGCCCCAAGATGTATCCTCACTCTCCCACTAGTATCATCGGCATCACCAAGAATACTACTATAATTTACACCTCCTTTAAAACCTGCACGAGCATATAATGGGTCTTCATCAGAAATTTTCTGAGCATTTACAGAAATGAAACTAAAAATAATTACAATGAGAATAAAAACATTTCTTTTCATAATCTAATAATAAGTTGATACTCAAAAGTAGCTTTATTTTTTATAACCATATGTAAGTAACTAAAAAAACTACAATCAATAACTAGATAAAACCTATTATAGAAGATGAAAGTAAATTAATATTCAAAATTTAACAATCTATTAATTACTGAGCGCTAGAATATTAGATTTTACAAGGAAAAAATATTAAAAAAAAACAGAAAAATTGAGTAACAAAATCATCATCAATGTAACTAATGGGAGTATTAACAAATAAACAAACATTATGAAAAAATTGATTTTAACTGCAATTGCAGTATTCACACTAACTTTTGTCAACGCACAAGATGGAGGTTTCGCTAAAGGAGATATTTTTGTTTCTGGATCTTTTGGTTATAACTCTACATCTACAGGAGACATTAAAAATAACTCATTCGAATTTACTCCGAGAGTAGGTTTCTTTGTGTCAGAAAATATAGCTGTTGGTGCTAGACTAGGTTTTACTACTAGTAAACAAGAAGCTCCTTTTACTGAAGACATAAAAAATAATTCTTTCAATGCGGGAGCCTTTGGACGTTACTATTTTACACCTTCTAGTAAATTTTCTGTGTTCGGTGAAGTAGCTTTTGAATATGCTAGTTCGAAACAAGAGCAAGGAACTGGTGAACTTAAAATAAATGGGTTTGGACTTAATGTAGGTCCTGGTGTAAGCTATTTCTTAAGTGACAACTTTGCACTTGAAGCTTTCTGGGGAGCATTAGCATATGCAACTGCAAAACCAGATATTGATGGTGCTGATTCTACTAATGCAGTAAGTGTAGGTTTAGATCTAGATGATATCAACTTAGGTTTAGTATACAAGTTTTAATATAGAACATATATAAATTTTAAACTCCATCATATGTGAAATTATGATGGAGTTTATTTTTTAACAATAAATAACTCTTTTTTCATCCCCTATTTTCAGGAATAATCTTATTTAAAATCTACCTGAAAACAGTGATTTTTTTCATGAATAGCTGATATACATTTGTTTCAACTTTAAACAAACAATGATCATGAAAAAATTAATTCTAACTGCTCTTGCAGTATGCAGTTTAACATTTGCCAATGCTCAGGATGGGGAGCAAACTTCTAAAGGAAAATGGCTAATTGAAGCCAATACTAATTTTGGCGCTGCTCACACAGCCAACACTGGTATACAATTCACTACTTTTTCTGACGATGCAGGATCCATTTTTAATATTGGATTAGAAGGTGGATATTTTATTATCGACAATTTAGCCTTAAAAGCTGGATTAGGATATGGATCAATTAAAGCTAATTCTGATGCTGATGCAGTTGATAGGTTTAGTTATAAAATTGGTGCTAAATATTACGTTATAGGGTCTATACCTGTACAAATAGATTACAGTGGTATCAGTAGCGATGCCGATGAAGATCCTTCTTACTTTGGTATTCAAGGTGGGTATGCTTTTTTCATTGGAGACAATGTTAGCATTGAGCCTGGAGTAAGATATAATTTAAGTTTAAATGATGATTTCTATACGGATGCATTCCAACTTAATATTGGATTTGCTATTCACTTATAAAAACTAACTTTTAAAAATTTATTAAACCATCCTGATTAGATCAGGATGGTTTTTCTTTTTATATTAGAAAAATGAAATGGAGTCACGCCATAAAAGACTATGAACATTATCTAAAAATAGAAAGAGGACTTTCTGATAATTCCATCATTAACTATAATCTTGATATTCAAAGACTAATCAAATATCTAGAAGCACACGATATACAAAAGACTCCATTATCCATAAAAAAAGATATACTACAACAATTTATATATGAAACCGCAAAACTAGTAAATGCTAGATCACAGGCCCGAATCATATCTGGATTAAAAAGTTTTTTTAATTATTTAGTTTTTGAAGATTATAGAGATACAAATCCAATGGAACTTATAGAAGCTCCTAAAATTGGAAGAAAACTACCCGATACTTTATCATTAGAAGAAATAGATTTAATTATTTCTAAGGTAGATTTAAGCAAAGCTGAAGGAGAGCGTAATCGAGCCATTATCGAAACACTTTATGGTTGTGGATTAAGAGTTAGCGAATTGATCAATATAAAACTCTCGGATCTTTTCTTTGATGAAGGTTTTATTAGTATCACTGGTAAAGGTGATAAACAAAGATTTGTTCCTATTGGAGATGTAACACATAAATACATCAATATTTACAAGGATGAAATAAGAACTCATCTAAACATTCAGAATGGACATGAAGATACTTTGTTTTTAAACAGAAGAGGAAAACAACTTACACGAGCGATGATTTTTACCATTGTAAAAAGACTTGTTGAAAGAGCTGGAATTCATAAAAATATAAGTCCACATACCTTCAGACATTCTTTTGCTACTCATTTATTAGAAAACGGAGCAGACCTTAGAGCTATTCAATTAATGTTAGGTCATGAAAGTATTACGACTACAGAAATATATATGCATATGGACAGAAGCCATCTTAGTGAGGTAATTAATACGTTTCATCCAAGAAGATAGTATGATTTTGAATACCTTAAGAAAACACATTACCTATATCCTATTTTTAAGTTGCTCTTTAATCTATTCGCAACGCTTCAGTGCAGATGGGGGTATCATGCTTAAGGCAGAAATTACTATTGGCAGTCAAAATCAATGGTTAAAACTAGGAGCTTATGGTTTTGGAATTTTAAACTATGGAGATATTTCTATGGAAAGTGGATTATCTTTTGCTTCTTATCAATTCTTAAAACGACACACTGTTAATGATTCTGGACTCGCATATTCTTATGAATTTTTTGCATTAGCTGGTATTGGTAAAAACAGTAATTTACTGGGATCATCTATTTCTAACCTAAACACTACCCTTATATTTAACCCTAATGGAAAAGGTGGTTTTAATGGTTTAGGCTTTGGTTTTAGTAAAGATTATCTTCCTAAATCTTTGAAATCATATGGGCTAAGACGTGGAGCATTTCTTATGCGATTTAGTAATGCAAATCATAATATCCATTTCGCCTTTCAGAATGATTTTAGTATTGGACTATTTAAGGGAGCAGGGACCGATTATGGTGTCACAGGTTCTTTGGACATTGGTTTTACTAAAATCATTGATCCGCAAACAATACAAAAATTTGGGATTGGTATTGATTTATTTACACCAAGACCTGATTATAGTCAATCACCTAGAAATCAAATAAACTCTGATGATGGGCGTAAAAACGTATGGTTTACACTACCTCCATTTAAAGAGCTTTTTTATGGAAACTTATACGGATATGTAACGCATCAAGAAAATGATTTTTCGATACATTCTAAACTAGGAATTAATAGCCAAAAAGCAGGAGCATATATACAAAACATACTGCATGATGGTTTAGGGCTAAATCCTAGATTCCCTTGGTTAGTAGAAACCAAAGATAAAATCTATATAGAAGTAAGCGGAAATGTATTTTATAAAACGACTACAGATGATTAAAAAACAACTCTTATATCACCTGTGTTTTCTATTGCTATGCAGTAGCTGTAATACTTACACCACATTTTATAGTAAAACTCATATAGAAATCGATTCAGAGAAGTTCTCAAAAATCCATCGTTTAGACCTAAGCAATCAAAAACTTAAAGAATTACCTAACTCAATTACCAAATTAAAAGATCTTAGAATGATTAATCTAAGTAATAACAAGAACTTAGATATTGACAGTAGTCTTCGTCTGCTTTCTGTTCATAAAAACCTCGAAGTTTTAATTTTAGATAGCTTAGGCATTAAAACTATTCCTGAATCCATTAAACTATTCCCTAAACTAAAGCAGATTTCATTAATAAATAATCCAGGCATTGATCTCTCGCAAATACTACAGCAAATTTCTGAATTACCCATTGAGTTTTTAAACCTAAAAAATAACCAGCTTACTAAAATTCCTGAGAATATAACAGCTATTAATACACTAAGAGATCTAAATTTATCATATAATGAAATAGACGATGCAGAAAGTTATTCTTATTTAGGAAAATTACCTGATCTGTATTCTTTATGGATAGATCATAATAACCTAAAGAAGCTACCAAACACCATTAGTAAACTTAATCAAATACGATTTTTCTATATAGATCATAATGATTTAAAAACGCTTCCTGATCAATTAAAAGAAATGAAAAATGTGTGGGTAATACATGCAGGGTTTAACAAATTTAAAGAGCTCCCAAGTGTTTTTTCCAGTATGAAATCTTTACTTATGGTACACATTAATAATAATGAGATTGTATCAATCCCTACTACCTATGAAACTGAAAAATATCCATTAGCGGGATTAATTTTGGATAACAACCCATTATCTCAAGAAGAGATCACAAAAGCTAAAGAAACTTTCAAGGGATTCTTCTTACTATCGTTCAAACAAAAGAATTATAAATAAAAAGACTCTCGAAAAAACGAGAGTCTTTTTAGTATTCTTGTTATATCTTAAAATAAGATTTAATTAGGTCTTGTTGCTCTACCTGAAGGCATAGAAGTATCCGAAATCATTGTAACAGGATTTGCAGGACCTGTTGTAATACCCGCAGTTCCACTTAATGGTTCAATGTAGAAAGGTGCTGGATCATTATCTCCAAAAGGCTCTACAGTAATAAAAACTCTTCTACTTGTTATTGAAGCAGGAAATGTTACACCAGTTAAAGGGATTTGACTTGGAAGTACAAGAAAGTCTTCACCAGGAAAATCTGGAATCATTCCTCCTGAACCACTAAAGAAATTAGCGTCATCTCTTCCTTCTACATCAGAAAATGTTCCAGTTGAAACAGTTACATTACCAAAATCTACCCAACCTTCATATTTCCAACCACTCGCTAAAGTAGGCAATGTTAATCCTGCAGATGTTCCATCCATAAACCAAACACCAAATTCATCATTATCAGCTACGTCATCAGTTGGAGTAGCTAGAAAAAACTGTCCCGCTGTACTAGATAAATCCGCAACCACTGGTGCAAAATTAAGTGTCGCGGTATTAGATCCATTAAAACTTCCTGTCAAAATTTTAGCATCCGAAGGAACATTATCAGTATCACCTACTGGTTCTACAGTAAGAACAAATTCGGTAGCATCAGCTAAGTCAGAAGCTAATACTGTAAGATTTATAGTTCCCGCAGGGTTTGTAAATCTACTTGTTGGCACTGCTTGACCATCTACTATCAACCATCCTTGGTAGGTAGAACCTCCTGTTAAGTTTTCTAATCCAATTGTTTCTATAGCAACATTAGCTACAGGTGGTCCGTCATCACTAGAACAGGAAACACCTAATAATCCTAAGGCGATTGCTGCCATCGCCATCATCTTGTTTTTCATCATTTTTTGCTTTTTTAATTTAATTCTTGATAGTATGGATATCAATATTCAAATTAACTACAAAAAGCTGATAAAATTGTACGTTTTAAACGTTATTTTTCAACGTGAATTAAAGAATTTTATGCTTCTGGCGGTGCTTGTTGTGGTTTTTTGAATAATTCTATATAAGATTTTCCTATGTGGGAAATAATATCTCTTGCTAGTAAACCCTGATAACCAGTTTGTTGAATTGCTATATCTCCAGCACTACCGTGTAAATAAACTCCAAATACTGCTGCGTGCAGCGAATCATATCCTTGAGAAATTAAACCTGTTATAATTCCAGTTAACACATCTCCGCTACCAGCAGTAGCCATTCCTGGATTACCAGAAGTATTTACATAAATATCATCTTGATAAATAACCAAACTATTTGCTCCTTTCACTACAATAATACAATCATTCTTTTTAGTAAACTCTTTTACTTTACTAATCTTATCAAAATCATCTTTCCAATCCCCTATCAAACGTTTTAATTCTCCAGGATGTGGAGTTAATACCGTTTTTGCTGGTATATACTGTAATAGATCTGTTTTATGAGCTAATATATTAATCCCATCAGCATCAATCACTAATTGAGTTTTATTTTCTTTTAAGAATTCGCCAAATGCCTCAATCGTTTTATCATTAGTTCCTAAACCAACTCCTACTCCAATAACGGATGGTTTAATATCAAACTTTATTTTAGAGATATAATCATCTTCTTCATCCGTAATAACCATTGCTTCGGGAACCGTAGACTGTAAAATATCATATCCACATTCTGGAATATATGCAGTAGCAAGGCCCGCTCCTATTCTTAAAGCAGCTTCTGTTGCTAAAACTGTACTACCTATTTTACCATAACTTCCTCCAATAAGTAAACAATGTCCATAATCTCCTTTATGAGCAAATTTATGACGAGGCCTGTATAGAGAAAGTACTTCGTTCTTACCTATTAATTCTGCAAAGCCCGGAGTTTGGGATATAAACTCTCTACTTAGGCCTATATCAATAACCTCCATGTCTTGAGAATACTGTCCAGTTTCTGGTAAGAAAAATATTAGCTTAGGTAATTGAAAAGTAACGGTTGTAGAAGCATATATAACACCTTCTGGATCATCTGGTCCTTTATCTGCATATAAACCTGAAGGTACATCTATAGATAACGTAAAACATCTGGACGCATTAATATGCTTAATTAAATTAATAACCCAAGGTACTACCGGCCTATTTAAACCTATCCCAAAAATTGCATCGATTACCATATCCTGTTGCTTGATCTCTGGAAAATCTTCATCGGACTTTAGTTGCACAGGCCATTCTACTCCTATTCCCTTTAAACGATCATAATTTACTAAGAAACCATCAGATCTTTTATCACTAAAATTTACGATATATGTCTTTACGTGATATCCATGTTCCACTAACAAACGTGAAATCACTAAACCATCTCCTCCATTATTTCCAATACCGCAAAATACATGAATCGGAATCGGAGCTCCTTGCAATCGTTGATGTAAAACATTGAATATTTGAGTAGCAGCTCTTTCCATCAACTCTAAAGAAGTAATCTTTTGAGATTGAATAGTTACTTCGTCTGCCTTACGCATTTGATCAGCGGAAAATATCTTCACAAGTTTAAATTTTAGTGATTATTTGTTAATACATGTTATAAACATTGATAATCCTTTTTGATTTGATTTTTTTAAGAATGCTTTAACGAATATAGCCTTAAATTAAAGTATCAATAAAAGTTTATGATTACTAACGTTTTTATTTTGTTCAAAAGTAAAAAATTATACATTTGAACTTAAATATAAATCAAACTAATGTTTAGTACGGTTTCAATCTCGGTTTTACTTTTCGCGTTAGGAACAACAGCGGCTTTCGCCTACACTTCATTTACACGTACTTCTACTATTATTATTACCCTTAGGGGTTAATCATTTATATATCATAGAAATTAAGTAGTTAGTTTATTTTAAGTAAATAAACGAACGAAAAGCTTTATCAAATACATCATTATAAAAAATATATTATGAACGTTCTAAAATTTGGAGGTTCCTCAGTTGCAAATGCAGCTACTATAGAAAAAGTAATAGAAATCATCGAAAAACAGTCTGTAAACAAACCTCTTTATGTGGTTGTTTCTGCCCTTGGCGGAATTACAGATCTATTAATACAGGCTGGTAAAGAAGCTTCTTCTAACAACGAAAAATATAAAAATACGCTAACAATTATAGAAAGTAGGCATCTCGAAGCTATCAAGGAATTAATCCCGGTGGTTTCGCAAAGCTCTATAATCAGCAAAGTCAAATCAGAGTTAAATAAACTAGAATCCCTTTGTGAAGGAGTATATCTTCTAAGTGAGTTATCTCCTAAAACCGAATCTGTAATTGCTAGTTTTGGAGAAATGTTATCCTCTTTTATAATTTCTGAAGCTGCCAAAGTAAAAGGATTAGACATCGTTTTAAAAGATTCTAGAGATTATATTATTACAACAGAAGCTTCGAAAGTTACTATTGATTATGAAGAAACTAATTTTAGAATAAAACGATACGCCGAGGATAACAAACATCAGATCAGTCTATTTCCAGGTTTTGTAGCAAGAACATCAGCTGGAGAACCTACAACTTTAGGAAGAGGCGGATCAGATTTTACAGCAGCAATTTTAGCATCTGGTATACAAGCTGACAAATTACAAATTTGGACAGATGTAAGTGGAATGTACACTGCCAACCCTAAATTAGTAAAACAAGCAAAACCTGTATCACACATTTCTTATCAGGAAGCGATGGAATTGTCTCATTTTGGAGCTAAAGTTATTTATCCTCCAACAATTCATCCTGTTTTAGATAAAAACATTCCGATTGTTATCAAAAATACTTTTGAACCTGAAGATCAAGGTACTTTAATTACTAGAGAAGTAACTAATAGACCAAAACCAGTTACCGGTATTAGTCATATTGATAATATTTCTGTAATATCCTTAGAAGGAAGTGGAATGGTTGGTATTCCAGGGTTTTCAAAACGTTTGTTCGAAGCTTTATTTTTAGAAAATATCAATGTAATCTTAATTACTCAAGCTTCTTCTGAACATTCTATCTGCTTAGCTGTAGAAGCTGTTGATGCAGAAAAAGCTAAAACAGTTTTAGATTCTGCTTTCGAGTTTGAAATTACAAAGCATAAAGTAGATCCTGTAAAAATTGAAAATGACGCTGCTATCGTTGCTTTAGTTGGTGATAATATGTATCACCATCAAGGTTTAAGTGGTAAGATGTTTAGCACTTTAGGTAAAAACAATGTAAATATTAGAGCAATAGCTCAAGGAGCTTCTGAAAAAAATATTTCTGTTGTAATTGGAAAAAAAGATATCAAAAAAGCCCTAAATATTTTACACGAACGTTTTTTCGAAGTAAAAACAAAACAACTTAATTTATTTATCACAGGTGTAGGTAATGTAGGTAGTAAGCTGTTATCACAATTAGAACAGCAAAAAAGTTACTTAAATGATAAATTACGCTTAAAGATACGTGTAGTGGGAATTTCTAATTCAAGAACTATGGCTTTTGATGAACAAGGAATTAAATTAAGTTCTTGGGAAGATAAATTAGCTAGTGGAGAAAAAGCGAATTCAGAAAAATTCTTTGAGACTGCTAAAGCAATGAATATCCGTAATTCGATTTTTGTAGATAATACCGCGAATCCAGATATTGCCAAAGTATATAAGCACTATTTATCAGAAAGTATGGCGGTTGTAACCTGCAATAAAATTGCTTGTGCTGATGAATATGCTAACTATTCTGAGTTAAAAGAGCTTTCGCGAAAATTTAGCGCTTCTTTTCTTTATGAAACTAATGTAGGTGCTGGTTTACCTATCATAGATACCTTGAACAATCTGATTGCGTCAGGTGATAATGTCCATAAAATACAAGCAGTGTTATCGGGTAGTTTAAATTTTGTATTTAACAATTATAATGAAGATACTAATTTTTATGATGTTGTAAAACAAGCACAGGAAGAAGGGTACACCGAACCAGATCCAAAAATTGATTTAAGTGGTGTTGATGTCGCTAGAAAAATTCTAATTCTGGCTAGAGAAAGTGGTCAAATCATGGAACTAGAGGATATCGAAAAAGATGCTTTTTTACCACAACAAAGTTTGGATACTCCAACTGTTGATGATTTTTTCGAATCCTTAAAAAAGAACGAAGCTCATTTTGCTAAAATTCTAGAGGAAGCTAACAAAAAAGAATGTAGATTGAAGTATGTTGCTCAATATGAGAATGGTAAAGCAAAAGTAGGTTTACAACACATTCCTGCTGATCATCCGTTCTACAATTTAGAAGGAAGCGATAATATTGTTCTTTTTTATACAGACCGCTATCCAGAACAACCTCTTATTGTAAAAGGAGCTGGAGCTGGTGCAGAAGTAACAGCATCTGGTATATTTGCTGACATTATAAGAATTGGTAAAAAGTAAATCTCAATGTTAAAATGAAAAGTATAAAGATCTTTGCTCCAGCTACCGTAGCGAATCTTTCTTGTGGATTTGATGTACTAGGTTGCTGTTTAGATACTGTAGGAGATGAAATGATCATATCACTTACACCCAATCCAGGTGTAAGAATTACAAAAATCGAGGGTGCTGACCTCCCTTTAGATACTAAAAAAAATGTAGCTGGTGTTGCTGTAGAGGCTTTATTAGCGAATTATAAAAATGAAATTGGAGTAGATATTGAAATTTACAAGAAAATCAAAGCAGGAAGTGGTATAGGCAGTAGTGCTGCTAGTAGTGCAGGAGCTGTTTGGGCTGTAAATCATCTATTGGATCATCCTTTTTCTCCTCATAAATTAGTCGAATTCGCAATGGAAGGAGAAAAACTTGCAAGTGGAAATGCCCATGCAGATAATGTTGCTCCTGCCCTATTAGGTGGATTTACTTTAGTGCGAAGTTATGCCCCATTGGATGTGATCAAATTACACACGCCTGATGATTTAGTGATGACTGTTATTCATCCTCAAATTGAAGTAAAAACTTCGGATGCACGATCCGTTATAAAGCAAAATGTAACATTAAAGCAAGCAATACATCAATGGGGTAACGTTGGAGGTTTTATATCTGGCCTTTTTACCGAGGATTATGATCTAATAGGTCGTAGTTTAGAAGATGTGATCATTGAACCTATGCGATCGATTCTAATTCCGGAATTTGAAAACGTTAAAAAAGCAGCCATTGCAGAAGGTGCCTTAGGATGTGGAATTTCAGGTTCTGGACCTTCAATATTTGCTTTAAGCAAAAGTATGACCACCGCTAAAAACGTAGGAAACGCAATACATAAAGTGTATACAAAAACAGGACTTGACTTTGATATTCATATTTCTAAAATCAATAGTCAAGGAGTTAAAATAATTAATTGATATGCAAGAAATTAAAAAAATAGCAACAGGTTCTCCTTGGGAAGATATTGTAGGATATTCAAGAGCCATTAAAATTGGTAATACTATCGAAGTATCGGGAACAACAGCTCCTGGAGAAAACGAATATGAGCAAACTAAAGCTATTATTGAGTCTGTAAAGAATGTACTAAAAGAATTCAATGCTAATTTAAATCAAATAATTAGAACGAGAATATACTGTACAGACATTAGCAAATGGGAAGAAATTGGTAAAGCTCATGGAGAATACTTTGGCAAAATAAAACCTGTAACATCCATGGTAGAAGTTTCTAAACTAATTGATCCCAATATTTTAGTAGAGATTGAATTCTCTGCTATAGTTTCATAATACTAAAACTAGATTAAAAATGCAATATTATAGTTTACATAATAACGCTCCTAAAGTACCTTTTTCTGAAGCAGTTATAAAAGGATTAGCTCCAGATAAAGGTCTATATTTTCCTGAAAATATAACTCCTTTACCTTCATCTTTTTTTGATACTATTGAAAATTTAGACACCATAGAAATTGGTTTTCAAACTATTAAACAATTCGTGGGTGATGAGATTCCTGATACAGAATTAAAAGATATTCTAAAAGATGTACTCAGTTTTGATTTTCCTGTAATTGATATCAAAGAAAATATAGGTACGTTAGAGCTTTTCCATGGGCCTACAATGGCTTTTAAAGATGTAGGTGCTCGATTTATGGCACGTTGTCTAGAATATTTTAATAGAAACAATGATAATAAAGTTACCGTATTAGTAGCTACATCTGGCGATACTGGAGGTGCAGTAGCACAAGGTTTTCTTGGAGTAAAAGGTGTAGATGTGGTTATTTTATACCCTTCTGGTAAAGTTAGTGATATACAAGAAAGACAATTAACAACACTTGGACAAAATATAACAGCGCTAGAAGTAGATGGCGTATTTGATGATTGTCAGGATATGGTAAAAAAAGCATTTCTAGATAAAAGTATTACAGATCATAAACAATTAACCTCTGCCAATTCTATCAATATCGCAAGATGGTTACCACAATTATTCTATTTCGTTTTTGCTTATAAACAATTGAAAAGTAAAGGAAAAGATATTGTATTTTCTGTTCCAAGTGGTAATTTCGGAAATATTTGTGCCGGGATTGTAGCTCATAAATTAGGACTTCCTGTCAAGCATTTTGTAGCTGCTACCAATGTAAATGATACTGTTGTTAGATATATGAATACGAAAGATTATGATCCAAAACCTTCTAAAGCAACTATATCTAATGCTATGGATGTAGGTAATCCAAGTAATTTTATTAGAATTCAACAATTATTCGATAATAACTTCGAATCTTTAAAAAGTAGCTTTTCTGCTTATAGTTTTAATGATCAGAGTACAAAACAGGCTATGAAAGAAGTTTATCAAGAGACAAAATATATAGCAGATCCTCACGGAGCAGTCGGTTATCTTGGATTAAAAGAGTATAATTTAAAAGAAAATGAATACGGAGTATTTTTAGAAACCGCTCATCCTGTTAAATTCTTGGATATTGTCGAAGAAACTTTAGATACTAAAATATCAATTCCTCCGCAGATTCAAAAAGTAATGAACAAAGAAAAAGTTAGCATTAAAACCAATGATTATAACAAACTAAAAGAGTTTCTTCTTAGTTAAGAAGAAACTCTTTTTAGAATATTTTTATTTATGTCTAAATTTATTTAGAAAGTGATTTCATTACTTTAGAAACTATATAAGAAGTAGATGCTAAGTATTTAAAATTCACAGTAGTATATTTATCTTCGGACTGGTGTACATATGGAGAATTATCTCCATTCATTAACTCTGCAGTTATTGTTATTGTATCATATCCTAAAGTAGAAAATACTCGAGTCTCTGGAGTTGATACTCTTCTTTTAAAAACAGGCACACCGGATTCTAATCGATATGCTGATTCTAGACTTATGTTAGATGCTAACAATTCGATCGCTCTATCTTCGTCATTATCCCATCCTACATAATCCACGCGATGCATAGAATTTACATTGTATTTATCGTCTTGTAGTTTTTTAACAAACATTCTACATCCAATCATATTAGTTTCCTGTTGGTCAAAAAATACAATCATAAAATTAATATTTCGATTGGCTAATTTGGTTATTTTTTCTGTTACATATAAAGTTAGTGCAACTCCTGTAGCATTATGAACTGCTCCAGGACTTCCTTCTGCTGTATCATAATGAGCTCCTAAAACTATATATTCATCGCTTCCATTCGTAGCTGGAATCTCGGCATATATATTAGAGCCATTATATTGATTCCCTTTCTTATCCTGAACGTTGTAATTATTTCGTTTTGCTTTAATTCCTAAATCTTTAAGGTAATTAAACAAATAATCGGCTGTAATTTTTCTTTCCGAATTACTGGCTCTACTAGATAATTTCCTCTTTCCTTTAATAGGAATATGCCCAGTTAGTTTACCAACAATATCCTTCTGGATATTAATAATTTCTGCTTCTTCTTGATCAGTCAATGATTGAGCTACTGAAATCTGAACGCAAAAAATCAATAATAGTAATGTTCTAAACCTATATAATTTCATTTTAAAATTTTTGTATTCTTATTTTTCCTTTCCTTCTAACAAATTTATAAAAAACAATATATAATTTTACAATTAGTATCTATATTGTCTTAAAATAAACATTTCCTTATGATAAATCCAAAAACCATACCATTTTTTATCATTATTAATTTATTATTCTTTGGTTGTAAAAAAGAAGATTCTGCTACGAATTATTTATTAGCTCCCGATAATTGGAGAAAAGAAACCATCGAGTTTCCATTATCGTTTGCTCCGTCACTTGACTATAAAGGTACGGAATATGTTCGATTTGCTCCTGGTTGGGGTAAAGAAGGTGCTGAAGATTACTTTTCTTATGCTTTTCTTTGGTATTTAGATGAAAGCCCGGCATTATCTAGTACTATTTTAGAATCTCAATTAGAAGATTATTTTAATGGACTTATGCTGGGAAATACCACTTCTTCTTCTGATACTTCTTCAAAAATCAAAAAAACTAAAGCATTTTTTGAGAAAATCGATAATGTATCTTATGCTGGTCAAGTAATTACTTATGATGCTTTTACAACTAAAAAAGAAGTTACTTTAAATATAATAGCGAACTACATCCCTTGTAACAATCTCAATAAACATCTAGTAATCTTTAGAATATCTCCAAAAGAAATTGATCATTCCATATGGAATAAATTAAATGGAATACAAATTTCTGTAGATTGTAAAAAATAATTATCTATCTTAATATGACCCAATCTTCTAGCATTAAAACTAAAAACATTATGCAAAAAATATCCATTGTATTAGCTATTTTTTTTATTCTCGGATGTACTTCTAACAAAAAAGAAGAAAAATTTAATATTCAATCTGAAAGTTCTACATCTATAGATACCACTCATGTCAAAAATACTTCGGATCATACCACTGTTACTGATGAAAAAAGAGAAGTTAAAGAAATAAAGGACTCTGTTATTGAGGCCAATGGATTAATAGAACCGGAAACCGCTGTAAAAGTATCTAAAGACAAAGAGATAGTGAAAGAAACCAATGCAGGTGATAAAGAAGAAAAAAAAGAGATTAAAATAGAAGTTATTGAACAGAAAAAACCTGATCATACGGCTTGGGATCAATTAACAAAAAAACACGTATCTCCTTTGGGTAAAGTAAATTATAATGCTTTTAAATCCGATATATCCAAAATAGACAATTATCTAGCACATCTTAAGAATACTCCTCCAACAAAAGATTGGACAAAAAATGAAAAATTAGCATATTGGTTTAACTTATATAACGCTGCTACAATTCATTTAATAGCCAATAATTATCCGGTAAAAAGTATTAAAGATATAAACAATGGTAAACCATGGGACAAAAAATTTATAGAATCTGGAAATAACACCTATTCTCTAAATCAAATAGAAAACTCTATTGTACGTCCTAATTTTAATGAACCTAGATTACACGTAGCATTTAATTGTGCTGCTATTTCTTGTCCTAAGTTAATGAAAGGTGCTTTTCTTCCTTCTAAATTAAATTCGCAACTAAATACACTTTCCAAAAACTGGATTACCGATTCTACAAAAAACAAAATTTCAGAAAAAACCATCGAAATAAGTAAAATATTTGAATGGTATAAAGTGGATTTCAAAAAAGGTATAATCCCGTTTATAAATAACTTTTCTACAACAAAAGTAGATCCCAATGCAGAAATAAAATACCTAGATTATAACTGGGGCCTAAATGATTAAATTATCTTAGACTATCTTGATTTGTATATACTAACCAATTAAGAATTAATACAATTCAATGAACTAATAACAATTATCTTACAGAAATCCAGTCTTCTATCGTAGGAGGCGGTGGTGGTGGCGGAATTAGATTATATGTTTCTGCCCATAGATTTCTTCGGCAACCTTTTTCATTATAGGATCTCATAAATGAATACCACCATTTCTTAAAACCTATATGATCTTTAAGGATTCTACTATTTTCTACAGAAATCTTTTTAGAATCTTCATCATATTTAAATGCCAATTGTATAACAAAAAGATAATCATTCAATCCCCAATCTGTGCCATTATCGATCCATTTACTTGCATAAATAGTATAAATATATTCATCCCCATATGGGTTATAAAAAATATTAGGACCATTAAGTATATAACTTTCATGCTTCATCACTTCTTCATCCATAATTTCTACTAAATAGTCTATATTAGGTGTATTAGTAAAAGCCTTACTTATTTTTTTCACTTTAGAAGAACTAATTAGTTTAGAAATAGTTTCTCCTTTTTCCAAACAAGCAAATAAAGCTATTCGTTCTGCTTCATCATTTCTGGTGCAGGATACAACAATCGTTGATATAATAACAAGTTTACATATGTTATTCATTATAAAGTACAATTCTTATAATTACATCAAAATTAATTCATCTCGTAAAAAAGACAATATTTCCAATTTCGATTATATAATCGAAACTTTTTCAACTAATTAAGATGCCAATCCATATTTATTTAATGTATAAATATTAACAAAAACTATTTGTTTTTAAAATCTTCCAGTTCTTTCTCCGTAAAAGCTCGAAAAGCAAATTTATAACCTTCAAAACCAGCAATACCATAAAACAAAATATCCATGATACTGAAAGTTTCTTTCATCATGGGTACCAATAGCGAGTAATCAAAAGATATAAGAGTTTCTAAATATCCAAGACTTTCTAAATTAGCAATAGCACCGATAATACTAAAAAAATTACCTGCAAAACAACTCAAAACAGCAATAACAGCTCCAGTAATTCCAAAAATCTGATCAACACCTTTCCCTGTATACCTCATTGATAAACCTACACCGGCGCCAATAGCTAGTGCCATATAACCTATTTGATATCCAGTTGCCAATGTTATTACTCCCCATAATAAAGCACCAATAATTCCAACAATAATACCCGAGATGACTGCTAACGAGTAGTTTTGCTCTGATTTCATTTTTTTTAAAATGTCATCGGTTATAATACTTTTTACCACATTATTATGTAATTCTTCTGTATCATCAAATCGTTCCTGATATGTAGGATCTAAATTAAAATTACGGCAATCATTTATAAAGTTTGCCTTTTCTTTAGTAAGTGAACATACTAAACCCTGTTTAAGATCCATTTCTCTGTTGGTACATTTTTTACAAAATGCCAAATGTTCTTCTCTTGTCATAATGGTTACTTAGTTATTGTTAGAACTAAAGACATAACTCTTTTTATGTAAAGAAATATGACTCATAGTTTATGTATGTATCATAGAAGAGTGATTTGTTACCCTTGTAAGTCAGTTTTTGTTGATCATAATGTACTTATACGAGTTAAAAGAACAACAATATTGAATAATTAAACAGGATGTTTTTATCCTACATAATTATTGAAGTTGCTGAAAAAATCCTATAAAAAATAAGATTATTAGTAGTTACATCTAAAAAAGCATATGATTATATCTTCTCTACAGCAGTTTTTAATTTTTCACCTGCTATATTTCCTAAACCATTATAACTAGCATATTTATATAAATCATCTAACGTGGGGTAATTGAAAACCGTGGATATCACATGATTTAATGTCATATTTCCTTGAACTAATTGCATGCCAAAATGAATTAATTCTGTGGCAGCATGTCTACCTACACAAAAATCTTATTCTTAAAATTTATACCTGTAACTGCAGATGCCGTAACAACTCCTGCAAATAAAGCACCACCAACACCAGCTGTAACAATATCCTGCCCTGTTAGATATAATCCTTTGATAGGTGTTCTGGGTTGTAAAAACTTCTGACGAAAACGATCAGGTGTATGATCAATTCCATAGATTTCTCCATTTTTATAATTCACAAAATGTTGTGTACTTAAAGGTGTAGAAAGTTCGTAATGATCTACCTGTCCTTCTAAATGTGGAAGTTGTTTAAAAAGTTCCTTCATTAAACGCTGAGATATCTGTTCTTTCCAAGTTTCATAATCCTCTCCTCGTTTCATCCATCTGGTATCTTTCCATTGCGAAACAGTTTCATATGGTACCAAAGTTATAATATCAATCGTGCTACGTCCAGGATATCTATTGGACCAATCGGGATCTTTAGCAGAAGGAAATGAAACATAAACTACTGGAAAAGGAGCTGTTTCATCTTTTAGGTAACGATCTACGCACGTATCGTGATCTCCATCATTTGGATATATCCAAAAATTAGTCTTTGGTAATTCTAATTCTTTGGGAGAACTCTTAAAACCCATATATAAACAAGCGTGAGATACCGAAGGTGTAACTTTCTGTAATTGTTCTAATAGTCCTAACTTGGTACTAATAGAGGTAGGAATTAATTTTTCGAAAGTATTAAAAACTCCAGTACCGCTAATAATTGTATCCGCATAAAACTCCTTACCATCTATCATTCTTACTCCTTTTGCCCTATTATTCTCAATAATCACTTCATCTACCTCAGCATTAATCAGAATAGTTCCTAAAGAAGATTCTATTACAGGATCTATTGTTTCCACTATTTTAGAGGAACCTCCAACCGGAAAATTACCTCCTCCAAAATAATGTCTAGCAACAGAAGCATGCATTGCAAAGCTACTTTGTTTTGGAGGCAATCCATAATCACCATATTGAGCAGACAGTACTTTAATTAATTCTTCATTTTTAGTAAGCTTACTTAATACTTGATATGTGGTTTGATCTGCATATTTCAAGTATGGTCTTTTTAGGAAACCTCCAATCAAAAAGCGTAAAAAGCCAGGCAGTACTTTTTCTTTGTAAAAGGCTCCCATTGCCTTATTTGATTTAAAAACTAAATCAATATAAGTATCAATTGCATTTTCTTCATCTGGGAAATAACTTAGTATTTTATTTCTAAAATTCTCAACACCTTTTACAAAATCATACGATCTATCGCCAATAATAATACGATCATATACTTCTCCCATATCGGCCCATGCTAATTTACGATCAGAAACATAATCAAACAACTTTCTAATAGGGCTATTCTCTTGCTGTACTCCTCCAATATAATGAATACCTACATCCCACTCATATCCTTTGCGTTTAAATATATGTGTAAAACCACCAGCCGTATAATGACGTTCTAAAATAAGAACCTTTTTACCCTCTTTAGCCAAAATAGCTCCTACTGTTAAACTTCCCATACCAGATCCTATAATAATAGCATCATACTTATCTTCTAATTTAGGACGTTGTTTATAGGACTGAATCATATATTGGTTTTTGGTTGAATATCAAATCTAAGAAGAATCTTAATACGATACTTGATAAACTTCAAAATGATTATTTCTTAAAAACACAACATACTAATAATCAATATGTAAAACAAGAATATCACTGTTTCCTGCTGTTATTATGCTTTATGTTATTTGCACCTTAACTAAACATTAAAAAAAGTTAAAAATTCCCCTAAAAACACATCGTATTATTTACGATTTCTTAAAAAGTAATAATCATATTTTTTAGGTACTGTTGTTTACTTTTATTTCAACTTTTAACCTTAAATATATTACAATGAAATCACTTTTTAAATCATTATTGGGCGTATTATTTCTAACATTGACAATCGTTTCTTGTAGCGACGGTACAGATCTTAATGAATCGGCGGAATCTGTAGACAGAACTGCTATCTTTGATCTTGTTGGTACAGAAGAACAACGTGTAGCAACTGCTGAAGAATTAAGTAAAATCCCTATAAATATCGAAAAAGCAAATTGCACATTAAGTGGCGATGAAGGGTGTTCTGATAATGCTTCTTCAGAATTCGAAAGATATGTACGTGAGTGCACTACGTATACGAGAAACTGGCCTCCATCTAATGTAGTAAATACGTACTTTAGAAGTATGGTATATTACGTTGATGGTGACAGCGATATTAACCTTGATCATTATCAAGACGATTTACAAGCTCAAGTGTCACAAATTGTTGGTTCTGGAGGAGCTGCTTTTGTAGATGCTGATATCATCTATTTTGAGTGTAATGACAGACAAAACAATTCTTGTGTTATACAGTATTCTGTATATAGATAAAACAATTGATTATACAATTAAACCAGGTTCTTATGGGATCTGGTTTATTATTTGTACTAACGATCAATCGATTATAATTACCTAATTAAAATACCAAACCACGGCTTTTAAGAATCAATTTTAGTTTTCCCTAAAAATAAACCAACATATAGCTAAATACATCTTATAAGTATATGTACTTTTGCACCCATCTCACTAAACCAGATAATGGTGGATCATAAATGATTACAAACTCAACTCTAAATTAAAAATGGCTATTCTTATTTTTATGCTTGTATTATGGTATACAGGTTTATTTTTTCAAAGTTTCTTTTTACATAGATACGCAGCACACCAAACATTTACCATGTCTAATTTTACAGAAAAAATGTGTTTTTTTCTAACTTGGGTATGTCAGGGATCTAATTATCTAAGTGCATATGGTTATGGTGTCATGCATCGTATGCATCACGCATTTGTGGATACCGAAAAAGATCCACATTCTCCAAAGTATGATAGTAATATGTTTAGTATGATGTGGCGAACTAAAAATATATATCAGGATATCAATAATGAGCGAATTTCTTTAGATGCAAAATTCACCAAAAACACTCCTCAATGGAAATCATTTGATACGTTTGCTAGTTCTAATTTTTCTAGAATTGCTTGGGGATTGGGATATACTGTGTTCTTTTATTTTTTTGCTACCGCTTGGTGGCACTGGTTATTTCTTCCAATAGCATTCTTTATGGCACCTATACACGGAGTTATTATTAATTGGTTTGGTCATATTGTTGGGTATACTAATTTTAAAGTGGATAATACCTCTAAAAACTTACTCCCAATTGATTTCTTAATGATGGGAGAGGGTTATCATAATAACCATCATAAATATAGTGGTAGAGCTAACTTTGGTGGTGTACGATGGCATGAAATAGATCCTACTTATTATATAATGCTGTTATTAAATACGTTAGGCATTATTAAATTAAAGAAGAGTGCAGTAACGACGAACAATAATTGACAATAAAGTTAGTAGCTTTAAAACACACTCAAATAAAACAAAAATATCGAGCTTGTAACGCTCGATATTTTTGTTTTATTAGTATTTAGTGTCTTCATATAAAAACTACAGATTACTAAATTCTATAAAATCATACTCTGGTGAATACTCGAATAAATGCCTTAATACAGAGGCATGTCCGTTTCCTACGATGAGTAATATTCTATCTTCTTTTGTTTGCTCTATCTGTTGTATTTTTCTAAATATTCTTAAGTTCCTATTATACCACCATATGGATAAAAAATCGGCTCCTCGATTGTTATCAAGTTTAAAATCGCCCACAAGATAAGAGCCATAATTATGTCTATGTCCTTCTACTGTATTCATATATTTGAAAAAATCAAGGATTTTTACTTTAGAAGGAAACTTAGTGGACTCATTGAAGGATTTCTGCGTCATTTTCGTAAAAGGATCATCAGATTGAAAATCATACCCTTCCGTCAATTCTTTCATCATTTTAGGGTATTTCTTTTCTAATTCTGAGCTAAACGTAGTAGCATCCACAGAATAAATCTTGGCTAACTTAAAATCATTTGCAATTCGCATTCCTAGTTGGTAACTCTCGTTTCTTACATCTCTATGTTTCCCCGCTTTATACTCTTCGTATTTTTTATCCATCCCCCAATCTGGTTTTGCCTCTATGGCAACTTTTGTAGGTTTAAACCTTTTGATATAAGCCACTAACTCTTCTACCTCTGACTTTTTAGGTTCTTTTAGCACATCAATTTTATCATCATCATTGGTTTTGGTATAATCCAGACCTGGGTATGAAAAATGGAATGTACCTACAACTAGCACTTTCGTTTTCTGTTTTGGATAATAACTTTCATATGGTTTAAGAATTCCTTCATTCTCCTTAGAGATTTCCTGAGCTGCCATTTTAGTAGTAAATAAAGTGATGCTAATGCTGATAAGTAATAATAGACTGTATTTCATTATATATGATTTATTAAATTCAATACAATGTTACGGCCTTAACGCTGGTGCAATAGGAATTTTACACGAACACCTTTTATTATTTTATAAACCTTACATATTATAAAACATAGGTTTTTGTATAACAAAAACTATAGTTCATCCTATAAAAAGAATTGTTCATACTAATTGAATAAAAGGAATCGTATTTAAAACTACTTTTGGAGTATGAATACTAAAAAAGAGTTTCTATACAACCTATTAATTGTATTGGCAATAATTATCCTAGATGTACTTGGAGATTATATCATTTTTGATAAAGATGTTTTTTCTTCGAGCTTTACTTTATTTTTATTTAAAACCACATTTACTATATCACTATTAACAGTGTATATTATAAATTATATATATAGTGTTCCTAAATTTCTATTTAAGAAAAAATACCTTCAATACTTCTTAGCATTCATAGGGATGATTTTATTATTTGCAGGCCTGCGTTTCTTTTTAGAAGAAATCATCTTATATAATATCACAGGCAGACATAATTACTTTTTTAATGTTCCTATGTCAGAACTTATTAGCAACTACGCTTGGGATTCTTTTTATTATACCTTAAGAGTCTGTTTGGTTAGTGCTGTTGTGTGTTTATTTTTTAGATACAATGAAAACAAAGAAGAAATACATCAATTACAAATCGAGCAAGAAAAAGCAAAACTCTCTGTACTTAAATCACAGATAAGTCCTCATTTTTTATTTAATACCTTAAATAACTTTTATGAAGAACTATATGAAGACAAACCTAAAACGGCCAGTGATATTTTAAAACTATCTAAATTATTGAGATATGTTACCTATGAAACAAACGAAGATTTCACTTCTATAAATAAAGAAATAACCTTTATTGAAGATTATTTATATTTCTTTAAACGCAGGTATGAGGATAATTTCCATGTGCAATTGCATATAGATGGTTTTGTACATAATCAAAAAATTCCATCTCTTATCCTAATACATTTTATAGAAAATGTATGTAAGCATGGAATCATCAATGACAAAAACCGCCCGGCTAATATTACATTAGTGATCAGCGATCATACGTTAGAGTTAAAAACGAAAAACTACATTAATACTTCTGATACATATACGGAACAAGGCATAGGTACTAAAAATATTAAACAAAGATTAGAGGTTATCTATAAGGATAGTTTTATTTTAGAACATCAAAAAACTGAAAACCAGTTTGAGGCATACCTGCAACTTGAACTCTAAACGTATAACAACTTATTAATGAAAGACCAATTTACTTGTGTAATTATTGACGATGAACCAGCAGCGATTAGGTTGTTAGAGAAATATTGTGGTAAGGTATCTTTTTTAGAGGTAAAAGATACGTTTACAAATCCATTAGAGGGATTAAAATATTTAGAAGGTGTATCTGTAGATCTAGTTTTTCTGGATATACAAATGCCAGAAATTACTGGAATTCAATTATCAAAAATTATCAATAAAAGAACCAAAATTATTTTCTCTACTGCTTATCCCCAATTCGCTTTGGATAGTTATGAAGTTGCCGCTTTAGATTATTTACTTAAGCCTATTGAGTTTGAACGCTTTTATACCGCGGTCTCCAAGATAAAAGCTACAAATAATTCGGATACTATAGTTAATCAAACTAATAATGATGAATTTTTCTTTTTTAAAACCGACGGAAAGAATAAGTATGCCAAGGTATTTTTACAAGATATTATATATATAGAAAGTTTAAAAAACTACATTGCTATCCATCTACAAGACCAACAAATCATTACTTATAACACATTAAAACATTTTAAGGAAACACTACCATCATCTAATTTTATACAAATCCATAAATCATACATCATTTCTATCAAGCGTATTGATAAAATAAATAATGATACGATTTGGATCCAGAATACAGAACTCCCTATTGGAAATACGTACAGAAAATCATTTTTTGAGACTATTGACAATCATCAACTCTAACGGATAAAATCGTATTAATTTTATCCTTCTATATAAAGACTGTAGCGCTCTATTTCTTATATGTTTATCCAGCAACAAGATGTTCTACCAATCTTAATTTTTGACCATCAAATGTAAATACCCAGAGGGAACTATATTCACTTTCCGAGTAATAATCGCTTCCATATTTAAATGGCTTTTTCATTATTTCTGAATGTTCCAGATCACCTCTACTAAGCGTAACTTTGTTACCATCTATAAGTAATTCTGTTTTACTTATTAAAAATCCATTATCTGTCGATACACTGTATATAGCAGTATCTCTATACCAGTTAACATCTTTTAAGTTTATTTTAGAAAAAATAGCATTCAACTCATCTATAGCTCCTTCTTTGTTCGCTCCATCCGATAAACCATCATCCAAAAACATATTAATAGTAATAGTATCTTTTTGTCTGAGTACTCTTTTTAACTCATTTAATTCTGCAAACAGTCTTTGTCGTTTTTTCTTAATTCGGTTTTCTGCTGCCTTAAAAAGAGCTATGTTGGTATTTTCTATATCATTTAAAGTAATTTCGGCAGGATTATTATAATCTGGTTGGTACCACAAATATTCCTGAAAATGTTCTAACAAACGTTCATCTTTAAAAATATATTGATGTCTAGCAAAAATCTCATTTCGTAATAGTTGTAATTGATACAAACTATTTTTGGATATGTCTTTTGATGCATACGCAATTGTAGCACAATCAGAGCAGTCTTCTAGTTGTGCCTTTATAGTCATAGAGCATAAAACTAGAACTAAGAGTATGTAATTTTTCATAAAAAAGTGATTGGTTTTAGTTGGTATTACAAATATACTATTTGTAGTCAAATCACTCTATATCTGAAATTTATGTTTAATCAATGGATGAAAAAACAATTACATTTTAGCCTTTCTTTTAGTTAATTCTGCGATAATAGGTAAAAATTTATTACCCGTTATTTCAGAAATCTCCATATACTGATCAGCAGCCTTCTCATATTCTTCTTTCCCTTCTAAAACCAATGCATACAACATTTTAGCCTGTATATCGGTAGGATCAAAAACAAAACATGCGTCTATATCCTTTTCAGCATTTTCATAATCTCTAAGCCCTAGATAATTTTCGGCTCTACTCCTATACAATGATAATTCTTGATTATCTTCAATTAAATAAGAAAGAGAATCCGTTATTTTTTGATTTGCCTTTGCAAACCTCTTGTTCTCACCTTCTTTTTTTATTCCGTCTAAAAAATTAAAATACTCATCACAATCATAAATTAAATCTTTTTGTACAGTTAGTACAAGTTCTTCTCCAAGACGTCTTCCTAAAATCTCCGGATCAGTTCCTGTAGTATCTTGTAATGCTATCGAGATTAATTGTTCTTGATGATTTAATATACTTTTAGCAACACAATTGGCAAAAAAGCTTTGATCAATATTTGTCTTATCCTCTTCTGAAAAGCAATTGCACATACTTTCGGCTACTTCTTTTTTAAAAGTGGGATCATCAATACTAAGACTCCTATCGATCTTTTTTTGTTGTGCTAAAATTTCATGATATTCTTCTTCGGTAATACGTTGCACACTAGTCTGTATGACCATATCAGAAAATGGAGATGTACTCTTTTGAAGATATGAGTTTTCTGTAGTTTCTAACATTGCGACATCAATAGAAAATGGTGTATCCACATCGATATCATAAGGATTGTCTACTATTTTATCTAATGTTAACTTATAACCACACGCTGACCACTCTACAGAAAGTTCGAGCTTCATTTTAGAAATAGAATTATACTCTTTTTGTTTATTTCCGAATCTATGGAGTAAAGAAACTCCCGTTATGGAATCTTCAATTTTAAAATAACCTTCTCTAAACTGATCGCATTCCTTTTTCTGTCCTAATGCAACTATAGAAATCATTAGGAAAACTAGTAGTACTTTTAAATTCATTCTGTGGTCTAAATTCTATTGGCTGGTAATATACTACAATTACTTTATAAAAAATCTATTCTGTTTTTGTACTAAAAAAGAACATTTGGCCCCAGATAGCCGAGGTTTAACCCTAGTTTGACCGCATTGGGGAATTCTTTATAACTATTAGCTTTTTCCGTAATTTCTAACACAATATTCTTTTCTTTATCAAAACATTTTATTGATAAAACATCTTGATCCAACTTCATAAATATCTTTTCATATATGCGCAAATTATAAGAGTTTTCTTTAATCAAAATCTCTCCTGATTTCATCACTCCATTATCAAAGATAGCTGTATGAAGTACATTATCATTAAGGTCATACCTAATGACTTTACCATCTAATTTATAATCCTTTATCGCATATGTATACTCTTTATTTTTTCTATTAGCACTGTACACCACTACATTTTGATTATTTTCAGAAATGTAATTGGTAACTATTACTTGTCTTTCGGTTGTTTTTTCTTTTTTAACAATAGCACCATTTTCATACCACACCTCTTCACCTCTATGTACTTCTTTTCCTTGATATGGAAGGTCATTTTTATATATCAACTTACTTATAAGGTTACCTTCGGTATCATAATAAATAGTTTCTCCTTCTAACATATCATTTGTATAATTCTTTACGATTTGTTTATTTCCATTATAATCGTAATTAACAAAAGCTCCTTCTTTTTTATCATTTATATAATACCCTTCTTCTATTAATTTATTGGAATAATTCATTCGTTTATACACTCCATTCTTTTTGGCATTTTTATAGTTCAAATAAGAATTATTAGCATGGTTGTAGGCAACTCCTTCGTATGGTTTTTTATCTTTAAATAACAGCTCTGCAATCACTTCTCCACTTTCTTTATAAAAAACTGCTTTTGTATTTATATCTATATCTTCTATTAATACATATTCATATTCTTTACTAGCATTAGACATGTAGCGTTTCTTATATTTTTTACTTTTTACTAATGTACCATTATCCATCTCCTTATATTCCTCTACCACATCTGTATTGCTAAAATACTTATACAAGATTCCTTGCTTTAATTGATGATCATAAGTAGCTATCTCATTACCTGATGGATCATAGAAGATTTCCTTTGCTTTGCTTCCTTTTTTATAAAGTAATACAGAACGTTTTTTTTGTGTATCGTGATAAAACGTTACTTCCTTTAACGTTTTATAACCATCATAAAAATATTCTATGATTCCAACCTTACTAGTATCCTTATCAAAGTATCGATATATCTTTTCAGAAGTTTTATTCCCATCCGAATATTTAGATACATAATTAATTCTTCCTTTATAATCAATTCTATATCGAGTCCCATCTTCTTCACTCATATATTCATCAGAGTTAGACGTCACATGCCCCAATTCTAATCCATTTTTATCATAAAAAGTAGCTTTACTATTCTGAAAAATACTGAACGGAACATTTGTATCTGGATAATAATTAGTCTCTTTTACTAAAACTCCTTGGTCATATATAACAGATCTACCTTTTTCTATTAATGTCCCTTGATATGGTTTATACTCTTTATAATTAAGCCTACTGGATTGTTTTCCTTGCTCATCATAATTAATCTCTTCCTTTTTATTTTTATTCTCGAAATAAATCTTCGCCTTTATCTTCTGATTTTTATGAAAACGTTCCATATAGACCACATCACCTACCTCATTGAATTCTTCTATATATTCTATAAGATGCATTTCTTCTGGAATGTAATTCGAATAAAACTGCATACGTTTTCCATTTATAAAACTCCAGCTTTTATTAGGGTTTTCAATTCCTACACTATTTAATAGATTTCCCTGTTTATCAAAATATTCTATTTTTTGTTTCGGTTCTTCTATAAAACGATTCCTTAGTACACCATTAGGATAATACGTAGCCATTACCCTACCATTTTTGTATTTATAATCTCTAACTTCTTTTACTCTAAATGGACTTCTATAATAAGTAACAAATATTCCTTCATAACTTCCAGTTGTCTTATCTCTTGTAGAAGTTCCTATATACTTGCCTTCATTGTCATAGAATTTAGTTTCATAGGCATCTACATAGGTTCCTGTGTTTTTTTTAAAATATTCGTACCTAACGCCATTTATATCGGTATCATAGATAACTTCTTTCATAATACTATCACGCTGTACGATATAGGTTTGTGAAGTTCCATTATTAAAATTTGCTTCTCCAGAAACAAAACGTCCATTCTTGTATTGAGCAATAAGCTTTTTATCTTTGTAATAAGTAATGAAATCACCTTCTAAACGGTTATTTTCATAAGTAAAAGATTGTATTACTTTTCCGTTTGTATCGTACCAAGTTACCACACCTTCCCAAAAATCCTTTGCAGGATTAGAGGATGTACCTTCCATTTGCAAAGAGCCATTTATATAGTAATCCCGTACCAGATATAGTTCTCCTTTCTTAGAAACAGGCGGACGATAAAAAGCGGCATCATCTTTAATGGATAGCTTCCAATTTTTATCATACCAAATTGTATCATTCTGTCCAAAAGCCTTAAAACCTATAGTACATAAGACTACATAAATAATGCTAACCAATACAATATTCTTCTTACCAATACTCATACTCTACTACCTTATTTTTCTTTTGATTTATTGATGTAAAAGTAAACATCATAGATACAATAACTACCCCTGAAAACAAGGATATTGTAAACCCTGAAAAAAAGACATATAAATATTTTAAATAGCAAAAGCTCCTCTAAATGGGGGAAGAGGAGCTTTTTGTAGGTTGGTTATCACAGTTTAAATTGATAAGCAAAAAAAGTGTAGTTGAGTTTATGTAGTTACTTTTCTAATAATCCATTCAATCCTATACCTAATATATCTCCTCAGGGTCTGTAAATTTCTTTGGGTTAAAACTCTCAGACCCTTGATGGAAATAAAATGGTTGGTCAATTGAAATAAAATGGGTAATTAATATTGTTAAGAAGCCGCAGGAACTATCTGTTGTTGTTTTTCTAATTCTTTCTTAGATAAGTCACGAGTAAGCCATCCACCTCTTCCGGCAGTTGCTATAGCATATGGTGTAATCCAGAACAAAGTAAATGCATAGAATAAACTATATGGATACGCCCATAAAGATTCTGATAGACTATGTTTTTTAGCATAAAAGAATGCTTGAATACTCGAAAATATTAGAATACTTACTAGTGTAGAACTAAAAAATAAAACTGGATACGTAGCTATAAAAAACACCATTAACAAAGTCGCAGGATACGCCATTACCATTTTTAACCACTGGTTTAATAATAAAACTCTGGTACCAGCTTTTGATCCTTCTCTAAAATTACTAAAGGCAAATTTACTCATAGCAATATTCTCTCTAATATTACTACGCTCCCATCGAATAAACATTTTATATAAATTCTTATAACGTTCTGGAGTGTTCGTATACACATATGCTTTTCTCTGAAACAATACATTATATCCTTGTTTAAGAATCATATTAGTCATTGCTCGATCTTCTCCTATTTTAGAGACTTGTCCCATAAAAGTCTGAGTAATCCATTCTGCTCTACAGTTCATAACTGCTTCTCTGCGATACGCAGATAAAGCTCCTGGAGTACACAATACAGATCCTATAGCACTCTGCGCAGAACGTATAAACTCAAAACTAAATGCAAAGCTTACATTAAGCATTCTTGGGATTAACGCTTTGTCGCTATTTAATACTTTTACATTACCAGCTACTGCCCCGCAAGATTCATTAGTAACAAAAGGCGAAGCCATTACACGCAGCGTATCCTCTTTTACAATAGAATCACTATCAACTGTAATAAAAACATCTCCCATTCCTAAATTGAACCCTCTGTACAATGCATGTCTTTTTCCTCTGTTCTCTGGTTGCTGGTATATAGAAACTCTATTTCCTAATTCATTTTTTGCTTTTTTCATCCAATCCCAAGTGTCATCCTGGCTCCCATCATCAATAGAAATAATCTGTAACTTCTCGATTGGATAATCACTTTTAGCTAAACTATGAAGTGTTTTATACACCAATTCTCCTTCATTATATGCAGGAACAATTACAGTACATAATGGTAATTCTTTATCAGATAATGTATCAGTCGTTTGATAACGTAGATATAGATATAATATATAAACTAGAAAGCTTACTTTAATCAAAAGCAATGAAATACCCGCAATCATTAAACTAATTCCCCAAACAGTATTCATTCTCTCTAAACGAATTTGTTCGAAATAAGGTTGTAAAAAATAAAATAATGATGCAGCACCAAATAATAATAAAAAAGTGATTAGCAACACAAATGAAGAAGATCCATTTATCACCATATTCTTCATTCGATTACCGAATGAGTTTCCTACTATCGGTGTTTCTGTCATTTCTATTGTTCTTGATATCTCCATAATGTCTTTTTTGTTACCACTCTGGAAAACCAAAATTGATACCAATTACAAACACTACTGAATTCCAATGATTTAAGAAACATGCCAAAAAACAAAAGTGTGTATTTCTTACACAGTTGGGTATTTTTACCACATTATTTTCCACAATTAATGATTCTGATTACCCACTCTTTTATAGCTTTAGGACACCTTATAAGATTTAGTTATTTTTGTTAGAGTATTCTCTAATATCATTTGTATCGTACATGAAAAGAAGTATTAAAAAATACCTGCGTTTATTGTGGCAGTCTGTACTCTTTTGGTCATTAGCCATGGGGTTCTTTTCTATATTTAGATATTATGGAATTGATGAAGAAGAAGGTATCTATATGATTCAGGAATATCGAGGGTATACTGGTACTATACGTGCACTAATGGGTTTTTCTAGTATTGGAATGTTAATCGGAATCGTATACGCTACCATTGATTTACTTTTTGATAAATATACTTCTAATAAAATATCACTGGTATATAACCTAATTGTTAGAACCTTATTTTACTTTATTACTACAGTTATCATCTTTACTATAATTATGGATATCTTTTCTGAAATCTATAATCTTAATTTAGATACTGATAGAGGTTGGTGGAAAGAAAACAAATCTTTCTGGGCTACTATTCTTTATATAGTAATGGTTTCTTTTGTTTTTTCATTTATAAAAATAGCTGCAGAAAAGTTTGGAAGAGGTGTTTTCATAAAAATGCTTCTCGGTAAATATAAAAACCCACAAGAAGAGAAACGCATTTTTATGTTTCTGGACCTTAAAGATTCTACGACCATCGCAGAAAAGTTAGGACATTTTAAATACAGTCAGTTTATACAAGACTGTTTTTATGATCTTAATACCGTAGTTCCCAAATATGATGCAGAAATTTATCAATATGTTGGAGACGAAGCGGTACTAAGTTGGCCATATAAAAAAGGTTTGGCTAATAATAACTGTGTCTCCTTATTTTTTGCTTTTCAACTTAAAAAACAAAACAAAGCCAATTATTATCAAGAAAAGTATGGCGTAATTCCAGAATTTAAAGCCGGGTTGCATGGTGGTAAACTCATGGTTACAGAAGTAGGAGTTATCAAAAAAGAAATAGCCTATCATGGGGATGTAATTAATACATCAGCTCGGATCCAGGCAGAATGTAATAATCATAAAGTGAAGCTTCTTATTTCTGAAGAGTTATTAAAAGATCTAACTATTAATTCTGGTTTATCTACTACATTCTTAGGCAGTGTTCTATTAAAAGGGAAACAAAAAGAAGTCAATATCCACACGATTGACAAAAGTTTGCAAACCACTTAAGTACTTAACAACAAGTGTTCTAAAAACATTTAATATCTTTTTTATTTTAATATTTTAAAAAAAGGTAGGGTGAATTCGTACGTATGTGTTTTAGGTATAGAAAACAGAAATCACATAAACGATACCAGTTATGAATCATACATTAAAACAATACTCGCAGCTTCTGAAGCAGTCTGTACTTTTTTGGGCAATAGCTATGGTACTATATTCGATATTTAGATATTATGGAATTGATTCAGAAGAAGGTCTTGCAGTGATCAAAAACTATGAAGGTACACTGGGAACACTTTATTATTTTGTGAAACTCATTAATATCGGTATCATAATAGGTGTATTATACGCTACGGTGGACTTTACTTTTGATGCCTATACAAATAATAGAATATCACTTACTAAGGATATCATTTTAAGAACATTATTGCATTTTATAGTTACGCTTACTGTATTTATGGTGATTACAGATATTTTCGCAACACTTACAGGTACACACGCTGGTCAACATACAGGTTGGTGTTGTTTTAATAAATCGTTTTGGGCGGTTATTCTGTATATTGTTTTATCCTCTTTTGTCTTCTCTTTTATCAAAATAGCTAATGAAAAATTCGGAAAAGGAGTTTTTATAAAAATGCTATTAGGAAAATATAAAAATCCACAAGAAGAGAAACGAATCTTTATGTTTCTTGATCTAAAGGACTCTACCACTATTGCAGAAAAATTAGGTCATTTTAAATATAGCCAATTGATACAAGATTGTTTTTATGATCTAAATAAAGTGGTTCCTAAACACAATGCCGAAATCTATCAATACGTGGGAGATGAAGTAGTACTAAGCTGGCCTTATAAAAGAGGATTAGCAGATAATAATTGTGTAAACTTGTTCTTTGCATTCCAACAGCGCAAGCATGCAAAAGCAGCATATTATCTAAAAAAGTACGGAGTTGTACCTGAGTTTAAAGCTGGATTACACGGTGGTAAACTCATGGTAACCGAAGTGGGTATTGTAAAAAAAGAGATCGCCTATCACGGAGATGTTATCAATACTTCTGCCCGTATACAAGGACAATGTAATACTTATAAAGTACCATTATTAATCTCTGAAAAACTAATCCGAGATCTAAAAATTAATGCCAATCTAACTTGTCAATTTTTAGGAAGTGTATTATTAAAAGGCAAGCAAGAAGAAGTAAACATTCATACCATAGCGAGGGTATAAATAGCGAAGGTTTTGGGGAAAATCCGAGCAAGTCGAAGCTTACTGTGTGTTATAAGCTTCGACTTTTTTTGTTTGTTATTGGATCCTTCAACCTTCGAACATCCGAGGGCTGTACTTCGGTAAACTCAGCAGCCGCGGAGCCGGAGCCTGGCAGTAATCAACCTTCGACTACGCTCAGGGTTAGAAAGTGTTAAGTGATCGAAAATAACTAGAGTCCGAAAGTTTCACCCACTTTAGTTTTAGGTAATATAAAACTAGAGGTCTTCGAAGACTCACTTTACATTAAGCATAACGAATTTTAAATATACCTATTAGTGGGTATGTTAGATCAGGTCTATTTCATTTATTTTTGAATGAACTAAAAACTTTATAAAATGGGCCGAATAATTACTTTCTTTTCTTTTTTATTATTAACAATCGCTAACCTTCATGCTCAATTGTCTGATAAGGATGAAAAAGAGAAATTTAAAACGGATGTAAAACAACTATATCAAGACAAATCATATAATGAAGAGAAATTCATACATTATAAGGCATTAAACATTGTTTTTAATAGAGAAATCAACAAACTATTGACGGAAGCTTCCGATTTATCTACGCGAGCAGCGTTTGCTACCTTAGAAGAAGAAAACAATAGACTAACGTTGGGATATTCTATTAATCCAAATAGTAAAACGACTAGTGGGACTGACTATGTAAGGTATATATGGAGTATGGGAATCCAGGCAGACATAGAAGACAATTTCTCTAGTCTCTCCGTAGATAGTGAAATACAAAATGACATTGGCGTTTTTGTGAAATTCACTCAACTTTTTCGCGGAAACATTGGGTATACGGATAAAGCAAAAATAAAAAAGTTTAGAGACCAGTACTTGCTTGATCAAGCATTAGCATATAAATATGATAAATATAAAGAATCTCAGAAAGAAACAGATTTGGCTATTAAAAAGAAAAAATCCCTTGATCCTACTATCGATACAGAGGATGAATATAATAATGCTTATACAGCTGCTGTAAAAAATGCTTATAATGAAACATTAATTGAAGAAGCTGAAACTATTACTAAAGGAAAGTATATAAAAACTTTGAGAAAAACATGGTGGTCAGCAAGAGTTTATATGCCAATAAGTACCACAGAATATGAAGTTTTTAAAGAAGAATCGTCTCCTAGTTCAGAAACTAAAAGCTTTTATCCCTTATCATTAGAAGGTTCATTCAGTTATTATCGTAAATCAATGCGTATAGGAACGATGCAACTTACCGCTTTTTATAATGGTTTTATGAACAACTCTATAGCAGCAAATATTCTTAAAGAAAGAACATTTACCTCTTTACCTAGCAATACCCCTACTACACCAGTAGAATTAAGTACACAAAACAAGTATATTGGTGAATTTGATTCTTTCATTACCCATAATCTTAAAGGTGATTTTGTTTACTTTTATCGTGATTTCCCTGTTGGGTTAAGTGCTTCTTTTGATTATTCATTTGGAGAATATGAAGCATCAACTTGGAAAATAGGAATTCCATTTTACCTAAAAGGCAAAAACGATGATTCTGCTATTAGTGTAGAATTACAATGGAGAGAAATCCATGAAAAAACTTTAAGTGGTGAAAGTACTCACGCGCTAGGGTTTAGCATCGGTATCCCATTTGGTAATTATGTGAATCAATAATATTTTACAACAAACAAAAAGACAAAAAACACCCCCAATAGTTGCGTCCAACTATTGGGGGTGTTGTACTAACCCTTCGGCTGCACTCAGGGTTCAGTGGTATTCTTATCCGAGGACTGAGCGGAGTCGAAGTCTGGTACTTTGAAAACAGAAAAATGAGTTCCGTTCGTGCATTCAGCTAAATCATGTAGCGTATCCAAATCTCCATTCATTAATGCTTCCTTTTTCGCTCTGCTCCATCCTTGTACTTGTTTCTCTCGATAGAATGCCGTATCGATCCTATCATATTGTTCGTAGTATAATAACCTAACAGGTAATCGTTTTTTTGTATGATTAGCTCCTTCTCCATTTTGGTGCTGCTGCAATCTCCTATCTAAATCTTTTGTACTTCCTGTATAGTAACTACCGTCACTACATTCTAATATGTACATATATCCTGCCATCCTTTATGATGTTACCGTATCTATAGTATTATGTGTTAAAAAGGAAGTAATTGTTACCCTATGAATACACATTTCGACAAGCTCAGTGTGACTGCTCAGAGTTCGAGTGCCTCACCCTGTGGAATAATATAACACTGGAGACTGAGGCTCTCGAAGTCTCACCCTTCGAGTTACCTCAGGGTTCGATTGTATTCGAGGGCTGAGGCTCTCGAAGCCCGATTTATAGGGAATTACTCTTCAGCTCCGCTCAGGGTTCGGGAATGTTCAAGGTTCGGATGTAATGGAGGATATTTAAGGTTTATCTACTTTAGGATACCAAGCTTCTAATATATTAAAGGATCCTTTGATATAATATTTATATGCATCTACATTATAAAAACCAGAAAGGATACTTGATAACGCGCTAGGGTAATCCACAGCCAGATCTGTCTGTATTGGTGTTTTTATCCATACATCGGTAAAAAGTGTTTCTGGATCTACTACCTCTACATATACATAAATGTCTTTTACAAATGTATCTTTTATACTTTCTGCCGCTACCGTTAGTGCATCTAAGTATGCTTTTTTTGCAGCCTCAGAATCGTTTTGGGAAATCATTGCTGTTTTTACCATCAGCAATAACTTTTGATCATTCTTCTTAATTTTATAAATGCTTGTAGTATCTTTTGCTACACTAAAATGTGCATTCATTTGATTACTTAGCTTTTCCTCTACCACCTTATTAGTATGTAACCAAGGGTTACTTAGCTCCTGTGTTTGGATATTAATTAACCTGCTTACGGCTTCTTTTTCTAATTCATTATTGCCTTCTATTAAATAATGTAATGAATTTGGATACCGCTCAAACAATAATTCATAATACGCCTGATCAATCTTATCTAAATAATAAAAGTATGTAGTGTATTGAGGATATTTATGAGATAGGTATCTAGATATACTATCCGTAGGCTTCATATTATGTATGATATCACTGTAAGCGATATTTAAAGATTGTTTATATCGAGAGATTTTTTCATGAAGGTGGTATGTCGTAAACAACTGTTTTAAAGTATCACTAACCTGATATATGCTAGCTATGTATTGGGTATTAGTAGCATAATATTTTATATACACATCATCTTCATATTCATCCCAGAAACCGATTATATCATGATGTTTTCTGGTTAACTCCGCTATTGTATAGTTTTGATGTAGCACAGTATCTCTGTTATGTACTGCTGTTATTTTAGCGTATAAAGTACTCCAATCCCTAGCAGCATATTTTAGTTTTGCATACTGATAGTCTAAATCCTGAATCACATCCTTTTTAGCTTCTAACTTGGCAATTGCAGTAGCCTTCTTTTCATCATATTTAGATTTCAAAAAAATAAAACTGACCAATAGTACAACGATACACGTGCTAATTACTAATGCATGATATGCTTTCTTCTTTGTATTTGACATGATTGATTTATGGTTTGATATTCAATTGATTTCATACCTTTTCCTAATTGTACATAGACCTTTCAAATCTGCAGCCTTTTAAGAACTTCAACGTACTCAGTATGAAGTATCACCCTTCTTGGGTTTTGCGAAACCCGATAGTAGTTTTCTGTTGGTTGTTTATCTCCGAAAGATGTGTTTCGAAATTCGTCTTCATATTTTCTGGTAGCGTTACAGATTCTGGTTGTGTCCACGCCAAATTATTTGCGGGCCAATCACATTTTTCTTTAAAATAGGTCCATTTCTGTAATCGATCCGTACAGGCTTCAAAATTATTACTCCAAAAAGCATGTCCTACCCGATAATTATCATAATAATCCTCATGACTATCAAACAAATAATAAATGAGTTCAGAAGCTTTTAGTATATTTTTCCAAGCTTCGCTTTCTGAGATATAACCGGCCATAAATGCCCATCGACTCATTGGTATAACTCTAAATAAATCAAATCCCCAAATCAACTTCTTGGGCTTATTATTAGCGATTAAACCACATTTCTCTATATACATTGGATCCACTTTAGTAAGTCCAGAGATTTGATTAATCATATCATTTGCGGAGTCCGAAACAATATCCTGCGCAAACCATTTAGAATGCATTCCATCAAATAAACGAGCTATCATCTCATAGTATTGTTCTTTATTAAGTACTCCCCAATCTTCATTAAGGTATTGTTGATACAACACATCTTGATGTATATCAAATGTTTGTGGTTTAAACTTCTGTTCTCCTAAACGAATATTACACGGAAAAACTTCTAAAGTTTCTGACCAACCACCACCATAAAACATATGCACTAAATTGAGTCTAATTGCTTTTTTTTGATCTATGTTCAAAGGAGTTACATCTCCCAACCTATAATATGTTTGTTGTTCTTTTATTGCTAATATTCGTTGTTTATTAAGAAAAGAAAATATAAAAAATAAGGAAATCATTACACCAGTGACTATAGCAAGAAACTGAGGTTCTATCAAAGAGTTTAAAGGCATCCCATTTCCTTGTGAAGGATTACCAAAAACTTCGTACAATCCCATTCCTATTACCAACATAAAAAACAACGTTGCGGTTCCTAAGATCGATAACCCAACTTTGGCGTTCTGCTCTAAGTTTTGATATGCTTGTAAAAAAGTATTGTTTTTTGGTGGATTTATGCGACTTAATGGTGTGTTTTGTAATATTTCCATAAGCTGCTTACTCTGCTGTGATTTTATAATTCTTTGTTTTATTACTGATCACTTGGGATTCGAATCTCCAACGCTTGTCTGCTGATATAAGTGAGATTTTTTGAGCTCGCTTATCTGCTTTAAATTTTCCTTTTATCTGTGTATTAGAAAAATTACTATGATCTGCTTCTAAGGTTTCAAAGGTAAGCGCTCCTACTTCTTCACCCGTAACATACGTACAAGTGCTATCTATAGGATTTACAGCTATTACTTTAATCCAACCATGAGCTAAAAAAGGCGTCTTCTTTTCATCTAAAGTCTGATTAATAAATCCATAGTATTTATCTCCTTTATTAGGTAAAGACACAAACTCTTCTATATTCATTTTTGCTTGTGGATTACTAAACATAAATAAGTAAAAAACCAGTGCTAACGCACCAATGACTCCAATAATAGCAGTAGAGAATATAATTTTACCAAATGTCGAATATGTTTTTCCTGCATCGACAATTGGATATTGTTTAGCATAATCCGCAGCTGCTTTTTTCATTTGCTGCGTCCACTTTTTTTTAGAAATTTCGGTTCGATCTGTAGTTGTATAAAAAGCAATTACGGGTTTCTTCTGGATGTTTTGAACCAAGCCTGTATTTATAACCTTTTTATGCAAGCGAACTTCCATCATCACTTCCATATTAGTATATGGGGATATAAATTGGCTCTTGAGTGTTTGATAATGTTCTAAATGCTCACTGATAGTAAGAATAGGCATAATGTGCGTTGTTAGTTTGTACATCTCAAAATAACCACGGATTCAGATCAAAATCAACCCTGAAAACCACCGTTTAATTAGGGAAGATTTCTTTGTTTTATGTAATGCATGAGAAATATAATATTAATTGTTGATTTTATGTAATCTCATTAACAGAATAAAAAATCAATGAATAGGAATCAATACCAACCATACTCTAGAAATAGAAGAAATCATCTTACTAGCTATAGAATGTGTTTTTCTGATATCAATTACAGGATATTCTTTAGCGTAGGCATCCACTGCTTTTATCATTTGTTCTGTCCAATACCTTTTAGGGATCTCCGTCTGATCTGTGGTAGTATGAAACGTAATGATTGGCTGTTTTAGTGTTTTTTCACCAAAACCCTTGTGTATCATCTTTTTATGCATACGTACTTCTAGTAAAACTTCTTTTTTGTTATAAGGTGAAACAAATTGAGTTTTTAAAGTTTTATAGGGTACTACATATTCTTTGAGCCTTGATTTTTTCATACTTTGGGGGTATTATAGGTTCTCTATATCAAAGGAAACAATTCTATAAGATAAAACCACCCCTGAAAACCACTGTTTTTCATTTTACACTAGCAAATTTCCCCGAAAGTTATTACTAATAAAAGACTTTTTGCGAATATGATGTGTTTTCTTTATCCGTTTAGATGTTATTCTGAAGACCAAATTCTTACACTAATATTTTATAATTGCTATTCCGAGGATAGCTTTGACCTGCCGGCAATAACATAAGGATACCTAACCTATTTTTCATTTGATAAAATTATATTTACCTAAGTAGGGCAACGAAGACTATTCCTTATTTACCAAATGAAGATATTTCTGATCAGCGCATTCTCCAAATACAGTAAACGGATTCATCGCATTTCCGTAGTTCTGTATTACGATTTCATCATCATCGTAACTGCCTTGTACTTCTTTTTTGGAGTTATCAATTAATAATCCTTGGAAAGTAATATATCCATCTTTTATTAAGAATATTCCCTTATGTTCTCGTTTACTGGTTTTTAGATAATATTGATTCCCTTCTAGCTTGATTTCTAATCCACAAGAAGATTCTGTTTCTAATGTGTATACTTTTTGATACAACTGATAACTTCCGTAATATCGGAGCAATTGTTTTGATTTTTGAGTAGATTCTTTTTCATCACAATCATCTTCTCCTTTCTCAAAAGTTTCCATGGTTGTAGTTTCCACATTCACTTTAATATCATAAAAACCATTGTTTTGATTATGGTCCATAATCAGGACCTTACCTACACTCGTAAATTCTCCTGTGCATCGCATATCCCATTCTCCCCAGTAAGAGTTTATTTCGAAAGCATCTAATACGCGTACCAAAACACTCTCTTCCTGAATAAAGAGAGAAATGGTAGTTGAATTATAAGGATTCGGTTTTGATGCTCCGATATAAGAAAGTGTAATTCCAAAAGCTCGCTTTCCATCGGCAACCTTATAATTGGTTGTGTCAATGGATATCTCATCGATACGAATAGCATCAGAATACCAACTTTCTTTTTCATAAAATTGTTGCTTGATCTCACCCGTTTCCGAATCTACCACCAAAATATAACTGTTTAATGTAAAAACGTCCCAATCGTACTCTTGACTAGCTACTGTAGGAATCACTACTATAGTACTGGTCTCATCATAAGGCATTACTTTCTGTACAACAAATTGTTCATACACTTGTATGGGTTGAACTCCAAGTTGTTCTAAAATTTTGGCTATAAATGGTGAAGGCGTAAAAGCTTCTGATTCTTCTTCTATAGTTTCTTCTATATCTTGCGAAGGCGGCTCCTCGGCTCTTTCTATAGCAGCTTCTACTTTTTCTGGAATGCTTTCTACTGCGTTTTCTACCTTGGTAGTTACTTTATTTTCTTGTGTTGTTTTACAGGAAATTAATAGAATAAGTATTAAAGAAAGAAACGTTTTTTTCATTTAATCTTTAAGATCAATTAAAATAGGTTTTAAAATATAATCCTTTTCTTTTTCGAATTTATAAATACCCTTTACAGTTTTAAAACCTTCCAAACCTTTATTGAGATTAGGATTATCATGATTATAAATCACTAGAGAAAAGGGTAATTCTTTGTTTTCGTTAAAACAGGTTTTATCAAAAGTAAAGTTTTTATAGAATTCCCCTTTTCTGGTATAGATACTATCTGTTATTTTAAATTTTGTCTTTACCGCTTGCAAAACATTTTCTATTGGAACATTTTCTACTTTATCCAAAGTATATCCCTGCTGATCTAGATGATAAAAGTTTTTTTTACTGAGAAATCCGCTTCCTTCCCAAATTTCAAAAAAATTAATAAAAACTTCTTCATTAATACCTATTACAAAGGGAAAAGTGATCTTTCCTCCGTCTTCATGTAAAAAGTTTAGTAAAGTATCTTTTTTATTTGAGTATATAATCAATCTTTCCTCTCCTTCTTCAATAATTGAATGATTAGCGTAAATTTTTACGTTACTATTTTGCCAGATTATTTTATCGGCGTTTTCAATATTCAAAGTTGAATCATCCTCTAAATATGCTAAAGAATCATTGTTTATCTTACTTTGATTAGTATTTTCTTTATTATTAGTATCATAACACGAAATCAATCCATTAAGTGTAAATAATAGAATAATTAATTTAAAGAGTATTGACAATCTATTCATCTTGACTACATATATGTTCAACATAAAAACCTGATTGAGTTGATTCTCGATCAATATCCCAATAAGGTTTTTGATTTCCATTTCTTCTTAATCGGTGATAATATCCACCATTATAATAACGGATAAGGCAGGCATCTATAAAGGATTTAGTGGTATCAGAATCTTCCACATCATCAAAATATTCATTAACATTATTTGGAATATCATCAATAAAACTTTCAATACTACTAAATGTTATATCTCCCTCCACTTGATCAGCATGTTGTTCTACCAAATCTTCAGGGTGATTAATATTCCAATTATTAGCAGTATTAACCCAAGAGGTATACTTATTAATTATGGTCTGCTTTTTTATATCCAAAAATGTTATAACCGTATCTATATTTTCCTTCCAATTCCAAACTTGATTATCAGAAGCAACAATATAACCCTGCCAATCAATAGTTCTACCTTCATCATCAACAATTGTTTCCCCTCTTTCTACTCCGACCAAATTATGTTCCTCCCTTTGTGCTTCTGTTAATGCAGAATACCCTGTAACCAATCTACCAAAATTATCTATTTGTCCTAGACCATATCCTCTGGGTGGTCCAAAATTAGGTAAGCCTCGAACACTTGTTGTAGTATAATTTGTACCAGGGTTATATTGCCTAAACTCATTTGAACTACCTGTAGCTGATTCATGTCTAATTAAACGAATAAGGAACCAATATTGATCATCATAACCTTCATCTTCAATATAAGAAATCACTTCATCTCTATTAGGGTTTCTTCCTCTTAAATAAAAAGTAAATGTCTGTATATTATCATCATTCCATTCATTTTCACCAGTTACATATTCAAAAATTGCTGTTCCACCTCTTATATGATCTCCAAAATCTACATTCCAAGAGTTATGTGCTTCAATAGTTTCCGTCTGGACTTCCTCATTTTCTTCAGATGGATAGTAATTTAACCACTTCCTAACAGTCTGACCACTATAATTTTTGGTATATTCTATCTTTAATCTCCCTCTAATTTCTTCATCCATATTATTGGATATCGTAATAACCGGCATAGCCGGTTCTGTTGTAATTGGAACAAATCGATCGGTAGCTTCATCTTTAGAATTTAGTTGTACATCATTGGCGAACACCTCAACTGGTGGTCTTACCCTTAGTACTTCATTCTGAAAACTTCTTGTTACCCCAGCAACTTCAACATCAAATATTAACTCTAATTCACTCATCGATTTTTAATTTTTCAACCAATTTTCTTTCAATTCCAATGGTTCCATTTCTGCATTACCATCCTCATTAACCACACCTTGATAAGTTATATAATCTTTATCTTCTAGCTTCTCACTATCTTTTCTTCTAATTTTTAATTTTACCGTTTCACCAGGATCTACATTTTCTGTTTTAACAATTAAAGTTGCTTTTTTAGAAAAAGTTATTTTATCTATTCTTTCATTCATTTCTTCATCCATCCAATATGCCTCAATTATTTTTGGTTCTTTCTCCTCCCGCTCCGTAATCGGTGTAGCATTCGTAAAAGGATTGCTTGGATTCCAGTTTTTTTCAAAAATCTGACCCCGCACTCTCTGAATACCTGGCGACAATACCAATTCCATTTTTAACGGACTATTACCTTCTGCATTAAATTTTTCTTCTAAATGAACACAATGGCAGTTCGCAAATTCGAAATCAAATAGTTTACTAAATCCATCTCGTTTAAAAAATCGAACATATCCGTTATACGTGGTATGCGTAGAAAACATCCAATCGTAAAACAATTCATCATTCTTAGTGGATTCTATTAAAACATTGATTTTACCATCCTGAATCGTAGTTTTAGGACGACCATTGCTATCCATCAGTTGCTGATATAAAAATGTACTGTCAATTACATTTCGTTCTTCGTCATTAATAAATAGTTTTGCCTGAAAGGCCATAAGCGCTTGAATTTGGTATTTGGAAAGCTGAAAATATCAAAAATATATGTAACAACGGTTACCATCACGAATTATTTCGATATAGGTATATTTTCCCGTGATAAACTGTTAATTTAAATATCGGTAATCTATTATGTAAGAAATCAAATGACTATAAAACCCTTTATAGCATTTAAAAGGAAAGAATATTTATTTGGAGACAGGAGATTTGGTCAAGCTTTTAGCCCAAGTAATTGCATCACTTAAAGACTCGAAACTACGAAACCTACTTTTAATGAAGAGTTTTTCAATCAACGCATTAAGTATTCCTTTTTTAGTATAACTTATAATTGCATATCCCCGCATTTTATAATCACTTCTATAAAACTTAATCCAATCACTTGGTTTTACCGCATAAGAATGTACGCGATTAGTGATATAAACAACATTACCTCCATCGTGATCATAGAGGTTGGTTAAGTCCTCTACTAAAAGTTTTGCATGGTCATCCCAAGTAACCACAGTATCTTCTTTAAACTCTCCCACTACAAAACCATCGAACAAATAAAAATTTCCAAAAGGATAATTTAATTCGTGTATAGCATCGTGATAATATATAGAGTCTTTAATGTATTGCATAGAAAACAAATGTATTATTTTTCCAAATCTAAATTAATTGTAATTCACTTAATTTTCCCTTTTAAATCGGTAAATAGCAAAAAGGTATCGACGAATGAATTGTAGACCATTACCATCTACAGAAAAAACCGCTCTAATTAAAAGAGCGGTTTTACATAGTCTCGGGGTATTCATTCGGTCATTAATTCTTAAGCAGCTTCATTGTTTTGGTTTCTCCATTAGCTGCTGTAATCTTTACAAAATACAATCCTTTGTAGCCTTTTAGCTCAACATTAAATTGATCTGCTTCTTTCTGATGATCTGCATAAATAACATCTCCTGCCATATTTCTGATGACAATCCCCACATTAGTATAAGTATCATTAAGTCGTATAGTTACTTCTCCTTGAGTAGGATTAGGATATGCATTGAAATCAATAGTTTTTATTTCTTCTGATTGTTCGATTTCTTCTCGTCTATCTTCTTTACCACCAAAATTACCGATAGTAAACTGTTCTCCTCCCATCGGTTGGAACTTTTCATCAGTTTGTAGAATGTTATAATTTAAATAGGTGCCTTCTTTAAGCTCTACTTCTGGTTTAACCAATAACTGAAGACTAAAGGTTTGATAAGGTTCTGCTTTTACCTCATAAATACGAGCTTTGGGTTCATATACCCTATAGACATTTCTATCTACCCGTTCAATACCTTCCATCTTTGCTTCTGCTAAAATTTCATTTAACTTTTCGTCAGGAATGATATAAAAAGCTCCAATCTTCTCAAATGGAATACCTGTTTTATTCTCTGTAACGTCCAATGATAAATTAATAGCTCTCACTCGCTTGTCTACATTTCTGATGAATACATAAGGAGCGGTATTATTAAATGCATCGATATCATAAACACTTACATTCTTCCAAGCAATGTTATTATTATTTCTGGTATTGTTCCATACAGAAGTTCCTTCTACTCCAATTGGATCCGTGGCAGATTCTATTCTTGCTAATAAACAGAAGTGATGTACATCATTTATAAAATCTGCTGGATTTGGTGGATACCAAGGAATTTTTACAATAATCTCATCATCTGGAGAAGTTGGTATCGGAACATCTCCAATAAAATCTCCGTGTAATACACTACTACCACTTACCATTTGATAATAATTATCCCAATGCAATGGCCAAGATAATCCTGTAGAAGCTTTACTAAAATATAATTTTAAAACCCCATCATCAATATTAGAGCAATTCTTTCTATTAATTCGAACATATACCCAATTAGGACTCAATAATTTATATTCTGGATTTTCATGAGTTAGCACACCATCATCATCGTTACGCACCCAAATGTCTGGACTAAGGTACATGGTTCCTGAAGATGGTTCTGTTCCATCATCCAACGTGGTATCTCTAATATAAATATCTGAAGTATTCGCTGCCAACACAGCTTGATGTGCGTTTAATCTACCATACCCCAATTCCTGAGAATGTCCTAACTCCGCTGGATTCCAGATATAATCATATCCTCCTACTTTATCAGCTGTACATTTTAGTATATCTTCAATCTCCTGATTACTTAATGTCGGATCTACTGATAGCATCAATGCTGCTACTCCTGACACTGCTGGTGCAGCAAACGAAGTTCCATCGCTATCGGCATAGACATTTCCATTTTGTGTACTACGAATCCCTACACCAGGCGCTGCAAGATCCAAGTTAGGACCAAATTGCGAGAAACCTGCTTTAACATCTGCATTTGTTGTTGCTGCTACTGAGAATGCATTCACATTTGATGCCGGATACGAAATAGCTCCCGCTCCAGAATTCCCTGCAGCACACACTATAAATACTCCCGCATTATATGCATCTTGTAGTGCTGTATCTATAGCCGGTGAACTCCCAACAGTTAAACTAAGTTGAATGATATCTGCTCCATTATCCATTGCATATATAATTGCGTCGTCCAAAATAGAAGCATTAGGAGCAAAATCTCCAACTCCTTCTAACATCAATCTAGACCCTACAGCGTTGTTACCGCCGGCAATGCCGGACATCCCAGTGTTATTATTCGTTTTAGCTCCAACGATTCCTGCTACATGCGTACCATGCCAAAAAGGTCCTCTGGAATCATTATCTGCATTATTAAAATCCCAACCTTTCCAATCATCAATAAATCCATTACCATCATCATCTATTCCGTTTCCGGTAGTAGGATCATTTGGATTAGACCAAGCATCCTCTCCTGGATTAAGATACACATTCTGATATCCATCTGTACCAAGCCCTAAATCTTCATGAGTCCAGTCGGTTCCGCTATCCAAAATTGCTACAATTACCGAGCTATTTCCAGTAGTAATATCCCAAGCATCTTCTGCATCAATATCCGCATCACTAGCTTGTTCTAGCCCCCATTGTATTCCGAACTGAGGATCGTTAGGTGTTAAAATATATGTACCCATCGTATTCGTAAAAATTTGCTCAGCATCTACTTCCTTACTCATTTTCTCATATGAATCGAGTAGTTTACTTTTGGTAGTAATTTTAAAGTCATAGAAACCTAATCGGTTACTTCGCATGAATTTCATCCCATAGGTGTTTTCTAATCTTTGAATCTCCTTGGGTGAAGGTGCTTTCTTAAATTGAATTGTAATTTCATCACTTAATGTAAATTTTTGTCCAGTTTGCTCATCAACCAATTTCCAACCATCTTTTTCTTCCAAAAATTGTTGTTGATTGATTGTTTTTGTCTTTTGTGACCACGAAAAGCTAGTGATCAGTGCCATAAGGCACCACAGAATTGTTGTTTTAGATTTCATATATAATATATTTAAGTTGATATTATAAACTTACACTACTACTAATGAGAGATCAACAGGTATTACACTTATTAAAAACGGGGATTTATCCCTTATTAATTATGGTAATCCTATAATTACAGGCTATAACTTAAAAAAGCGGGGCACAACAAATTACAAACAATTAACTATCAATACATTACATTCAAATCATAAAGCTTATCAAAGGAAGCACCCTGAAAACAGGGTGTTTTTTTCACTGAAAAGAGTGTTTGGTAAGGGAATCAATCAATATATCTTTGTAGTGGTCATAGAAACCAATTAATTAACACTTATATAAAAATCATGAAAAAAACCATTTTAAATTTCGCATTAATCATTGCTGTTCTTTTTACAGCTTCTTGTAAAAATGAAACTAAATCCGACGCTGCTGATAGTGCAGAAAAAACGGAAGAAGTTGAAAAAACTGAAAAAGCAGAGGAAAAAAGTAATGAAGAAACAACGACAGCAGCATCTGATGGTGTGCCAAGTTTTAGTGACGAAAAAGTACAAGAGTATGTAAATTCTTATGAAGCTTATATTGAAGAATATAAAAAAGTAGTCGAAAGTAAGGATATGACAGCTTTTGCTTCTTTAGGTCAAAAAGGACAAGAATTAGGTACAAAAGCTCAGGAAGTTATGGGTAATCTTTCTGGCGATGATGTAAAAAAGTTAAATGATTATATGACCGCAAAGTCAGCTGAATTGCAAGAGTTATCTAAAAAACTAATGCAATAATCATTTAGAAATATTAAGTTAAGTTTAGTTACCTTAATTGATGGGGGTTATTTGGCAAATCCTGTTCTGTTTATGGACAGGATTTGCTGTTTTTAAACAATATATTATTCACACAAATAATTAATCTTAAGATATGTTATTAATAAAAAAGTTTATGTCAGTTTTCGAAGAACAGGCCCAAACTATTGGCTTGTCTTTAACAAAAAGGAATGATAATCTACTGATCGCAGAAAATCACGAAAAGTATTTACAGCTAAAAACCTACTTAGAAGAATTTGGTGGTTCTGGTCAATTAGCAATAGGTGAATTAAAAGTTATTAAAGGAAATATTCAAAAAGCACTACAAGAAGACCATTTCCAAATACAAGATGATACCTTGGTAGAGAAAAAAATTGGAAACTTTACCCTTTATACAGAAAAGGAATTACCAATTCACAATATCAAATTAACCCATCTTCAGAGTCTTTATACTAAAATATTTAAATGTGATGAGTACATTATCATAGAACAAAAGGGAAATCATGACCTCATCCGAAAAAACCCCGTTTTCATTGAATTTTTAAGAGGTAAAATGACTATCGATCAACTATTTGATTTAATCGCCTCTCTAGATATTCCTAATGGGTTGTACATTCAAAAACCACGAGGATTTGGAGATCCAGAAAAAGTTAAAAAATGGAAAAAAATAGGGTCCATAGTTTCTATTATTACTCTTATCTGTTTTATAATAATTAAACTTCTAAGATACCTTATGTATTTAGGATAGTTTTTTTAAGGTAGCTTCTGATATTTCTGGGCGCACGCTTCGATACAAGGAAAATACAGAAATAATCTTCCTTCTTCTATTTCGAAACTAATACTCGTAGAATTACCACAGTCCACAGTTATGACATTCTCATCAATGGAGTAACTTTCTGTGCTATCTCCTTCTCCATCAATCGTTATTAAGCATAAAGTCCCATTAAATACCTGAAGTACACCTTCAGGGAGAAATTCTAATTCTAAATCACTGTTTACTGGCTGGAATGTACCGCTTCCATCACCAGGATCAACCAATTGTTCTATTAATTGCCATTTTCCTAATAAATCAGGATCATTAATTGTATCATCATCATTACTGCAAGAAAACATGCATAAAAGAGGAATCAAAATAAGAGGTATATACTTTTTCATGATTGTGTTATTTATAATGTAGATGCGTTATGTAGGGTTAGGTTGCTTTTCAATAAAAAATAATTTAAAATTAATTTCTATCCGAAACTCTGTAAACAAATTTTAAACCACTCCAATCATCATCTACGGCAGCTACCTTAATGTCAACTAATCCAATCTGTAATACATGAGTTCGGATCAACTCTCTTTTAAGATCAGTGGTTATTTTAGAACTTACTTTCGGCCAGCTAACCCATAACATTCCTGTTTTCTTTAAAGCAGTTTTATAGATTGGGATAATCTTTTCTAACTCTTTTATTGTTTTACAAAACACATGAATAAAATCTGCTTGCTCATTTTTTGCCATTTTCAGTTCTTTTATCTTATCAGGAAGGTCAGAAAACAAATTCCAATAATGATCTGGACGATTATATAATATAATAGTACATCCTTCTTTTATTCCCAATTTTTTAGCTAATGGAGTTCCTGAATATCCTGCTGGCATAATACATGAATTAACTAATGATACTTTATAAAGTTATTAAAAAACATAGAGAATACAATCATATATTATTATATCCATAATTATATGCTTTCTGATTAGGAAAAAGTTAACAATTTATCATACAAAAGCATTGTTTACCAACGCAAAGTTTTTTACTTTCGGCGTCAATTTGATTCTTAATTCTACAAATCAATTCATTATGAAAAACACTGCATTAACAGAAACTCATATTGCTTTAGGTGCTAAAATAGTTCCGTTTGCAGGATATAATATGCCTGTTTCTTATGAAGGAGTAAATATTGAACACGAAACTGTCCGCAAAGATGTGGGAGTTTTTGATGTATCGCATATGGGTGAGTTCTTAATTACAGGACCTAATGCTTTAGATTTAATCCAAAAAGTAACTTCTAATGACGCATCTAAACTAATAGATGGAAAGGCACAATACAGTTGTTTACCTAATGAAAAAGGTGGTATTGTAGATGATTTAATTGTATACAAATTAGCTGATGAAAAATATTTGTTAGTAGTAAATGCTTCTAACATCCAGAAAGATTGGGATTGGATACAGAGTCATAATACCATGAATGCTGATATGCGAGATCTATCTGAGGACTATTCTTTATTAGCAATTCAGGGACCTAAAGCTGCTAAGGCAATGCAATCCTTAACATCTGTGGATTTAGAAGTAATGAAATTCTATACCTTTGAAGTGTCTGATTTTGCTGGGATCGATCATGTGATTATTTCTGCAACTGGATATACTGGTAGTGGTGGTTTTGAAATTTATTGTAAAAATTCTGAAGTACAACAAATATGGAATAAAGTACTTGAAGCTGGTGCTGATTTCGGAATTAAACCTATTGGTCTTGCTGCAAGAGACACCTTGCGTCTAGAGATGGGATATTGCCTTTATGGTAATGATATCAATGACACAACATCACCTATAGAAGCAGGTTTAAGCTGGATTACAAAGTTTAGTAAAGACTTTGTAAACGCAGAAGCATTGGCAAAAGAAAAAGAACATGGTGCAGAACGTAAACTTATAGGGTTTGAATTAGATGAACGAGGAATTCCAAGACATGATTATGATATTGTAGATAGTAATGGAAATATAATCGGAATAGTTACTTCTGGTACGATGTCCCCTTCTTTAGGAAAAGGAATCGGATTAGGATATGTTCCTAAAGTTTTTGCTTCTCCTGGTAGTAAAATTCATATTCAGGTTCGTAAAAAAGCAATCCCAGCAACAGTAATAAAATTACCTTTTTACAAAGGATAATTATTTTATAACAATAATAAAGGGTAAGTTAAGTTTCAGGATTACAGAGTTTAGTGATCTTTGAAACTTAACTTTTTTAGCATAACGTAGTATTGAAAAAAATTCTAATCATAGGAGCCAGTGGTTTTATAGGAAACGCTCTTTACAAAGAGCTTAATTCCTATTTCGATACGTATGGTACATATCATACGGATAATCCTTTTTATGAAAAGAATCAAAAATTCTTTCAGTATGATATGGAATTAGAAGATATCTCAATATTATTGGATAATCTTAAACCCTCAATCATTGTTTCTGCTATTAGAGGGAACTTTAACTCTCAAGTCGATGCACATTATAGAATTATAGATTGGATCAAGAAAAATAAATCTAAATTGATATTCTTATCCAGTGCAAATGTATTTGACACCTTTAGTAATTATCCTTCTTATGAATATGATAAGACATTAAGTGAAAGTGTTTTTGGTAGATTTAAAATAAAAATTGAAAATGCATTGATGCGACTGCCAACTCATAAATACGTAATCGCCAGGATACCAATGATTTTTGGAGCTAGTACGCCACGTGTGCAAGAGCTTAAAACATTATATGATCTTAAAGCCTCGATAGAAGTCTTTCCTAACGTTATTATAAATGCTACTTCAATTTCTAAATTAACACAACAATTACATTACATAATCAATAGAAGTAAAAAAGGCATCTTTCATCTAGGAAGTACTGATCTTATATATCACTTAGATCTTATAAAAGAAATCTGTGATATGCTCCAATTTGAAGATCCAATATTTAAACAAGTTTTTGATTCCAATAATGATCGGTATCTAGCTGTACTTCCTAAAGATAACCTGTTACCAAAAAATCTACAAATCACAACTAAAGAGGTCATTGATTCTATTATCTTAAAGTAAGTCAGATTCTTAATGAAATTATAATCCATAGTAAGAAGTCATATTTGGTGCTTATCTTTGTAGTATGAATTTTGAAGGGAAAAAGATTATACTATTTGATGGTGTTTGTAACTTATGTAATGGTGCTGTTAATTTCATTATCAAAAGAGATAAGAATGATGTTTTTAGATATGCATCGTTACAAAGTGATATAGGTAAAAAATTAGCTTCAGAAATTGGTGTAGATACGTCAAAATTAGATACTATTCTACTTATTGAACCATCTGTAGCATATTATCATAAATCAACAGCCGCTCTACAAATTGCAAAGCGGCTGTCTGGTGGTTATCCGTTACTTTCTGTTTTTCTTATCTTTCCGAAGATTCTAAGAGATTGGTTTTATGATATTATTGCTAAAAACAGATATAAATGGTTTGGCAAAAGAGATAATTGTGTAATTCCAACTCCAGAACTTAAAGCCCTATTTATTGATTAAATCGGTTAAAATATAGTATAGAAAATCAAAGTATTTCTTGATTCTCGATTTTTTTTAATTCACTCTTTTCTTTAGCCAGTTCATTCATATTGTCAATATGCACAAATCCTAAACAGAATATTGTAAAACATATAAGAACTACCGGTAATAACAATTGCTTCATATCTATTTTATTTTGGGATTAAAATAACTTGGGAGCAAAAAAAGACCATCCTTTAATTACGGTTTAAAAGTAATCATGTTTGCACCCTACTCACCTTCGTCTTTTAGAATTCGTAGTGATTCAATTAGAATTCGTTATTGTAGTGATTGTACTTATCAAAAAAAACGTTTTTAGAAGCATCGAACAAACATCATTTAAATAAGAATTTACCCTAGACCTAACGATAAAATCAAAGGTATATGGCATAAAAAAACTGCCTTACTATAAATAGATAAGACAGTTCATTGGTGGTTATCCGTTACTTTTTTTGTTTTCCTTTTTATTCCTTCAGTTCAGAAGTAATAGTTCCCTCTTGTTTATTAGTTTGTAACGTATCCTTTCCTTCTCTTCATTTTACATCAAATTCCTCTATCGTTGTATCGACATCAGAATTATCATCAATTTGGTGTTTCTCTCTTAGCTGATTATATTCTTTATCAAGCTTGTTTACATTATCAATATGCACTATACTTAGGCATATTACTGCAAATGAGATCAAAGCTACTGGTAGAAAAAGCCGTTTCATAATGAGTCTTTTTAAGTTTATTAATATGTGTGGTTCAAAAGTATACTTATCTATCGCACAAATTAAGGGGACTTTAGCTAAAAATCATATAGGGGTTTTCCCCCTTTTTTAATATTCAATAACCGTAAGTACGCAGCAACAAACTAATAAACAGTTACTTACAACTGTATTTCTAAATCAAGAGATATAGCATTAATATAAAATTATAAAAAAAGAGCTATTGTATAGCTCTTTTAATTTTAGTGAAATCTCATGTCTCTTTTTATTTTTTAGAGGATAAAAACTAAAAACATAGAAGGATTTACTCGATCAAATGTACACTTCACTCAATACCTATTTATTCTTATGCACTACAATTATATTTTCGTTTAAAATCTAAAACAACATACAACTATGAGAACCTTTACTTTACTTCTAGTATTACTACCTACTATCATTTTTGGTAATGATGAAAAAAGAATATCATCTACAATAAGAGAAGTTACCGTTTATCTATCGGGTGCAAGAATACAAAGAACTGCTATCACGGATCTAGTTCCAGGAGTAAACGAAATCATATTTTATGATCTTTCTAATAAAATAGATGAAAACAGCATCCAAATCTCAGGACTAAAAAACGCTTCTATTTTATCAATAAATTATGGAATTAACTATCTAGAAAAGAAAAAAAACTCCGAAGAGTTAGAATCTTTAGAAAATCAACTAGAATTACTCTTATTTCAAAAAAATAAATTAGAAAATGTACTCTCTGGATTTAATCATGAAATGAAAGTGTTAGAGAATAATCAACGTATCGGAAGTGATCAAACGGACCTTTCATTAGATAAAGTAAAACAAATCTCTACTTATTACAGAAAAAGATCAGTCGCTATACAAAATGAAACATACGTCATCAATCAGAAAAAAAATAAACTACAAGATGATATTAGTAAAATAATAAATCAAATAGATAAACTCAGTGATAATACAAAAGAAGAAAGAGGAGAAATCAAAATAAAAATAGACGTTCCATCTGTTACAAATCTTGAGTTGAAATTTAATTATAACGTAACGGATGCTGGATGGTTTCCTTTATATGATATCAAATCAAAAAGTACGGATACTCCGTTAGAAATAACCTATAAGGCTAACGTTTATCAAAAAACAGGAACAGATTGGAACAAAACAAAAGTTATCTTATCGACTGGAGACCCAACAACTAATAACATAAAACCAGACCTTACAACAAGATATTTAAACTTCGGTTATGGTAGTTATAAAAGGAGAAGTGGGATAAATAGATATTCTTCTGCCTATAATCCAAATATAAAAACTGTTAGCGGAATTGTTACTGATCATAAAGGACTACCGCTGGTGTTAATGTAATAGAAAAAGGAACAAATAATGGTACATCTACAGATTTTGATGGTAGATATACCATCAATATTCAACAAGGAAAACAATTAACATTTTCATACATTGGTTTTGCTACAGAAGAAGTAAAAATTGGAAGTTCTATAATGAATATAAATTTAGAAGAAGATGACCACTCGTTAGAAGAAGTTGTTATCACTGGATACGCCAGTTCATCAGGATATAGAAAAGCTTCACGTAGCAAACCAAAAAGAAAAAAAGAATCTTATAATCTTACTGTCGATTCTAAACAAGAAGGAATCACCACTACCCGATTTGTAATTAAAAAGAAATATACTATCAAATCTAATACAGATATAACAACTCTAGAGATTGATAATTTTGATATGGATGCAACTTATAGTTATTATGTAGCTCCAGAATTAAATGAGAATGTATTTTTAACTGCCAAATTAGGTAACTGGGAACAATTTGACTTATTAGAAGGAGAAGCAAACATATATTTTGAAGGTAGTTATGCCGGAAAAACAAACATTGATCCACATGCAACTACAGATAGTTTAATGATCTCACTGGGAACTGATCCAAACATTATTGTAAAACGAAAGCCTTTAAAAAAATTTAAAAGAAAATCCTTTTATGGAAATAATAGAGTTGTAGATCTTGGGTACTCTATACAATTAAAAAACAGTAAACAAAACTCAATTCATTTAATTCTAGAAGATCGAATTCCTATATCTCAGAATAAAGAAATCAAAGTAGATAATATTAAAACAAATGATGCTAATTATGATGCTAAAACAGGAATTATGAAATGGAAATTAACTATCCAACCCAAAACACAATTAGAAAAACAATTTTCTTACGAACTAAAATATCCAAAAAACAAAAGGGTTAACCTCTAACCCTTTTTGTTTCATAAAGGTAAAGATTTTTATCTCTCAAAACGAAATGAAAAACCATCTTCAAATGTTTCTTCTACGGTAAATGATGTATTTTCTAAATTAATACCTCCTAAAACTATTTCATTAACAATAAGAATATCAGCATCCGCCGGAGCAGAAATACTATAAGTATAAGTTCCTGAATCTAATAATACATTAAAAGATGAATCAGTAATCGTATTATTAATAGTTACCATTCCTGTAGTTTCATTAAAATCCCATACAATAAGGCCTTTTTCTATATCCTCATCCACTCCTGTAACTCCACCAGAAACCTTAACCAGGTTCCAAGCTCCTGCAATTGTTGATGACTGGGCATTATTATCATCATCATTACTACAACTGAATAGGATAATCGAAAGCAATACAATACAAAAGTGTCTCATCTGTTTATTTTTTTAGTTTATTAAAAGTGAAAAAACTAAAAATTTATACCCGGTTATCAATTAGTTAATTCTATTAATAGATGAAATACTTATAAATTGGTTGCGTCTTAAGAGTAATAAGTTAACCAAGGATAGGATTAGCAATTTTTTCTATTTCATCTAACAAAGCATTAAAATCTACTTCAGTAGTAAGAGGATTCATTATTGAAGTTCTTAGATAACGATCCTCTCCTATCATTGTTTTTACGATATAGAATTTACCAGATAAAATCAGTTCTTCTCTTATTTTAGAGTTGAACGAATTAAGATCATTCTCTGATATATTAGTATATCTAAAATTCACAATATTTGCTTCAGGATGAATTAATAACTCAAACCCTTCTCTATTCTCTATGATTCTAGAAAATGCTTTTCCTAAATCATATAATCGATCTATATTCTTTTCGAATATGTCATTCCCATACATTCTAATATTAGAATACACTTTTAGTGACATCATTAGTTTTGTGCATTCAAAAGTTCTTTTACCAGAATTATACCATTCCCTTGATTGCTGAGAATCCCAAAGATATTGCGCTTTCTGTTCAAAAGTTCTATAAGAATCTTGACTTTCTTTAAAAATTAATGCTGTATTTAGGGATGGAGTTAGTAACATTTTATGAAAATCTATCACAACCGAATCCGCTTTTTCAATACCATTTGCTAAATGTTTATACTTTTTTGAAAAAACAACTCCTCCACCATGTGCTCCATCTATATGAAACCATAAATTATGTTCTGAAGCAAAAGATGTTAATTCATCTAAGTTATCATAAGAACCTGTAGATGTAGAAGAAGCACATCCAACAAGTGCAATAACAGTTAATCCTTTATTTTTTGCCTTTTTTAAATACTCTTCTAATAAAGAAGTATTTATCTTAAAATTTTCATCGGCAGGAACTTTTATTATTCCTTCTGACCCAAATCCCAATATTCTCGCTGCACGGTCGATACAATAATGTGCTTCTTCAGAAACTAATACCGCCAATTTCTGATTATGTCCATCTTCCCAAACCGAACCTGGTGCTTTTGCTTTTCGAGCAGCTAATAAAGCTGTTAAATTAGCTAATGTACCACCCGAAGTAAGAAAACCAGACGAATTAGCTCCATATCCAATCTTATCTGCAACAAAATCAGTAACTATTTTTTCTAATGAATTAGAAGCCATTCCCATTTCATAGACTCCAGTTCCATTGCTCAAAACATCAACCATTAAACCAGACAAACTACTTATTACTGAAGGTACCGCTACTTGATGTCCCATATACCTTGGATGGTGCACATGAATAGATCTATCCAGAATTTTTTGATAAAAATCCATTATACTAGTATCAGAAGATATATCTTCTTTCCAATATGATAATTCTTTTTCTGGATCTTCAAAATTAATAACAGATTGTTCTCTATTCGATTGTACCTGACCGAGGTGGTCAGCTAGCATATCAACTAATTGATGACCTATTTCTCTAAAATCTGAAGGATTATATACTTTTTCTAATGATTCGTCTAAGAATATATTTTCATTCATAGTACCTTAATTGCTCAATTTTCAATAAAGGTAAAACTACCAATTCTATTAATAAGAAAAAGCATTCAATTTTAGAAAAAGTATAACAAATAAATTCTAAAGTTCTCTATTATCCCTGATAATGATCATCCCAATCTTTTACCTTAGGATCTCCTAATTTACCAACAGATTTTGCAACAATCATAGAAACAGTAGCATCTCCTGTTACATTAATAGTAGTTCTCAACATATCTAATGGACGATCTACAGCAAAGATTAAGGCTAAACCAATAGGAAGTTTATCCGATGGGAAACCAATTGCCTCTAATACAATTACCAACATAACCATTCCTGCTCCAGGAACAGCTGCAGAACCAATAGATGCTAACAATGCTGTTAATACAATAGTGATCTGGTTGCTAAATGTAAGCCCTTCTGGCCATAACACTTGCATAATAAATACCGAAGCTACTGCTTGATATAGACTTGTACCATCCATATTAATAGTAGCACCAACTGGTAGTACAAAACTAGATACCTCTTTATCAACACCAATATGCTCTTCTACTCTTTCCATGGTTACCGGTAATGTCGCCGCACTAGAGCTTGTAGAAAATGCTAATAATTGCGCTGGACTGATTTGTTTTAAAAACCATAAAGGAGATTTTTTGGTAATTACAGATACCAAAATACTATAAAATACAATCATTAGCGCTAATCCAAATACTACAACTCCTGCATATCTCAATAAAGCTAATAATATATCTGGATCATCAGAAGTAACAACCACATTTGCCAACAATGCAAAAACAGCATACGGAGCAGTGAGCATAATTAAATCAACCATTTTTAAAACAACCTCATTTAAACTATCGAAAAACTTTTTTAAAGGATCTGATTGTTCTTCTTTAATAAGTAACATACTAATCCCTAAGAAAATAGCGAAAAATATTACTTGCAGCATCAGTTTATTATTACTCATAGCCGCTACTGCGTTCTGAGGAACCATATCTATAACAAACTGTAAAGGACCACTTTCTTTTTGTCTTCCGGCCTCGGCAATACGTTCAGATATTTTAGAACTGCTAGCATATTCGTTGGTTAATTTTTCTATAGTTTCTGGAGTAATTCCATCTCCAGGTTTCATCACATTAACTAATAACAATCCTATAGTAATCGCAATAACAGTAGTCAGAACATAGATTACAATAGTTCTTCCTCCTATTTTCTTAAACTTAGAAATATCTTTTAAATCAGAAATACCTTTTATTAAAGAAGCAAGAATTAACGGAACAGCTATTAACTTTAATAAATTAACGAAAATTGTACCTAAAGGAGCTATCCAATCTCCTGTAAATCCTTTCCCCCAGGAAAACTGTGTCATTAAAAACCCGAATAATATTCCAGCGATCATTCCGATCATTATTTGCCAATGCAATGCTAGTTTCTTCATGTGAATTATCTAATTTTTTGAATACAAGAAGTCGAAGATATAAATTAAAAACAAAAAAACGGTAACCTTATTAAGATTACCGCAACATTAACTTTATATTTTAAAAGCTTACTTCTTGATCGTACGATTCATTAACCAATAATCTACGATGACTAAGGCTGCCATTGCTTCTACAATAGGTACTGCTCTAGGTACTACACAAGGATCGTGTCTTCCTTTTCCTTGCATATTTACAACATTCCCTTCCTTATCAATAGTTTCTTGATCCTGCATAATAGTCGCTACAGGCTTAAAAGCTACATTAAAGTAAATATCCATTCCGTTAGAAATACCACCTTGTATACCTCCAGAAAGATTGGTCTTGGTAGTACCATCCGAATTAAACAAATCGTTATGATTGCTTCCTTTTAACTCTGCTCCTGCAAAACCACTACCATATTCAAATCCTTTTACTGCATTAATGGATAACATTGCCTTACCTAATTCTGCATGTAACTTATCAAAAACAGGCTCTCCTAATCCCACTGGAACACCAGATATTGCACAACTGACCAATCCACCAACTGTATCTCCTTCCTTTCTAATTTGCTTAATATATTGTTCCATTTCCTCTGCTTTCTGGGGATCTGGACAACGAACAATATTACTTTCTGTCAATGAAAAATCAAGTTCCGTATGTGATTTATCTAACTTTATTGATCCTACTCCACTTACATATGCGTTAAATGAAATTCCTGAAAGTACTTGTTTTGCAATAGCACCTGCTACTACTCTACTAGCAGTTTCTCTTGCAGAAGAACGTCCACCTCCACGATAATCCCGAAGACCATATTTTTGATCATATGTATAATCGGCATGAGAAGGTCTATACGAATCTTTTATATGCGAATAATCTTTAGATTTTTGGTTAGCATTTTTAATCACAAAACCAATCGGAGTTCCTGTTGTTACACCTTCAAATATTCCTGAATAAAACTCTACAGTATCAGGTTCTTTACGTTGCGTAACAATAGCAGATTGACCCGGTTTACGACGATCTAATTCTGCTTGTATCGCCTCTAGATCTAAAGTTACTCCAGAAGGACATCCATCAATTACTCCTCCAATTGCTACTCCATGAGATTCTCCAAAAGTGGTTACCTTAAATAGGTTTCCAAATGTATTTCCTGCCATTCAAAACAATTTTTAACAAATGTACTTGTTAATCTTTAAAAACGCCATAGTAATTTGATAGAAAAACCTCGATTTGCTTCTTAAAAATTGTTACTCTTTCAGATTTCAAACTCTTTTATTACACAATGAATATTTTTATTGATTTATGATGTTAACCAATTCATGGTATTTATAGCATCAAAGAATATTTTCATCTCCTGCAAAGTACCGATACTTATTCTTGCCCAAGTTGGATAATGTTTTCCTCCACTCGGAAAAATGGCAATCCCAAATGACACCAATTCTTCTTTTAATCGTTTAACATCCTTTACTTCTATCAACATAAAGTTAGTGTCACTTTTTAAATATTTCAAGCCCATTTTTTTTAAGCGACTTTCCATATACGTTCTTACTTCTGCATTCTTTTTTCTATATTCATCTACATAATCAGTGTCGTCTAAAGCAGTTATTGCAGCTACAATCCCAGGGTTACCGATCAATCCGCTAAAAGTATAGGAATCATGATTCAACTTTGCTATCGTTTCGGGCAATCCCATTGCATATCCAACTCGTAAACCAGCTAAACCAAATGCTTTAGAAAAAGTTCTAATAATCAATACATTATATTTTTGTTTTAATAGCTCAATAGTATCTGGTCTTCTTGAAGGTTCCATTAATTCTATATAGGCCTCATCAATAGCAATAGTACAATTGGTAGTAGCTAATTCTTTACAAAAAGATTCTAGCTTAGCCGCTGGTAATGATTTTCCGGTCGGATTATTTGGGTTACATATATATACAAGTTTTGTGTTCTTAGTTATTGCTTTTTTAGTAGTTTCTAAATCAATATCCATTCCATCAGTAAGTAGTATTCTCTTTACTTTATGATCAAAAATTCTATCAGCAAAAGCAGCAGTAACATTAAATGTAGTCGCAGGAACTATAATACCATCTTGTTGCTGTCCAAATGTTCTGGTTAGCATACATAATATTTCAAAAGATCCATGGCCAAAAATCACTTGGTCTTTTTCAATTCCGTTAATGTCAGCTATTTTTTCTTTTAGTGTGTCTGTAGAATACGAATGAAACGATGCATACCTATTTACCCGATCAGTATTTTTGGCAATAGCATCTAATACTTTTTGAGAAGGTCCATAAGGATTTTCATTAGAAAACAACCTAATATTCTCATCATTACCTAAAGGTTTTAAATCATTTTTGTCTAATAAAGTGGCTCCATAAGATATTGGCGAAATAGTACTTGCTACTGCTAATGTGCCGCCTAATTGTAAAAATTTTCTTCTATTAAATCCTGTTGCTTTCATATTAGTATTAGTTTTCTACAAATTTGACTGATATAGAGTGTATTTCCTATCAAGATCGTGATTCTGGTATACTAAAACGTGATATACTCAATTAGTATTACCATCGTTTTTATATAAAAATTCCTTAATTTTCGACCGAACAAGAAATATCTATTAATGAAGGTTTGTATAGCCGAAAAACCAAGTGTCGCTAGAGAAATTGCTACTGTTTTGGGAGCTAATACAAAACGTGATGGTTATTATGAAGGAAATGGATATGCTGTTACGTATACTTTTGGACATTTATGTACCTTGTTTGAGCCTAATGATTATAAACCACACTGGAAAAGTTGGGATCTTAATAATCTACCAATGCTTCCAGAAAAGTTTAAAACTAAAGTTGTAGATAATCAAGGAATTCAGAAACAGTTTAACATCGTTAAATCTTTATTTGATCAAGCAAGTCTAGTAATTAATTGTGGGGATGCAGGACAAGAAGGAGAACTCATACAACGATGGGTTATCAATCAAGCAGGATATTCTGGAGAAATACAGCGATTATGGATTTCATCATTAACTACAGAAGCAATTAAAGAAGGTTTTGATAATCTCAAGCCTTCTGAACAATATGATAACTTATACTATGCCGGGTTTTCTAGAGCCATCGGTGACTGGTTATTAGGAATGAATGCCACACGGTTGTATACGGTAAAACATGGAGGTTACAAACAAGTATTATCTATCGGTCGAGTACAAACTCCTAGTCTTGCGATGGTTGTTCATAGATATAAAGAAATCCAAAACTTTATACCACAACCGTATTGGGAATTACAAACGTTATATCGGGATACTTTATTTAGTTATGAGGAAGGGAGATTCTTAAAAAAAGAAGATGGCGAATTACTAGCTAATAAAGTAAAAAAAAGTGATTTTGAAATTGTTTCTATTACTAAAAAAGATGGAAAAGAATATGCTCCCAAGTTATTTGATTTAACAGGATTGCAAGTATATTGTAATACTAAGTTCGGATTTTCTGCAGATGAAACTCTAAAAATTGTACAAAGATTGTATGAACAAAAAGTTGTTACGTACCCAAGAGTAGATACTACCTTTCTGCCAAATGATGTATACCCAAAAGTTCCTGGTATCTTAAGAAATTTGACCGATTACAGCGCATTAACTAAACCTTTATTAGACAAAAAGATTAAAAAATCATCAAAAGTTTTTAATGATAAAAAAGTAACCGACCACCATGCTATTATTCCAACTGGTGAGCAAATAAACCTGCAGTATAATCAAAAACAGGTATATGATATTATTACAAAACGTTTTATTGCAGTATTCTATGATGATTGTAAAGTAGCAAATACTACAGTAATCGGTAAAGCTGATTCAGTTTCTTTTAAAACCACGGGCAAAGTTATTTTAGACAAAGGATGGCGAGTAGTTTTTGAGAATCCAAATGCTCCTAATAAAAAAGAAACTGGAATTCTTCCTGTTTTTACAAAAGGAGAAAAAGGACCTCATGAACCAACTTTTCTTGAAAAAGAAACTAAACCTCCAAAACAGTTTACAGAAGCTACCTTACTTAGAGCTATGGAAACTGCAGGAAAACAGGTGGATGATGATGAGATGCGAGAGCTTATGAAAGAAAATGGTATCGGTAGACCATCTACAAGAGCAAATATTATTGAAACGCTATTTAAGCGCAAATATATTGAACGTAATAAAAAACAAATCTTGCCAACTAGCACAGGTATTCAGCTTATTGACACTATCCAGAATAAACTACTTATTTCTGCCGAGTTAACAGGAAGATGGGAAAAACAATTAAAAGAAATTGAAAAAGGTTCTTTTAATGCAGGTGCATTCATTAAAAATATGAAACAAATGGTGGACCATTTGGTGTATGAAGTAAGAACGGAAAAAACAAGAGCTAATATATCTTATACAACCGATAAAAAAACGCAAAAAACGAATACAGAAAAAACTAAAAAGACTTCGACAATAATAGAAGAGCTTTGCCCTAAATGCAAAAAAGGAAAAATCTTAAAAGGAAAGTCCGCGTATGGTTGTAGTTCGTTTAAAGATGGTTGTAGTTTTCAACTACCATTTTCGTATTTAAATAAAAAAGTATCTGAAAAACAATATATTAGATTAATAAAAAAAGGATGTACTGTTAACTTAAAAGGTTTTAAATCAGAAAACGGACTTGCAGAAGGTTTACTTCGTTTTGATGATCATTTTAATATTATTTTAGAAGAGAAGAAAACAAAATTAACTCCCATGACCAGTACACCTGATCAAATGGAATGTCCTAAATGTAAAAAAGGACACATCCTGAAAGGGAAAACTGCTTACGGCTGTAGTGAATTCAAAAACGGTTGTGACTTTAGATATTCATTTGAAATGTTACGAACTAAAACTACAGGAAAAAAAATTACCAAAGCATTAGTCTCTCAAATTCTTAGAGAAAATTACAACTAATATATTTTAGAATCTTAAAATAGTATTAAAAACATCTTGATATTTTACTAATCCCTAATTATGTACTTACTTTAGTAACTAAGGATTAGAGATGAAAAGAATTCCTACAAATAAGGATCTGCCAAAGGATTAATCTTGTAAATAATTATCTTATTTAAACAGCCGTTTAAACGAATATATGAGCAAATAGAATGTATAAAGTTGCTAGACTAACATATCATATTTTAGCATTTGTTCTGATAACCCAATCAATACAACTTTTTGGTCAAGAAGATTCATTTATTGATGGTAAACTAATCAATACTAAAAATCAATCCCCAATATCATTTGCTACAGTCTTGATTAAAAATAAAAAAAGAGGTCTAATCTCCAATGCGGATGGAGGATTTAGAATCCCGTATACGTTTAAGAAAAATGCTGATACTTTAGTGATATCGTCTATAGGGTATATAACGAAAGAAATACCTTTATCAAACCTTAAAACAGATCAGATTAACCTAATATGGCTATTGGAAAAAATAGAGTTATTAGACGAAGTAAAAGTTGTAGTTTCAAAAAAGAAAAAAAGAAAAAGTGCCAGAAGTATCATTCGCACTGCCATTGATAGAATTCCCGAAAATTATCCATTTTCACCATATTCTTATGTTGGCTATTATAGAGATTATCAAGTACTAGATGGTCGTTATTTAAATATGAACGAAGCCATAATGAAGGTTTTCGATCAAGGTTTTGGAACTGAGGATTTTAAAAATACGCAGACAACATTATTCTCGTATAAAAACAATACAGATTTCCCCAGAGATACAATTGCTTCAAAACCATATGATTATGTTAACCGAAGTAAGATTATTTCTAACGCCACTTTAGATGGTCAAGGAGGAAATGAATATACTATTCTTAGATTACACGATGCTATTAGAAACTATAATATTAATGCCTATGATTTTGTAAACCGTTTAAATAAAGATTTGATCAAAAATCATAGACTTAAGCTTCTACCAGAAACTTTTATAGATAACACTCCTTTATATGTAATTAAAATTTTAAAAAATAGAGAAAACATACAAGTAGAGAGTAAAATTTATATTAGTAAAGGAGATTATAAAATTTATAAACTAGAATATGCAGTGTATGACAGAAAACAATCTGATACTTCTAAAAAAAAACAAGGCAAATTACTTTTCGAAATCATTGTAGCATATAGGTCAAACAAAGGGTTAATGTATCCTAATTACATCTCTTTTAATAATGCTTTTGAAGTTCTGCAACCACCAAATTTTAAGCCCATAACTGCAAAAATCAATCACGAAAGAAAACGTTTTGAACTTATTTTTAATAATCCTCTATCCACAAAAGATGCTTTTAAAAAAAAGAATTATCGATTATGGTATAAAGAAATAAAGTTAAAAATTGACAGTGTTAGTATAAAAAAGAATAGCGTATACCTCTACCCTGAAGACAAAAAAGCTTTTTTTCATCCAAAAATGATACAATCTCTTGATAAATTAAGTAGTAAAGGTGTATCCATAGAAGTCAAAAATGTACAAGATATTTATGGGAATATAGTTCATGAACAAGAATCTGTTTCTTATAATCAATTTAGAGAGTTTTTTGTTCAAGAGCTTAACACCGATAATGAAAATAATACTATTGAATTATTTATGATTAAAACAAAACCAATTTCGAAAAACATCCACCCAACAAATACTCCTCAAAACCTATTGAACTATTGGATGAATACACCTTTAAAAAATTAAGTTGTAATCTCAGAACCAAGTTCATATAACCAACAATAAAAACAATAGAATAAAACGTTTTAAAAAGGTTTAAAAAAAATTCTATTTAATGTATATTACCCACCTTTCTAAAGGTAAAAATCATGCAAGACAATAACAGATTAAATTATATAAAAGAGGTAGTAAAAAACATGCCTGCAGACTGGTTGAATTTAACAACACATCGACTAGATATCTATAATGAAGCATTAGCTAAAGATCAATTTCTAGAAGGTTTTGAACTTCTGTTTAGTAATAATGATGCGCAACTATCTGCACTACGTGAACTACCAACGGCATATGACTATATTAGATTAGGGCATCCATTGTCTTGTGTTTTAGAATGGACTATTGCCAAACTACACAAACTAAATTCAGAAAATATAATTAGTTTTTCGTCTAAGACAACTCCAATTATGGCCGTTCTGCGAACAAACTTATTAGCTAATAAAAACACGCAAATTGTATATACTGATAAATTGCCTAGTTGTTTCGATGCCGATATACTAAAAACCGTATATGGATATCAATTTGATCTTAAAAAAATAGAAAATACTGATGAAATTCCAGCTTTTAATGGAAGTACAATTTTTGTTTCTCAACAGGATGATCTCACACAATTTGATATACATTCTAATATTGATTTTTTTGTAAATATTCATCATAACTTAGGTAGTGTTATTTTAATAAACAAAGACACTAATAAAGAATATATATCAGAAATTCAGCATGTAAGAAGAAGAGAAACTATCGCGATGACACCTGCGAACACTTTAGCTTTTCTAAAAGGTCTAACCCAACAATCTTCTTCTAATGATTTAGATAGTAATATTGACGAAAACAAAACTATTGTTTTGGATACTATAAAAGAAATTACTGGAACTAAGGCAAAAGGTCTTGTTGGATCTAGCGGGCTATCTATGCAATATGCCATTGTAATGGGATTGGTGGATCACGCATTAGAACATCATAAAGGAAAAGCTATAAAAATTGTAGTTCCTCCAAACTGTTATGGAGGAACCAATGATCAAGCTAGACGTGTTGCTGCTTGTAGTGATATGATCGAAATAGTTGATTTACCTGTAGATGGTGGTCAGGATATGGTGCAAAGTATTGAGGTAGTTCTAAATAAAATAGCAGAACAAGATGCTGTTCCATATATAATTGCAGAAATCCCAACAAACCCAAGAGTTGAAGTTCCAGATCTTCCTCAATTAGAAGCAGTTCTTAGTAAAGAACGTAAAACTACCGATGGTCAAACTGCTATTGATCCAGTATTTATTTTAGATCAAACATTTTGCCCTAATGTTCATTTCTTAGGAGAAAATGAAATACTGTCCTCGGTTAGAGCTATTGCCTATGTTAGTGGATCAAAATTTCCTAGTGGTGGTAAATGTACTGCAGGATATTGTGTAGCTAATAACAAATCCGCAAGCTTATTAGAAAAGATAGACTTACATTTACTACTTTGTGACAATCAAGCTACTGATCTACAAATGGAAATATTAGCAAAGCAATTACCATCTATGAATCAAAGAATTGCTGATGCCTATAAAAACACTCGTGATTTCGTTAGTTTTATCGAGAATAATTTACCAGATGCAAAAATCAATTTTGTATCTCCAGAATTAGCAAATGAAGGGTTTACTCCTTCTGTATTTTCTTTAGATCTTCCTACTAAAGGTGATACTGACGATGAAAAAGAAACTTATAAAAGAGCATTGAATCTTAAGTTAATCAATCTAATGATCAAAGAGATTCCTGATGAAAGTAAGTTTTGTGTTAGTTATGGTCAACTAAAAGGGTGTTATTGGACAATCCCTGCTACTTCTACACAAGGAACTACTAAAGAAGGTGATAAGGATTACATAGTACGAGTGGCCCTTTCTGCTAATCTAGATCTTGAGCTTCATAAAAAAGTTTTTATAGATTTTGTAAATAGTATATAATTATGAGAATACGTGTTTACTTTTTATTGGCATTCTTTTTAGTTACTTCTTGTAAAGAAGAAAAAATAATCGAACAGGTTGATTTTAAAACAAAATATATGTTTTCTTCTGAAATAGAATCTCAATTAGCTAAAGACACTGTTTCTTGGAAATATCAAATAGCGGCTTCCCAATACGCAACTAAAGGAGATTATAAAAATGCAGTGAATCAATGGGATATTGCAATGGGCATAAAACGAAAAGGGTTTACCGAAAATCAAGTAGATTCTATAAATCAAAAATATACTAAGGTTAATGCTAATGATTATATTTTAGAACAAGCGAAAAAAAATCAAGTGATCATAATAAATGAAGCTCACCATAATTCTTTCCATCGTTCATTTACAAAATCACTTCTAAAACAATTATATGATTTGGGATATAAAAACTTAGGGCTCGAAGCGTTATCATACAAGGATGATTTAGATTCTCTTAATAATATTAGAAAGTATCCAATACAAAAAACTGGTTTTTATACGAAAGATCCTCAATTTGGTAATCTCATTAGAGAAGCACTAGAGATTGGATATACTCTTTTCCCGTACGAGACGAAAAATGAAGAAGCCAACGGAAAACCCAGAGAAATTGATCAGGCGAAAAATATCCAAAAAGCTATGGAAGCGAAACCAAATGAAAAATTTCTAATTCATTGTGGATATGATCACGCATTAGAAGGAAATTATGACTATTGGGAAAAAGCAATGGCAGGAAGATTAACAGAATATACTGGAATAGATCCATTGACAATAAATCAAGTTAAATATAGTCAACAAAGTACATCTGAATATAACTTTCCTCTTCTAAACGCTTTGGACATTAAAGAATCCTCTGTTGTTATTGATAAAAAAGGAAAACCATTAAAACATCAAAAAGGTGATGCTTGGTCAGATGTTGCTATTTTCCATCCTACATCAACTTATATTAACAATAAACCGGACTGGTTGTTTAAAAATGGGAATCAGAATGTTACTATCAATTTAGAAAAAATTCAAATTGAATTTCCTATTATGGTTCTAGCCTTTAATGAAGGAGAAAATATAAATACGGCAGTACCTATAGATATTACAGAAGTAAAATCATCTAAGGAAAACTGTAATCTAGGTTTAAAAAAAGGAACATATACTATTGTCATTACTAATGGAAATAAGTCATTAAAATTTAAACAACGTGTGAATTAAATATCATCTTCATAGCATACTGATGATAGAATTATTTATTAGACAATCTTTATATTCAGAAAAACACAAAGCAAATGGATACATCTATTCTAGAGTTTTTAAATAAAGCTGGAAAGTTTTCTGATGAAGAATCATCATTGCTACAAAATGAGGTTATATATAAAGAGCTAAAAAAAGACGCCTATTTACTGCGTAAAGAGGAGGTTTGTTCTTCTTTGTATTTTGTTATTTCTGGAAGTTTTTATCAGTATTTTATGGATACCAATTTAGATAAAAACATAATTGATTTAAGGATACAAAATGATTGGGTTATCGATCACAAAAGCTTTACTGGTCGGAAACCTTCGGAATTTGAAATTCAGGCGTACGAAAATAGTGCTGTATATGAACTAACCATAGATGCAATACATAAATTAATAGCAATATCTCCAACATTTTTTCAAATTGGTAAAGTTTTAGAAGAATCAACTGCTAGAATTTCTTTTTTCGACAATAATAATACTCCTGATGAGAAATACGCATATATCCTTAAAAACAAACCTCTTCTGCTTCAAAAATTTCCTCAAAAAGTAATTGCATCTTTTCTAAAAATAACACCCGAAACTTTAAGCCGAGTACGAAAACGAATCACCTAATTTCTTGATTACGATCAAGTGATCTTTCTTAATAAACCATAGATATTTGATAGTATCATTTAAAATCAAATACATGGAAAATTATAGTTATAAAAGTACTGGTATTGCTCTTATTACAGGAGCGATTCTAATTGTCTTCACGATGATCCTTCATCCTGCAGGTGGAAATATTGAACACATTATAAAAATTTCTAAATCGATCCGTATTACTCATTCATTGGCTATTCTCAGTTTACCAATAGTACTATTTGGATTTTATGGTTTAACAATTTCGCTTTTAGACAAATGGAAACTATCCATTCTTGCATTTATAATCATTTCTTTTGGTCTGATTGCTGCGATGTTTGCTGCCCTTGTTAATGGACTCACCCTACCTCTTTATCTAAATCAATATGATACTAAAACAGAAGAGAACTTAGAAGTTTTACAACCAATTATAAACTATGGTTTTGCTCTAAATATTCCATTGGATTATATTTTTATAGTAGCTTGTTGTATATCCATTCTAGTATATTCAATTATTATTTTAGTAGAAAGTAAGTATCCAAAATGGATTGGATATTTAGGAGTTTTTATTACAATTTTTGCTATTGTAGGAGGGTTAACAGATTTTGTGTTTACCAGTTTAACTGGTTTTAGAATGTTTACTTTTAGTATAGCTGCTTGGATATTATCAAGTGGGTTGCTTTTATTTAAAACAAAATCAAGATAGATGAAAATACTAATATTTGGCGCATCAGGCTCTGGAACAACCACCTTAGCTAAGGAAATTGAAAAACGCGCTAATTTTATTCATTTAGATGTTGATGATTACTATTGGAAAAAAACAGAACCACCATTCCAGAAAAAAGTACCACGAAACGAACGGAATAAAAAACTAAAGTTAGATTTCAAAAAGTATGAAAATGTTGTTGTAAGTGGTTCATTGGTAAGTTGGGGAAAAGAATGGCAAACATCATTTGACTTTGCAGTATTTATTCGCCTTGATAATAAAGAAAGGATGGATCGTCTTTATAAAAGAGAAAAAGAACGATACGGAGAAAAGATTCTAAAAGACATAGAAATTCAACAAAATTCAAAAGCTTTCTTAAATTGGGCGAATCAATATGAAAACCCGAATTTTGAAGGGAGATCATTAAGAATTCATAATAAGTGGATCAAATTATTGCAGTGTAGAGTTTTGAGAATAGAAGGAGAAATAACTTTAAATAAAAAAATTGAAAAAGTAATATTTGAAATTAAACACAAACTAAACTATTAACATCTATTTTATATGCATACCAGTTTATCTTTGTTTTATTAAAATATCTTAATAATATGGCTTCCCTATTTCACTTACTATTCGAATTAATTCGCATACCTATTTTATCTTTTGTCTATGGTTTTATTATATGGTTCATTGTTAGCAAATCACTAAAGTTTAAAAGGATGAAAAAAAGATTCTTAATTCCTTTGATTTGCATAACTCTATTCATTTGGCGATTCTCATACTGGAGAAATAATGGTATGGGTGACTACGGTAGAGTTCCTATAACATCTAATTATCAATTAGAAATGATTGATTTTGCAAATGCTTCTTTAGATAAAAATGGAGTTACAAAAGCTAATTCTATAGATGAACTTTATAAAGAAGGTAATATCATTTATATAAAGGGGTGGGAACAATATGAGATTTTCTATCTAGAAAATGAGCTCCTAAAACAAAATCTAACAGAATCAGAATTTATAAAAGAAGGAGGTAATTTAAATAAATTAATGTCACCAAGTGAATTTCATAATCAAGAATGGGGATTATTGACCTTACTATTTCTATAATGAATGAATTAAACCCAAAATGTTTTAATCTAGTAATTGGAGAATCACAATCATCTTTACAAAGATTCTCTAAATCGAACTGCAGTAGTATTCGTTATTTTTTTAAAGGCAGTATTAAATGAAGATATACTATTAAAACCACTTTCATAAGCAATAGCAGATATTTTGAAATTATGATATTCTGGTAAGCTCAATAATCTTTTTGCTTCCTCTACCCGATACCTAGCAATAAATTGAGAATAGTTTTCATTTCTATTTTGATTAATTACTTGCGACAATTGTTTAGAAGTTATTCCAATCCGCTTACTCAATTTGGTTAGTGTTAATTCGGGATCCAGAAATACTTTTTCTTGTTCTATTAAACTCATTAACTTTTTCAAATATTCTATCCCTTTTTCATTGTCTAGTGAAGAATTAATATATTTTTCATTCTCCATTTTAAACAAAAAAGGATTCTTTAATGCCGTAATTGATAAAATCAAAATTATCAAAGAAAATAAAAAAGCTGTACTTAAATATGGCACCACATCCACAAAAACACTTATCTGCATTAGTGACATCATTATCGTTAATATCGTAAGAAACAATAACCAATTATAAATTTTATTCGATTTATCATTTCTCTCTTTTCTATTAACCACTATCCAATATAACGTATACAATCCATATACTAATATGTGAAATAACAGTGCTAAAAATATAATTCTGGAAGAAATAGAATCATTATTCGGGATTACCCAGCAAAATGTTACGAATAAAAACAAAGGGATGTAGTGAATAAAAATTGATCTTTTATTATCTATTTTATTCGGTTCAACTAGTTGCTTGGCATAAAAAAATAAAGAAGGTCCAATACCTAATAACATGCCTAAGAACACATTGCGAACTATCGGATCTATTTGAAAATAATTATAAAACAGTGATTTACCAATTCTAAGACTAAAAGCCAATAAATAAATCGCTAAGAACACATTTGCCTTAGATCGTTGTTCTCTAGTTATTATCAAAAAAACTCCAAAAAATAGTGCAATTATAAAACCTACACTACCTAATAATAATTCTATGTGTTTATAAACTTCTGGATTCATAGTTCAACAAAGAACGTAATTTTAAGTCTTTGTTTTTACTAACGAGTTATATAAATAACTATTTTTTTTGTAATAAAAATATGATTTTAGCAACCTAAAATATGATCAGTACATTCCTCGGTAATTGCCATTCTAGACCATATTACTACTGATTTTTGTTGCGTTCCGCCTTGGATCTTTTGTTTTTCATTACGATCCATCTCCTTATAAGTTTTCTTAAGATTATCTAATGCTTCCATTACTTTTGTTTTAATAATTAACACGTTTAAAATAAACATATCTATTAAAATAACATATTACAAAACAAATAGTTAACTAATTTTTAACCAAACGATATGTTTATGAAAGCTTCTTTTAAAAATCAAATTAAAATATTTAAAAAATATACCACAATAATAGTGACATCAAAACCCCAGTAACAGCTATTAATGTAGTCATCACAGTCCAAGAACGAAAGGTTTGTTTCTCTGTCATACCAAGGTATTGACCAACCAACCAAAATCCACTATCATTAACATGAGATAAAATAGTTGCCCCAGAAGCAATAGAAATAACAAAAAGAGCTATCTGAGAATTACTAAAATCACCGGCAAGAATAATAGGTGATGTAATTCCTGCGGCTGCAATCATGGCGGTTGTAGCTGATCCTTGTAAAACTCGTATCAAGGCTGCCACAATAAAAGCAAACAGTAATGGATGAATATATGAACTCTGTAATGATGACGCTAATAACTCACCTGCTTTAGTATCTACCAATATCTGTTTAAAAGCTCCACCAGCACCAGTTAATAGAATAATTGCTCCTGCTGGTTTAAAAGATTTCATAGAAATTTTCAATAAATCATCTCTAGTGACACCTCTTTTGATTCCTAAAAAATACCAAGCTACCAGATTAGCAATGATTAACGCAGTAAATGGATGGCCAAATAAAGTAATCAAATTTACCATCGATTTTGATAATACATCTTCTCCGAACCAATCACCTAGTAAAACCGTTTTTAAAACAATCAGCATAATGGGTAATGCTATAATCAATATAATACCTATAGGATTAGGTGTGTTATTTATTGCAACACCTGCGTCATTTGTTTCAGGAATAGTAATATTTATTCTAGTAGCTAAGTATTTTGCTAATATAGGTCCGCTTATAATAGCTGCAGGAATACCTGTTAAAAAACCGAAAACAATTACCCAACCAAGGTTAGCTCCTAATATATCAGCGACAGCAACTGGACCAGGTGTTGGTGGAATAAAACTGTGAGTGATTGCTAAACCAGCCAATAATGGAATCGCATATAACAATAAAGATTTTTTAGTTTTTCTAGCGATTGCATAAACAATGGGAACCAAAATAATAAAAGCTACATCAAAAAAAACAGGTATTGCAATGATAAAACCGGTAATCATCAATGCCCAAGATGCATTTTTTTCACCAGCTAATTTTAAGATATAATTAGCCAATCCTTGTGCACCTCCAGAATTCTCAAGTAAACCACCAAACAACGCTCCGAGTCCAACCACGGTAGCCACAAAACCTAGTGTACCTCCCATTCCATTTTTTATGCTATTTAGAATATCATCTGCAGGTAAGCCTGCTACAATTCCAACTAATATACAAACGATTAACAAGGCTATAAAAGCCTGCATTCGTAACTTTAAAATCATAAAAAGTAGTGCAATGATGCCTACTCCTACTGCAATTAGTAATTGATAATCCATAAATTAGCTTTTCCAGTTTGTATGAAAATATTGGTCAATTGGTTGATCCACTCTTTGATATGTATGAGCACCAAAATAATCTCGTTGCGCTTGTATAATATTAGCAGAAGATTGTGCAGATGTGTATGCGAAAAAATAATTTGCAGCTGCAGATAATACTGGTAGTGAAAAACCTGATTTTAATCCAGTTGCTACAGTTTCTGAAAGTGAGTGTATCGTAGATTTCATAATAGAAACAATTTCTGGAAACAGTAATAAAGGCATCTCATTATTTTCTACAAATAATACAGCCATTTGTTCCATTAGGTTGCTTCTAATAATACAGCCATTGGTCCATATACCAGCTATTTCAGACAGATTGAGCTCCCACTGATATGCTGTTGATGCTTCTTTTAGTAATTCAAACCCTATGTGATGATTGATAATACTAGCGGCCTTAAAAGCTTTTTCCATATTTTCAATAAAAACAATATCATTGGCAGGGCAATCTGAAGTTTTAAATTGATATATCTCAGATGCTTTTACCCGTTCGGATTTAATTCCAGAAACATTACGAGCCATTACAGATTCAGAAATCGTAGGTAGAGAAACTCCTAATTCCAAGGCGGCATTTGTAGACCATCCACCAGTTCCTTTCTGCCCTGCTTTATCTAATATTTTATCAATAAGAAAATCCTCACCATCTGTTTTAAGAAGAAGATCCGAAGTAATCTCTAACAGATAACTTTTTAGTCCTTTTTTAATCCAATCGGCAAAAATAGTAGATATTTCAGCTGGAGTTTTATGCGCATAAAATCTTAGCATATGATATGCTTCTGCTAATAATTGCATCTCTGCATATTCAATCCCATTATGAACCATTTTTACAAAATGGCCGGATCCTTCTGGCCCAATATAAGCACAACAGCTATTATCGTTTTTATCTTTTGCTGCTATTGCTTCTAAATATTTACCAGATCTATTGTATGCTATTTTAGATCCTCCCGGCATTATTGATGGACCCTTTAATGCGCCTTCTTCTCCACCAGATATTCCGGTTCCTAAAAAATGAATTCCTTTTTCTTCTAGTCTTTTACTTCTTTCTAATGTTACTTTATAGTGAGAATTACCTCCATCTATAATACAATCTTCTTCGGACAAATAGCGTAATAATTCATCGATAACTAGGTCCACTGGCTTTCCTGCATTAACCATAAGCATTATTGTGCGCGGTTGTTCTAAAGAATCTACAAACTCTTTTAAATCATCAAAACCTACTAATGTTTGGTATTTAGACTCCTCCGCTACAAAGTTTTTAGCAACATCAACTTCAATATGATCAACATGTCTATTATATACAGAAAGTTTAAAGTTTTTGGACAATAAGTTTTTAGCTAAACTCTTACCCATGACTCCTAAACCAATTAACCCTAATTGTGATTTATCTGTATTTAATGTAGTTCTAATTTCGCTCATAATTTGATCAACACTCTTATCTATATTAATAGAAATACCATCCTCCGGTTGTTCTAAAGCTTCAAATTGAGAGACTAGCATTTCCTTTTTAAAAAAATGCTCTTTTCTAGCTTCTAAACGATTTGAAATCAAATCAAAACTCCCATCCAAAAAAATCCACTTCACATACTTAGAATCGATAGATTGAAGGGTTTTTCTATAAGCTTTCTTTAAAGCTGAACAAGCCAGTACTGCACCTTTGTTTGTATTCCAAACTACAATTTCACTCGCTAATTTCTTCAGCCAAGGTTCTCTATCAGAATCATCTAAAGGAAAGCCCGTTGACATTTTTTTAATATTCTCTTCTGGATGAAAATCATCTGCATCAAAAAAAGGAATATTTAATTCTTTAGCTAATGCTTTTCCTACTGTAGTTTTTCCACTTCCGGAAACTCCATATACAATGTATATTACACTTTTAGACACCTTAACAATAGTAAATTATTATTCTAAAATAAATTCTAATTCATTTTCTTCGTCTAAAGCATGTTTAGCGATCCATAGCTTAAAATTACCAGGTTCAGTAATCCATTTCTTGTCAGGTCCATAAAAAGCTAAATCATTTGTCGAAAAAGTAAATTCTACTTCTTTAGATTCCCCTGAATTTAATATAATTTTCTCAAATCGTAGCAACTCCTTTACAGGTCTAGTTAAACTCCCGACCATATCTCTAAAATATAATTGTACTGTTTCTTTAGCCTTTACATTTCCAGTATTAGTCACTAGAACTTTAGCAGTAATAGTTTCTCCTATCTTTGGATTCATAGATGATATCGAAAAATTGGAATACTTAAAACTACTGTAACCAAGTCCATAACCAAAAGGATATTCTGGTAAAAATCCTGCATCTAAATAGTGAGATGTATTCCCAAGAGAACTCTGCCAAGCACCAATTGGAATTGAATCCATATGAACAAACTCTTCTGGTATTACAGGTCTACCCGTATTTTTATGATTGTAATGAATAGGGATTTGCCCTACCTCTTTTGGCCAGGTTACTGGTAACTTTGCTGATGGAGAAACTAAACCAGTAATAATATTTTTTAAAGCTGGACCTCCCATAGTTCCAGGATGCCATGCCATAAGAACTGCATCTACCTTATCTTTAATATTTCCTAACGTAATAGGTCTTCCTGCCATTAGAACTAAAACAATTGGTTTTCCTGTTTTGTGTAATTCTGCAATTAGTTCTTCTTGCGCTCCAGGAAGTTTGATATCAGCTCTACTATGTGCTTCTCCAGAAAGAATTGCCTCTTCTCCAGCAAAAAACAAGATGATGTCAGAAGATTTTGCTGTCTTTATTGCATTACCAAAGTCATTCTCGGATTTATCTCTGCTGTATGATAACCCTTTACTATATTGCACCATATACTTATCATCATTTTTAAATGACTGTAAAGGAGTAATTGTATGCTCTTTTTCTCCATCAAAAGTCCAAGTTCCTAATTGTTCGTGAGGTGCATCTGCTAAAGGACCAATTATAGCTATTTTCCTTTTAGCATCTAATGGTAAAATATTATTCTTATTTTTTAATAAAATAATACTTTCTTCAGCAGTTTTTTGTGCTGCTGCTAAATGTTTTTTATCATACAATATTGTATCATCAGGATCAAAATAGGGGTTATCAAATAATCCCAATCTAAATTTAATTCGAAGAATATTTCTTACCACCTGATCTAATTCTTTTTCAGAAAACTTATCCTCTTGTATTAATTCTTTTAAATGATCGTGATAAGAAGTACTGGTCATTTCCATGTCCAACATTGCGTTGATAGATTTCTCTGCAGCTTCCTTTTGATCCTTGGCATATCCATGATTTACCATTTCTATTATAGAATTCCAATCACTTACTACGAAACCATCAAATCCCCATTCTTCTCTTAAAATGTCTTTTAGTATATATGAATTTGCCGATGCTGGAATCCCATTAAGATCATTAAAACTTGTCATAAAAGTTGCGGAACCTGCATCTACTGCAGTTTTAAAAGGTTTTAAATATACATTATGCAACAAATTATCATTGATGTTTGCTGTGTTATAATCCCTACCTCCTTCTGCAGCTCCATATCCAATAAAATGTTTGGCACAAGCAGCTAAACTTGTTGGTGATGCTAAATCTTCTCCTTGAAAGCCTTTTACATATGCTTCTGCCATTCTACTTGTAAGATAAGGGTCCTCACCTGCTGATTCTGCTATTCTTCCCCAACGAGGATCCCTAGAAATATCTATCATCGGAGCAAAAGTCCATCTTATTCCATAAGTACTTGCCTCTATTGCTGCTATTCGCGAACCTTCTTGTACTAATGAAGGATTAAATGAAGCCGCCTGCCCTAGCGGAATAGGGAAAATTGTTTTGAAACCATGGATTACATCTCGTGCAAAAATTAATGGAATCTTACTAGGGCTTTCTTCTACGGCTATTCTCTGAAGTTCTTTAGCATCCTCTTTATTCATTATGTTAAGAAAAGATCCTATTTGTCCTTTTCTAACTGCATCTTTAAGATCTTTTGGTAGTTCTTTTACTCTACTAGACTTACCGCGTTGCGCCGTTTGTCCTATTTTTTCTTCTAATGACATTGTAGACAAGATACTATCTATTTTAAGCTCTACGGGATCTTTAGGATAATTGCTAGATGAAGTTTCTGAAATCTTAGAATCACAGGATAGCATCATTATGAATATGCCAAAAATCAAAAAACGATATGTATAAACTTTTAAATGTAAAAATGTCATAAAATAAATTTTATTAGAAAGAAAAATTCTAAACTTTTCAATACGAAAAATGTTAAGATTTGAAGGACGAATTTAGAGATACTTCAGGATAAGAAAAAAGCAAAACAAAGCTATTGAGGCGTTGTTAAGAAAGTTTATAGAAGTATTTTATTCAATAAAACACCCTGAAATAAGATAATTTAATAAAATAATACAGAAATAATTAAATATTTAATGGTTTATAACTTTTTGATAATAATATCGGTTTAACATTATAGTAATACCGAGTTAAAATATTCAGACACAGATAACAATATGCTCATAATCGCTTAATTATTATTTAACTAGATAGTAGTTTATTTGTAGGAATAAGTCATTTTTATGAAGAAACGTACTGTAGATATCGTAGTTATATCTGATGTTCACCTAGGAACCTTTGGATGTCACGCAAAAGAATTACTAAATTATCTCAATAGTATTAAACCTAAGGTACTTATTCTTAATGGTGATATTGTAGATATTTGGCAATTTAGAAAAAGGTATTTTCCGAAACCACATCTTAAAATCATTAAAAAAATTATCACTCTAGCTTCTAAAGGGACCGAAGTTATATATATCACTGGAAACCACGATGAAATGCTTAGAAAATTCAGTGATACTACCATGGGTAACTTCAAATTAGTTGATAAGTTAGTTTTGGATTTAGATGGAAAAAAAGCTTGGTTTTTTCACGGAGATATTTTTGATGCCTCCATTCAGAACGCAAAATGGTTAGCTAAATTAGGTGGATGGGGCTATGATATGCTCATTTTATTAAATCAATTTATTAATTGGTTTCTCTTACGAATGGGGAAGGAAAAATTTTCACTTTCTAAAAAAATTAAAAATAGCGTTAAAAAAGCAGTCAAATACATAAATGATTTTGAAGAAGTAGCTGCAGAACTTGCTATCAAGAATGCATATACGTACGTCGTTTGTGGGCATATCCATCAACCACAAATAAAAACATATAAAGATAAGAATGGATCCTGTATGTATTTAAATTCTGGAGATTGGATAGAAAACCTGACATCACTAGAATATCATAATAAAGAATGGAAACTTGTTCATTACCAACAACAGCAACTTGAAGCCTATGCTGAAGAACTAAATGAAGATATTGAAAACGTTCCTCTTGATCTTGAAGGACTACAACCTTCATTTTTCTTGAATTCATTTCTTGAAAAAAAGATCTGATTAGTTTTTTAAAAAATCTCACACAATTTCTTAATTATATAACTAAACTTAAAACCAATGAAAACTCTTAAGACCATGTTGCTTTGTGCAGTACTAATTCTTTTTACATCTTGTCAGTATTTGGATGACTTTTCTGGAGGTCCAATATCTGTTCCACCTCAACTTGTTTTAGAAGAAAACATCCAATATGAGCTGCCTTTTGAAGTATTAACTACCACCCAAGAGAATGTAGAAATTAGAAATGGTGGTTACGGTTCTGCGGCAACTGCTCATCCTCGAAGAAAAGGAGAATTTTATGCAATAACTGATAGAGGTCCAAATACTGACTTTATGGATGGGAAAAAATTTCCAGTCGCAGATTACACCCCAAGAATCGGCTTGTTCTCTGTTACTTCGGAAGGTGATATTATTCTAAAAAAAGAAATCATATTAAAAGATCCAAATGGTAATCCTATTTCAGGAATTCCGAATCCTGAAGGAAAAGGAGCTACAGGAGAGATACCTTATGATATTGATGGTAACCAATTACCATTTGATGATTTCGGACTAGATGCAGAAGGTTTGGTAGCATTATATGATGGAAGTTTTTGGGTTTCTGATGAATATGGTCCTCATATCGTACACTATTCTGCTGAAGGTGTAGAACTTGAACGTATATCTCCTTATGGTATTAATGATGACAATGGAGGTAGAAAAATTCCTGCTATATTTTCGAAACGAAGACCAAATCGAGGAATGGAGGGATTAGGAATCACACCAAATCAAAGGAATTTGGTAGGTATCATGCAATCTACTATGTATAATCCAGAAACAATTAGAACGGATCTTACTAGAATTTTAATGTTTGACTTACGAACAGCTAAAACAAAACAATTCCTTTATAGACAAGAAAACTCAAACCTATCAAATTCAGAAATCGTTGGTTTATCTGATACAGAATTTCTTGTTATAGAAAGAGATGGTAATTTTTCTGGAGAAGGTACTGTACAAAAACATATCTATAAAATAGATATTTCTAACGCCACAGATGTTAGTTCCACTAATGACGAAGATGAATTTGGCTTACTACTTAATGGAAAAACTCTGGAAGAATCTACCTGGGTGGAGTTAGAAAACGCTGGAATTGTTCCTGTTACTAAGACCTTAATAGCAGATCTTGTCGAAAAAACAGGATATCCACACGATAAATTAGAAGGTATCTGGGTTATTGATGATCATACTTTAGGGTGTATCAATGATGATGATTTTGCGGTTACCGATGAAGATGATAATGGTATTATTGAACAAAAAATACTTCCTGGATCAGAACCAAAAATAGATGCAAGTTCTTTATATATGATCAAGTTAAATACTTCTTTAAACGATTAAAATAAGACCAACTATTCATATTTAATTAAGTTATTTTTTACTTAATTAAAACCAATAAAGCGGAGTTAAAATTTAATATTTTAACTCCGCTTTTATGATATCGAATAATTTGATATTAAAAATCATGACTCAACTAAGATCTAGAATCTCTAATTGATCCTTTTTGCCGGCATTTTTCTTCCTCCTTGATTTAGAGTCAAACTATCTATTAACCCTTTATTATTAGCATTAAATGTAATTTCTGCAGGTACTACTTTTAAGAAAAACAATGTCTCAGTCTCTGCAAAAAGTTCAAACTTAGGTTGCCCTGTAGCCTCTGCATATATTGAATTTCCTTCTAAAGTAATGTCTATGATGAAGTTTGGTTGTAACTCGAATTTACCCACATATTGTTTCAAAATATCTGCTGATACCGTAATAGACTTTCTTTCTGCAGGAGGAGCTTTATCAATTCCTTTTCCTGTAAAACTTTCATCAGCAGTTTTAAATACTGTTTGTCTTTTTCCATCATCAGTCATCGAAAAATTATAAGATATAGTTCCATCATCAAAAATAAACGAACCATCTTTCATTTGGTATATTTCAAACTCTCTAGAATTCTCTCCTTCTCTTAGACTAAATAGCTTACCATCTTTAAGCATAATATGTCTTATAACATTATCTTCAAACTCATAAGCTCCTACCCATTTTTTTGCTTCTTTAATTGATAATGCAACTGCATCTTTTTTATCAGGAATTGGTTTACCTATGGCAGTAGCTGCTACTTTCATAGTGATTTCACGTACATTCTTACAGTTACAATTGGTTAATCCAATTACATATACATTTTCATTTTCTAAAAAGATTCCATTTGTTGTATATCCAAAAATTCCACCACTATGTGCATATCCTTTGGATTCTTGTATGGTAATCTTACTCCAACCGTAACCATAATCAATTTCTTCGCCATTGTTTAGCTTAGATCCGTTTATTGCTTTTTCTAAACTTGATCTTTTTATAAAAGTATTGGCACTTATCGCATTTTGCCATTTTAATAGATCATCTACCGTAGACATTAATGATCCTGCAGCATAAGGTAATGTAAGACTTAGGTAATCTGCATTAAGGAATGCATCCTCATTTTGTTTATACCCAGAAGCTCTATTTTTAATCAGTTCGCTAGTACTGCCATAATAAGAAGAATTCATTCCTATCTTTTCGAAGATGTTCTTTTCTATATAATTTTCGTACGTATCTTTTGTTACTACTTCAATAATATATCCTAATAGTATATAACCAGAATTATTGTATCTAAACTCTTCTCCCGGATCAAAATCCATAGGCTCATTTTTAAATACATCTATTAATTCTGTTGGTGTCATATCGGTACGTGCAGATTTCATAAAACTCTGCATGCCCGTATAACTTTTAATACCAGATGTATGATTTAAAAGATTATGAATGGTAATCTTCTTTCCATTAATCGGATAATCGGGAATATACTTAGTGATTTCGTCATCAATTTTAAGTTTTCCTTGTTCTTCTAACATTAGGATCGCAACTGCCGTAAATTGTTTAGTTATCGAACCTATTTCGAATACATTTTCTGGTTTCAGAGGTACTTCTAGTTCTAAATTAGCTTTACCAAAGGCTTTTCGATAAATTGGTTTTCCATTCTTTGCTACTAAAATTGAGATACCTGGTTCATCTACAGAATACATAGAAGAAACAATAGCATCAATTTCTTTCTCTAAATTTTGAGCCTGTGTACTAAAGAACAATCCTGTACAAAAGAAAACTAAAAGTAACGTTTTAATTGTTTGTGATAATTTCATGTGATTATTATTTTGATTGATATTGTGGTTGCTTAATAAAACAATTATTATCTATTTGACGATCAATTTTAGAATAAGTTACTAAAAGATTAAAATTATTATAATCGTATAGAATATATGGGAATAAACTTTTTTTAATTAAATTAAAAATCATAAAAAAAAGCTTTTGTTATAATACAAAAGCTTTTTTCTAGAAACCTCTATTAGGTTTTAATACTTTAAAAATATTATTCTTCTTCTCCTATAAAACCTGGAGCTGCTGGTACATTTTCATCTATTTCTACTTCTTCTACTTCCTGAATAGAATCTCTCAATGCTTTGAATTTTTCTAATTGTTCCTCTTCACCTGTAAAATAAGGGAATACATCCATAATTGGTGATTCGGCAATTGCAGGTATTGTATAGTCTCCTGTCGTACCTTTCATCACGGTATTAGTATTGTCAAAAGCTTCTTTTACATCATTAGCCTGAATTAAAAGATACATGTTTGTTTTCCTTTCTTTACCGCTTTCTTCGTCATAAGCTATCAAAGATACTTTTGATTTAAACCAACGATCAGAATTTTCAAAAGGGTGTATCTCAGCAAAATTTGCAACTTTTATATTAGTAATAATAAATTCTTCACTAACATATGCTGCCATTTCTTCATTAATTCTAGTTTCTGCTTCTGTATAAGATACTGCATCCACTAAATAAGGTTCTGTAGTTACTTTCTGTACTCCAGAATCATTTATTTTTCTATATTTTACTTTACATTCGTACCAAGTAGCGCTCATATATTTACTTTTTTAGGATGCCAAATATAAATCTTAAAAAAAGTTCTCAATACGAATTTTGTTATTAGATATTCACAATTTCACAACACATTGATTATACGTTATTTATATTCTGTTTTCGATATTAAAGCTGCATTTAATATACTAACAGGATGTAATGCAATACGTTTTGTTCCATCTTTAATCTGATGTCTACAACTAGTTCCAACAGCAGCAATAATAGTTGTTTCTGGAGCTTTTCTTATCGCAGGAAATAATGTTTGTTCCCCAATTTGCATACTCACATCATAATGCTCTTTTTCATACCCAAAAGATCCTGCCATACCACAACATCCTGAAGGAATAATGGTCACTTTGTAGTTCTTGGGTAGATTAAGGTATACAAACGTTGTATGAATAGTAGACAATGCTTTCTGATGACAATGCCCGTGAAGTTTTATTACTTTTTCTTCCCTTGTAAATTGCTCAGAAGTAATGTTACCTAATTCAATCTCTGATTTTAAAAACTCATCAATTAAAAAAGTGTTTTGCGAAAGTGTTTTTGCTACTTCTTTATCATCAGCTAACCTATGATATTCATCTCTAAACGTTAATATCGCCGAAGGCTCTAATCCAATTAATGGAATATCACTAGATATTAATTCTCTAAGAGTATTTATATTATAATTCGCAAGTTTTTTAGCCTGCTTTAATAGTCCTTTAGAAATAAACGTTCGACCACTTTCCTTGTGATTTGTGATTTTTACTTCATAACCTAATCCTGTTAACAACTCTAATGCATCGATTCCAATATCAGTATCTAAATGATTTGTAAACTCATCTACAAAAAAGTAAATACTTTTAATTGGATTTTTAGGTTGTTTTAGTTTTAAATGGTTTTGACACCATTTTCTTAAAGATTGTTTACTTAGTAATGGCAATTCTCTTTCTTTAGCAATACCAAGAGTGGATTTTAAAATCCCAGAAGTAAATGTGTTTTCAAAAAAGAAATTTGTTAAACCGGGTGCTATTCTTCCTAGATTATTAAATGTATTATTGTTTGCAAATAATTTAGTTCTAAGAGAAGTTCCGTTTTCTTTTTGATATTGATATTCGAACTCTGCTTTTAAGGCAGCTACATCTACATTAGAAGGGCATTCACTAGAACAACCTTTACAACTAATACATAAATCAAATACTTCTTTTAATTCTTTCTTGTTAAATTTATTAGATTCTGTATTATTCGTTAATACTTCTCGTAGCGTATTAGCTCTACCTCTGGTGGTATCCTTTTCATTTTTAGTAGCCCTATAACTAGGACACATAGTTCCTCCTGACTCTACTGATTTTCTGCAATCTCCACTCCCATTACATTTTTCTGCAGCACGTAAAATTCCTAAAGAATCTGTAAAATCTAATAATGTTTCTATTTCAGGTTCTTTTCTATCAATCTCGTACCTTAACTGTTCATCCATGGCATAGGCATCTACTATCTTACCTGGATTAAAAATACCTTTAGGATCAAATACAGTTTTTATTCGTTTTAACACATTATAATTCGCTTCTCCAATCATAAAAGGAATATACTCCGCTCGAACAATTCCATCACCATGCTCTCCACTCATGGATCCATTATACTTTTTTACCAAACTAGCTACATCATCAGTAATTTCTTTAAAAAGCACAACATCTGTTTTCTTTTTAAGATCCAAGATTGGTCTTAAATGCAATTCCCCAGCGCCGGCATGTGCGTAATAAACTGCATCTTGATCATGTCTTTTCATTAAATCAGAAAACTCTTTGATATAGTTTGCTAAATCAGATAAAGCTACTGCCGTATCCTCTATACAGGCAACTGCTTTTTTATCACCTATAATATTACCTAATAGCCCCAACCCTGCTTTTCTAAGTTCTAAAGCTTGATTAATTTGATTTCCTAATAAAATAGGATTTGCATAAGTCAATCCTGAATTCTCTAATGTAGACAACAGTGTTATTTTTTGTTTTTCAAGACTTTCTAAATCATTAGCTCTTAATTCTAACATTAAAATCGCTTGAGGATCATCTTCTATAAAAAAGCGATTCTTAAGTTGTTCTACATTGTTTTTTGTACAATCTAAGATTGTCTTATCCATCATTTCACAAGTAAATAATGTATGTTTCATTACCGGTTCTACAGCATTTAAACAGTCTTCGATAGAATGAAAGTGAGAAGCTATCATCAATGACTCCTGAGGAGGTAGTTTATCCAGTTGCAATGTAATTTGGGTTGTAAAAGCTAAGGTTCCCTCACTACCAGATAATAAATTACACATATTAAAATCCTCCTTGTAATCTGAGAAAACATTGGATTTAATTAATTCATCAATTGCATATCCAGTATTACGCCTATGTATCTCAGGTTTAGGAAAATTATTATGTATGTTTTCTTGTGCATCCTGAGAAATTAACTCATTAAAAACAGTATCATATATCTTACCTTCTAATGTATTTTGATTCCTCTTATGTTCAAAACCTTCTTTAGAAATATTGGAAAACGTTACTTCGCTACCATCAGATAAAACTGTTTGTAATTTGATTACTTTATCTCTAGTAACACCATATTGTATAGAAGTAGTACCGCTACTATTATTACCAACCATACCGCCTATCATGCAACGATTAGAGGTAGAAGTATTTGGCCCAAAAAACACTCCATAAGGTTTTAGAAAACGGTTTAAATCATCTCTAATAACTCCAGGCTGAACGGTAACTGTTTTTTTAGCTTCATCGATAGCTATTATTTTAGTAAAGTATTTAGACACATCTACTACAATGCCATCTCCAACACATTGACCTGCTAAAGAAGTCCCAGCCGTTCTTGGTATTAAACCGCAGCTATTATCGTTCGCAAAATTTATAATTTTCTTTAGGTCCAATATATTTTTAGGAAAAGCTACCGCCGTAGGAATTCTGCGATATACAGATGCATCAGTAGCATATAAGGATTTGGTAAGAAAATCGAAGTTTAATTCTCCATCTAACTGTTCACTTAAAGTAATGAGATCAGCTTCTTTTATCATATTTGTTTTCCTTTTACTAATGAATCCAAAGTAATCTGTCGCTTAAAATTGGTATCAAAACAAATAAAGCTATCCGTACCAGCAACTCCATCTATTTGATGAACTTGTTCGTATAGAATATTGCGTAAATGATGATTATCGTATGCAAATATCAGGATAAAAAGTGCATAATTACCAGATACATAATTACATTCTAATATTTCTGGTATTTTAGCCAAATCATCAACTACTGACCTAGCATATCTAGCTTCTTTAAGCCTTATTCCAACATAAGATTTGGTTTTGTATCCTATTTGCTTTTCATCAATAACAAACTCGGCTTTATTAATTACCTGGTTCTCCTTTAACTTTCTAATTCTTTGATGTACTAATGAATTAGAAATCTTTAATTCTTCAGCTATTTGCGAAAAAGGTTTTCTAGCATCTTCGCGGATCTGCAATAATATTTGCTGATCTATATAATCAAAATGATTCATAATGAATGAAATTTTGAGTGATCTAAGCTATAAATAAGAAATCTTATTTTAAAGCAAAATCAATTTGACATAAAAAAAAACAATAATTAATTAAATCAATTACCTAAAGTAATAAAATTAGTCAAATGTAGTACTTTTGAAATAAAAATAAACAGATAAAATGAATTCTACACTTTTTTTTGAAGAGCTATGGAAACAATATGCTCATAAAACCCCATCTGCAAATAAGGTTAAATCTCTATTGGCGGGAGAGAATGAAACAATTTTCAATGATCATATCGCAATTAGAACTTTTGATGACCCAAGAACTAATATTAGTGTAATTGCTAAACCATTTTTAGCAATGGGTTATAAAGAAATAAATGAATATCATTTTGAAGCTAAAAAGCTGTATGCTAAACATTACGAACATGCTGATAATCCTGATGCTCCAAAAATTTTCATAAGTCAATTGCTAAGCCATCATTTTACTGAACAGCTTCAGAAAACTGTAAAAGAATTATTGGATAACGTCGAGAGTACAATTTTTGACCAAGATGATTTAATATTAAAAGGTAGGGTTTGGGAGACACCATCCTATGAAACCTATAAAAACTTACAACAAGAATCTGAATATGCTGCTTGGATGTACGTTAATGGTTTTTGCTCCAATCACTTTACAGTAGACGTTAATAAACTGAACAACTTTAAAAACTTAACTAGTCTTAATAGTTTTCTAAAGAAAAACGGATTTGTGCTAAATTCTTCTGGTGGAGAGATCAAAGGAACTCCTTCTCAATTTCTTGAACAATCAAGTATTTTAGCAGATAAAATCGAAATAGAATTTATTGAGGGGATCAAAGAGGTTACTTCTTGTTATTATGAATTCGCATTTAGACACAAACAAGAGAATGGTCAACTTTTTACAGGATTTATTGCAAATTCGGCAGATAAAATTTTCGAAAGTACAGATATGAAATTACAAGGAGCTTAGACAGGTATTAAAGGAATTCATATGTTGTATTTAAATTAGAAATTAACAAAATCTTAAGCAATTCAATCATATTAAAAAAAAGTATCTAACGTTATATTGGGATAACAATAAAAAAACAATATCACAATGACGAAGCGTATTTTTATCATTACCTCTTTATTATTTGCTTCAATTTTTACAGCGCAAGCGCAAGAAATTTCAGAACATGCTATAGGTTTAAGACTTAGTGAAAGTAATGGTTTCTGGGCGGAAGCTACATATCAAGCAAGATTAAGCCCTGAAACTAGAGCAGAATTAAATTTAGGGGTGCAAGGAAGAAATAGTTTTAATGCTGTTAAATTAACTGGTATCTATCAATGGGTATTTAATATTGATGGAGGACTAAACTGGTATGTTGGGCCTGGTATCGGTGGTGGTCTTGTGGATTATGACAATGATCTTGATAATAGAGATGACTTAGGGACTTTTGGTTTTGTAACGGGAGATGTTGGTATTGAATTCAATTTCGACTTTCCTCTACTAATTTCCTTAGATTTTCGACCCGAAATTTACTTTGATGATTACACAAATGATGATATTATATTTAATCTTGGTCTAAGTGCAAGATATAAGTTTTAGTACATCTTACATATCATAATAAAAATCCCTCGGCACTATTGTCGAGGGATTTTTATTTTTTTTCGATTATATGTTAACCTTTTCATTCGATTACATACAAAAGGTAAATATTAAAAAAACCTTATAATCATGAAAAAATTATTTTTTGTTCTCATCTTAATTGTAACTAGTATTAATCTTCAGGCACAAGATATTCCTAAAAGTGTTATAGGTATTAGATTATCACAAGGAGTTGTTGGTGATGAAGGATTTGGTCCAGAAATCACATACCAACGTCAAATGTTTGGAGAACATAATAGAATTGACGTTAATCTTAGTTGGAAAACAAATTCATTCATTAACACCTATCGTGGAGGAGCATACTTTCACTGGAGTTATAACATTTGGGATAACCTAAATTGGTTTGCCGGTCCAGGAATAGGTGCGGGTTATATTGACTTTAAAACTAGCATTTTTGGTTTCGGAATAACCAATGATCGAGATAGTGAATTCTTTCCTTATGTTGGAGCTGATTTTGGAGTAGATTATCGTTTTGATTTTCCGCTGCAGGTAGCATTTAGTATTCGCCCAACCTATGATATTCATAGTATAGAAAATACTGGAGGATTTAGTGATGTGGATAACTTCGGAGTCAATATCGGAATCGCTGCAAGATATATCTTTTAAACCCCTCGAGAATCAATTGATTTGATTTTTGTTTAGTTGTAAGGCGCTATTATTTTGATAATAGCGCTTTATTTTGTTTCTCTAAACTGCGGCGAGTGCGCTCTCATATAATTCTATATACAAAGGAACTATATTAGCAATATCAAATTTCAATGCTTGGTTAAATGCTCCTTCCTTAAACTTACTTAATGTTTTGTCATCTCTTAAAATACGAATTGCATTATTAGACATTTCCTGAACATCCCCTACATTACTTAAATATCCAGAAACACCATCTAAATTAACCTCTGGAATACCTCCTGAATTACTTGATACTACGGGAACTTTATTTACCATAGCTTCTAAAGCCGCTAAACCGAAACTTTCTCTCTCGGAAGGAAGTAAAAACAAATCAGAGAAACATAATATTTTATCAATTTCATTACTATTACCAAGGAAAATCACATGATCCTTTATCCCTAATTCTTTACATTTCTTTTCAGCCGCTTTTCGCTCAGGACCATCACCTACCATTAATAACTTAGCGGGAAGTTCTTTTTGAATATTATAGAATATGTCTACAATATCCATAATTCTTTTTACTGGTCTAAAATTACTAATATGAGTAACTATACGCTCTTCTGGTTTAGCCATCAACTCTCTCTGACAATCTGTAAAATCAGTTTTACGTACACTAGCTTCAATAAAATTAGGAACTACCTCAATAGTTTTTTTTATATCAAATAATCTTAATGTATCATCTTTTAAACTTTCGGAAACTGAAGTAACAATATCACTATTATTAATACTAAAGGTAACAGCCGGTTTATAAAAAGGATGATTTCCTACCAATGTAATATCAGTACCATGTAATGTTGTTACCATTGGAATATGTATTCCTTCTTCTGCTAATATTTGTTTGGCCATATATCCCGCATATGCGTGCGGTATGGCATAATGTACATGTAGTAATTCTATATCATATTTCTTTACCGTATTTACCAACTTACTAGATAAAGCTAATTCATAAGGTTGATAATGAAATAAAGGATATTCTGGAACAGTAACTTCATGGAAATGAATATTGGGACTTAATAACCCAAGTCTTACTGGTTGTTTATACGTTACGAAATGTACCTGATGGTTTAATTTAGCAAGAGCAATTCCTAATTCTGTAGCCACTACCCCACTACCTCCAAAGGTTGGATAACAAACAATAGCAATATTCATAAATACAATTTTCTTTTGGTAGCACAATGTACAAGAAAAATAGTATTGCTACTTGTTAAAGGATTTGTAAAAAAGTTATTTGATTTTAATTAGCTCTATTTCTTCAATGCCAACCTTTTTTACATAAAACAATTTACCATCTATAAAACTAGGGTCCAACACTTTTAATTTTCCATTTTTCGGATCATAAGCGCAAACAGTATATGCCTCGTAATTTCCTTTGACATTTTTTATCAATTTAGGACCATTTCCACATCTAGGTCTAGGAGTATTATATTTAGTCCCCACCGGTTTAATATATTCCATTTTTAGTGTTCCTGTATACACATCTCTAAAAATATTAATCTTTGTAGATACATTAGTATTTTCTAATTCAGCATTAATAAGATACGTTTTAAATTTGTTATAAGAATCCTTTTCTATGATCCATTTTCCAAACAACTCTTCTGTATTAGGAATCTGATTTTGGGCGGAGATTGATACAACGGAAATTAACAGAAATAGTAAGGTGATTTTGATTGGCATATCTTTATCTTGTTTATTCAATCTTATCAAATTGTATGCCTAACTAAAGAAATAAAAAAAGCAGATCATAAGCCGGATTCTGTAATCCATCAAAGATGGAATCCTTATCATTTATCTAGCCTTGATATTACTATCAAGATCAAACCGCCTACCCTCCAACATTGGGCGCGCAACCCTTAAGCGTTGGTATACATGGCGTTGCACCGTATAGAGTTTACCTGGTTTCACTACAGCCTTACCTGTACATACTTTCTGCTGCACTTGTCCTCATCTCACGACGGACGGGCGTTACCCGCTATACTGCACTATGGTGTCCGGACTTTCCTCTCTTTTGATAAATCAAAACAGCGATAAGGTGATCTGCTTGCGTGCAAAAATAAAATAAATAGAAAGCCTGTATAAGTAATTCGTGTTTTTTTTGAACTGTTAATAACTCGGTTGTAAAAACCAAATACAGTAATTCTTTATTTCCAATCAATTTTTAACTTTGTATCGATGGAACACTTCATAGTATCTGCTCGTAAATATAGACCTCAGACGTTTAAGGACGTTGTGGGACAACAGGCTATTACTAATACGCTGCTTAATGCTATAGAGAACAATCACCTTGCACAAGCCTTATTATTTACAGGCCCTAGAGGTGTTGGTAAAACATCTTGTGCTAGAATTCTAGCAAAAACAATTAATCAACAAGGACATGAAAATCCAGATGAAGATTTTGCATTTAACATTTTTGAGTTAGATGCTGCTTCTAATAACTCTGTTGATGATATCCGAAACTTAATAGATCAAGTTCGTATACCTCCACAAGTTGGAACTTATAAAGTTTACATAATTGATGAGGTACACATGTTATCACAAGCAGCTTTTAATGCTTTTCTTAAAACATTAGAAGAACCGCCAAAACATGCGATTTTTATACTTGCTACTACAGAGAAACATAAAATCATTCCAACGATATTATCTCGTTGTCAGATTTTTGATTTTAAACGAATAACAGTTACCGATGCAAAGAACCATTTAATGCAGGTAGCTGAGCAAGAAGGAATAACTGCTGATGAGGATGCTTTACAAATCATTGCTCAAAAAGCGGATGGTGCTATGCGAGATGCTTTGTCTATTTTTGATAGAGTTGTTAGTTTTAGTGGTAAAAATCTAACTCGACAAGCGGTTACTGAAAACCTCAATGTATTAGATTATGAAACGTATTTTAAGACTACAGATCTAATTCTGCAAAATAATATTCCTCAGTTGCTTTTAGAATTCAATGAAATTCTAGCTCAAGGATTTGATGGTCATCATTTTATAGCTGGTTTGGCTTCTCATTTTAGAGATTTATTAGTTTGCAAAAATCAAGCTACCATTAATCTATTGGAAGTTGGAGAACAAACAAAAGCCAAATATTTAGAACAATCACAAAAAGCACCACATCCATTTTTAGTTCAGGGAATTGAACTTACAAATGATTGTGATTTAAAATATAAAACAAGTCGTAACCAGCGATTATTGGTCGAATTATGTTTAATGCAACTTGCCTCTGTACTTACTAAAGACGGAGAAAAAAAAAAGGCCAGCCTTACATAATCCCTCCTAACTATTTCAAGGAAAAAGGAATACAACCAGTAAAGATTTCTCCAGAAGTTAAAGAAAGAGCTGAAGAAAAAGCTGCTCATAGTGAATCTGAGATTTCTATTTCTAAAGAAAATCCCGGTGTATCTGTTTCATCCACTCCTGTTGATGAAAAAAAACAAGAATCTCCTTCTCAAATTGCTAATACAGAACAAACAGCTACTATAGCTCCGACCACTTCGGAAAACAAACCTTCAATTAGAAATAGAACTGGTAGAACCTCTGGTTTATCACTAAGTAGTATTCGCAAGAAAAAAGAACACGCTGAGAAAAAAGTAGATACAATTGTTGATCCTAAAAATTTACCTAGTGATGATTTCACTGAAACAGAAATGCAAGCTGGTTGGGAAGAATATGGGAAAATGCAAGACAAAAAAGGGGAACGCATTATTGGCTCTATGTTCGCGATGAATATACCTACATTAAATGATGGTAAAATTTATTTAGAGTTACCTAATAATTCTATGAAAGCTGATATGGAGAGTGCACTACCTGGATTATTTCAGTTTCTTTACAAAAAACTTAATAATTATAGTATTGCACTTGATATTAAGGTAAACGAAGAGGCATCAAAAAAATATGCTTTTACTCCGCAAGATAAATACGAAAAACTTCGAGAAAAAAATCCTCTTATTGATAAATTAAGGTCTGATTTTGACTTAGATATTTAATAGCGTTTTGTTGAAAAATTATATAACTTAAGATTTCTAATAAACATGATTAAAATCTGGAGTCAACATTTCTTAGTTTAGAAAAACCTTTCTATCTGACTAATTAGCATTAGAAAAATCAAAATAGTAATTTTGCTTATTATAATTGAAACAAGATGATGCTAGGTTTAAAACTCCCAACTGATCCACGATGGGTAAATATTGTAGAAAAAAACATTGAAGAAATCCTTACGGATCATGCCTATTGTGAGCAAAAGGCAACATCAACTGCCATATCATTAATTGTTAGTTTCCCTGAGTATACAGAATTGGTACAGGAGATGACTAAACTAGTTAAAGAGGAAATTAGTCATTTTAAAATGGTACACGATAAAATCATTGCCCGTGGATGGACATTAGGTCGAGATAGAAAAGATGATTATGTCATTCAATTAGTTACTTTTTTCCCAAAAGGTGGTAGTAGAACTACACAATTAGTACATCGACTACTATATGCAGCCTTGATTGAGGCCAGAAGTTGTGAACGTTTTAAACTTTTATCAGAAGAATTAGAAGATCAAGAATTAGCTAAGTTTTACAGAGATTTAATGGTTAGTGAAGCAAATCACTATACTATGTTTTTAAACTTTGCTCGTCAGTATGGAGATCGCAAAGAAGTTGATCAAAAATGGCAGGATTTGTTGGATTTCGAAGCAGATATCATGAAATCTCTAAGTAAAAAAGAATCAATTCACGGTTAAGTATATAGTCACCACAACTAAATACCTGAATCTGCTTTATATTAGTTCCAGTAAAAAGTAATTATAATCTATATCCAACGGATAGTTGAATATTTCGGTTTGATCCGTCTATATTTACACCAGCTCCATCATCAAAAACATTAGACAACCCAAAAGCATAACGTAGATCTACAAAAAAATTATCTGTTATATTCGCTCCAATCCCTATAACTCCGGCAAAATCAAATGTACCAAAATCGGTATCACTAGATTGATTATCCTCCCATTCCCATATCTTAAGACCAACTTGTGGTCCTAATTGAACATTAAAAAGATCCGTAATATTATATTTTACCATTACAGGTAATTGAAGATAATTAACTCGTAAGTCTCTATCTTTATTTCCTTGTCCAGAATATTGAAATTCTGGTTGTAATCTTAATTTATCTGTTAATCTATAGTCCGCTAAAAAACCAACTACAACACCTATTCTACTCTGATCTAAATCCCCAGTAATATCATCAGAACTAATAGAACTTAAATTTGCTCCTATTCTAATTCCATATCTTGATTCCTGAGCTTTAATAGTAACAGTACCTATAAATAAGGTAAAAAGTAAAAGTAAAATTTTATTCATAACATAAGTATTTATAATCAATTTGGTTCTTAAAGCAATTTAACACAAAAAAAGTAATTTTAAAGATTGTGTAGGTACTTTAGACCAAATATTCGAATGATAAATCGACAAAAAGCCAATAAATTGATTTTTTATGTCTTTAATCGATTTTCTAATTTTTCACTATACAACGATTTTATAATCCCATCTGACAAACCAATTTTAGGAACAAAAATATCTTTAGCTCCACTCCATTTCATAGCTGATAAATATACTTTAGTAGCTGGTAATATAACATCTGCTCTATCTTGATTTAGGTTTAACTCCCATATTCGTTCTTCATAGGTTAATGAATTTAAAAGATCGTAATAAGAACTTAAATATAAAAACGATAATGGTTTTCCATTACTCTTTCCACTATTCTTAAAGATATTATTAATATTTCCACCAGAACCAATTAATGATAACCTGGAATATCCATTAGTAGTGTCCGTTATCCATTTTTCTACTTCTTTCCAAGTATTTTCTGAAACGACATTATTAAGCAACCTTACTGTACCTAATTTAAAAGATCTAGAAGCAATTGTGTTTCCGTTATGATAAAGTGTAAACTCAGTACTACCACCTCCTACATCTACATATAAATAAGTTGCATCAGTATTAATTAAATCATGAAGATCGGTCATTGCAATAATAGCAGCTTCATTAGTCCCATCAATAATATCAATCTGAATTCCTGTTTTCTTTTTAATTAGATCTACTACCTCCTTGCCGTTTTCAGCCTCACGCATAGCAGATGTAGCACAAGCTTTATATCTAACTACCTTATGAGTATTCATTAAAAGTTGATATGCTTGCATGGTATCAATCATCCTTTTAATATTCTCATCAGAAATTTTATTCGTCAAAAACACATCAGCTCCCAATCTAATAGGAACTCGCACTAGACTAGTTTTCTTAAACCTTGTGGTCTTCCCTTCTTCTTCATGTACACTACTAATTAGTAATCTAACAGCGTTAGAACCTATATCAATAGCCCCATATTTTTCTATAGTCAACAAAATATTTAATTTCCTAGTTTTCTTAAATAATAATCATACGTAGCAATTTGAGATCTCACTTTCGCATTGTCGTTTCGAATATACCCATTATCCTGATTTTCTGAAAGTTTTCGACCTTTCACATTATCACTCCAACAGATTTCGAATGTATCTATCAATTCATCTTTAATATCATCATCATAAATAGGGCAGGTAATTTCTACACGTCTATCTAAGTTTCTTCTCATCCAATCAGCAGATGATATAAAAACCTTAGGGTCTCCTCCATTTTCGAATATTAAAAGTCTTGGATGTTCTAAAAACTTATCTACCACACTGATTGCTCTAATATTTTCACTCATCCCAGGAATTCCTGGAATCAAGCAGCATATACCACGAATAATCAAATCAATCTTTACACCTGCTCTACTTGCCTCATAAAGTTTATCGATCATACTATAATCGCTTAAACTATTTAGTTTTAGTTTAATCCCAGCAGGTTTTCCTTCTTTACTATTCTCTATTTCAGAATCAATTAATTTAGTTAACGAACTTCTGGTATAATGAGGAGATACGAATAAATGTTTATATCTACTTACTTTATAGTTAATCTCAAAAAACTTAAATACCTTATTCGTTTCCTTCAAAATAGCTTCATTGGTAGTAAACAAAGTATAATCAGTATATATTTTGGCAGTGGATTCATTAAAATTCCCTGTACTAATAAATCCATATCTCTTTAGCTTACCTTTTTCCTCTCGTTCAATAACACAAGCTTTACAATGAACCTTTAAACCTGGAACACCAAAAATTAAGTTTACTCCTTCTCTTTGCATTTGCTCTGCATAACTAATATTTGCTTGTTCATCGAATCTAGCCTGAAGCTCTATCTGCACAGTAACCTTTTTTCCGTTCTTTGCAGCATTTATCAAAGAGCTAGCAATATGAGAAATACTCGCCAATCGATATATTGTAATCTTAATTGTCTTTACTTTTGGATCAATTGCTGATTCTCTTAGGAATTTAACTGTATAAGAAAATGTATGATATGGTGTATATTGTAAGTAATCCTTTTTAGCTATTTTGTCAAGAAGACTTCCTTGTAGACTTAATCCAGGAATTGTTAATGGAATCAATGATTGATATACTAATTCCTTCTTACCTAAATCAGGAAAATTCATATAATCCCTTCGATTATGATACCTACCACCAGGAATAATACTATCAGCATTATCAACTCCCATTTTTTCCATTAAGAAATTAAGTGTATCCTTATCTATAGTCTTATCGTATACAAATCGTACAGGTTCTCCGTCTCTTCTTGATTTTACACTACTAGAAATTTTTTCTATAAAACTTTTACTAAAATCATTATCAAAATCAAGCTGTGCATCCCTAGTAATCTTGATCATATGCGCAGAGGCACTTACATAATCAAAAATACTAAAGTTGATCTGCATACAATACCTAATAAGATCATCAAGAATGATTATATATTTTTTACCATCTTTCTCCGGTAATACAACAAAACGATCTGTATTCTTAGGAATCTCAATTAATGCATAGATTTTCTCCTTTGTTTTCTGCTGTAAAATCTTAGATATAGCACCTTCTTTAGGTATTTTATCTTTTAAAACCAATTTTACTGCTAAGTAAGCTACACTGTCTTTAAGGTGTGGAAACTTATCTAAATCATTTAAAATATAGGTTACCAAAGCAGGACTTACCTTGTCTACGAAATACCTGCGGATAAAACTATCTTGTTCTGGAGTTACTTGATTTTCATTAATAATAAAAATATTATGTTCCTTCAGTCTTTCTCCAATAGTATTAATCGTCTTTAAACTTTCCGCTTGTTGTTTAATAACTATTTTGGTAATTTGTTCTAATAATTCGCTTGCAGTTTTACCTTTAAGGACATTTTTACCATCCCTACCAGCAAGATCTATTCTTTTAATTGCCGCATAACGTACTTTAAAAAATTCATCTAAATTATTAGAAAATATACCTATAAATCTCAGTCTTTCTAATAAAGGAACACTATCATCAGACGCTTCTTGTAACACTCTAGCATTAAATTGCAACCAACTTAATTCTCGATTTATATATTTATTTACTTGATTTTCTACCATTTATCGTAAATCTTTGGGAAATAGAGTCAGTATGTTTTTTCCTACACTTACATCTTTCCAACTATCAATATCAAACTGAATACCTATAACACCTGCCGTTGGTAGATTATCTATCATTTCACTACCGTAAAGGTTTGCTATAGAAGTAAATGCGTGATTATGACCAAAAACCATAAGAGCATTTACTTTATCATCACAATTTTTAATTACTTCTATTACCTGATGTCCATTAAAATCATAAAGCTTTGGCTCTAAATTAAATATAGCGTCATCAACCTCTAGATTATCTAATATAATCTTTGCGGTACTTTTAGCTCTCTCCGCATCACTACTTATAACCTTATCTATAGTGTTTATGCGGTTTTTCAATTCTTTTCCGATCAAATCAGCATCCTTCAAACCTCGGTTATTCAAAGGTCTTTTATGATCATCTAAATCAAACTCCCAAGAGGATTTAGCATGCCTAATAATATATAAAGTTTTCATACTTCAGAAAAAGTTTAAGCAAAATAAAATTATACACGCAAGTTTAAGAATAAGCATTTACAATTCTATAAATAAAATGATAAAAAAGAATATTCGAAAAAAAACTATTTATAACTATGATTTTTACAAAAAGAAATTTAAAGGCATAACGGAACGAGAATTATCTACGAACTAAAACATAAATATGTGAAAATGAGCCGGGTAATACCCTACACTTAATCGATAAAAGCGTATTTTATATCGAAAAGAACAGATTTTACTTACATAATCAAATGTTAAAATTTAAATTTACCTACGGTTTCCCCTTAAAATGAAGACGTTTACCCCGATTAATTAAACGCAATTTAGTGACAAGATTTAAGTTATATATAATAGGGAATAAAAAAGGAAAAGTGGAAAAAATAAATAATCAAATACTAAATTATAGAAAAACGTATGTTAGTGTAATTCTGACCCTACTATGTTTTTCTTTTAATTTACATGCGCAAGTAGAGGTTCCTCTTGAGAAAAGAACGGAGTTTACCATCAAAGGTGACTTTAAATTCGTCTCTAATACTATTCTTGGTAAAGTAAGTAATGATGATGGAACAGATAAGTTTAATCCTAATAAAAGTTATAACAACGGAGGATTAAACAATCAATTTAGAATGGGATTTATTGATATAGATAATGATCCTTCTACTTTTAATTCTAGTAGTGCCGATCTTGATATTACTTCAGGATGTGCAGCTATCAAACATGTTGGACTTTATTGGACGGCTTCTTATGCAGATGAAAATAGAGAACACGATATCTCTTCTATCAAAATTAAATATCCTGGTAATAATTCTTATACGACAATTAAGAATGCTCAAATAATACATGACTATTATAATGATTCTAAATCTTTGTTTAAGCAATATTCTTGCTACAAAGACATTACAAAGGAAGTAATGAATTTAGAAGATCCAACTGGTACCTATACAGTTGCAAATATTCCCGCCACTACCTCTGAAGTTAATGATGATCCTACTCTTGGAAATGGTCTGGCTGGTGGATGGACAATGGTTGTTATTTATGAAGATAATTCCAAGCCTAGAAAACGTTTTTATGTATATGATGGTTTTGTTAATATTGATTCCAAAGCAAAACCAGTAGAATTCTCTTTTGATAATTTCCAAACAATTCCTGAAGGTGCTGTACATGGAAAAATTGGTGTTATTTCTTATGAAGGAGATAAAGGAATACGAGGTGATCGTTTTCAGGTGATGTCTAATGAAACTAATAAGTATAAAGGTATTACAGACAATACTAACCCAATGAACAATTTCTTTAATGCAAACATTACTGAAAACGGGAAAAACATTACTTCTAGAGTTCCTGCAAGTCAAAACACACTTGGGTATGATGCTGATTTATTTGATATAAAAAATCCTCGAAACAGTATTATAGGAAATAATCAAACTAAGTCTAGTTTTAGATTGCTTACAGATAATGATGGTTATTCTGTGATGGCTGTAGCATTCAGTGTAGAGATATACGAACCGGCTATTCAAATTATAAAAAGATCTCGTTATACAGATAATAGTTATGTTTTTCCTAATGATATTGTAGCACCGGATCAAGATATTGTTTACAGTTTAACTATAAATAATGATGGTAATGACGATGCTAAAAACACGGTTATAAAAGACATTTTGCCGGAAAACGTTTTGTTTTTCAAAGAATCAGTTGTACTTCCTTCTAAAAAAATAAAAGTATCATATGATGAACCAACAAGAACTGTAAGCTTCTCTGTACCTAATAAAATGGTAAAAATTGATAGCGAACCTTTTGAAATTCGTTATTCGATTAAAGTAAATACCAGTTGTGATTTACTAAATGAAACTGGCGAAATTACTATTGTAGATCAACCAGTGATTGCTGAGTTTAATGGTTCTCTTAATGAAACTAAAAAATTCAGTAAAGGATACAATCATATAAACAAATGTAATCTCCCTGATTATTATCAGCTTAAACTAGCTGTTGATATGAGTGGTTTAAATTGTCCTAATTTTAATACAGATTTCGCAACTCGCTCTAAAGAGTTAGATAAAAATATAGTAGAGTTAAGCACTTCAGATAAATCTGAGAACACGGGCAATACTGGAATTAACAATGAGGATATTGTTGATATCAGTACAGATCCTGAATCTAATTTAGATTCTTCAATTTCTTTAGATAAAACTATTAATGATCTTATTAAGTTAAATGAAATATATTTTGAGTTTGACAAATGGGATATTACAGAAAGAGCTATTGTAGAATTAGATAAGGTCGTATCGTTAATGAATAACGAATACCCAGAAATGGTTATAAAAATAGAAACTCACTCGGATAGTCGTGGAGATACCGATTACAATCTTACATTATCCCAAAAAAGAGCTGAGTCTATTTATAAGTATCTGATTAGTAAAGATATTTCTGAAAATAGAATTCTATCTTATATTGGTTTTGGAGAGGCTAAACCTGTAAACAAATGTAAAGATGGTAAAGACTGCTCTGAAGAAGAATATCGAAAAAACCGTAGGTCTAGTTTTGTGATCATGTAATTTTAATTTCTAGACAAGAAATTTAATTACTTCTATCTAATTACGGTGACAGCCTATTTGTTAACCAGTTGTTACCTTTATGTTGTTGGCTATATCGAATTCTATCGTGAAGTCTATTTGGTCTTCCCTGCCAAAATTCAAATTCTATTGGGGTCACACAATACCCACCCCAAAAATCAGGCTTAGGAATTTCTTTTCCCTTATATTTCTCTTCTAATGCTAGTAATTTACTTTCTAAAAAAGCTCTAGACTCAACAATACTACTTTGTTCAGAAGCCCAAGCTCCCAATTGACTTCCCCTTGGTCTAGAATTAAAATAATCGCTACTTTTTTGTTCTGAAATTCTATTAACTACACCTTTTATAATTACCTGACGTTCTAAGTTAGGCCAAAAAAAAGAAATACAAACTTTATTATTTGCAGCCATAGCTTTTCCTTTTTCAGATTCGTAATTGGTATAGAACACAAATCCTTCTTCATCGAAATGTTTAAGCAACACAATTCTTGTTTTAGGATAACTATCTAAGCCAAAACTTGTTAAACTCATCGCATTAGTCTCTTCTACTCCGCCTGCCTCTTCTACTTCTTTAAACCAATTAGAAAATAAACGAAATGGAGAAACTGGTAATTCGTTTTCTTCTAAAGCCTTTTTATCATAAGATTTTCTATAACCCGTAAGATCTCTATTCATTATTTTATAATTAGCACATTTATAGTTTAAATGTAATATGAAAAAACGTATTTATTTCTTTAGAATTCAAAAACTTTACCATCATCTCCTATTTCAACATTATCAAATACTGTAGAAGCTTCTTCTTTAAACTTTTCTATATTATCATATCTCGTAGAGTAGTGACCTAAAATAAGGTTTTCTACATCTGCTTTACTTGCTATTGTAGCTGCTTCGATAGCCGTACTATGACCAGTTCTCTGACACAAGTGCTTATGACTTTCTAAAAAAGTTGATTCGTGATATAGAGCTGTTACTTTATTTAGTAAGGAAATTTTATCTTCATCATATCTAGTGTCACTACAAAAAGCATAACTTTTTACCGGGGATGGATCATCCGTTAGCTCTGTATTAGGAATAACATCACCGTTTTGTAATATAACATCCTTTCCTTTCTTAATAGACTTATAATATGCTTTATCAATATCATAATTAAGAACTTTACTCATTAATAACTTTCTATCTCCTAATTTTTCTTGAAAAAGAAAGCCATTACAATAAATTCGATGTTGCAGTGGTATCGTCCGAACTGTTACTTTTTCGTCCTCGAATACTAATTCTGAATCTGTATTTGTAAGTTCATGAAAATGCAATGGATAATCTGTCCAAGAATTAGAAAGCTTAAGCTGTAGTGTAATCGCTTCTTTTATTCCTTTGGGCCCATATATATGAAGTGGGTTTTCTCTATTTAGCATTCTAAATGTAGAAACCAAACCAACAAGTCCATAAAAATGATCTCCATGAAGATGCGAAATAAAAATATGATTAATTCTAGAAAATTTAATCTTATTCCTTCTAAGTTCTACCTGTGTGCCTTCTCCACAATCAATAAGAAAAATATGATTATTTATTTCTAATACTTGTGAAGTTGGATTCGTAAATGTTCTTGGTGTCGCAGAGTAGCAACCTAAAATTGTTACTTTCAATTTTATATATCTTAAATTTAAAAAGTTTCAAGATAATCTAATCTAGCAGATTAATCTATATCAGTTTCCAAAAGAATCAAATGTCGTTAGCAAATCCATATAACGTTTTGCCGACATCTTCCTATATCCGGTACCACCAAGAACTGTTCCTTCTTTGTTTATAACCAGCATAACCGGAAATACCATTTTTTTATTAAAACGTTCAGCTAATTCGTAGTTCTTTTTACTTTGTTCTTCTGGTAATCTATTTTTCTTTCTTTTAGGAAAATCAGCTTTTAACCAAACAAACTTTTTATCTGCAAATTTTCTGAATTCTGGATCAGAAAATACTTTTCTCTCTAATTTAATGCAAGGTGGACACCAATCAGATCCAGTAAACAGTAAAACAATATTTTGATCTTTTTCTTTCGCTAACTTTATTGCTTCGTCGAAGTCATATTTCCAGTCTTGCGCATGAATATTACCTGAAACAAAGAATATCAACACAAGAATAAATGGGGCTAATTTATTCATAAGTATTATGACGTAAAAAATTACTTTAGATTACAGAATTAATTAAAATATTTTTTAAAAATCTAGATCTCTTTCTATTTCCTCCATCTCAATTAGGTCTAAAGCCTCTATTAAAGTTGGTACAACAGTAATTTCTTTTGGCGCTTCGTCATAAGAAACCTTATCGGTAACAATTACAAAAGAGCGTTTATTTGATTTATGTTTGTTAGAAACTCTAAGAAATTCATTAACATCATTGACAGATAAATCCTTTAACGAAAACAAGTTAGCTACAATATTGTCGTTTTTCATTGATTCATATCTATCTTCAATTCCTTTTACGAACTCTACTACAGTCGCTTTTTCCTGTGTTATTATGGTTGTAGAACCTTCTTTATTGAATATCATAAGTTTATTGTTTTATTTTCGAAGCCAAAAGATAAATGACAGCCATTCTCACTGCTACCCCGTTTTGAACCTGATCTAATATTATGGCTTGTTTAGAATCAGCTACATCACTCGTGATCTCAACACCACGATTGATAGGTCCAGGATGCATTATTACAATCTCTTTATCAAGGCTATCCAATAACCTTTTATTTACTCCAAATTGTTGGGTATATTCCCTTGTAGATGGAAAATAACTAATCTCCATTCTTTCATTTTGCACTCGTAACATATTTGCTACATCACACCATTGGAGCGCTTTTGTAAGATTTGTTTCTACAGTAACACCAAGTTTGTCTATATATTTTGGTATTAGTGTTTTTGGTCCACAGACCTTTACTTCTGCTCCTTGTAGTTTAAGAGCAAAAATGTTAGAAAGTGCAACCCTAGAGTGCAAAATATCACCAACAATAACAACTTTTTTCCCTTCTACTTCTCCAAATTTTTCTCTTATAGAATACGAATCCAACAACGCTTGAGTTGGGTGTTCATGAGCTCCGTCTCCAGCATTTACAATACTTGCATTTACGTGCTTTGATAAAAAAACACCTGCTCCAGGATTAGGATGTCTCATTACAACCATATCCACTTTCATCGATAGGATATTATTAACCGTATCTATAAGTGTTTCTCCTTTTTTTACCGATGATGATGCTGCAGAAAAATTAATAACATCTGCAGATAATCTTTTCTCCGCCAATTCAAATGACAATCTTGTCCTTGTGCTATTCTCAAAAAAAAGGTTAGCTATTGTAATATCCCTAAGCGAAGGGACTTTTTTAATTGGTCTATTAATCACCTCTTTAAAGTGATCAGCTGTTTCAAAAATGAGATTAATATCTTCTTTAGTGAGATATTTAATTCCTAGTAAGTGATTTACACTTAATTCACTCATTCTTCTCTTTTGTTATTATATTTCTAATGTATGAATATACTTCAGAAATTATTGAACTTTAATTATTTACTAAATAAACTGCATCTTCTCCTCCATTTTCTACCCAATGCACCTTTACCTTTTCTTGATTAATAGCATCTACCTGCCGACCTCTATAATTAGGTTGAATTGGTAAATGACGACTAAAACGTCGATCAATTAATGTAAGTAGCTCTATTTCTCTTGGTCTACCAAAAGACTGTATTGCAGTTAATGCAGATCTTATACTACGACCTGTATATAGAACATCATCAATAAAAACAACTCTTTTATCCTCTACTGTAAAATCAATATGTGTTTTATTTGCTTCTAAAGGCTTTTCTCCTCTTCTAAAATCATCTCGATAAAAAGTAATATCGAGGTGTCCCATTTTTACATTAGACAACCCATAATCCCTAACTAAGACTTCCTTTATTCTATCCGCTAAAAAGATACCTCTTGGTTGTACTCCGATCAGAACAGTGTCTTCAAAATGAGTATGATTTTCGATTAATTGACAAGCCAAACGGTGCAGAATAATATCTATCTCCTTTGCACTAAGTAGTAATTTCTGACTCATAATCTCCAAATAGACATTTGGTATACAAAAGTAATGAAAATTTAGAATTAATCAATCCTAAGTCTAGTTTTAAAATATCCAGATCAACACTCAATAATAAAATGACTGTATAACCTTTTCTATTACAAAACAATAAAAATAAAGACTACTATTCTTTTATTTCTATCCATGGGCCAAATGGCATTGGAAAACTAGGAGCACTTGCTGGTGTTGGATAAAAGTTTTTATAAGGATTTTTATAATCATATATTTTACCCGATTTTTTATCAATTTTATATGTTATCGAATATCTATCATAGATCTGCATATCATAATAGTTCTTTTGTTCTCTAATAATAGTATATATCTGTGACGATGTTCTGATGTGATATTTAGGGTTATTGGTATTATTCAATTCCAATACATGATCAATAGCGGCTTTAGTATTATTAGTAGATCGATATAAATAAGTTGAAGAAAAACCAGATCTAGAAGTTTCATTCTCAGAATTCCTAACTACCGAACCACCACTACCAGAAACTCTATCTATAGACACTTTTGCAACAACCTGAAAATAAAACTCTTCTCCATAAGCAAGGTATTTTATTGGAGAACGTTCCCTGAATTCTACCTTTACTTCCGCATTATTGTACCAAACAGAAATAAGGACGTTCTCGTCATTAATAAGAGATTCAGTATCGTTACTAATTCCGTTTGCCGCAATATCCACAATAGTAGCTCTACCTAATTCTATGGTTTGATTAACTTTTTCTTTGAATATTTTTAATTCCTCTTCGGTATGCATATTCTGACTATTCAATAAATTTATAAACAAAATATTTAAAAATAAGACCCACAGACTCTTCTCCATTATTAATCAATTTACTGCAAATTTCGATAAAACATTCAATCTCGAACACACCAAAACCAGTATAAGCTACATCCCTTTTTTCAGTTAAATTATAAAAAAAGACCGTTCATATGAACGGTCTTTAATATTTATTATGAAAATAAAGAGATTATTAGTTACCTCCTTTTTCCATTTTAGCTTTAAGATCTGCTAACGCATCGATATCACCAAGGGTGGTTTTCTCTGAGTTACTAGCAGCAGCTTTCTTAGCAGCTTGCTTAACAATCTTAGCTTCTTCTTCTTTAAATAAAGCAGTATGCGAAGCTACAACTCTTTTGAATTCTTTGTTGAACTCAATGATTTGGAACTCAGCCTCATCTCCTTTAGTAAGTTTCTTACCGTCTTCTTTTTCTAAGTGACGTGAAGGTACAAAAGCAACAATATCTTCATTGAACTCAATTGTAGCACCTTTGTCTACAATCTCTGCAATAGTATTAGTATGCTTAGTTCCTACAGCAAACTCTTTTTCATACTTATCCCAAGGATTATCCTCAGTTTGTTTATGTCCAAGACTTAATTTACGTCCTTCTACATCTAATTCAAGAACAACAACATCAAGCTTATCTCCAACATTTGTAAAGTCAGATGGGTGCTTGATTTTCTTAGTCCAAGAAAGATCAGAGATATAAATTAAACCATCGATACCTTCTTCTAACTCTACGAAAACTCCAAAGTTAGTAAAGTTACGAACGATACCAGTATGTCTAGAACCTACAGGATATTTGGTAGTAATATCAGTCCAAGGATCTGGAGTTAATTGCTTAACACCAAGAGACATCTTACGCTCTTCTCTATCTAAAGTAAGAATCACAGCTTCTACTTCATCACCAACTTTAACAAAGTCTTGTGCTGAACGTAAATGTGTTGACCAAGACATTTCTGAAACGTGGATCAATCCTTCTACTCCTTCTTCTACTTCGATAAATGCACCGTAATCTGCAATTACAACTACTTTACCTTTTACTTTATCACCAACTTTAAGTTCGTTGTCAAGAGCTTCCCAAGGATGCGCTTTTAACTGCTTAAGACCTAATTGGATACGTGTCTTAGCCTCATCAAAGTCTAAGATTACAACATTCAATTTCTGATCAAGCTCAACAATCTCATTTGGATGGTTGATTCTAGACCAAGAAAGGTCAGTAATATGAATAAGTCCATCAACTCCTCCAAGATCAACAAATACACCGTAAGAAGTAACATTCTTAACAGTACCTTCTAATACTTGACCTTTTTCTAATTGACCAATAATTTCTTTCTTCTGCTCTTCGATATCAGCCTCGATAAGTGCTTTATGCGATACAACAACGTTTTTGAATTCGTGATTAATTTTAACCACTTTAAATTCCATTGTTTTACCTACATATGCATCATAATCACGGATTGGCTTTACATCAATTTGAGAACCTGGTAAGAATGCTTCAATTCCGAAAACATCTACAATCATACCTCCTTTAGTTCTACACTTAACAAAACCGTTTACGATTTCGCCAGTATCGTGAGCATTATTAACTCTATCCCAAGCCTTGATTACACGAGCTTTACGGTGAGATAATATCAACTGACCTGTTGCATCTTCACGCACATCAATTAATACCTCAACCTTATCACCTACTTTAAGATCTGGGTTGTAACGAAATTCATTTAATGAAATAACACCTTCACTCTTTGCGTTAATATCAATAATAGCATCACGATCTGTAATGTTAATTACTGTACCATCTACTACTTCATCATTTAGGGTGTCAACAAAGTTTTCTGCAACTAGCTTTTCAAACTCTTCAAGTTTAGAATCTGCGATTGGGTCAATACCTTCCTCGTAGTTGTGCCAGTTAAAATCTTTTAAAAATTGCTCAGGATTTTCTTGTTGAGGAGATACAGCTGGAGCTGCCTTTGGAGCCTCTACTTCCTGAACGTCTGTGTTTTTTGTTTCTTCAGACATTGAAGATAAAATTTGTATCCTGTATTTGTTTGAGAATCAAAGCGAAAACCTATACAGAAGCGTTAAATTAAATTATTTTTATCCTTTTTATACTCTCTTATTCGCTAAAAAGGGCTGCAAAAATACAATTTAATTTATTAGAAAACAAAGTATTATGAATTATATTAAACCTCTTTAAAATTTAGTTATCTCGAACTCACTTCTCCTATTTATCTGATGTTCCTCTTCTGAACAGTTTTTAGTATCACAATCAATTAAAGGTGCAGATTCTCCAAATCCTTCAAACTGCATCCTTCTTGCATTTACATAACCTACTAATGCCAAATAATTACGTGTAGATTCTGCTCTCTTTTCAGATAACACTTGATTATATGAATCAGTACCTCTACTATCCGTATGTGAAGAAATTTTAATGTAGACTGTGTTATACTTTTCTAGTTTTAAAGCAAAATCATCTAATACTTTTTTAGAGTCTGCTCTAATATTCCATTTATCATAATCAAAATAAATTGGTGGAAGATCAAAATACAACTTTCCATTCTTTTCGATAACAGGAGGTCCTACTTTATCCGAAAGTAGCTTTAATCTTAATTCTTCTGCAGTAAGCTCTTCATTCCTTTTTTTGTTTGTAGCTTCAGAAGTAGTAACAGTTTCTGTTTGTCGCTCCTTAGAATTCTCTACAATTGCAGGTTCTACTTCCTTTTCTAAATAAATCACATAAGTTTCATTATCTTTTTCTTTCACTAGAATAGGCTTAATATTTGATTTATATCCAATAGATGAGGCTCTAAAGTCATATTTTCCAGGAAAAACTGATAAACTAAACGATGCGATTGAATCTAGTGTAGATTCATACACTTTTTGCCTTTCTGCGTCCTGTAAATACACATCGGCATTGGGTACATAATTATCAGTAGCATAATCTCTAACCTCAAAATTCGCAATATATTCTTTCAAAAATATTTCTCCTGTCTGAGAAAAAGAAAAGATGTCGTCATCTGTTTTTCCTTTTCTATTCGATGCAAAAAAACCGTCTTTTTCATTATAATACGTTAAGGAAAAATCATCGTAGCTAGAGTTAATTGGCGCACCTAAGTTTACTGGTTTTGTAAATTGGTTTTCTTTTAATTCAGAGACAAAAACATCCATCATTCCTAATCCTAAGTGACCATTAGAAGAAAAAAACAAATTTCCTTCTTTAGAAATAAACGGAAACTGTTCTCTATTTTCTGTATTGATAGATGAACCCATATTAATTGGTTCTCCATAAGTCCCATCCATATTAATTTCAGAAGCATAAATATCAAAATCCCCATATCCGCCTGGCATATTAGACGAAAAATACAACATCCTATCATCTACTGAAATAGAAGGATGTTCTATAGAATATTCTTTATTATTAAATTTTAATTTTTCTGGCTTCTGCCATTCTCCATCAACTCTTATAGCTTTATATAAATGAATTGCATTATTTCTTAGACTATCAAATTTCTTTTTCCCTTTTTCTGAATTACTTTTTGAAAAATAAATAGTATTACCATCCGAAGTAAAACAAAAATTACCTTCGTGGAGTTTAGAATTAACTTCTCCAGAAAGAGCCTCAATTTCAGAAACTCCTATATTCTTGCTATCAACCTTAACAGTATATATATCTAAAAATGGTCTATGCGTCCATTTATATTTTTGATTCATCAAACCATGAGAACTTCTGTCAGATGCAAAATACACGGTACTATCTAATTTTACAGCTCCAAACTCTGAAGCTTCAGAATTAAACGCTACAGAATTCACAACATAATCATCATCTTTTAATTTAAAAGCTTCTATTGTCGCAATTGCATCTAATTTATTTAATGGATTTGTTTCCTGGTTTTTTTTATATAACACTAGGAAATCGACAGCCATTTCATATTTTCCTAAGGAAGAAAGTACTTGATGCATCATAAAATTATATGAATTATCATACGACTTATCCTTTCCATAAAACTTACCCGAAGTCAAAACCTTAAGATATCTATACGCCTTTTTAAACTGAAATGTATTGTAATATGAAATAGAAATATTTTCAAGAATATGTTTTTCATATCCTTCTTGATTTAATTCTTCTTCGTATTGCAATGCCGCATTTATATAATCTCCATTGTCAAAAAAACGATCCGCTCTACTCTTTTTCTGAGAAAAGATAAACTGTGTAATCAATAAGATGGATACAAATATTATTTGAGTTTTCATATCTTAATAAAATCTTGGAGATGTATACTTATTACTAAAATTGAGTAAATCGAAATTGTATAATAGAATAATTTCGTGACTTCCATTGTTATATCCACTTAACTCACTTGTACTAAAATCATATGAATATCCTACTTTTAGATTTCTCGTTATATTAAAACCAGCCAATGCAATAAAAGCATCCTCATAACGATAAGAAACACCTAATTCGAATTTATTATAGATCAAAGAATTAAGTGAAATATCAAATGTAAGCGGAGAATCTAAAACCTGCTTTATAACCATAGATGGCTTAAGTTTAACCTCATCTACTAGATCAAACACAAAACCTGTAACTCCATATAAATGGGTCTTTGATTGAGAAACACCAATACCATCGACAGCCACCTCATTAGGTAATAAATTTGGAGAAGAAATACCTGCATAAAAGTTATTAGAAAACAAGAATAATCCTGCTCCTATATTAAGCTGTAATTCAGAATTATTGGCAGCAAATGCAGGATCATCTGCTACATCAGAACCAGAAGCATCTAATTTAAAACTATTGATTCCTACTTTTAAACCATATGATAATTTAAAACGATCTGATATACGTGTAATATATGCGAAATCAACATTAAAGAAATTGTTATTGGTGCTAATTGCTTCACCAATTCTGTCATTTACATAATTAACACTTAATTCAATCTTCTCACTCAATGGAATGTTTCCGAATACATTTGCTGTTTCTGGTGAGCCTTCAATTCCTGTCCATTGTCTTCTATATAATAAACCAGTAGAAATCAATCCACTCTGGTTCGTAACATAAGCCGGGTTTACCGTACTCATATTATACATATATTGAGAATATTGTGGTTCCTGCTGTGCATACAATACCGAGCAGAAAACTATCGCTATACTAAAAATTAATCGTGATTTCATTGTTTATCTGCTTAGGTAAAAGCTTCCTTGAATAGGAAAATTGTTTTCAAAGTTTGGTGTAAAAATGTAGAAATAGGTTCCAGATGGTAAATCATCTCCCAATCGAATAGAAACATTACTTTCTCCCCGGAACTCCTCAGTATTTCTATTTCCTTCAAATACTTTTGCTCCGTATCTGTTATATATCTTCAAATCAAAATCCGGAAAAGCAACTGGGATATTAAACTCATCTTCAATAAACAAATCAAAAGTATCATTTTGATTATTCCCATCTGGAGAAACTCCATCTTGGAAATCCAATGCGCATATATCACCATTAGAGAATCGCTCACCCATATTAAGAATATTAACAGCAACGGTTACTCTTTCTGACTCGCAATTATCAGCATCTACAGTTGCGATATAATATATTTGATTATCAAAAAGTAATGGATTATCAATAATAGGCATATCACTTTCTAATGTAGGATACCAATTATAATTTAATACATCCACCTCGATATCATCTAATCTTTTACCATCAAGAATACAGAATTCTTGATCCGTCACATTCGGTTCTGGTAAATCTATGATTTGTACTTCTACATTTAATGAAGATTCATTACAAGGTGCTGTGTTAGGAATTACGTATCTAAAATTATAAATCTTATTAACCTCATTATCGGGATTTGGTAATAAATCAAACTCTACCACTCCATCTGAAGTTAAAGCACCTGTATTTTCTATATCCTGAAAAGTTCCGGTTCTTGGTGTATTATTATCTAAAATTGTAAATAAGTTAACACGTCCATCAATTTCACAAAAAGAATCACTTCTATCATTACCAATCTCTACTGGTTCTACAATAGCTATAGTTACTGTTGCTTGATCTTGAGAACTACAACCAACATTACCTCCAACAGTATATACATAATCTCCCGGACCTAGAATTGGTAGTGTATTATCTGAAGCATCAAAAACACCTAGATGATCTGGTGACATATAACCAAAAGGTCCAATCCACGTTCCTGTTGGATCAGGATTACCTTCTAAAAGATTGAAAAGTGTTACCGTTAAATTATCTGAACATAGTGATGTAGCGGTACCACTTCCTGCTCCAGCATTTGCTTCTTTATAAATTGTAAACTCTAATAAAGCTTCATCAACACACCCAGAAGGGTTCGTTGTTGTATGTGTAAAGGAATACGAAATTGGGTCATTAATTTCTTCAGGAACCAAGAATAAATCATCAACTACGTTACCCCCATTATTATTATCTGTCCAAATCCCTTCTTCTATAGTTCGTCCATCTGAGTTTAATAAACTTCTTAAACTATATTGATTGGCATCTGTCTTACATATAATTAGATCTAAAGTATCTTCTCCTGCATAATCATGAGGTAAAATTACAATTGTAACTATAGTAGAAATAGTAGGACAAGGGTTGCTCTCTATACTAATAGGCTGACAAACATCACCAGAATAAGAAAATGTTGCACCACAGCTTTGTCTAGGAACCACATCGTATCTAAATCTATAACTCCCTGGTCTGGCCCCCACAATAGTAATTGGTCCTAAATGTTGTTCATCTTCTGGTGTATCATTTAAATTATTTTCTAAATTAAGATCACCATTGAAAGGAATACCACCAAGAAATGTCCAATACGCAAAATCATCCACTAATGAACCATCCGTATAAACGTAACCGGGTTCAAACTCAAGTAAATCAAAAAGGTTAATTTGAGCCGGAGACGAATTAGGACAAATTTCTTCCACAGAATTCTGTGGAGCAAATGGCCTTAACTCTTCATATATAACAAACATTACCGTTTCTTCGTCATTAGGACATATTGGAGATCTACTGTTGATCTTATAGGTATAACTAAAATCTATACAACTAAAACCTGGAACATATTCTGGAGAAGCTCTAAACGCATCATAGACCTCTTTCAAATTAATTACTGCATCCGTAGCACTTGTAATTTGGCCCGTATTATCATCGTCTTCCCAACTTCCACCTAATTCTTCTCCATTTAAAAATCGGTCATCAAATAAATTAATATCCATATCCCATGATCCAATATCACCTTCACAAATCGAGAATGATGATCCATACCCAGCTGTAACCGGTCTTACTACAGTTACCTGAACATCAACAAATTCAGTAATACAAGTATCCACATTAGCAACTGTATATCTAAAACTAAAATCTTCACTATCAACAGGGAAACCGCCATTATTATCAATGGTAGTACCAAAGTTTGGGCCGTTTAGAATATACGTATTAGAAGGTAAAGAGCCTGTATAAGTCCACATCCCATTTAAATGAGGAAGAGCGAATCCCTCTCTTGATTCTAATGTGTCAAAAAGGTTTATATCTATTTCAAATCCAGCTGTACAAATATCATCATTATCACAAACAGGAAAGAAACCTGTTGTTGCTGCTATACCAGCATACGGACCAAGTTTGACATTAACTCTAACTCTGTAGTCATCTGGACAATTCGGATTTTTAAGTTCAAAAAAATAACCATCAGAAGCATTTCTTAACTGCCATAATCTTAAAACTCCAGAAGCTTCTATTCCTTCTTCACCTTCTTCTATTCCTGTAGATTCCCAAAAATCTCCTGATTCCGGTACGATACCTGTTTCATCATACAAATTAATAATACCATCTGGAATACCATCGACATCGAAATCGATAGTCTCCATATCACAAATGGTTATCATTTGTTCTTGGCTACATTGAGAAAAAACCTCCCCAATACTGCCAAAAAATATTAATAAAATGAAAAGTAGTTTTGTGTAATTTTGTTTCAAAATCAATTAGTTTATCCGTAAGTATCATTTTTACACTTTTTGTTACCGGTCAAAATGAAATAAAAATTGACTAAGATTCAAAAGCTCGGCGAAATTATAAAAATATGTAAAAAAAAACACCATGATTTCCCTATAAAACTAATCTTCATCTACATCTTTAACCTCTTGATTTCAGAACTTTTACTATATCATTAAGCTTATAACCTTTAGCTTGTAATAAAATTAAATAATGAAAAAGAAGGTCTGCGCTTTCATCTAAGAACAACTTTTCGTTATCATCCTTAGCTTCTATAACCACTTCGACAGCTTCTTCTCCTACTTTTTGAGCAACTTTATTTATCCCTTTTCTAAAGAGAGATGCTACATAAGATTTTTCATTATCTTGATTTTCTTTTCTATCCTGTATAGTGTTTTCTAAATCTGTCAAAAAACCAAAAGACTGAACATTTTTCTGTGCCCAACAAGTATCATCTCCTTTATGACAAGTTGGACCCACTGGGTGTACTTGGATTAACAAGGTGTCATTATCACAGTCATTTTTTAGATCTACAAGATTCAAAAAATTACCACTCTCCTCACCTTTAGTCCATAATCTATTCTTAGTTCTGCTAAAAAAAGTTACCTTTTTAGTTTCTATTGTTTTCTGGTAAGCCTCCTCATTCATATAACCAAGCATCAAAACATTTCTAGTGGTTGCATCTTGAATTATTGCCGGAACAAGTCCATCATTATTTTTATTGAAATTTATTTCCATTTTATCAATCTATATTTTGGTTTCCAGATCAAGTCTGGAATTATATTTTGTTATAATCTTACCGGAATTTCATTTAACCGCAATTCCTCTTTTAAATCTTTTATTTCTATTTCTTTAAAATGAAAAACACTTGCTGCTAATGCAGCATCTGCTTTTCCTTCTTTAAAAGTATCTATAAAATGTTTTGTATTACCTGCTCCACCAGATGCAATTATAGGAATATTTAATTCTGTAGATAATCTTGCTAAAGCTTGATTAGCAAAACCATCTTTAGTTCCATCATTATCCATAGAAGTAAATAAAATTTCTCCGGCACCTCTTTCTTCTACTTCCTTTGCCCAATCAAATAGATCAAGCTCAGTTGGTACTTTTCCTCCGACCAAATGTACTATCCATTTCCCATCAATTTGTTTAGCATCTATAGCTACTGTAATACATTGACTTCCAAATTTTCCTGCTAATTCATTAATAAGCTGCGGATTTTTTACTGCAGACGAATTAACGGAAACCTTATCCGCTCCATTTTGCAACAAAACATCTACATCTTCTATAGATGATATCCCTCCCCCTACGGTAAATGGGATATTCACTTTTTCTGCAACCCTAAGTACAAGATTTGCCAGTGTTTTTCTTCGCTCTTCAGTAGCAGAAATATCTAAAAACACTAATTCATCTGCTCCTGCTTTAGAATACGCATCCGCTAATTCTACCGGATCTCCTGCATCTCTTAAATCAACAAAATTGACTCCTTTTACAGTTCGGCCGTTCTTAATATCTAAACACGGTATAATTCTTTTAGTCAACATTTAGTTTTCTTTATTTTTTATATTTAGATCCATACCATCATAAAAACCTAAATCTTTATTCTTTAATTGTTTTGTCCAAAATGCTATTTGGCCCGTATGATAAGACAAATGTTCGGTTATGTGAATCATTATACCTATTCCTGAAAAAGTAAACCCTTGCACTTCTCGTTTTCTCATTAATTCAGAAATAGTACAATCGAACAAGATTGTCTTGGCTTGTTCTACAGTCTTATTAAGTTTTAGTAATAATTCTTCTTTCAAAAAACCTTCTTTAGCTTCAAACTCAGCATCCCTATCTCTTTCATCTTCTAAACCTCCTAAAGAAGCTATAGCATATTGAGTAATATTACCACAAAGATGAAGTATCAAATTTCCGATACTATTAGACGATTGATTAAACCTTTTCCATATATCATCTTCAGAAAGTTGATCAAAACTAATAGTAATCATCCTAAGACTTTCATCCAATCTATAGGAGATTTGCTCCTTAAACTCTTGTGATATTTCCTCATTCATTGTTTATTAACTTTTTTGAAGAATATAATTCTCTAATTGTTTTAAACTTATTCGATTCTCATAAATTGCTTTTCCTATAATTGTTCCTTCGCATCCAATTTCAGCCAATTTTGGTAATTCATCAAAAGTTGAAATCCCTCCAGAAGCAATTAGCTTTATATCTCCTATTTCGTTCAACATTTTTCTATACAAATCAAAAGAAGGCCCTTCTAACATTCCATCTTTACTAATATCTGTACAAATCACATAGGACACGCCCTCTTTTTTATATTCTTTAACAAACGGAACTAGCTCTTTATCACTTTCTTCTAACCAACCACTTACTGCGATTTTTTCATGTTGTGCATCTGCTCCTAAAATAATTTTATCACTCCCGAATTTTTGTAACCAAGATTTAAAAATATCAGGATTCTTTACAGCAATACTACCACCAGTAATTTGATTTGCACCACTATCAAAAGCTATTTTTAAATCTTCATCTGTTTTTAAACCTCCTCCAAAATCAATTTTTAAACCTGTTTTAGAAGCTATTTGGTCTAACACCTTATGATTTACTATATGCTTAGATTTTGCACCATCTAGATCAACTAAATGTAAATATTGAATTCCATGAGCCTCAAATTCTTTGGCTACTTCTAATGGATTTTCATTATATATTTTTTTAGTATCATAATCTCCTTTAGAAAGGCGAACACACTTTCCGTCAATGATATCTATTGCAGGTATGATCCTCATGCTTTATTTTATAATTATTAGTTATTAATTTTTAACTCTAAAAAGTTTTTTAAAATCTTCTCTCCCGCATCACTACTCTTTTCTGGATGAAATTGAGTTCCGTAGAAATTATCTTTCTGTAAAGCTGTACTATAAGTTACTCCGTAAGTAGATTGTGCAATGGTTTCTTCCATTATAGGAGCATAATAACTATGAACTAAATAGATATACTCCTTCTCTTCTACTCCACTAAATAAGGCAGAACTTAATGACTCTATTTGATTCCATCCTATTTGAGGAACTTTTACTCCGTGATTAAACTTTACCACATCCGTATGAAAAATACCCAAACCTTTAGTATCACCTTCTTCTGTGTAATTACACATCAATTGCATCCCTAAACAAATTCCTAAAACTGGTTGCTTTAATTGTGGGACCAAGGTATCTAAACCAGAATCTTTTAACTTACTCATAGCACTGCTCGCTTCTCCTACTCCAGGGAAAATCAGTTTATCTGCAGATTTTATTTCTTGAGGGTCATCACTTAAGACAGCTTCATATCCCAATCGTTGAATCGCAAATTTGATCGATTGAATATTTCCTGCTCCGTAATTTATAATTACTATCTTCATATTATTGCATCCTGAACTTGATTCAAGACCTTTTAAATTATACAATTTTATTTGTTATAACATTCCTTTGGTACTTGGTAAAAACATTTTATTTGCATCTCTTTTTACCGCCATTTTCATCGCTTTAGCAAATGCCTTAAATATTCCTTCTATTTTATGATGTTCATTTTCTCCTTCGGCTTTGATATTTAAATTACACTTGGCACCATCTGTAAAAGATTTAAAAAGATGAAAAAACATTTCTGTTGGCATATCCCCTATTTTTTCACGTTTAAAATTAGCATCCCAAACCAACCAAGGACGACCTCCAAAATCAACTGCTGCCTGTGCTAAACAATCATCCATTGGCAAGCAAAACCCATAACGTTCGATACCTAATTTATTACCTAGAGTTTTAGAAAACAACTCCCCTAAAGCAATCATAGTATCTTCTATAGTATGATGTTCATCTACGTGTAAATCTCCATCCACTTTCACTGTTAAATTCATTGCTCCATGACGTCCAATCTGATCTAGCATATGGTCAAAGAAATGTAATCCAGTTGATATATCATTTTTACCAGAACCATCTAAATTCAACTTGATATAAATTTTAGTTTCGTTCGTATCTCTAGTAATCTCTGCTACTCGATCTTCTAACTTTAAAAACTCATAAATTTCCTTCCAATCTGTTGATTTTAATACAATACTTTCTGAAATGGCTTTTGTATCAGTTTCTATTTCATCTGCTCCAAGCTCTGGATCTTCAGATAAGAAAATCCCTTTAGCTCCAAGATTTTTTGCCAACTCCATATCCGTAATTCTATCTCCTAAAACAAATGAGTTTTCTAGATCGTATTTTTCCTTATCAAAATACTCCGTTAATAAACCTGTTCGTGGCTTACGAGTATCCGCATTTTCATGAGGAAAAGTTTTATCAATATGAACAGCATTAAACACCACTCCTTCTTTTTCGAATGCAGTCATTACCTTATTATGTGCTGGCCAAAAAGTATCTTCTGGAAAAGAATCAGTTCCTAATCCATCTTGATTGGTTACCATCACCAATTCATAATCCAATTCGTCCGCTATTTTAGCCATATATTGAAAAACCTTTGGGTAGAACTCTAACTTCTCCAAACTATCTAATTGATAATCTACAGGTGGTTCCAACACCAATGTACCATCTCTATCTATAAATAATACTTTCTTCATCTTAATTTATTTTTTGCAATTCTTATTCATTAAGAACAGAATTTATATACTTTTTAAAGCTTCTATTAACTTCTTGTTTTCTTGATTAGTTCCTACTGTTAATCTAAGTGTATTTTCACATAATGGTTGTGTTGTACGATTACGAATTACAATTCCTTGTTTTAACAATTGATCATATCGTACATTTGCATTATCTACTTGAATCAATACAAAATTAGCATCGGTTTTATAAATTTCTTTTACAAACTGAATATCTTCTAAGGAATCTATCATAAAATCTCTCTCCTTTAAAATATTAGCTACTTCTTCTTTAATCTTATTAACGTCTTTAACTCTATCCAACGCCCTTTTCTGCGTTAACTCATTAACATTATAAGGAGGCTTAATTTTGTTAAGTATATTAATAATTTCTTCTGAAGCATAACACAATCCTAGTCTGATCCCTGCCATTCCATATGCTTTTGATAACGTCTGTGTTATTACTAGGTTTGGGTATTCGCTAATTTTAAGTATCCAACTTTTTTTAGAAGAGAAATCAATATACGCTTCATCTATAACTACCAACCCTTTGAAATTTTCTAAAATTTGGGCTATACTATCTTCTGAAAAAGAATTCCCTGTAGGGTTATTAGGAGAACATAAAAATATGATCTTTGTTTGCTGGTCAACTGTATCTAATATTTTAGAAACATTAGGTTCAAAATTATCATTTAAAAGAACTTTTTTATTCTGAACATCGTTGGTGTTAGCTAATACATTATACATACCATAGGTAGGTGGTAACGTAATAACATTATCAACTTTAGGTTCGCAAAAAGCCCTAAATAAAAGATCTAATACCTCGTCACTTCCATTTCCTAATAATATATTATTTGTATCAACTCCCTTTTGTGCAGCTAACACCTCTTTTAAACTACGCTGTTGTGGATCAGGATATCTATTTACTCCATTTTCATATGGATTTTCATTGGCATCCAAGAAGATCATTGCAGAACCATCAGAAACATACTCATCACGTGCTGAAGAATATGGTTTTAGCCCTTTAACGTTTTCACGTATTATATTATTTATGTTGAAATTTAATTGTTTCATTACTTCTTAACATTCTATAAGTTATCCGAAAATCATTGCTTTCGCAAATGTTATTATAACACCTAACATAATAGCTAGTACAAAGAAAACTATTACTGAAAGTATCAATACCACTACAAATCTTAACAGTTTAAGAATCGTTTGCCCAGTACTATAGCTACATAATTTCTTATAAGTAAACAAATAGTAAAATATAATTACCAAAGTGCTCACAAAATAGATTGATGGATTAAATAATAACCCTAGTAAAAAGAACAGCGTTCCGGAAAATAATCCAAACCCTAATAAATAGGAGTTTATAACTAAATGCTCTCCATAATTGAACTTCTTTTTACCAAACACCATTAATGCCAAAAACGTATAAAAAGGAATCAATACGAAAGCAATCAGGTTAAAATATTTAAGCATAAAACTTTGGGTAATTTTATTAGCTTCAGCCTGTTCTTTTTTGTACTCCAAGTATTTTTCTTGATATTCTACAGTGTTTTTTTCTATATCGGGGTTTGACATAGAGAACAATGATTCATAAAAAGATTCCGTTTGAGTAGCAAGCATTAATTCACTATAATCATCAGAAAAAAAGTTAAAAACAAATGTAGCAACAGCAGTTCCGATCACCAGAAAGGCAAATGGGTTTATATATCGTTTTCTTGTTCCCGAAATATATTCTGAAATAACTTTATCTGGGGAAGTCACAAAATGAATTAATGTTCTAATAAAAAGATTATCTAACCCCAGAACATTACTAAAAAAATCACTTTTTAATCCTTTTAATGTAATCCGTTCTCTTATTACTTTCGCACCACAAGATTGACAGTAATCAGCATCATCAGATAAGATATTTCCACAATTTCTACAATTCATTGATCTCTTTTTTTACTTTACATTCTATATTCAAAAACATTTTAGGTAATATCACTTAAACTCTTTAAACGCAAAGTAACTGCGTTCTTATGCGCTTGTAAACCTTCGGCATCTGCCATAATCTCTATGGCATTTCCAATATTTTTGATACCTTCCGCGGATAGTTTCTGAAATGTCATTGATTTCATGAAACTATCTAGATTTACTCCACTATACTGTTTTGCATATCCATTGGTTGGTAATGTATGATTCGTTCCCGAAGCGTAATCTCCCGCACTCTCAGGCGTGTAATTACCTATAAACACAGAACCGGCATTCATAATATTATCAATATAAAAATCTTCGTCTTCTACACATACTATAAAATGTTCAGGACCATATTCATTAATCAGTTCTAAAGCTTCTTGGTCATTTTCTACATAAATAAGTTTAGAATTCGCTATTGCCGCTTCAGCAATCTCTTTTCTTGGCAACAAATTACATTGATTTGTAACTTCTATTTCTACTTGTTCTATAAGCTTTTTAGAAGTAGTAACCATAATCACCTGACTATCCTTTCCATGTTCTGCCTGACTTAATAAATCAGAAGCAACAAAGGATGGATTTGCTGTGTCATCAGCCACTACCAACAATTCACTTGGTCCAGCAGGCATATCAATCGCTACTCCAAATTTTGTAGCTAATTGTTTAGCTACAGTAACAAACTGATTTCCAGGTCCAAAAATTTTATATACTTGTGGAATTGTATGAGTGCCAAATGTCATTCCTGCAATTGCCTGAATACCTCCTACCTTAAATATTTTTGTTACACCACAAAGATTTGCTGTATATAAAATAGCTGGATTGATTTTTCCTTCTTCATTTGGTGGAGAACATAACACAATCTCATTACACCCAGCAATAGTAGCTGGAACTGCCAGCATAAGAATTGTAGAAAATAGTGGAGCTGTTCCACCTGGAATATACAATCCTACTTTTTGAATAGGTCTTTTCTCTTGCCAACAGTTTACACCATTTGTTGTTTCTAAGGAAACCTTATCCGTTTTCTGAGCAGCATGAAAAGCTTCGATATTAGATTTAGCTAAAACAATAGCATCTTTAAGGTCTTGACTAACTAATTGATCGGCGCTTTCTATTTCTTTTTTAGATACCAATATCGAATCTAGAGATACTTTATCAAATTTCTCTGTATATTGTTTTATAGCAACGTCTCCATTAGTTTTTACATCATTAAAAACATCTAAAACCACATTTTCTATATCCGCCACGGTCTGTGTAGGTCGTTTTAATATGTCCGCCCAAGTATTTTTCTCTGGATTATATATCTTCTGCATTTTCTCTAAATTAACTATAATACCATTTTCTCGATAGGACATACTAAAATACCTTCAGCTCCCTCAGCTTTTAGCTCATCAAGTATATCCCAGAACTTATTCTTTTCTACTACAGTATGAATAGAACTCCATCCTTTTTCTGCAAGAGGTAAAACTGTTGGACTACGCATTCCTGGAAGGATATCAACGATACGATCTATCTTATCATTCGGAGCATTCAATAATACATACTTAGAAGCTCTAGCCTTTAATACAGCCTGTATTCTAAACTGTAATTTTTGAAGCAAACTCTTATTTTCATCGCTAATTTTAGGAGAAACAGCTAAGACAGCTTCAGAAGTTAACATTACTTCTACTTCTTTTAAATTATTCTTAAACAATGTACTACCACTAGACACTATATCACAAATAGCATCTGCTAAACCAATGTTAGGCGCTATTTCTACAGATCCTGATATCTGGTGCAAGTCTGCTGAGATTCCTTTTTCTTTTAAATATTCTTTTACCGTATTGGGATATGAAGTAGCTATTCTTTTTCCATCCAGATCTTTTATAGAATTATACGACACATCTTTAGGAACGGCAAGTGACACTTTACATTTCGAAAAATTTAACCTTTCTGCAATCGCAATATCTTTTCCTTTTTCTACTAGAACATTTTCACCAATAATAGCGATATCAACAACACCATCTCTCAAATACTGAGGAATATCACCATTTCTAAGAAACATAACTTCCATAGGAAAGTTTCTAGTAGTAGCTTTTAATTGGTCTTTTCCGTTATCTATAGAAATACCACAATCTTTTAAAATCTGAACAGAATCTTGATTAAGTCTTCCGCTTTTTTGAATAGCAATTTTAATTTTTGACATTTTTTTATTGTTGTGTTTGGTCAGTTCAAAACAAGTTTTAAATAAAAAAACCCGTTTGAAAATGCTCAAACGGGTTATTATATATGATTAACTTATACACATATCAACTTACCACGCCTGGGCGGAGATATAAGAATGATGATGATGTAAAAGAATATTTTTCATAATTTTTTTCTACGCTGCGAATTTATAAATTTTTTTTTCATCTCAAATGCATTTCAGCTTAAAATTTTGCTATTCATCTTTTTTCAGGACATAAATCGCTCAAGAATAATAATTTAATGAAAACATTTTATAACTTTAAGAGAATAACACTAATCATCAACATATGAGAAATTTAATTTCATTCTTTATTTTTATCTTATTCGCCTGTCTGGGAATGTGGTGGTACTACTCCTGTAATTGGTGTCTTGGAAACAAAGATGAAGGATCTACTATTGTAAAAGAGCAAATAGATCCGGCTATTGAAGCAAAAGCAAAAAAAGCTTACGACGATAGTATAGCTTTGGCTCATGGTCTATATGCAAAGGATATTGAAAACATGGATGTTTTTAGATATCCAAAAAACATCCAAATTAACAATTCTAATTTTGATGTTTTTATCCCCGAAAGCCTTAATGGTTTTGAGAATAAAATAGCAAATTACCTTGGACAACATCAAGATCAAGACTTAATAATCTATGGGTATGAAACTTCTTCCGAAAGAGAAACAGATTCATTAACAGGTATTTCAAGAGCTAATTATATTAAAGACATCTTAGTTAATACGGGTGGAGTAAACAAAGACCGTATTCTGACCAAAGCAAAATTACACACCTATGATTATAATGCTGATGGTACATACAACGGTGGTATTCTACTAAACTTCCATAAAATAGATGAATCAAGAATAAAGGAAATAGAAAAAGGTATTGCTAACAAAACTTTATATTCGAGTTTTGGATCTAAAGATTTTAAACCAGATGCTACCTTATCTAATTATGCTTTAGAATTAAAAAACTACCTTACTAAATATCCAGATAAGAAAGTATTAATTACTGGTCATACTGATAACGTTGGTGACACCAAATCCAATCAGTTCTTTGGACTTAAGCGAGCCCAGAACGTTAGAAATTATCTAACTTCTCAAGGCATACCTTCAGATAAACTTACTGCTAAATCTAAAGGAGAATTAAGCCCAATTGCTCCAAATGACACACAGGAAAATAGAGCAAAAAATAGACGAATAGAAATAATTGTAAACTAAATACCAACTACAAAAATGTTAGAATTTTTAAACGAAGCAAACTGGTGGTGCCTTCTGCTATTATTATTAATCGCTTTCTTATTAGGGTGGTTTTTATCGAGATGGTCTCTTAAAAATAAATATCAAGACAAATTAGATCAATGCTATAAAGAGAAAGATAAATTACGAAAAGCTAGTGATAGCTACAAAAAGGCTAATACCACTTTTTCTAATCCTATTCCGGTAGAAGCTCCTAAATCAATTGAGGTAGCAGAAGTCAAAAAGGATTTGAGTGATTCCGAAAAACCTCAATTAAATTTTGAAAGCTTTGGAACAGCAAGTGAATCACAAAAAGATGATTTAAAATTGATTAGTGGTGTTGGGCCGTTCATTGAGAAGAAATTAAATAGTATTGGAATATATACTTTTGATCAAATAAGTAAATTCACTAAAGAAGATATAGAAACAGTTACAGAATTAATACAATTCTTTCCGGGTCGTATAGAACGTGATAACTGGACAGCTCAAGCAGAAAAGCTCAAAAATCAATAATCAAAAAAATCAATCTTAAGAATTAAAGCCTTTATAAATATTTATAAAGGCTTTTTTTAATCTCTTATATGCGCTTATATGTCTTTTATTTGAGAATATAAATACTATAAATCTAAGTAATAAACAACTTCTAGATATTTTTCTGAATCGGTTTCATCCTTTTGTGATTTTAACTCTTTCAGAACTCCTGCAACTTTTATTTTCTTTTCTGGAAGTCTTTGCCCTCCTTTTGCATGCGCTATTACAAAAGTATCTAATGAATCATCAGAAGTTATTTCATATACATCATATGTATCCACGATTGGAATCATAGAAAATGTTGTTACTTTACCCGCAACGATCGGAACCATAATAAACCCATTAAAATCTGATTTAGATGCTATTCTCTTTGGAACACCAGTAATAACTATATTAGTTGATAATTCGCCCTTTTCTTTCACCTCATTTACCACCATTTTCTTGACAGTATATTGATTATAAACAGATCTCAATTCTTTTGATAATGCACTGATTATCTCCTCTCTATCTTTATCACTTAGATTAGAAGTTGCTAAATCTAAAAAAAGAATCATTTTTTGTTTATCACTAAAAAGACCCGATACTTTTCCTAACTCTGATTGAGAAATTACTCCATCATCAGCTTTTGTTAAAATGTTATAAAATCTACCTCCATTATCCAATGTTTGAATAGCTTGATCTTTATCACTATATGGTGTTATTTTTCTCATAATCTATGAATATTGAATTTGATATAACATTTTACCAATAAATTCTCCGAAAGAAAAAAGCAAAACAACCGCTATCAAAGAGCAATAGATCAATAGAAAAATGTTTTTCTTTCTTTTATCCTTCTCATCTTTAAGAGATAAAAAACCTGCAAGACTTAATAATGTAATGAAGAAGTAATTCATAAATATGTTTTATTAATTAGTAGATAAAACATATTAATTGTTACAAGGAATAATAAAAATACAGCCTACAAAAAACAGAAAAAGCTAGACCTTTTTTTTGATTCAATATATATCTCAAACCACTTATCTTCAGTGATTTTCATAAAAAAGACCCATCATATTACATTAATATGATGGGTCTTTTTTTATAATAAATAGTCTTATTGATTACCTAAGATTAAAGGCATCCCATCTTTTCCAGAACCTACAATCACTACTTTAGAATTAGATGATTTTGCTAATTCTAGAGTTGCTTGAATCCCTTTTTCTTTAAGAATTTTATCCGTTAGAGAAGCACTCAAAATTTGATTCGCAATTGCTTTCCCCTCTGCATCAATTTTTTGTCTTTCTGCTTCTTTTTGAGCTTTAGTTAACTTAAATTCATACTCTAATGATTCTTGCTCTTGCTTTAATTTACGCTCAATTGCTTCTTTAATAGTAGGTGGCAATGTTACATCACGAACTAGAACTTCATTTAGTTGAATATACTCATTACCGACAATTTTTTTAGTTTCTTCAAAGATTTCCTTCTGAATAACATCTCTTTTACTTGAGTACAACTGCTCAGGAGTATATCTTCCCACCACACTACGTGCAGCAGAACGTATGGTAGGCAACAAAATTCTTTGAACATAATTTTCTCCTTTTTCTTGATGTAACAAACCTAGTTTTTCATACTCCGGCTGAAACCAAGCGGAGGCGTCTAATTTTATCTCAAGACCATTAGAGGATAGTACTTGCATCTTTTCGAAGACTTCTTGTTGTCTTACTTCATATACGATTACTTTATCCCAAGGCAATACTAGATGAAAACCCTCTCCTAATGGTGGTTCATCAGTTACTACACCACCTCCAAAAGTTTTATATAACACTCCAGCTTCTCCAGAGCCAATTGTTTCTGTTGATTTAGAAATAAAGACAATTGTAAGTACAATAATTATAAGAATAGGTAACCCTATTTTAGGTAATTTTTCCATGATATATGTGTATAGTTTTAATTTTTAAATAAGTCCATTATATTTCCTCATAAACCACTCAATACTTAATAATAATATAATTATCATTAAAAGGTATTTCCAATCTATTAAAGATACAATATTTTCCTTGCTCTTTTGAATTGCTTGATACCTTTGATCTTCAACCAGATCACGTACTAAACTATCCGTTTGATTCATAAAATAGACAGTTCCTTTAGTATTAGTCGCAACTTGTCTAAGTTTTGTTACATCTGCATTAAGTAATTGTTGTTCTACATCATAATCCAAAATACTAAAACTCCCCGATCTTGAAATATTTTCGCCCACAACCACTACAGTATATTCATAGTTTCCCGAAGTAAAACTACTAAGGTCAGCTTCATAAGAACTATTTTTTAATAACATTGGGATTGTCTGTGATGCTTCGGTATCTTTATTTTTTATTACTATATTTAGATTACCTCTACGATCAAATTCATAATTTTTAGTAAAATATTCTGCTTTTACCTTTATACTGGAATTTCCATAATAAAATGATTCTGAAATCGTATTAAGTCTACTTTTTTGTTTATTAGATGCCAGATATTGGATAAGTCTACCGAAAAAATCATCAAAACTTTCAAAACTTTTATTATCCAAATACGACTGGGCTCTCCATCTCCATATACCTTCTCCAAATAAAATAGCTTCTCTAATGCCATTATCCTCAATAGTCGCTAACAAGGGCTCATCTGTTTTTATGTTTCCAATATTTCTTTGTAATAACACATCATAAGATGATTTCATATGTATCTCTCCAAAAGTACCTATCAAAGGAGGATAATCATTAAAACCGATATCTTCTAATAAAAATGTTCCGTAGTTAGGATTAAATCTTGGTAAATAATATTCTATTTGCCTAGTGATTTCTTGTCGATATACATTTTGCGATTTATTTAGAAAAACCCAATCTGTCTTAGAACCAGTTATCGTAAAATAATTTTTTCTAGTAGTTTTTATCTTTTCGTATACCTCTCTAAATCTTGCATTTGGTTGATATAAAATAATAAGTTGATACTCTTCAATATCCTTTACTTCTGATGGCCTACTAATAGTAAGACTTCTCCTTTCGTTGCTTTCAATACTTTTTTTAATAGCTCCTAAATCTGGATGAGTTAAATCACTAATCAATAAAACATTTGTTTTTTGATCTATTACCTCTACAGCAAAATCTTTCTTATTATTAATTATATTTTTTTCGTTTTCTATGGGTATTAATCGAGCACTATATTTTAAAACACCAGCCGAGCTCGCAGGGAGCGTAAAATTAACAACTGTAGAATTATTTTCTTCGGTAAAAGAAACAGGCTTAGAATAAACAATATTGTTACCAGACCTTATTTCAAAACTTGTATTTATATTATCCGTTCCAGAATAAGTAAGGATAACTTCTACAGGAAACTTATTTTTAAGATATGCATACTTGTTTACATTAAGTTGCTGGATCTTAGTATCTGTTACTACAGTTGTATCACCCGTAACTATTGGATAAACCTGTTGTTTATAATTAACGCTACTAAATTGATAATCTCTTCCATACGTTTGATTACCATCGGTAACCAAGATCGTAGGAGCATTTGCGTTTTTATAGATTTGATCTAAGCTTTCTAATGCTTCAGAGATATTTGTTTGCTTTTCATCAAAGGTTAAGCTTAAACTATCTTTTAATATGTCCGAAAAAGAATAATATTTTATATCAAACCTTTCTTTAAGTTCAGGGTTATCTTTAATCCTATCAATAAATTGCGATATTTGTTTATCTTGCTTAAGATGTTTTATGGAAGAAGAATTATCCACTGCAAAAACCAAGGTCGGTTTCTCTATATAATAAGTATTCTTTCGAAATGTTGGATTAATCAACAAAATTAATAAAGCAAAAATGCTAAGAAAACGTAGAAAAGCAAAAAACAGATTTTTTCTATTTCTATTTTTTGCTTTGTACATATATTGAAATAGCGCAATAACTATGGCAATTACTCCTGCTGCTATAATCAATCCTATATTTTGTATCTGCATTCTTGTTAATTACGATCTAAGAATCTTATCAAGAAATCATTGACTTCTCACCCTTAAATAGTTTATTTTGAAAATTGAAAATAATCACATTAAATTTAAAAGATCTTAAACTTATTAAAAAACTATCCAAAAAATCGTAAATCGTAATTTCGGAAAATTCATTTTAGGTAAGCATTCCTCCATCTACATTTAGAACCTGACCTGTAACATATCCACTTAAATCACTAGCTAAGAACAAACAAGCATTTGCAATATCTTCAGGAGCTCCTCCTCTTTTCAAAGGAATTGCCTTTCTCCATTCATCAACTACCTTTTCATCAAGTTTTCCAGTCATTTCAGTTTCAATAAAACCAGGAGCAATTACATTACTTCTAATATTTCTCGAACCAAGTTCTAAAGCAACTGATTTAGAAAAACCAATAATACCAGCTTTGGATGCTGCATAATTAGCCTGACCAGCATTTCCTTTTACCCCTACAACAGAACTCATATTAATGATACTTCCCTTTCGTTGTTTAAGCATTGTTCTCTGAACCGCTTTAGTCATATTAAAAACACTTTTAAGATTGACTTCGATAACCTTATCAAAATCATCTTCACTCATTCTCATAAGCAAGTTATCTTTGGTAATACCAGCGTTATTAACCAATATATCTATACTTCCAAAAGTTTCTAAAACATCCTTTACTAAACTTTCAGATTCCTCGAAGCTTGCAGCATTGCTTTGATATGCTTTTGCTTTAATACCTAAACCGTTTAATTCTTTTTCTAAATCTGTTGCAGCCTCTACAGAAGAACTATATGTAAATGCAACGTTAGCACCTTGTTTTGCAAAAACTTGTGCTATTCCTTTTCCAATACCACGTGTAGCACCTGTGATAATGGCAGTTTTACCTTGTAAGAGATTCATTCGCTCTATAATATTTTTTTGGTATCTCATACCATCTATAAATGATATGAATTATTTTATGTTTTCAAATATAAGAATTACTAGCAGCTCAACAATAATAAAACACTTGATTTATAATTGGCTTTACATGCAAAAGTTATAAAACAATTTAAGGTAAGTTTAATCATATTAACTTTCAATCTTTTAGCAACTAATTTTATTATAGTTACTTAAAAAATGTTTTAAATTTTTATCCTCTAAAAAAAATCTTAACTATAAAAGCCTCGATCCGTAGTATCGTGGCTTTTATAGAATATCATCTTTACTAAGCTTAATGATGCACTATAGCTTCTGATCTATATAAGGATAGATTTTCTTGAAACTTATGATATTTTTTAATTACCCCAAAAACTTCATCCCCTATTTCTTTAGAGAGCTGAGCAGAATCCTTTAATAAATCCGAAGCTTTATTAATAGTTTGTGAAAGTTTTCTACCATTATGATTCAATTCTAAAAATTGTTTATGCATATCAGGTGTACAAGGCTCACAACGATAAGAATGTAAATCAGTAAGCATAGCTGTGAGTTCATCCTTCATACGACTCAATCTAAGTGTATGTGTTTGACGATTCGGTGATTCCTTAAACGTAATTTGATTATTCATAATGGTTTGGTTTTAAAGTGAGTGTCTTAAATTTACCAATAAAAAATAAGACACCAAAAACTTTAGATGTTATACTTAAGTGTTTTATATTTTATTTAATGAATTAAATGATTTATAAAAAAATCAACATTATATTTCAACAAAAACCAATTATCTATAATTATTTAGACAAAAAAATAGGGAAAATACCCCAAAAAATATTAAAAATTATAATTAATGAATAAAAACAAGAAATATAACTGGGGAATTATTGGGTGTGGTAAAATAGCACATAAGTTTGCTGAAGATCTACTTACCATTCCTAATGCAAACTTATTTGCAGTAGCTAGTAGAAATCTTAAAAAGGCAAAAGACTTTGGTAATACATATAACGTATTTAGTTGCTATGGTAGTTACAACGAACTTATTTCCAATCCAGAAATTGATATAATATATATAGCGACTCCACACGTTTTTCATCATAAAAACACGCTAATGTGTTTAAACGCTAAAAAAGCAGTGTTATGTGAAAAACCTTTTGCTTTAAATTTAGAACAAGTAACGGAAATGATTGCTACCGCTAGAAATAACAATACTTTTCTTATGGAAGCCTTATGGACATATTTCTTACCTCATTATAAATATGTATTAAAAATTGTTACATCTAACAACCTTGGTAAAATAAAATATCTAAAAGCTGATTTCGGTTTTGCTAGTGAATTTAATCCCGAAAGTAGAATATTTAAAAAAGAACTTGGAGGAGGAAGTCTATTAGATGTTGGGATCTACCCATTATTTGCAGCATTAAGCCTATTAGGATATCCAGATCACATTGAAGCAAAAGCTACATTTGGGAAAACCGGTATTGATGAAAACTGTACGATGCAGCTCTATTACCAAAATAATGTAGAAGCTTTTTTATATTCTTCTGTGACCGAAAAAACCAATACAGAAGCAGTTATTGAATTAGAAAAAGGAGCAATCCATATACATAGTCGTTTTCACGAACCTTCTTCTATTACAATTACTAAAAATGGAGTTTCTGAATTACACGAATTCCCGGCAACAACTAATGGTTATAATTATGAAGCAATACACGTTCAGGAAATGATGTCCAGAGGAAACATAGAAAGTAACATCATGACTTTTGAGAAAAGTTTAGAGTTAATCAAACTATTAGATAGTGTTCGAGATAAAATTGGTCTAAACTATCCGTAGACAATAACAATATATTTTACAATTATCTATTTATTCCTAAAATATTAAGAAAAAAATCCTTCTGCACAATAACATTTCGCTTAACCCTAACACAAACATGCACAGATAGATTGTCTATAACGTTAAATCCAAATTTAGAAAAGTCAAAAAAATATCAAAAATAAGCAAAAGTCTATCAAAAGTGGAGATCCAGTGCCAAGGCCTTGGGTAGTAGAATATGAAGAATGTTTGGAAAATCCCCTTATAGACAATAGATGATGTTGTAATTGTCGACCTAGTTTTTGCGCTGATCGTTAGATATTAACAAAAAAAGCGCTCTAAATATTAGAGCGCTTTTCGATTTGTGTGAAAAAAAAGAGTGTTATTTAGCTCCCCACTCTGCAAGGGAGTCTTTGTTTAGCTTTACGTAATCAGCATTTTTAGCTTTCTCTGCTAACTCTAACGAAGTTTTTGCTGCTTTTATTGCACCAGCTTTATCTCCGCTTTTAGCAAGAATTAAAGAATGTTGTCTGTGATACCAGAATGCATCTGCTCTACCTGCTACAGCTTTTTCGATATGTGCTTTAGCCTTATCTAAATCTCCTGTTTCTTTATAAAACGTTGCTGCTTGATAGTGATCATTAGCTGATGGTCCAGCCATAATTTGCTCTATACTCTCCGTAGCTTTCTTTTTAGAAGGCACTTCTAATTTGATAGCAGCTTCAGTATTTTCCCATAAAATATTGATAAGTGCACTATCCATAGTAAAATCACTTAACATAATAGTAAATGTTTCTACATTCATCGGTATTTTTGTAGACTTTACAGTTATTTTAGCAGCAACTTTACTATCATCCCACTCACGTGGAGTACCCCAGTTATTTGCATCGCTATAAAACATAACTTCCCAGTTTTCCTTACCAGGTTTAGTGAAAATCGCATACGTTCCTTTCTTCAATTCCGCTCCTCCTACTTTTACATCATCTCCAAATGTAATTTGAGTATTCTTATTAGCTCCTGTTCTCCATAATTTATCATAAGGAACTAAATTTCCAAAAATAGTACGACCTTTCATGCTTGGGCGTGAATATTCGATAGCAACATCTGTTAATCCAACTACTTGTTCTATTTTAGAAAGAGGGCTAGGTTGAGGAACTTTAACCTGTGCATCAACACCTAACGATAATAAGGCTGCTGATACAAATAAGATGATCTTTTTCATTGTGTTTAAATTTAGTATTTAATTAGTTTAATCGAAACGAAATTAATAATTACACATACATTAAAAGTTAACAAAAACTTAAAATAAGTAACCTTATATTTGTCCTCATTTATAATTCTATGATGCGTAAATACATATCCGAAGCAATAGGAACTTTCACAATGGTTTTTTGTGGAACAGGAGCTATGACAATTAACGAGGTTACCGGTGGTGATGTCACTCATGTAGGTATTGCAATTACTTGGGGGTTGATTGTGATGGCTATGATTTATGCTTTTGGAGATATCTCAGGAGCACATTTTAATCCTGCAGTAACCATCGCATTTGCATATGCTAAAAAATTCCAATGGAAAGAAGCACCTAAATATATTTTATCTCAGTGCATTGGAGCCATTGCAGCAAGCAGTATTTTACTCTTCTTATTTCCAGAAAGCGAGTTTCTTGGTGGTACACTTCCTTCTTTCGATGCACTTAAAGCATTTATTCTTGAAATTCTTTTAACCTATTTTTTAATGCTCGTTATTATCAATGTATCTACAGGATCCAAAGAAGTAGGAATGATGGCTGGAATAGCAATTGGAGGCGTTGTTCTTTTAGAAGCCATGTTTGCCGGACCTATGACTAACGCATCAATGAACCCTGCAAGATCTTTGGGACCTGCCCTATTATCTGGCCATTGGGAACATCAATGGCTATATATGACCGCTCCAATAATAGGAGCTATATTAGCCGTATTAACATGTAGGGCTATTAAAGCAGATAACTGCTGCAAAGAATGTTAACAATAAATCTTAGTATTTAAACTTTCTAAGTTTTTCAAAATTTGCTTTAATTAACATATATTTATAGCTTATTAGTATTTTAAATGCAGCTACACACTACCGATTTTTGTTCTATTGAATTATACGAGAAGTATGTTATCGTTACGGTAAATGAAGGAATTAATTTAACCCTAGATAAAGCTAGTGTCATTAGAAAAAAGCTTCAGTATTATTACAAAAATCAAGAGTTTCTTTTGATTTCGAATAGAAAAAACAATCATGAAGTATCTGATGAAATATATAAACGAGGTCAGTTATCAAACATGAAAGCGCTAGCAATTGTCTCCAAGAAAAAAACAGAACGAGATAAGGCAATTATCGAACAAAAACTATTTGACAAATCATTTGCCTTTTTTGAAAATTTGGACGAAGCAAAATCGTGGGCAGAGTCTTATTTTTAGTTTTGTTTAACTTTTTTGTTTAAAATTTAAACAAAAATGATTGTACCTTTATACCTAAAAGAGGTATACAATGAAAATATACACATTAAAGGCAAAACAAAACCTACCTATTTCACTTCAAGAGGCATGGGATTTCTTATCTGATCCAAACAATTTAAAAACAATCACACCTGATTATATGGGTTTCAAAATATTATCCGGAGCAGAAAAAAAAATGTATGCGGGACAAATTATACAATATATTGTTACTCCCGTTGCCGGAATTAAAACAAAATGGGTTACAGAAATCACCCACTCAGTAGATAAAGAATATTTTGTAGATGAACAGAGATTTGGTCCATACGCACTTTGGCACCATAAACATTTTATCAAAGAAATTCCTGGTGGTGTAGAAATGGAAGATATTATTGATTATAAAGTCCCTTTTGGCTTTTTAGGACAATTAGTACATCCATTTATTGTAAAACCAAAATTAAAAGAAATATTTGATTACAGAGAAAAGAAATTAATTGAGCTATTTGGCACTTTGAACAATTAAAAAATAAACCAAATAGCTATATAATTTAGAAAATAACATAATGAGAAAAAACATTTTACTTATTGGTGGTAGCCATGGAATAGGATTTGAATTAGCTTTAAAACTTTATAACGACCATAATGTGTATATAGCTTCACGTACTTCTCAAAGTTTAGGGAATTTAGAGGTTACTCACATTCCTTATGATGCTTCTACTGATGAAATTGACACCTCTAAACTACCAGATCAATTAGATGGTTTTGTATACTGCCCTGGAAGTATTAATCTAAAACCATTTACTATGCTAAGTCCTGATTCATTTCATGAGGATATGCAAATCAATTTTATGTTTTTAGTAAAAATCATGCATTCCATTCTTCCTCAATTAAAAAAATCCGAACAAGCTAGTTTAATTTTCTTTAGCACTGTTGCCGTTAAAGTAGGAATGCCTTTCCATACAAGTGTAGCAGCCGCTAAAGGTGCTATTGAAGGTTTTGCAAAAGCATTAGCTGCAGAATACGCTCCAAAACTGAGAGTTAATGTTATCGCCCCTTCTTTAACAGATACACCTCTAGCCAAAAGATTATTAGGTAACGAAAAGAAGAAGGACAAAATGGATCAAAGACATCCTCTTAAACGTGTAGGAGAGGCAGAAGACATTGCGAACATTGCTAAATTTTTATTAGGTGATGATAGTAGCTGGATAACAGGACAAGTACTTGGTGTTGATGGTGGAATGTCTACTTTAAATGTAAATTAATATGCCAAAAAAAGTAAACATTTTTTGGTTTAGGAGAGATTTAAGATTAAATGACAATGTCGGTCTAAAGGAAGCCTTAAAGGATAACTTACCAGTCTTACCTATTTTTATTTTTGATAAAGAGATTCTACGAAAACTACCAAAAGACGACGCTAGATTATCGTTTATACATGGGACAATACAGGCTATTTCCAAGAAACTAAATGATAACCACCATAGTTCTATCGCAATGCTCCATGGTAACCCAATAGAAGTATTCGAAAATTTAATCAAAGAATATGAGGTAAATAAGGTATACACAAATCATGACTACGAACCTTATGCAACCAAAAGAGATGAAAAAATAGAAAAATTACTTACTAAAAACACTATAACTTTTAAAACTTACAAGGATCAAGTAATTTTTGAGAAAAATGAAATTACAAAGGCAGATGGCTCTCCGTATGTTGTATACACTCCTTATAAAAATAAATGGAAAGAGAAATTTGATGCTTCAAAATTAGAAGAACATAACTCAACTAAGCATCTTAACAATCTTTTTAAAGATACGAACTTACCAAACCTTTCTCTATCCGATATAGGATTTGTGAAGTCCAAAATTAAGGTCCCGAAATACTTAGTTTCTTCTAACCTTATCAATCGTTATGAGGAGACTCGTAATTTTCCTGCGATAGAAAATGGCACATCTAGATTAGGACCACATTTACGTTTCGGGACGGTCAGTATCCGTGAAATGATAAAAAAAGCAATAGCTGAAGAAAATGAAGTTTTTTGGTCAGAACTTATATGGCGTGAGTTTTTTATGCAAATCCTATGGCATTTTCCGCACACGAAAGAAAAAGCCTTTAGACCTAAATATGATCGAATCGAATGGCGTAATAATGAAACTGAATTTGAAGCTTGGAAAAAAGGAGAAACTGGATACCCATTAGTAGATGCTGGAATGCGAGAATTGAATGCAACCGGGTATATGCATAACCGTGTTAGAATGTTAGTTGCTAGTTTCTTATGCAAACACCTTCTTATAGATTGGAGATGGGGCGAGACATATTTTGCAGAAAAACTTTTAGATTATGACATGTCTGCTAATGTAGGTAACTGGCAATGGGCAGCTGGTTCTGGCGTAGATGCAGCACCATATTTCCGAATATTTAATCCTACGACTCAGGTTACCAAATTTGACAAAAAATTGGAATATATCAATACTTGGGTAAAAGACATCAACGAATTAACGTATCCACAACCCATTGTTGATCACAAAATGGCTAGAGAAAGATGCCTACTAACTTACAAAGAAGCCGTTGCTTAAACAGCAAATTATAACATTTATTTAAAAATATGATACGAAGTTTTTTGTAATTTAAAGCCATCATAAACCAATAAACTTCAAAAACCAATGAATACACAAGAAGTAGCTAATCGCTTAGTAGAACTTTGCCGTAAAGGTGAAAACATGCAAGCCTTAAAAGAATTATATGCTGACGATGTAGTTAGTAGAGAAATGCCAGGAGCACCTAATGCAGTTGTAATGGGAAAAGATGCTGTAACCAAAAAAAGTCAGGATTGGTATGCCACCGTAGAAGAGTTTCACGGAGGTGAAGTATCTGAACCAACAGTTGCAGAAAATCATTTTTCTTGTAAAATGAAAATGGATTGCACTTTCAAAGGTCAAGGACGCATGCAAATAGAAGAACTAGCTATTTACAATGTAAATAATGGTAAAATAATAGAAGAACAGTTCTTTTACTCAATGCCAAGTTAATAAAAGTAAAAAGAGATCGAAACGCACGTGCTTTTCGATCTCTTTTTATCTAGTATAGCCAATAATAAGCTTTAAAACTTGTATCCGGCGGACACCTGAAAGACGTGATTCCTTTGGCTTAACGCATCTTCAAAATCAAAAATATCCGAAATACCTATATTAAAACGAGATTGAAAAAACAATCCATCCTCAAACTGATAACCAAGACCTATATTAACTCCATAACTTACAGGTGCTATCAAATCTTTTAAATCATCTTCAGTTGTTTCTGAAACACCATTAACAGAACTCTTTTTTAGTAATCTCGAAGAAGTTAGTACTCCTATTTGCGGTCCTATTTCGGCACTAAAACCTGGAGTCAAATAATATTTCGCCATAATAGGTAGCGTAACATAATCTAACTTTAACAACCACTCAGTAAACCTTAAATCTGAACTATCTGCAAACCCAGGTTGCACATAAGATCCCTGAAATGAATAAAGTAACTCTGGTTGTATTGCAAAATATCTCGTAATTGGTATTTCTCCTACAAGTCCTAAATGAATTGTATTTCTAGGAATAAAATCATCTATCTCTTCTCCTGCTATATACGAAAGATTATAACCTACCTTAATACCCAGTTGAGCACGATCCTGTTGAGCGTTTATTTTTTTTGACACTAAAAGCGCAAGAAGTATTGGTAATAGTAATTTTTTAATCATCAAATCTATATTTTGGGGTTAAATTTTTCAAAAACAAAAGCGCCAAAAGTAAACAAATCATTCCAATTAAAAAAAGTAAAGGATTATCTGACCATTTGATCAACATGTAACCACAAAATATCTATATAAAAACACCAACAAGTGTTATCAAATATCGGAATCCAAAAATTTCTTCACCTTTTCTAAAGCAGGATTACGATTATCTTGTTTCCAAATAACAGATAATGCCGCTTTTTGCGCGATTTTAGGAATTTCTAAAAACTTTACCTCTAGATCAAATCCATGCTGCAGAGATGTTGGAACGATAGCAACCCCCAACCCGCTCTCTACCAATTTAAAAATCGTTTGTGCATGAACTGATTTATGAGAAACAATTGGCGTAAAACCTTTATCCTCACATATACTCATAATCTTATCGTAATATATAGAACTATAGTCTGAAGAAAATAAGATAAAATGCTCCGAAGAAACTTGCGCAACACTTTTAAAATTCTTTTCATTAAGTGGATGATTTTTTGGTAAAACCAAAGAAAAAGAATCTGTTTGTACAGCCTTTATACTTACTCCATCAGGAACTCTAGCCAATCTAACAAACCCAATATCCAACTCATCACTAACAATTGACTTAACTTGATCATAATTAGACATTTCCTCAAGACTAAATTGAATTTTTGGATATTTTTTATCTACTTTAACCAATAAATCCGGTATAACCGTTTGAATAGCAGAACCTAAAAAACCAATCCTTACCTCTCCTTCACTTCCTTTATCAATTAAGGATGTTTGTTTTATTGTAAAATCTATATGATTAAAAATATAGGCAATTTCTTTTTTCAGATACTCTCCAGCAGCAGTTAAACTTACGTTCCTTTTATTTCTGATAAAAAGTTCAGCTCCTATAATATCCTCCATCTGTTTAATCTGTCTACTCAAACCAGGTTGAGAAATAAACAACCTTTCTGCAGCTTTTCTAAAATGTAATTCTTCTGCCACTGCTAAGAAATAAGTAAAATGACGTAGTTCTAACTGATAACCCATAGTTATTAATTATTGACAAAATTAGTATTTATAGGTATTAAAAATACATATTATCTTAGTCTATACAAATACGAACAATTATAATGTCTAAAATATCATCACATTTTCAATTCGGAGAAGACTATCTCACTGCCGGTAAAGCTATCAAAATAGCATCTGGAGAAATTAAAGCAACTATTTCTGAAGATTCCAGAAAAAAAATCAGAAAGAGTCGTCAAGTCGTCGAAAACATTGTAGATAAAGGCAATCCTGTTTATGGGATCAATACCGGTTTTGGTCCATTATGTACAACTATGATTTCAAAAGAAGAAACAAAGATTCTTCAATCTAATATATTGCAAAGTCACAGTGTAGGAGTTGGTGATCCTATAGATAAGGAAATTGCCAAACTTATGCTGATTCTAAAATTACAATCGCTCGCTAAAGGATATTCTGGAATTGCAGAAAGTACTTTGGATCGTATTCTTTGGCATATTGACAATGATGCAATCCCAATTGTTCCTTCTCAAGGTTCCGTTGGTGCATCTGGAGATTTAGCCCCATTATCGCATCTTTTTTTACCATTAATTGGTCTAGGAAAAGTAGCATATGAGGGAGAAGAAATACCTAGTGCTGATTTATTTAAAAAAACTGGCTTAGTATCATTAGATCTAGGTCCTAAAGAAGGTTTGGCATTAATAAATGGAACACAATTCATAGCTGCGCACGCTGTAAAAGTTATTGAGAAACTGCATAGTTGCCTTTCTCAGGCTGATATTATTGGAGCTATGATGATAGAAGGGCTACAAGGTTCTATTAAACCTTTTTATAATGAATTACACAAGCTACGCCCTTTTAAAGGGAATATTCATGTAGCCTCTAGAGTAAAATCCTTATTAAAAGGTTCTGAAATCATGGAAGATCATATTGATTGTGATAGAGTTCAAGACCCATATTCATTGCGATGTATTCCTCAAGTACACGGAGCATCCAGAAACGCATGGCTGCACCTTAAAGAATTATTAGAAATAGAATTAAACTCAGTAACAGATAATCCTATTATTATTGACGAAGAACTAACTATCAGTGGCGGAAGCTTTCATGGACAACCACTTGCAATGGCAATAGACTACGCTTGTCTTGCTGCTTCTGAAATTGGAAACATTTCGGATCGACGAATATATCTTGCTCTAGAAGGTAATTCTCCTGGAGTTCCTAAATTATTGATGAAAGACACTGGAATTAACTCCGGATATATGATCTTACAATATACAACAGCTGCATTAGCTAGCGAAAATAAAGGTTTATGTTTCCCTTCTAGTGCAGATAGTATTCCTACTTCACTTGGACAAGAAGATCACGTAAGTATGGGATCTATTGGTGGTAGAAAAGCTTTAAAAGTATTAGAAAACATAGAAAAGATATTAGCAATAGAACTTTTAACAGCAGCTCAGGCTTTTGAATTCAGAAAACCAATGAAATCTGGTGTAATTTTGGACGAAATTCACAAAATGATTCGAAAAAAAGTCTCTTTTGCCGAAAAAGATCGCGTTTTTTCAGATGATATAGAAAAAGGTATTGAAATCATAAAAAACAAAAACATCATTAAAGTATCTAATGATGTTGTAAATGATAAGAACTTATCTTTAAAAACAGAGTTTTCTTCTCAATTTGAAATATACTAATTATGGAAAAGTACAAATTTATTGGCCCTATTAAACAATTACTATCCATGGATGGATTGCCTTTAAAAGGAGCCTTGAAAGACGAAAAACTTCCAATAATTGAAAATGCAGGTATTCTTACAAAAGGAGAACACATTCATATCATAGGAAACTATAATGAAATACAACAAATAGCAAATAGCGTCGATGCAGAGATTATACAGCTGCAATCTGATTATGTTTGTCTACCTGGTTTTATTGATGCACATACGCATATTTGCTTTTCTGGTTCTAGAGCTAATGACTATGCCATGCGAAACTCAGGAAAATCTTATCTAGAAATTGCAAAAGCAGGAGGTGGAATCTGGGATACAGTAACAAATACGAGAACTGCCAGTCAAGAAGAGTTATGTCATTCTGTAATAAAAAGAGCAAATTACCTTCTTAAGAATGGTATCACTACAGTCGAAGTAAAAAGTGGCTATGGTCTTTCTATAGCGGAAGAATTAAAGATGTTGCGTGCAATAAAAGAAGCTAATCTAAATTTAGAATCGGATTTAGTATCTACATGTTTAGCCGCACATATGTTACCAAGAGACTACAATGGTACTCATGAAGAATATCTAAATGACATAACTACCAACCTATTCCCTACTCTTATCACGGAAAAACTCACCAAAAGAATTGATGCTTTTGTAGAACAAAGCGCTTTTTCCAAACAAAATATCAAGCCTTATTTTAATAAAGCTATAGAAATGGGATTTGACATCACCGTTCATGCAGATCAATTCACTACTAGCGGAAGTGAAATTGCAGTAGAAATAAATGCAGTAAGCGCTGATCATCTAGAAGCGAGTACCGATTTAGAGATTAAAATGTTAGCTGAAAGCGATGTTATTTCGGTTGCATTACCAGGAGCTTCTATTGGATTAGGATGTGATTTTACTCCGGCAAGAAAAATTCTGGATGCAGGAGGAGCTTTAGCAATTGCCAGTGATTGGAATCCTGGTTCTGCACCAATGGGAGATTTACTTACTCAAGCTTGTATTTTAGGAACATTCGAAAAACTAAGTAATACTGAAGTATTAGCAGGAATTACAACAAGAGCCGCTGCTGCTTTAAAATTAGATGATCGTGGAAAACTAGCTCCTAAAATGATAGCAGACTTCTGTTTTTTTTCGACTAACAATTATAATGAAATATTATACCATCAAGGTAAACTAACTCCAAATCAGGTATGGAAACGAGGAGATCTAGTATATTCTAAATAAGAAAACAATAAAAAAAAGACTCCAACAATGATCTAAATGATCAACAATTACATCAAATACTTATGACTACTTTCAAAGAACAAATTATAACTGGTATCCCGGATACATTACCTCCTAAAAAAGAACTTAGTGCAAAAATAAGTAGAGCTCCTAAACGAAAACAAATATTGTCAATTGACGAAAAAAAACTAGCACTTAAAAATGCTCTGAGATATTTTAAAACGGATTGGCATCAAGAACTAGCCAAGGAATTCCTTGAAGAATTAAATGAGTACGGACGTATTTATATGTATAGATTTATGCCCGATTATGAAATGTATGCTAGACCTATACACGAGTATCCATCCATTACCGCACAGGCCGCAGGAATCATGTTAATGATACAAAACAATTTAGATCCTGCTGTTGCTCAACATCCGTACGAATTAATTACTTACGGAGGAAACGGAGGTGTTTTTCAAAATTGGGCACAATATCTGCTTACGATGCACTACCTAGCCACAATGAGCGAAGAACAGACCTTACACATATACTCAGGTCACCCTATGGGATTATTTCCTTCTTCTAAAGAAGCTCCGAGAGTTGTTGTTACAAATGGAATGATGATTCCAAATTATTCCAAACCAGATGATTGGGAGAAATTCAATGCATTAGGAGTTACCCAATACGGACAAATGACTGCTGGAAGTTATATGTATATTGGGCCACAAGGAATTGTACACGGAACTACTATTACCGTAATGAATGCATTCAGAAAAACCTTAACTCCTGGCGAAAAAACTGCTGGTAAGATTTTCTTAACCGCTGGTTTAGGCGGAATGAGCGGTGCCCAGCCTAAAGCTGGAAACATTGCTAAATGTATTACCGTATGCGCTGAAGTAAATCCCGATGCAGCCGAAAAACGTCATGAACAAGGTTGGGTAGATGAAATTGTAGATAATTTAAATGATTTAGTAAGAAGAGTTCAGACAGCGATTAAAAATACAGAAGTGGTATCAATCGCCTATAAAGGAAATATCGTTGATGTATGGGAACGTTTTTATTATGAAAACATATATATACATCTTGGATCAGATCAGACATCACTACATAATCCTTGGTCTGGAGGGTACTATCCTGTAGATATGACTTATTCGGAATCCAATGAAATGATTGCAAATGATCCAATCCAATTTAAAACCAAAGTACAAGAATCATTAAGAAGACACGCAAATGCAATAAATAAGCATACAGCTAAAGGAACCTACTTTTTTGATTACGGAAATGCATTTCTATTAGAAGCTTCTCGTGCTGGAGCAGATGTAATGGACACAAACAAGATAGATTTTAAATATCCTTCATACGTGCAAGATATCCTAGGACCTATGTGTTTTGATTACGGTTTTGGTCCATTTAGATGGGTCTGTACCTCGGGAAACATTAATGATTTAGATACAACTGACAGCATTGCAATAGAAGTAATGCAAGAGATTAAGAAAAATGCTCCAGAAGAAATCCAACAACAGATGCAAGACAACATCACTTGGATTCAAGAAGCAAAAGAAAATAAGCTCGTTGTAGGCTCCAAAGCAAGAATTCTATATGCTGATGCCGAAGGAAGATCAAAGATCGCTGAGGCGTTTAATAAAGCTATTAAATCAAATAAAATATCTGCACCTGTAGTATTAGGTAGAGATCATCACGACGTAAGCGGCACAGATTCTCCATATAGAGAGACTAGTAATATTTATGATGGAAGTAGATTTACTGCTGATATGGCGATTCATAACGTAATTGGAGATAGTTTTAGAGGAGCTACTTGGGTATCCATCCATAACGGAGGTGGCGTTGGATGGGGAGAAGTTATCAACGGAGGATTTGGTTTACTATTAGATGGATCTGATGAAGCTTCCAAAAGATTAAAAAATATGTTGTTTTATGATGTGAATAATGGTATTTCTAGGAGAAGTTGGGCAAGAAACGAAGAAGCTATTTTTGCAATAAAAAGAGAAATGGAACGTACACCATCGCTTAAAGTAACCATTCCTAATGTTCTAGAAAAAAGAATTTTAGATAAATTATTTTAACAAGCAACACACCTATACAATATTTTACACACAAGCATTATTCTGCAATGAACAACTATAAAAAAACAAATTCCGCTATTTGGTCAGGACGGACATCTAATGATCAATTATATCTTCACGAGAAAATAACTTGTGTTGACATAGAAAATGATGAATTCCCTGAAAACGAGCAAACAGGCTTTGCTATTCTAGGATACGCTTGCGAGGAAGGAGTAAAAAGAAATTTAGGTAGAATTGGCACAGAGTCAGCACCTGACCAAATAAGGAAAATGATAGGATCTTTATCTAATCACTTTGATGAAACTGTTAAAATAATAGACGTAGGTAACATTTATTGTATTGGAAACGATTTAGAAGAGACTCAAACTATCACTTCAAATAAAATACATCAAATACTTAAAAAACAGTATTTTAATATAATTTTAGGAGGTGGTCATGATCTTGCATACGCACACTATAATGGAATTAAAAAATACCAACCAGACGCTAGAGTTGGAATTATAAATTTAGACGCTCATTTTGACTTGAGATCAGTAAATGACCTAGGAAATTCTGGTACTCCATTTTATCAAATCTCTAAAAAGAATGATCGTTTCAAATACCTATGCTTAGGAATTCAAGAAGAATCCAATAACAAAATATTATTCCAAACTGCTCAAAAATTGGGAGTAGAATATATCAAGAATACAGACTTCAATATTGCAAACAAAAACCAAGTTGAAGCGGTAATTAATAATTTTATAAACGATGTTGAAGTGGTTTATTTAACTATTGATTTAGATGGTTTTTCATCTTCTGTTGCTCCTGGTGTTAGCGCCCCTTCTCCATTTGGCTTTTCTATCGACATTGCCTTATTTGCTATTGAACAAATTTGCAATAGTAAAAAATTAGTTAGTGCGGATATTGTAGAGCTTAATCCTAAATATGATTTAGATAATATCACAGCTAAATTAGCTGCTAGATTAGTTTATTATATGATAAAGTTTATTTCCTCTTCTTAATTATAATATCTGTTCCTACATTTAGCTATATTTACCATAGAACTTCTTATCAGCTCTATGGAACAAACTGCGGTAATTCTCATTTACATTCATGCATTATTTGGTGGTATTGGATTATTATCAGGCCTTATAAGTATTATTGGTAAAAAAGGTAGATTTTACCACAAAAAAGCAGGAATAGTATTTTCTATTGCTATGTTTATTAGTGCTCTAATTGCTATTCCTATAACACTTCTTCCTAATCATAAGAATTTACTACTACACTTACTCTCTATATTTACAATATACCTTGTAATTTCTGGAAATAGAGTACTCAGATTTAAAAAACAGCATATTTTACAAAAAACCGACATCATTATTAGCTCTGTAATGGGATTAATATTTTTAGGAATGATTGGTATTGGCATATATTATCACTTGCAAGAAACCCCTAAAAGCACTTTATTTCTCTTTTTCGGAGGATTTGGTGTTATGGCTACAATTAGAGATATTAGGCTCTACAAAACCTTTAAAACGAACCCTAAGGCTTATTTATCTAATCACATTGGTAAAATGTCTGGAGCATACGGAGCAGCAATAACTGCATTTTTACTGGCAGCGTTAGACTCAAGTACTTTATGGGTTTGGTTAACCCCTTCTATCCTGACATTGATATTTGTTACTTTTTGGAGACGAAAAATAGCTTAACCACAGGTTCCTATCTTCCCTGTAACATTATTTTTAGTAAATCGTCTGATAGCTAAACTTATACATCATGTATTTTCAAAAAATAACAGAACGTACGCTACGATACTTCGTAGCATTTTTCATATTTGTTTACGGTGCTGCTAAACCACTTCAATTTAAAAATGATAATGGTTTTCCTGATAAATTAGTGAACGAATTAACAGGAATGGAACTTATGTGGTCCTTTTTTGGATACACCCAAGCGATACCCATAATCATTGGAATACTGCAAGTCACAGGAGCACTATTGCTTTTATCTAAGCGCACTAAAATTATTGGCACACTCCTTTTATTGCCGATCATGACCAATATTGTACTATTTGATATATTCTATGATGTAAACACAGGAGCCACAATGAACGCTATTGTGTTTCTTGTTATTCTAATAATTCTGCTGTTTTTCGAACGAAAGAAAATGATTAAAATCTTTAAAATGATTACTTTAAAAACACCAAAAGATGATAACAGAATTCCATTATTTGTCATAAGTGCTATTCTAGCGTCATTACTATTTTTTGGATACACGTACCTACAGCGATAAACGTTATATTTTTACACTTAAAAAAGCATTGTATTAAACAAATAATCAACTAGAAAACCTACTTCTCGGAAAACTTGTATTTCATTACATTCAAAATATAATTACTTTCGTATCTTCGGGATATATATTTAATTTCCCCCATTAGATTTACACACATTGATTACCTCTCGGGCTTTTTTAATATAAATTATACAATCACTTTGTTTATTATTAAATAAAGATGGTTCAGAATGTTTTATGGAAGAAGTAAATTTTTTTCAAATATCGGTTTTCTTATTACAAGGATTTGTAGTATCCTTTTTGGTATTAACGCTATTTCATTTTAGAAAAGTAACAGGTAACGGGTTGTTATTTACAGCCTTAGGAATGTTTCAATTTATACAGGTGTTCACAGCAACAACAATGTATTTCGAGATATATAATGGAATAACGGTGTCTCCAGGCTCCTCGGTTCTTTTTTCTGTAACACTGTTTACCGTACTAATTTTTTACATCAAAGAAGATGCTTTATTAACAAGAAGATTAATATACGCACTTGTTATCGCTAATTTGATGATAGTAATATTGTTACTTCTTTTCGGTATTAATCTAAAAGACTCAAGCATTCATCAGGTTTCATTTACTATGTTATCTGATTTTTTTAACACCAACATATTTCTTCTTATTTATGGTACTATTCTGTTATTTATTGATTCTATTCTTATAATTTTTGTTTTCGAGTATATCTCCAAACACATACAGAATCTTTTCCTAAGGATAGTTCTTACCATGCTATTAATCCTTTCCTTTGACGCCTTTATGTTTAGTATTGTGGGGTTTTGGGGACCTATGGATGTTACAAACTTTCTCATTTCAGGATTATCTTCTAAAATAGTTATGAGTATTTATTATGGAATTCTATTTACTGTATACATTAAATACTTTCAAAAAGAGGTTTCTGAGAACAGTTACTCCACTTTTAAGGATGTTTATCATTCACTTACATATCGTCAAAAATTTGAAGAAGCAGAAAAGGTAATTCAGCTAAGCGAAAACAGATATAGAACATTAACAGACATTTCTCCTGTTGGTATTTTTATGACAAAAGCTAATGGAAAAACCACATTTGTTAACGAAAAATGGTGCGAAATTTCTGGTTTGGCTCAACAAGAAGCTATGAACGATGGATGGCTAAAAGCTGTACATCCAGAGGATAGAAAAAAATTAAAATCTGACTGGTATAATGATGCTAAAAGACGAGAATCTTCGCACGCAGAATATAGATTCATTAGACCAGATGGAACTACTATTTGGGTACTAGGTCAGGCTATTCCTGAGTATAATGAACGAAAAGAAATCATTGGTTATGTTGGTACTGCCACAGATATCACTGAACTAAAACTTTATGAAATAGAGCTTAACAAAATGAAAGATAAAGCTGAAGAAAGTGATCGCCTAAAATCCGCTTTCTTAGCAAACATGAGTCACGAAATACGAACTCCTATGAATGGAATATTAGGTTTTGCCGAATTACTTAAAGAACCTGTACTCACTGGAGACGAACAACAACTATATATTAGTCTTATAGAAGAAAGCGGCACTCGAATGTTAAATATCATAAGAGATATTATCGATATTTCGAAAATTGAATCTGGACAAGTGAAGGTATTTGCATCAGATATAGACATCAATGAACAAGTAACTTATTTATATCAGTTTTTTAAACCAGAAGCAGACAGAAAAGGTTTGCAATTAGGCTTTAACAATGGTTTACCAGACCAAGAATCAATTATTAAAACAGACAAAGAAAAATTTAACGCTATACTTACCAACCTAGTCAAAAATGCTCTTAAATACACTCCTGAGGGCTCTATTTCTTTTGGTTATGAAGTAAAAGATGAATTTTTACAATTTTATGTAAAAGACACCGGTATGGGAATTGCTAAAAATCGACAAAAAGCAATTTTTGAACGTTTCGTACAAGCAGATATCGAAAACAATTATGCTATAGAGGGTGCAGGTATTGGATTATCTATAGCTAAAGCATATAGCGAAATGCTGGGAGGAAAAATCTGGTTAGAAAGCAAAAAGGAATTAGGTTCTGTCTTTTATTTTACAATTCCATACACCAAATCAAAAATAGAGTAAGTTTGAAAACCAAACCTACTCTATTATTAAGTGTTTTATTTATCGAATACAATGGTCTCTACCCAGTAATTCTCTAATTCTTCTAATTTTATTTCTTTTAAAGCACCAACCCAAGGATCAATAATTATAACCGTATCATCATCCGTATAACCAGTGATCAAAAGTGCATGCGCCATAAAACCATTATAGTTCTGTGTACCAATTAAAATTGGACGACTGCTATCAATATGCCCCTGGATCTCACTAAAAGTAAGTTTTGGATCATTTCCAGAAATTAAACTTCTATATTCTGAATTTATATAGCTAAAATGAGTTGATATTTGTGGATGTAAAGTAAATAAATCTAAACCTTGATTATTTGCTTCAAATATTTCATCAAGTTCCTTTTCTGACTTAAATGTCCCATAACTCTGTAAAGCCATTGATAAAGCGGCTGCCCAACAATTATTTGATCCAATTTGTCCTTCTGGAATTATGTGTAAAACACTTGTCGATTTCTTTTTAGTATCTGTTAGCTCGCCCATAATATTTTATTGTTTTTTTGTGTGTTTCAGATTTCAAGAGTTGTTTTTAAACAACAAATAAATATTCTAATAAAAATAAGGAAAAACAACTTCTATAACAACTATAAATAAGTATGAAAAAACTGACGGAAAACACACTTAAGAAATTAAAAAACAATGCATTAAACCCTCTGACCAATCCAATTCGTAATCGTCAAAAGAAACTTTTCTTTTTTTATATCATTATGCAATTCGTGGTACCCTCCTTTAAAAGGAATAAAAGAAATCAAGTCATTCTTCTCTGCAAACTCCTGACTTGCTCTATAATCAGTAATTTGATCTTCAGTTCCGTGAACTATCAAAACTGGTTTTTCAACTAAAGTGGCTTTAGAAATTGCCCAAATACCTGCTTCTATAATTGGTAGCGTAAAATTAGGGCTTACTCTATCATGAATTAAAGGGTCATTTTTATACTTTTCTACCTCATCAGTTACCCTAGAAATAGCTTTTACATCCAATCCAGAAGGTAATGTCATGGAAGGCACTATTTTTTGAAATATCCTTCCCATTGTGATTTTCCATTTTGGTGGCTGAAACGCCAAACGTAAAAAAGGACTCGTAATAATTACTCCTGTAACTTCTGGCTTTTTCCTGATTAAATAATTAATAACCAGGTTTCCTCCCATACTATGCCCATACAAGAATACTGGAAGTTTATTTACTATTTCTCTTGACTTTTGATAAACAGTGTTTATTACATCCATAAGAGAATTATAATTAGGGCAATGCCCTCTTTTGCCACTGCTCTTACCATGACCAAAATTATCATAAATAATTACTCCTATTTGTTTTGACAACAACTCTGGAATTACATAATCTACATATCTACCAGAATGTTCCCCCATACCATGTACTAGCAAAACCATTGCTTTACAGTTGTTAGGTAACCAATACTGGGCAAAAATTTTATACTTTTTATAATTGAAAAAATACTCTTGATGCTGCATGGTTTAAATATACTATTAAAATAAAGCCTTCATACAGCTAGATTAACATTATTAATACTTGATTCTGTATAAACAATTAAGGACAGTTTTATTTTTATTAATTATATACAGCTTTATGGTAAATATATATATATCGAGAGATAAAATCAGTACAAATTAAGTATTACTAGGTAACATTTTATATAGTTATGACACATACATTAAACGTTAACTGTAATTCGACAAATGAATTTCTATTTTATTTTTCTTTTTTTTAAATTATTGTTAATCAAAAAACTTTGATTAAAATAAAAGGATAGCTAACAAGAATAGAATTTAAATATGTCAATCATTAAAGTTTAAAAACATTAAAAAATATTTATATCCATTGATTATAAAAATATCCTAAGTCCCAGAAATATGTTCAAAAATCCATTTTCCTTCTCAGGGAGGATACGTCGGCTAGAATATAGCCTAAGTTACCTCATATTTATAGCATCCTTTTTTTTGATAGGAGTTATCACCGGAATTATACCAGAAGCAGAATCTTTAATAGTATTAATAATTTTACCTTCATACTGGTTTCTAATAGCACAAGGTTCCAAACGTTGTCATGATTTAGGAAATAGTGGTTTTTTTCAGTTGATTCCTTTTTACGGCCTTTTTATGCTATTCGAAGAAGGAAATTACGGGGTTAATAAATATGGTTACAATCCTAAAGAAATTGATGCTCCAATTGTTAAACGGGAACCATTTAAATTAAGGATATCATTACCTCCAGGAAAATCAAATATTAATATACTAAGTGAAACATTGTGTTTTGTTTTATTAAACACATTACTCATTCAGCTTTCAAATAATTATGTAGAAAAGGAATCTTTTAGTTTTTTGTGTATATTTATTTCTATACTCGTGTGTTTCTTCTTATTGTTACTATTTACAAATAAGAAAGAGGCTTTGCCAGAATTTAACTCTTATTTATTTAGACAAAGATTAGCCTATTCTGTAATACTTTCAATAAGCATTTACTTATATAATCTTACTTTTAATTATACACCGTTTCAGTTAGAAGATATATCGTATGCTATTTTCTTAGCGTTGGTAATACTTGGTATCACCTATCTTCCGTTTTTAATCTACAAATCAATTTTTAAGAAAAGAAAAGGAGGAAGTGGTATATGAAAACTAAGTACTACATCTGCACTTCTCTAATATTATTTGTTTTAATTCTCGTAGTTGGTTATTCAAACAAAGTAGAACTGAGTGATATAGTTATCTGGTCTGATAGGCCCGTAAATTGGTTAGATTTTCAGCAAGTAGAAGAGATTGATGATGACTTTGATGCTGCAATCTTTTCTGAAATATATTGCCCTAATATTATTAACGAAGATAATCCATTAGTATATGCATTTATGGATCCTAATCAATCGGAAAGATTAAAAGATTCTGTGCTGGATCCTCAATTGTTAAAACACGAACAATACCACTTTAATATTACAGAATATCACGCTCGTTTATTACGTAAACAAATCGTTAAAAAAGGAGAAGAAAACATTTCGACATCTACACTTCAAGAGTTATATGATATGTACGATAAAGAAAGAACAAAAATGCAATCAGAATACGATGAAATTTCAGAACATAACGCAAACACGCAAAAGCAAAGATATTGGGAACTTAAAATTGATGATTTACTCCGTCAAACAGCTTACTATAATGATCCAAATATTTATAACTACTACCACTTCACAAAACAAAGTACAGAATATTACAAGCATATTTATCATACACTGGAGCACGAAATTCTGACTTCACACCCAATCAGTAAAGCCGATCATAAGTATGGGAAATGTTATAAAGTAGAGCGTAATGACAAAGAAGTAATCATCAAATATTATAAAAATGGAAAATTAACTAATGGAGGCATCTTTAAAACTGCTATCACTAAAATAATTAAACCTACAGATTCAATATCCGAGGTGCATTATTACAACAAAGATTTAACTCGAAATACCGTATTAAACAGATCCATTTCTAAAACTATATGGAATGCCAATAATGATATGACCACTTCATACTTTGATGAAAATGAAAACCCTATAGAATATAAATTCGTTCATAAAACTATTTGGAAATATGATTCCAAAACTAAAAATCGATATTCTAGTTATTATGATATAAATAAAAAGCCGACCACAAATAATGATCTTGTTTTTCATGAAAGAAGAGAATTTGACAGACATGGGAGAACCATTAAAATTTCAAATTTTAACTCTGAAGGTGAACCTATGAACGACAAAGACTACATCTCAATTTATGACTATGTACTTGATGATTTTCACAAAATAAAAAGAACAAGATTATATGATAAAGAAGGTAGTTTTGCAACTCATTTATCAGAATACAATCTACACTATAACTATGATGAAAGAGGTAATCTAGTAAAATTTATGAATCTTGATAAAAATGGAGGTCAAACAGAAAACAATGAAGGAATATGTATGTATGAGTATTCCTATGATTTAAAAGATAATTATACCTCTGTTAGAACATATAACGCATCAGAATTACCCGTAATAGGAAATGATGATTATTTTATACAAGTATGGGATTACGATCATAAAAACAGGATTAAATTTACAGCTAAATACTATGATGGCTATGTATTGGCTTTTGATGACAATCGAAATGGCGCCATCAAATATGAATATATCAATGACTCGGTTCGCAATGTTTTAAATATAGACGTTTACAATACAATTTTCAAAAACGATTATGGGTATGCGATTAGAAAACAATACACAAACAAAGATGAAGAAGTAGTCCGAGAGTTATTTCTAGACGAAAATGAATGTTTTGCAACTTCGGAAGATGGTATCGAAATACACGAATATGCTTATGACGAAAAAGGTAACTTAATTAAAGAAAAGAAGTTGGATTCTTTAGGTAAATTAAAACCACACAATAAAGATGTAGCCATTACACATTGGGAATATGATCACCATAATAACAAAACCAAAACCACCTATTATCAAACGGATAGTATACTGGCAAACGCAAATCAAAACGTTACGTATAACGTTTATACTTACAATAAAGACAATCTCTTTATAGAACGCACCAACTACGATAAAAATATGAACCCAGCATTATTAAACGGTGTGTTTAAAACAATATATGAATATAATAGTATTGGTAAAGATACACTGGTTAAAGAGTTTGATACACAAAATAAGTTGATCAAAGGGGTTTGTACCACTCATTACACCTACAACCAATATGGCAACATTACTCGTGAAACTTATTATAACTCTAGAAATCAAAAGGTTTCATATCAAAATGGAATAAGTGCTATTGAATATTTATATGATAATCAACAGCGTTATATTGGTCATAAGAATTACAATAGATTTGACAATCCTACTAATGATGGAAATGGAATTTTTTACGAAAAAAAGACTCTGAATAGATCTGGTGATCTTATTTCTTATGAGTACTTCAATAAAAAAGGCTTCCCAGTTATTGGACCTAACGGATATCACAAAGTAATCTATGAGTATAATGATTCTGATTTATTAATTAAAGAAAGCACCTACGATACCGACTTTAATTTGGTTAATGATAATAATGGTGTAGCAGAATACGAATATACCCGGGCTGCGTCAAGCCTCATAAAGACCATGAAATATTACGAAAAAAATGGTGAGCCTACAGAAAATAAAAATGGTATTGCAGAAACAATCTATCTCGAAGCTATGAACGGTTTGTATTTTTTGGAAAAACAACTAGATATAAATGGAGAAGAAATAAAAAAAGATGTAGAGGAATAAAAATGACTCTGAAAATCAGATCATTACTTTTCCATATACTAAATAAGTAAAATCAACCTAATCAATATGCAAGGATTAGTGATTAATCACAAAGATTATTTATTACACATTTTCATATTATTTTAAAAACTTCTTCTAAACAGTAATTTCTTTGAGCGATTGTATTTGGATGCTCCTATTAGCATTAATATTTTTTGTTCCTACCAGAATTATATCAATGTACCAAATTCCCTAAATAGTTGATATTTACCCACAATATCCTGCTGTTCAAGCACAACTGAATGATTTAGTGAAATCGTGATCTTATTTTTGAATACAAATCATTAATTATTCGATTATGAACATACAAAAACTACTTACACTAATTCTTTGCGGGATATCGTTCTTTGCAAACTCTCAATCCTATGAATTAAGCACATCCACTGGTCCGTATATTAATTTAACTAATAGCACTTCCTTAAATGGAACAGCACCTTGGGATGACCCTGAATTTGGCATTCCTATGGGATTTGATTTTGAATATTTTGACATTACAATAAATCAAATTTATATAGATGACTGGGGCTTTGGAGCTGGATTAACATCTAATCCAAATGAAACAGGAACTTTACCTGCTTTGGTTGCGTATGGAGCAGATATAGCAGATAGGGCTTATGACGATAACAACCAGAATGCTACTACTGGTTCTTTATCAAATATCTCATATTTGGTCGAAGGTACTGCTGGAAATAGAATATTAAAAATAGAATGGAACAATGTAGGTTTTCTTTCGGATATATTAGCAGATGGTATTTCAACAGATTTTACAAATTTTCAGCTGTGGTTATTTGAAGGATCTAATGATATAGAAATTCATTTTGGTCCTAATTCTATATCTAATCCAGACGAGTCATTTGATGGAGAAACCGGCTCCTCAATTGCTTTAGTTCCTGCTTATAATTTTGTAACAGACGTTATTGAAGAGAATGCCACTTTTTTATCTGGTAATCCTTCTAATCCAACAGTTGTTTTTTCAACAGTAGATGACAATACTTTTTTAGATGGTGTAATTCCAAACGGAACTATTTATAAGTTTACAAGGTCTACGCTTAGCACAGAAGATTTTCAGTCTGTTGCGAAACTAGAATTGTTCCCTAATCCTTCTAAAGATGCCATATCGCTTTCTGGCATAAAGACAGACAAGAAGTATGAAATCTATAATCTACTCGGTAATAAAATACAAGAAGGTATTATTAATAAAAATGAAAGAATCAATATTCAGAACTACTCAAAGGGAGTATACTTGATTAAGTTTGATAATAACCAAACGCTTAAATTTATTAAAAGTTAGCCTTTAGAAGGAAAACAAAACTGTTTTAAAATATATTTTAACCCGTTGTGCATTTAGAAGAAAAGCGTCAGTTCGAGTGATTTTTTATAATGAAATGAAGAAAAATTGTATCAAGAATAGCTTTTCAATACAAAATCTAAATGCACAAGAGGTTATTTTACTTTTCAAACATCAGAGATACTAATTCAGCGACACAAGCAGGTTTATCGACACCTTCTATTTCTACTGAACAATCCCAGGTTATTTTTAGACCTTTTTCAGTATAATCCTCTATATCTTTAATACTACTGTGCAATCTTAACCTGCTATCTACCATTACAGGATTTGGAAATCGCACTTTATTAAGCCCATAATTAACCCCCATTGCTAAACTTTCTATATCAATAAGATCCATCAACATTTTAGATAGTAGCGAAACTGATAAAAAACCATGAGCAATAGGTCTCTTAAATGGAGATTCCTTTTTAATTCGATCTAAATCAACATGTACCCATTGGTAATCTTTTGTAGCATCAGCAAAAGCATTAATCATTTCTTGGGTTACGGTAATCCATTTACCCAATGGTAATTGTTTTCCGTGGTACGTTTTAAACTCATCAAAGTTTTTACAAATCAACTGATCCATATTTTTACTTATTGTAGATTTCTAAACTATCTTGAGATTCCTCCATCTATAGTCAAGCAAATACCTGACACGTAAGAAGCTTCATCTGATGCCAAATACAAATACCCATAAGCAATATCCATAGGCGTAGCAGCTTTCTTTAAAGGAATTTGTGATTTAATTCCTTCTATATGCTCCTTAGGAATCTGATCTGTCATTTCTGTTAGTGTAAATCCCGGAGCTAAAGCATTGGCTGTGATTCCGTACTTACCTAGCTCTATTGTCCAAGTTTTAGACATCGCAATAACACCAGCTTTAGTAGCTGCATAATTGGTTTGCCCAAAATTACCTCGTAAACCTACATTAGAAGCCGCAGATACGATTCTTCCATACCCAGATTCTTTCATGTATTGAGAAACAACCTGTGTACATAAAAAAACACCTTTTAAATTTACTTCGATTACAGCGTCCCATTCATTCTCGCTCATTTTATGAAGTGTACGGTCTTTAGTTATTCCTGCATTATTAATCAAGATATCTATTTTTCCATATTTTTCATGAATTCTTTCGGCTTCAGCTTCAATAGCACTTTTATCAGTAACGGAAATACTCGTGAATTCGGCAACTTGACCATTGTCTAATATAGATTTAGCTACTTGTTCACCTTCTGGTAATAAATCCCAAATAATTACAGTTGCGCCTTCTTTAGCAAATAAAGTAGAAATAGCTTTTCCTATTCCTCTTGCTCCTCCTGTAACGACTGCAATTCTATTTTTTAATCTCATATGTAAGCTTGTTTATTAAATAATATTAAGAACATTGAATCACCACTTTGCCTCTCACCTTTCTATTCATCATTTCTTCTAAAGCATTTGGAGTTTCTTCTAACGGATATATTTTATGAATGTGTGGTTGTACTCTTCCTTCCTCCATCCATTTCATTAATTGTAATGTATTATCCATATTCTCTTTAGGGTTTTTCATTGCAAAATTACCCCAAAACACACCAACAATAGAACATCCTTTTAGTAATGCTAGGTTCAATGGTACTTTAGGAATATGTCCTGCAGCAAAACCTATTACTAAATATCTACCTTCCCAAGCTGTCCCTCTCAATGCTGGTTCAGAAAAATCTCCTCCTACAGGATCATACACAACATCTGCTCCTTTTCCATTTGTTAACTCTTTAATTTTACTTTTTAGATCCTCTTCGGTATAGTTTATAACTTCATCTGCTCCATATTGTTTGCATAATTCCAGTTTTTCTTTAGAAGATGCAGCCGCAATAACCTTAGCTCCCAATAGCTTTCCTAGTTCAATTGCTGCAAGCCCAACTCCTCCTGATGCCCCTAAAACCAGTAAAGTTTCGCCCTGCTTTAATTGAGCACGATCTTTTAATGCATGATAAGATGTGCCATACGCTATCATAAAAGAAGCCGCTACCGAAAAATCCATCTTAGGAGGTTTTTTAAAGCATACATTAGCAGGAACTGCAACTTCTTTTGCATAACCGCCTTGCATTACAAATCCAAAAACCTCATCTCCAATATTAAGGTGCTTAACATTAATACCTACTTCTTTTATAACCCCTGCTACATCACTTCCTGGAATAAAAGGAACATCGGGTTTAAACTGGTACAAGCCCTTAATTATCAGAGTATCAGGGAAATTCACTCCACAGGTTTTTACTTGAATTAAGACTTCATTTTCCTTTGGTTTTGGAGATACAACATCCTCATATACCAAATTAGAAGGTGGTCCGTATTGTTTACAAACTATAGCCTTCATACTAATCCTCTATAACCTTTAATACAAGTTTACCCATTTTATTTCCAGAGAAAAGACGCAAAAATGTTTCATGAAAGTTTTCGATTCCATTATAAATATCTTCTTTACTTTTCAATTTCCCTTGTGCCAACCAACCACCCATTTCTCTAGCTGCTTTCCCATAATCTTTTGCATAATCCATAACAACCATACCCTGCATTGTTGCCCGATTTACTAATAATGAAAGATAATTTTTAGGCCCTCTCATATCTTCCATATTATTATATTGAGAAATTGCCCCACAAATAACAATCCTTGCCTGCATACGCAGTCTAGATAACGCCGCATCTAAAATTTCTCCTCCAACATTATCAAAATATACATCAATACCTTTTGGACATTCATTTTTGATAGCCTCATATATATCTCCAGACTTATAATCTATAGCAGCATCAAAGCCTAAAACGTCTTTAATATAGTTGCATTTTTCTTTTCCTCCTGCTATTCCAATAACACGACATCCTTTTATCTTTGCTATCTGACCAACTATACTGCCAACCGCTCCTGCAGCCCCAGAAACTAAAACAGTATCTCCTTCTTTTATTTTACCAACTTCTAAAATTCCGAAATATGCTGTCATACCAGGCATCCCTAGAGTTCCAATATATATTGGCAAAGGTGCTAGTTTAGGGTCTACAGTATACCAATTATCACCATTAGTTACAGTATATTGCTGTACTCCTCCCCAACCGGTTACAAAATCACCTTCTTTAAATTTAGAATGATTATTGGATTTAATAACTTCTCCTATAGATCCAGCTCTCATTACATCATCTAATTCTACTGGTTCTATATATGATTTTCCTTCCCGCATCCAGCCTCTCATTGCAGGATCTAACGATATATAATGATGTTTAATCAATACCTCTCCTTCTTTAGGTTCTGGAATAGGATTTTCCTTTAACTCCCAAGTAGTTTTATCTGGTAATCCCTCTGGGCGGTTTTTTAAGATGATTTGCTTATTCATTTTTAAAATATTTTTTATTTAATCCATTTATTTTTTCTGTAAACTTTCTACGAAAGTCTTCATTTTTGCTCTTATTTCTGGTTTCCACCAAAGAGAAATTGCTTGTTCTAAATCGACCTTAGGATCTTCTTCCATACTTTCTAACCAATCTCTTCGTAACTTATACTTAGTATTCTTAAAAATTTCTTCATCAGCTTGTAAATACTGCTTCATTTTAGCTTCTGCTTTTGGCAAAACTTCTTCTAAATCGCAAACTTCATTTACTAAACCAGAATCCAAAGCTTCATCAACACTCAATAACTTTCCTCCAAGAATACATTCATTTGCCTTTCCTTCTCCTAACCAATAGGAATACCCTCTAATAAGGTTATTAGAAATCTGAATATTCACTGCTACTTCGTTTAGACCAATAGTATATTTTTCTCCTGTAGCCATAATACGATGGTCGGCAGTAATAGCAATCACACAACCGCCTGCTGGAGAATATCCTGTAATAGCACATATAAATGGTTTACTAAACTTGGCTAATTGGATATACATCCCTCCAAAATCATTAAAAAACTCATTCATCTTCGGCTTATCATAACCATACAATTCTATAACATCAAGACCAGCTGTAAAAAAATGAGGCGTACCGGTTATTATCACTCCTTTTACAGAACTATCAATTTCTAAATCATCAAAAACTTGTCTTATTTCCTTAGTCATTTGATGATTAATAGCATTTACTTTTCCTCTGTTCAACTGTACAATTGCGTAGTTATCTTTTCTTTCTACTTTAATGGTCTGCATTATGGGTTTTGGCTTTATTTACTAATTGAATAATTGTTTTATAGAGAAGTTCCTCCATCTAATGTAATTGTCTGTCCTGTGATAAATTTTGTGTTATCTGAAGCTAACCACACCACAGCTTCTGCTATTTCTTCTGCTTGCCCATACCTTTTCATTGGAATTACACTTTTTAGCATATCGTCCATATCAGGTCGCACTGACAATAATTTACTTAAGAGCGCTGATTCTGTGTAACCGGGACAAACTGCGTTGATTCTAATATTCTTAGTTGCATATTCTAATGCCGCTGATTTAGTCATCCCAACAACGGCAAATTTACTCGCACTATATGAAAGATTATTTAATGAAGCTTTTAAGCCAGCTAAGGATGCGATATTTACAATATTACCATAACCTTGCTTCATCATTTGTTGTAAAGCCAATTTCATACAATAAAAAACTCCTGTTTGATTTACTGCAATAACACTATCCCAGTCTTTTAAAGTATATTCTGCAGTTTTAGACATATTTCTTGGACCTATCCCGGCATTATTTACCATTACATCTAACTGTCCTAACCGATCTACTGTTTTAGAAATCAACAACTCTACTTGCTCAAAATCAGCAACATTAGCAGTAATAACTATCGCTTTCCCTCCTTCTTTATTTATTTCTTCTGCAACCTGATTTGCTTTTTCTTCTTTAATATCAGAAACGACAACAGTTGCTTTATGTTTTGCAAAATGTTTTGCTGTAGCAGCTCCTATCCCAGAACCTGCTCCTGTAACTATAACTACTTTATCTTTTACTTGCATGTAATACTATATAATTTGTTTAATCTAGATTTATTTCCCTAAAGAAAGAATAAGACGTGAATCTAATAAAGCTCTGCTACGCATATCAGCTGGATATTCTTTTTTTGTAATCATTTTTATGAATTCTTCCTTACTCTCATATTCTACAATAAGTATTTTATCCCATTCGACCATACTTTCTGGTCCTATCAATCCAAATAAAGGTTTACCTTGATAAACAATTCTCGCTCTAGTTTTTTGAAAAAAAGGCAGTATCGCATTCAAATATTCTGCATACGCCTCTCTACCTGTTGTCTCCGTTTCTTCTACATAATCCTTAAATTTCAAAAGATTAATCATCTGAAATGATCCATCAATAGGTAATTCTAAAAAATCTTGAAACTGTTTTTGGGTAATCCCAGTGTATGTATTCATAAAATTTAATTTTATAATCTTATTTCAGTGAGTCCTTCATACTTCTCGTATATATCTGTGTAATGCTCTTTAATATTATTCAACATAAAATCAAAAGGGACATCTTCGAAATGACCGTAATCTTCTAGATACTCCATAAAAATTCCACCTTTATTATCAAACTCCTGAAACATCGAATCATTTTCTCCATCAAACTCTAAAGGTGCTACATTACATTTTATGCACAATGCTTTGTTAAATGCTGGTGATGCCTTTACCCACTTCCCATCAAGATAAACATTAACCATTCCGTGGGGTGTTAATTCATTTGTTCCAAACTTCTCTATAAGTCTTTCTACACCAATATGGTTTTTTACTTTCGCTAAGTGAATTCTGGCAGGTATACCTAATGCCCTTAAACACGCGATTAATAAAATGGATTTATCCAAACAATGACCACTGTCCTTTGCGGCAACCTTACTTGCTTTATAAGCCTCCTTCTTCAGGTTAATATGATATGGATCATAACGCCAACCATCCCTAATCTTAATATACAATGCCTTTGCTTTTTCTTTCAGTGTTAGATTACTACTTTTAAATTCTTTTATTATATTCTGGATTCCCTCCTTCTCATAATCATAATAATATGTAGGTTCTAAATAATCCATTATCTCAATATTTAATCAATTTTCTTAGTTTGTATTGCTCGCCAAGCAAGATTACATAGCAATGCAGATGCTTTATCCAATTGCGCAAAGCGCGGATCTGTTGTTAAACCTTTATCGTATCTATAATAAATTTGTTGAGCAATAACTGCAATCTTAAAAAGCCCAAATGCATAATAAAACACTAAGTTTTTTATTTCTTTTTGACTTTTTCTTGCATACAACTCCACTATCTCACTTCTACTAGGATTTCCTTTCATAATTGTTGGAGACGGAATTCCTTGTTGTACAAATTCATGATCACTGTTCATTGTCCAGTATCCTAGTGAAGTTCCTAAGTCCATTAATGGATCTCCTAATGTTGCCATTTCCCAATCTAATACTGCATTTACTTCTTTCCAGCTATCATCTTTAAAGACGACATTATCGTATTTAAAATCATTATGTACTAAACTGTATCGATAATCTATGGGTTGATGTTCTTCCATCCATTTCATTATCTTTCCAGCAGCGGGAACATTATCTGTCACCGCGTTAAGGTATTGTTTCCCCCAATTCAATACTTGACGACTTACATATCCCTTTGGTTTTCCTAGATCTTCTAAGCCAACCTCTTGGTAATCCATATTATGAAGTTTTACAAAAGTATTTAGCCAGGAATCGGCAATAGTTTTAAAATCACTTGCTGGAATATTTCTTTTTTTGGCTTCACGAGCACTCAAAATAATTCCGTCTACCTTTTCCATAATATAAAAAGGACAACCTAATACACTTTCATCATCTGTAAAAGCATGCATTTTAGGAACTTTTGGAAATGCTTTATATACACCAGATTGGACTTTAAACTCTCGTCCCATATCATGCCCTCGTTTAATAGCACCAAATGGTGGACGGCGTAATACATATTCTTTATCTTCTATTTTTAGTAAATAAGTAAGGTTAGAATACCCGTGAGTGTATTGTTCGACATTCCAATCACTTTGAACATTATTTATCAAACCTTCTTTAAGAAGGAATGATTTTAAGGTTTTCTCATTCAGTTCTTCGCCTTTGCGTACGTTTTGCATATTTTATTCTGAATATTTTTTAATTACGCTTTTTCCTAACTGGTACATATGTACTTCATCTGGACCGTCTGCCAAACGTAACATTCTAGCTGCTACAAAAAAATGTGCAAGAGGCGTATCAGGCCCCACTCCTTTTCCTCCATGTATTTGCATAGCTCTATCTATTACTCTTAACGCCATATTCGGAGCTACAATCTTAATCATTGCAATTAAGTCTTTCGAAGATTTATTACCGAGTTTATCCATTTTATCAGCTGCAGAAAGCGTTAGTAATCTAGCTTGTTCAATATCACATTGCGATTGCGCAATCTCTTGCCGGATACTACTATAGTCTTTAAATGATTTTCCAAAAGCAATACGCTCTGCTGCTCGTTTGGACATTAGTTCTAAAGAACGTTGTGCCATCCCAATTAAACGCATACAATGATGAATACGTCCTGGACCTAATCGTCCTTGTGCGATCTCGAATCCTCTTCCTTCTCCTAATATTAGATTCTCTTTTGGTACTCTTACATTTTCTAAAACGATCTCTGCGTGTCCTTCTGGAGAATCATAGAATCCAAACACAGATAATGGTCTAATAATTTTTAATCCAGGACTATTCATGGGGACTAAAATCATACTCTGTTGCTGATGTCTTGGAGCATTTGGATCTGTTTTCCCCATAACAATGGCGATCTTACAAAGGGGATTCATTCCACCAGAAGACCACCATTTTGTTCCATTGATAATATATTCATCACCGTCTCGGATTATTGAAGTTTCTATATTCGTAGCATCTGAAGAGGCCACTTGAGGCTCTGTCATTAAAAAAGCTGATCGGATTTCTCCATTCATTAATGGGGCTAACCACTTTTTCTGTTGATTTTCTGAACCATATTTTGCCAATACTTCCATATTTCCAGTATCTGGGGCACTGCAATTAAATATTTCTGAAGACCACAAAATACGCCCCATAATCTCCGCTAATGGAGCATATTCTAAATTAGTTAATCCAGGACTTAATGCTCCATAAGTTTTAGGCAAAAACAAATTCCATAACCCTGCGGTTTTAGCCTTAGCTTTTAAATCCTCCATTCCTGGCCAAGATTTCCAACGGTTATCTGGATCATAAAGAAAATCATTTACTTCTTTTTCTATCGGTAATATATGTTCTTCAAAAAACGCAATGAGTTTTTTTTGTAATTCTAGGACTTTTTCTGAGTAATCAAAGTTCATCTTATAATTGTCTTATTTGTTTAACCAGTTGATTGGATAAAAATGATGTTTTAAATCAAAAAACATTACACTAACCGGCTATCATATATCCACCATCTGCGTTATACACACCACCTGTCATATATGCCCCAGCCTCTGAGGCCAATAAACAAACAATACCAGACATTTCATCCGGCATCCCCATACGAGATGTAGGTAAAGTTTTTTCTATTTTGTTTAATAGTTTTTCATTTTGCCAAAGAGCAGCGCTAAACTTCGTTTTAATCAATCCAGGACATACTACATTAGCACGAATTCCGTATTGTCCCCATTCTTTTGCTTGATTTTTAGTAAGCATCAATAAAGCGGCTTTACTGGTACTATACAATCCTAAACCTGCTCCAGGATGTAATGCTTCTACTGACGCTATATTAATTATACTACCGCCTCCACGTTTTTGCATAGAAGACAACGTTAGATTGGATAAAATCCAAGGCGCTTTTACATTAACATCCATTATTTTATCAAAAACATTCTCATCTGCATCTTCGATCGGGCCATACAGAGGGTTTATTGCTGCATTATTTACTAAAATATCAACTCCACCATAGTGTGCTATAGTTTTTTGTACCAAAGCTTCGCGTTGATCCGATTTACCAACATGACAAGCAATACCAAAAGCATCCAGTCCAACTTTTTTAAATTCGGCAACTACCTGATCCACTGCTTCCTGACTTCGGCTACTAATAACCACTTTAGCCCCATATTCTGCCAAACCCTGTGCAATTGATCTTCCTATTCCTTTACTAGAGCCTGTTACGATCGCTACTTTTCCTTCTAAGTTAAATGATTGTTTTATACTGTTCATTATATATGTAATGAATTAATGTTTTGTTATTATTAAAATATTTGAATGTTTTTGATATGAAAACCAATCAATTAAAGACTTCTTTTTCGCCTAAAATGGTCAACACTTCTTCATCCATAAGAATTTCTGCTAGGCCACTGGTCTTTGGTAATTCATATTTAAAATAAAATTTCATCGCATGGATTTTACTCTCATAAAACTCTTCTGAATATGATTCTTTTCCAGTTATGATTGCATTTTTAGCATGTACTGCCATATCTAACCATATCCATGCGATCGTTATATTGCTAAAGAATTCCATAAAGGGAGTAGCATCAGATAAAAAACGTTGATAATCTCCTTTTTTAGCAAATCCAACCAAGAAACCTATTACTTTTTGTGTTAATAGCAATTTCTCCCCAAGTGAATTCGCATACCTACGAAGATCATCATACTCCGATGCCTGTCGAATAGTTTGCATGATTTCATTATTAAGTGCTTCTAGCGCTTTACCATTTTCCATCAAAAGTTTTCTACCCAGTAAATCCTGAGATTGAATACCTGTAGTACCTTCATAAATAGGAAAAATACGAATATCTCTATGATATTGTTGTAATATAAAATCGGAACAAAATCCATAACCTCCTAGCACTTGTAATCCATTAGAAACTGCCTGCGCGCCCATATCTGACGGATATGTTTTAACCATTGGGATAATCAATTCTAATAATAAGCTATATTTTTCTTTTTCAGATTTGTCCTGAGAAGTCTCCTTAAGATCATAGTATTTAGATGCCAATAAAACCAAACTCAGAGATCCTTCTGCTATTACTTTTTGTAATAATAACATTCTACGGACATCTGGATGATTAATTATTAATGTCTGTCCTTGTTCAGGATCCTTTTTACCCGTATTTGCTAATTTTCTGCCTTGCGGTCGTTCTTTTGCATATTGTAATGAAGCTTGATATGCTGCTGTAGCGATTGCAGCAGCTCCTCTTCCAACAGCAATACGAGCACCATTCATCATTAAAAACATATACTTAAGACCTTGATGTGGTTTTCCAACCAACCACCCTTTACAGTCATCGGCATCCCCAAAACCTAAATGCGTAGTACAATATCCGCGTTGCCCCATTTTCTGAAAATCTGCAACAGTAGTCACATCATTAGGAATTAAACCACCATTCCCATCTGGTCTTTTTTTAGGAACGATAAATAAAGATATTCCCTTAGTACCTGGAGGGGCTCCTTCAATACGGGCCAAAACAAGATGCACAAAATTCTCTGCGTACTGATGGTCACCTCCAGAAATGAATATTTTTTGCCCAAGAATTTTATAAGAACCATCTTCTTGCTCCGTAGCTTTTGTTACCACATCAGACAATGAACTACCTGCTTGGGGTTCGGTTAAACACATAGTTCCTCCCCAATTTCCAGAAAGCATATTGGGAACATACGTGTCATTTAATTCTTTACTAGCAAAATGAATAATCAATTCTGCTGCACCTAATGTTAATCCTACATAACCTGGTAAATGATTATTCGCAGCATCTTGAATAAAAGCAGATGCTGTATACATCATCATAGGTAATTGTAATCCTCCAGCCTCATAATCAAAAGTTCCTGAAATGAGTCCCATCTCACCACCCTTTTTCATCATAACCTCTACTTGCTTATGAACTACTACACTTCCATCCTTATAATATGCTGGATTCTCATCCATTTCTTTGAAGTAGGGAAACAATTCACGATCTGAGAATTCTTTTACAGAATCCAAAAATAAATTCAGTGATTCTTTATCATGATCTGCAAAACGCTTTTGTTGTAGTACCTCTTCTAATTGATGAACATCATATAAGAGGTATTTTAAAGTATCTAGATCTATATATTCTTTAGCCATTGTGTGAAGTTTTAAGAAGTTGATTAATGACAACTCAATAAATTTCGTGAATATTTAGTAGATTCTAATTAAACTGGTTTAATAAATATGAATTTTATGATATCCTTTTGTTTTTAAAACAAAAATTGACCTATAAACTACTTTTATCCTTTAGAACATTACTATTCTAAATTAATTAAATTATAAATGTTACCTAAAATCTTACTACTAAATCATTGTTGACTTAGCCTCTTTCTTATTTTAGAAAGCCCAACTGGAGTTAACCCTAAATAAGAAGCAATAAGATATTGAGGGACTCGTTGAAAAAGTGAAGGTCGCTTTTCTAATAACTGAAGATAACGTTCCTGGTTAGAAATATTCTTCATTCTATTAATTCTTTGAAAATTATTAATAAAAGCCTTTTGCATAGATAATCTTCCAAAACGTTCTAATGCATGAGAATAATCGAAAACTTTAAGGGCATCAGTCTTAGAAATAGTATACACGATAGAATCCTCGATTACTTCTAAATATGATTCGGACGGAATTTCTTCAATATATGGATACAAATCTGTAAAAAAAGAACCTTCTGTAAAAAACTCCATAACTCTGGTCACCCCTTCTTCCATGGTATAATAGGTTACACAGCCTTTCTTCATAAAGTAAAAATCCTGAATAGATTGTTCTGGCTTAACAAGATATGCACCTTTTTTATAAATTTCTTTTCTGTAGAATTGCAACCCATACTCCATATCAGAATCACTAACGGGTGTAAAAGAGCGTATTTTTTGTTCTAAATCCTTCAATATATAGTACTATAGAAATGCAAAGAACAAAATATTTGAGTATTCAGCAAGTGCAATTGTGCATATATTCTAATATAGTAGTATAAAAAAGAGGTTGTCTTATGGAAAACAACCTCTTTGACTATTTATAAACTACACTAAACAATTTATTGTTATTTACGGATCGCATAACTAGATGCGCCGGGAAGATCTCTTAAGAAGTCAACAGCACTTTTAAAAATAAGTTCAATAGAAGAATAAAGATGATTCATAACTGTGTGATTTAAGGATTAATTATAGTAAATATAATAAGTTATTAACATATAATCAACATTTAAAACAAAAAAATGTTAGTAAATATCCATAAAGTATATTTTTATCGACAAAAAACACAATTTATGTTAATAACTATAATAACAAAGTATTATTTTCCTACTAAAATTGTTAATAACCATAAAATTCATCATAGAAATCATCACTTGTTAACAAAAAACAAGTTAATAATGAACGTTATAAACAAAATTCAGAGAAAAAAAAACACTCTTTAAGAAAAGTGTAGTGCATCATTAGAGAAAATCAAAATTGAAGTATTATGTATATTAAACTTTAGATCATTAATATTTAAACACACAATAAACACTAAAAATTCCCTTAATTAACATTAAAAAATAACTTTAAAATATCATAATTAAATGTAAATTTGAAGTACCACTTAAATAATACATAACCGATGGAAGAACCTAATTTATCTTTTATTAATAAATTATCAAACGGTGATAAAGTTTTTGAAGAAAAAATTTTCGCTGTTATAAGGAGAGAATTTCCTGAAGAAAAAGAAAAGTATATCCTAAGTATTAAATCAAAGAAATACAATAAAGCTGCAGAAGATGTGCATAAGCTTAAACATAAGATTAGTATTCTAGGATTGAAAACCAGTTATGATACCGCTGAGAAATACGAGGATAATTTAAAAAATGAATCAGAAATACTCCGAGAAGAATTCGAAAGTATATTAGAAAATATTACTCGGTATTTGGAGAGCACGCTATAACTATATTTTTTACGCAGTACTTTTAACTTTAACTCCATAATGATACGCTATGTGTCCAAGTTGTCCCACTATTTTTACAGAATCCTTCATTGACAATTTAGACCCATCCGCATGAATCCATCTTTTTAATGGTTGTTCACATATATATGAAACAGCTTTTTTCTTTCCATAAAATTTGCGCATTCTCATAAAAATCTCCACATCAAACAGCCATCTTGTAATAAACTTATCTTTAAATAACTCATTAAAAACTTCCTTATCCATGATTTTAGCACCACATTGAGTATCATTAAATGACATCCCCAAGATATTTCGAATTATCAAGTTGATTGTTTTACTTATAATTTTACGAGCAGATTCCTTAGTAATATCTGCTCCCATCCTACTCATTCTAGAACCACTTACTATTTTAAAATCGGAAGTAGCTATTGTTTGAACAAGATCATCAAAATCCCTAAAATCTGTAGACAAATCTGCATCTAAATACCCAATATAATCTAACTGTTTGTCCTTGGCCAAATGTAAAACTCCTTGCCGCACAGCTTCTCCTTTACCTCCATTCTTTTCACAATTATAAACACTTATACTATCTTCTCTGCCTTTACTCAATTCTAATAACACATTAAGAGTATCATCAGTACTACCGTCATTAACAAAACATAAGTGATACCCTAAATTACTATTTGTAAAATCTATAAACTCTTTACTTAATAATCTTTTTTCTTCATTATAGCAAGGTATCACAACTCCTACACAATTCCTTTGCAACATTTTTCCTTTAGAATCTTCTGAAGGAGTTCTATCATGTTTGATTCCAAAAATCCTACCTATTCTAACAGAAACTTCGTTAAGTGATAACGGTTTTTTCATATAATCATCAATCCCTAAATCAAAACCATCAATAATAGTATCTTCATCATTATTTCCAGAAAGCACTAATATTTTTACATCAGATTTCTTTTTCTCTTTTATTGCTTTTATCACTTCTAAACCAGACATTTCGTCCATATTGATGTCCACAATAACCAAATCAGGCGAAAAGGATTCAAACAATAACAGACCTTCTTTTCCATTATCAGCACATTTTACCTCATAACCAAGATCGGAAAGATGTTTTTCTAAGGATAATAAAATTAATTGTTGATCATCTATTGTTAAAATTCTTTTCATAATTAAACTTTAAATATTATATATTAAATCTGCGTTAAACCCTTTTAAAAAAACACTTGATCCTACTAAGTCAATCTGTGAGTAAAATGTATTTAAAGTGATGTTGTGCAATTAAATTTAGGGAATTTTCTCTGAAACAATGTAAATACTTACTAAAAAAATAAAAATAAACCTTCCCTAAGCAACCTATAAGATGTATCTGCGTGAAATATGAAGTATCTAACTCCAGTCAAAATATAAGAAAAATCAAGCAAAGAGCTCTAATTTTATTCTATTCGTTTCAAAATTTTATTGAATTTAAGCGCTAATTAACTGTACCTTTGCACGATGTCAACTATTGTAAAAAACCAACAACTTATATTGCAAAAACTAGGGATTGAAAAGCTTAACCCTATGCAAGAAGAAGCCAAATTAGCAATATCTTCTAGCGACAATATAGTATTACTATCACCTACAGGTACTGGAAAAACTTTGGCTTTTCTCCTACCCATCATCGAAGCACTTGATAAAAATTGTACCGAAATACAAACGCTGATTCTTGTGCCTTCTAGAGAACTAGCTATTCAGATTGAGCAAGTAGCAAGAGATATGGGTACCGGATATAAAATAAATGCAGTATACGGAGGAAGAGCTGGGTCGCAAGATAGATTAGATTTAAAACATCGTCCTGCAATTCTAATCGGGACGCCGGGAAGAGTTGCTGATCGTTTACGAAGAGACAATTTTTCTATCGATTTTATAAAAACAATTGTTCTTGATGAATTCGATAAATCATTGGAAATCGGATTTGAAAAAGAAATGACCGAGATTATAGAAAATTTACCGAATATTCAAAAGAGAGTTTTAACATCGGCAACTCAAGAAGTAAGTGTTCCAGAATTTGTGGGACTACATAATCCCGTTCAGATTGACTACCTAGATGAAGGTCATTCGCAATTACAAATAAAAAGTATCGTTTCTGATACAAAAGACAAATTACCAATATTAGTAAAAGCTCTAAGTCATATCGGAAACCAACCGGGGATTATCTTTTGCAATTACAAAGATTCTATACAACGAGTGAGTGATTATTTAAAAGAACATAAAATCAGTCACGGTTGTTTTTACGGTGGAATGGAGCAGAAAGATAGAGAACGTGCATTAATTAAATTTCGTAACGGAACTCATCAAATTATAATTGCTACGGATCTAGCTGCAAGAGGAATTGATATTCCTGAAATAAAATATATAATTCACTACCATTTACCACTAAAAAGTCAAGAATTTACTCATAGAAATGGTAGAACTGCAAGAATGAATGCAGACGGAACCGCTTACATACTGCAATGGAAAGATGAACAACTTCCTGACTTCATCATTGATCCTGTAATCGAGGAATTAGTTGATGCTCCTATTCCTAATCAATCCAACTGGAAAACTTTATTTATTTCTGGAGGAAGAAGAGATAAAATATCTAAAGGCGATATCGCTGGACTTTTCTTTAAACAAGGAAAATTAAGCAAAGAAGAACTAGGTATAATAGAAATTAAACCGGATTGCGCTTTTGTTGCGGTCAAAGCCTCTAAAGCAAAAAAGGTAATTGAACAAGTTACAAACACAAGATTAAAGAAAAAGAAGGTACGCGTATCTATGATATAAACAAAAAGAGGAACTTTTATTAAAGTTCCTCTTTTTGTTTATATACTTCTTTATTTCTTAAGAATCTATGCGTATTATTTTTGCTCCAATAGCTCTTAAACGATCATCTATATCTTCATACCCACGATCAATCTGTTCGATATTATGAATAGTTGATGTTCCTTTAGCACTCAAAGCTGCTATCAACAAAGATATTCCAGCCCTAATATCTGGAGATACCATAGTCGTTGCTTTTAAAGTAGATTTAAAATCATGACCTATAATAGTTGCTCTATGTGGATCACATAAAATGATTTTAGCTCCCATATCTATAAGCTTGTCTACAAAGAACAAACGACTCTCGAACATCTTCTGATGTACCATTACTTCTCCTCTTGCTTGCGTAGCCACTACCAAAACAATACTCAATAAATCTGGCGTAAATCCTGGCCAAGGTGCATCTGCAATGGTCATAAACGAACCGTCGATATAACTTTCTATTTGATACCCGTCAACATGTGCAGGGATATAAATATCATCACCTACTCTTTCTAAAGTAATACCAAGTTTTCTGAATGTATTGGGTATTACTCCTAAATTTTCCCAACTTACATTTTTAATTGTTATTTCGCTTTTGGTCATTGCTGCCAAACCTATCCAAGAACCAATTTCTATCATGTCTGGAAGAACTCTATGTTCGCAGCCTCCCAAAGATTCTACTCCTTCGATAGTAAGCAAATTAGAACCAACTCCTTCTATCTTACCTCCCATTGCATTTACCATCTTACACAATTGCTGTAAGTATGGTTCACAAGCTGCATTATAAATTGTAGTTTTTCCTTTTGCCAAAGCAGCAGCCATTATAATATTTGCAGTACCTGTAACAGAAGCTTCATCCAATAACATGTATGTTCCTTTCAACCCTTCTGGAGCCTCAACTCCATAAAAGCGTTCTTCTTTATTATATCTAAACTCAGCACCAAGATTAATAAACCCTTCAAAGTGTGTATCTAATCTTCTACGTCCTATCTTATCTCCTCCAGGACGAGGAATATATCCTTTACCGAATCTTCCTAATAAAGGTCCTACAATCATAATAGAGCCTCTTAAACCACTACCTTCTTGCTTAAATTGCTCACTTTCTAGATATTCTAAATTTAGCTCATCACTCTTAAAAGTATATTTACCCTTACCTAGCTTCTGGATTTTAACCCCCAAATTTCTAAGGATTTCTATAAGCTTATTGACATCTCTAATATCAGGTATATTAGAAATCGTCACTTTCTCTGGGGTTAATAATACTGCACAAAGAATCTGTAGAGCCTCATTTTTAGCTCCTTGAGGTGTAATTTCACCTTTGAGCTGATGCCCTCCTTCTATCTGAAAAGTACTCATAAAAGTAAATGGGTTATGTATATTGGTATTGGTTAATAACGTTTTTTGCCTCGATTGCTACCGCCTCTGTAATTCTTTTTATTAGAACCTCCAGAACGATAATTTTTCTTTTTACCTCGCATTAAATCCGAGGCTGTACTCAGTTCTTCTGTACTATCTCTAAGATCTATTTTACCATCACTTAATTCTAAAAGATGATTAAAAATTGCTTTGTCATCTACCGTATCTTTATTCCAGTTCAAATAACATTTTTTCATGTGGTTTGCAATGGTATACGTTAAGGCAGTTTTCAAATCTCCTTCTTCCCAACTTATAGCAACATCTATCATTCTTTTAATATTGTTACCATAGTAACGATATTTTGGAAAATTCTGAGGGTATTCTAAAGGCTCTGGTCTTTCTTCTAACTTTTCTTTTGTAAGTATTGGATAAGGAGCTTCTACATCTAATTTAAAATCACTAATAATAAATAATTGATCCCACAATTTATGCTGAAAATCCGGCACATCTCTAAGGTGAGGTTGTAAATTTCCCATTACAGCAATAATAGCCTTAGCTACTTTATTTCTCTCCTCTTTATCCTCTATTTCCACAGCTTGATCAATCATTTTTTGTAAATGACGACCATACTCTGGTATAATAAGCTTTTCGCGCTCAGTATTATATTCTAAATTATTTATTTCCATATGCTTGTTAACATCCATAAAATCTATAGTAATATGAGCTTCTCTAAAAAGGAATGGTAAGTTATAAAACAGCCTTGTTAACGTGTAGACTTTTCAGTAGCTCATTAATTGTTTTGCAAAATACTAAAATAATATTAGTAAGTTTATGAAGTATCTAAAAATATTTTGGTTATAAAGAAATAACTCCTTCTACTTTCTCAGCTACTTCTTTATACTTCGAAATTACCTGGTCAGGATTCTTCATTCTTACATTGATAGAAACACTGGTATACTTCCCATTTTTCGATTGTTTAGTAGTAATAACAGCACCCAGATTATCAAATATTTTTTCGATTTGATTTATTTTTTCAGTATCTGTAGGAACTATAAATTTATACAAATAGGCTGTTGGCCATAAAGCAGTATCAGCTAATTGAGCTTTTAGTTTTTTATAAAATTCTTCAGAATTAGGAGCATCACTCATGTATTACAAAATTTTTGGGTAAAGATACGCCTTCTCATTCATATATCAGAATAGCACCCTCTACTCTTTTTCCCTTTTCAATAACGCATTATACTGTTCTAAAGTATCGATATCAATTGTTTTATCACCACCATCAATAGTTATTAAATCATCCTTATGTTTTTCAATAATATAGCGAGCACCAAAATCTTCCTCAAGTTTTGATAATTCTGGACAAAAGGTTTTCGGAAATATAGCTGGAACTCCTATTCTACTTTTCATTTTAGTAGCAACAATTCTATTAGGGTAAGAATCAAATTTCGATATCAGACTACTTAAATGTTGGACTTTTATTAAAGGTTGATCTACTAATGAAAATAAAACTGCATCAAAATCTACTTGATTATTCATAAGATGTCGTATTCCATGATTAATAGTAGAACCCATCCCTAGCTTCCATTGTTTATTTTTCAAAATATGAATCGGATAACAATTGATTTCTTTTTCTATTAGTTCAAAATTTGCTCCTAACACAACATAAGTTTGAACTAACTTTAGATCTAACGACTTTTTAATTTCGTTTACAATTAATGAATCACCTTGCCAAGGTAATAACTGCTTAGGAGTACCCATGCGGCTAGAAGATCCTGCGGCTAATATGATATGAACAACATTCTTAATTATGAGAAGAAATTTGATCTAATTTTTCTTGTTTTGAAGGCCCATGAATACCTCCTACTTTATCCTGTAAGGAAATTGGTTCCTGATCACGAACTACAGATAAGATTTCTGCAATGATGGAAATTGCAATTTCCTGAGGAGTTTCTGCACCAAGATTTAAACCTGCAGGTCCATAAATACAATCGATAAACTCTTCACTAACATCCGGAAAATACTCTATTAATGCGGAAAGAAGTTTTTCTCTTCTTTTAGAAGGACCTAATAAACCTATATAGACAGGCAATGTGTTTTTTATAGCTTGTAAATACAACAAATCCTTAGCGAAATTATGAGTCATTAAAATAATTGCAGTTTGTTTATCTACCTTATTTATAATCAACTCTTCCGGAGATTGATTCCATACTTTGGTAGACCCAGGGAAATCTGACGTAATTTTTGGGTTTTTTGGAGTATTAACAACTTCTACCTCCCATCCTGTGGCATTTGCAATTGTACATAATTCAATAGCATCATGTTCCCATCCAATAATTATCAATCGAAAACAAGGTTGCATGCTTCGCGAAAAACAGTCAAAACTCATATTGTTTTTAACCATTTGGATATCAAAGCAACTAGAAAATGTAAGTTCTTTAAAATCTCCAAAAGAAATCGCGGACCCCATAGTCTCATCAAAATCTTCTTTTTTAGAATAATGAGAATTAATTTCAAAAGGTATGCGAGAAGTCAAGTAATCCTCTATTGTAGCGATCACATCACTATCAACAGCGAATGGTTCTATCAAAATATACAAAACACCTTCGCAACCTAAACGGTATTTACCATTATAGGTCATTATTTTAGCCTTATTATCAGCAAATACTGATTGCGATTGTCGAAGCACTTCTTTTTCTACACACCCCCCACTAACAGCACCTATCATCTCTCCATTCTCCAGGATAAGCATTCCAACACCAGGACGACGATATGATGAGCCATCAACATCAACAATAGTTGCCATGACAGCTCTTATACCTTTCTTATTAGCTTCTTTATATGAAGTTATTATTTCTTTAAACTCATGCGTCATATACTACCTAACAATGTCTCGTTTTTCATATTTTTAACGAAAGGCTGTTTAGTAAGTCTAACTCCTTTAGCTGCTTTTATTGCATTAGCTACTGCTGCTCCAGCAGGAGGCAATGTTGGCTCTCCTAATCCAGTAGGAGCTATATCACTCTCAATAAAATGAGTCTCTACAATTGGAGTTTCATTCATACGAATTAAACGATACGTGTTAAAGTTAGTATCCTGTGGTTCTCCATTTTCAAAAGAAAAATCACCATACATCGCATGACCTATGCCATCAATAACTCCTCCTTCTATTTGATTTTTTGCTCCTAGCGGATTAACTACAATCCCACAATCTACTACACAAGTTATCTTTTTTATGACAGGTTGATCATTCTCCAATACCACATCTGCAACTTCAGCTACGTGCGTATTATGACAATAATAAGAACTAAACCCCTGATATACACCTTCTGGTTTCTTACCCCACTCTGATTTTTCTACAGCCGTTTTAATCACCTTTTCTAATCGTTCTGGTGAGTATTGTATTCTTTCGTCTTTATGACCTTTTACATTTTGTAATAAATCCAATCTAAGTTGAATATTATCAACCTCCATTGCCTCTGCTAATTCATCGAAAAAACTTTGCTCAGCAAATGCCAAAAAATTAGTATATGGCGCTCTCCAAGCTCCAATCGTTATATTACTATCATATTTTGCCACATCAACTTGATAATTCTCTACTGCTCCTGCGGGGAAGAAATTTGGAATTAATCCATACATATTAGAATTAATTGCAGCTTCTTTTAAATGATATCCCGTTAATTTACCATCCTTAATCGCTGCGCTTATCCTATATTTTATTGCAGGTCTATAGATTCCCGCAGACATATCATCCTCTCTAGAATATACTACCTTTACTGGTTTCTTTGCTATATTAGAAATTTCTGCAGCTTCTAAAGCGAAATCTCCGTATAACCTTCTTCCAAATCCACCTCCCATTCTTGTCATATCCACAGATACTTCTTCTGGTTTTTTGTCTAACAACTCTGCGACTCTTCTAGCGGTTCCAGCTGGTGTCTGTATTGGTCCAACTAACCTAACTTTCTCATCAGTAACGTGAGCAAAGAAATTCATGGGTTCCATACAGTTATGAGGAAGAAACGGTGACTCATATGTACGTTCTACAACTTTATCTGCAGCAGCAAACGCTTTTTTTACATCACCATCAGCACGCATTGTATTAAACTCAGTCCCATTTAAAAGATCTACTAAAATTTTATCATGATCTTTAGTGTTTTCAAGTTTTGAATCATCCGTCCATTTTGCTTTCACTATCTTTTTACCTTTCATCGCAGACCAAGTGTTTTCTGCCAACACTGCTATTTTATCCCCAAACTTAAAAACATCAATAACACCGTTTACCTTTTTTGCTTCAGTAGCATCAAAATCGTTTAGTTTTTTACCAAATGCAGGAGGCCGAACAACAGAAACATAGACCATTCCATCTTCTTTATAATCCATTCCATATAAAGGCTTTCCAGAAATGATTTTATCTATGTCAACATTATAAATATCCTTTCCAATAATTGTAAAATCTTTAGGGTCTTTAAGTTTTACTTTTTCCGGAACTTTTAGAGAGGCTGCTTCTTTTACAACATCTCCATATCCTAAAGTCTCTCCATTACTATTAGAAATAACTCCACTTTTTGTTTTACAAGTGCTAGGATCAACACCCCATTTTGCAGCAGCTGCATTAATTAGCATTTGTCTAGCCGTAGCTCCTGTTTGTCTTAACGGCTCCCATCCGTGCCTTAGAGATTGACTTCCTCCTGCAACTTGTCTAGTAAAATTTTTAGTATCTAATGCTCCTTGCGCCACAAGAACATTTTCCCAATCTACATCTAATTCTTCTGCGATCAACATTGGCATCGAGGTTTTTACACCTTGTCCAATCTCAGGATTTGGTGAAAAAATAGTTACCATTCCATTATCAGCAATTTTAATAAAAGCATTAAAATCATTAAAATTTAGATCCGCAATATCCACTGGTGGTGCTACTTCTGGTTTACATGACTGAAATAAGTTAAAACCAATTAAGATTCCTCCACCTGCTAAAGCTGATGTTCTTATAAATGACCTTCTACTTACCGAAGGAGTTGTTATACGTTTCATTAGTTTAGAATTTTATATTGGTTAACTTATTTTACTTGCTGCTTGTTCTACTGCTTTCTCTATTCTATTATAAGAAGCACATCTGCATATATTCCCGCTCATTGCATCTCTAATCTCCTCTTTGTTTGGATTAGGGTTTTGGTCTAGAAAAGCTGCAGCGGTCATAATTTGTCCGGCTTGACAATATCCACATTGAGGCACATCAATTTCCTTCCAAGCTTGTTGCACTGGGTGCGAAATGTCTTTTGACAAACCTTCTATTGTAGTGATTTTCATTTCTGTGGCTACAGAAACCTTTAACAAACAACTTCTTGTTGCTACACCATCCGCATGTACAGTACAGGCACCACATTGTCCAATACCACAACCAAATTTAGTTCCAACCAGATCAAAGTGATCTCGTAGCACCCATAACAAAGGTGTGTCTTCATCAGCTTCTACAGAAAGTGATTGACCATTTACTTTTAGATTATAAACAGGCATGAGTTTTATTTTTAGGATTTGTATTTAATTAGTCTAAATAAGGGAATAATCCTTATTTTGTTACTGAAGTTACTAAAAATACAGTTTGACAAATTCAACTTTAACAGAGCTTTATGGTATCCTTGTTTACATATTTTTAAAATCAGTTAATAATTACGAAATTTGCTGAAAAATATAATTCTTTGGCAAAGCACAAAATAGTCATCACTGGAGGCCCATCAACAGGAAAAACATCTATTATTAAAAATCTTGAAGAAGAAGGCTTCTTTTGTTTTCCTGAATTTATTAGAAGTATTACCCAAGAAGCAAAAGATAACAACGATGCTATCGAGATAGTATCAAATCCTATAGTATCTGTTTCTGATCCGTATGATTTTAATATGCAGTTACTAAATGGTAGAATTGACCAGTATAATGACCCTATTGCTAATGATAAAAATATAGCTTTTTACGATAGAGGAATTCCTGACGTTCTAGCATATATGGATCTTTTTAACCAAACGTACAATGAAACCTTTATAGAAGCTTGTACAAAACACAGTTACAATCAAGTTTTTTTATTACCACCTTGGAAAGAAATCTATACTTCAGATGAACAGCGTTATGAAAGTTTTGAAGAGGCGCAACAAATTCATCATCATTTATTTGAAACTTATTCAAAATTTGGATACAATTGTATTGAAGTTCCTTTTGGAAATGTAAAAGAACGTAGTACTTTTATATTACAACACGTAATATAGTATTGATGACCAACCCTATCCAATTATTAAAAAAGATTTGGAATCATGATTCTTTTAGACCACTACAAGAAGATATCATCAATGCTGTTATAGAAGATAATGACACATTTGCTTTACTTCCTACAGGAGGTGGTAAATCTATTTGTTTCCAGATTCCTGCACTAGTTAAACCTGGAATCTGCATAGTTATATCTCCGTTAATTGCCCTTATGCAAGATCAGGTTGAACATTTACAACAAAAAGGTATAAAAGCCATTGCATTAACTAGTGGAATTAAATACTCAGAATTAGACACGCTTTTAGATAACTGTATTTATGGTAATTATAAATTTTTATATCTATCCCCAGAAAGACTACAACAAGATTTAGTAAAAGAGCGGTTAAAAAAAATGAATATCAATCTTATTGCGATTGACGAAGCCCATTGTATATCACAATGGGGTAATGATTTTAGACCATCATACAAAAAAATCAAAATACTAAGAGAAATTAAACCAGCTGTTCCAATGATTGCTCTTACTGCATCTGCAACTCCTAATGTTGCAGATGACATAATCAAGGAATTAGATTTATTTCAACCTAAAATATATAAGCAATCCTTTTTTAGAAATAATTTAGGGTATATGGTTTATCACACTTTAGATAAAAATGATAAACTTGTTAGGATTTTAAAACGATATCAAGGAAGTTCCATCATTTATGTTAGAAATCGAAAATCTGCTGTAGAAATTAGTGACTTTTTAAACGCTAGCGGATACAAAACTACTTACTATCACGGCGGTGTTGACTCTAAGGAAAAAACAAAACGTTTTCATCAATGGTTAAGAGAAGATGTTAGTGTTATGGTTGCAACCAATGCTTTTGGTATGGGAATCGACAAGGCTAATGTAAGAACTGTTATACACTACAATATCCCTGAGAGTATCGAAAGTTATTTTCAGGAAGCAGGACGAGCAGGAAGAGATGGAGAGATTTCTTATGCTTTTCTTCTTAAGAACGAAAATGATATTGTTAGAGTTCAAAATCAATTTATCAAAGTACTTCCTGATGTAGATTTCGTAAAATTAATATATCGAAAATTGTGTAATTATTTCAGGATATCCTATGGAGAAGGTGAACAAACTACTCATGGTTTTAATTTTAATGAATTCTGCAAGACTTATAGCCTTAGCACTCTAATAACATATAATGCATTACAATTTCTAGATCGTTGCAGTGTTATTAATTTTACACAACGATATACTAAAAAAAGTTCACTTCATATTACAACCACGGGAAATCATTTATTGGGATACCTAGAAAAAAATCCCCATTTAGAGTTAACCACCAAAGCTATTCTTAGAACATACGGAGGTGTTTTTGATGAAGAAGTAAAAATAAATTTATCGCTAATCGCATCTAAAATAAACATCAGTGAAAAAGAAGTTATAGATGTTTTAAAAAGATTAGAAGACGCAGAACTACTTGTTTTTCATAATCAATTAACTGATGCAGATATTACCTTTTTAGTTCCAAGAGAAGATGATCATACTATTAATCGCATAAAACCATTTATTAAAGAACTACACGCTTCTAAATCAAATAAGGTAAAAACCATGATTAGATTCGTGCAAAATGAAACAACCTGCAGAAGCAGGCAACTGCTTGATTACTTTGGAGAAAAGGACACTAAAGATTGTGGTATGTGCAGCGTATGTCGTATTAATAATGCTAACTCAATTGATCCTAGAGAAATCAGAAATACAGTAATCAATCTTTTACAAAAAAATGAATTATCCTCTAGAGATCTTTTAATGCAATTAAAATGTCCTGAAGAAATAGCCTTAAAAGTCCTTAGAGAATTAAATGAACATAACATCATAAGAATTGATTCTTACAATAACTATCAACTAGTATAAAAATAATGAGAGATTTAAAGATTCTTTTTATGGGAACTCCGGATTTTGCCGTAGAGACCTTACGAACAATTATAGAAAATAACTATACCGTAGTTGGTGTTATTACCGCTCCGGATAGACCAGCAGGAAGAGGTAGAAAATTAAAAGCTTCTGCGGTAAAAGAATATGCATTATCACAAAACCTACCTATACTGCAACCTACAAATTTAAAAGATGAGGGATTTATTGAAAACTTAAAAGAATTACAGGCTAATCTAAATATTGTTGTGGCTTTTAGAATGTTGCCAAAAGTAGTTTGGGATATGCCTAAATATGGTACATTTAATCTTCACGCATCTTTATTACCGCAATATAGAGGAGCAGCTCCTATTAATTGGGCTATTATAAATGGTGAACAAAAAACAGGTATTACCACTTTTTTTATTGATGAAAAGATAGACACTGGGCACATTATTCTTCAAAAAGAAATTGAAATACAGGATAATGAAACTGCTGGAACACTTCATGACAGATTAATGTTAAACGGAGCTTCTTTAGTAATCGATACAATTAAAGCAATTGAGAACGAAACGGTTTCAACCAAAATGCAGCCCAAGGAAGATAATGAATTAAAAACTGCATACAAACTCCATCGAGACAATACTAAGGTTAATTGGAATGATAATATTAAAACTATTTACAATCTTATTAGAGGTTTAAGTCCTTACCCTGCAGCTTGGTCATTATTATATAATAAAGGCGAAGAAGTCTCCATTAAAATATATGATACTGAAATAGAGGAACAAGAACATAATTTTGATATCGGAAAAATTATCGTAGAAGATTCTATAATCAAGGTAGCAGTTCATAATGGGTACATTATTCTAAATAAAATCCAACTTCCGGGGAAAAAAGCTATGGAAGCTAAAGCACTCTTAAACGGGTACACCTTTTACAAGGATGCTAAAATGGCCTGAGCCCTTGCTATCACTAGAGTAAGAAAATTCATAGAAAACGTACAGGTTTATTAACAATCGTCCTGAGTTATCAACAAAACCCCGTATTTACTGGGCTAATCCTTGCACGAATCATAAATCCGTATAAATTTGTAGAGCGTTTAACAAAAATTTGGTTTAACCAACAATTAATTTAAAAACAGAATTATGAACAAAACAGAATTAATCGATGCAATGGCAGCTGACGCTGGAATTACAAAAGCAGCAGCAAAGAAAGCTTTAGAATCTTTCTTAGGAAATGTTGAAGGTTCTCTTAAAAAAGGTGACCGTGTTTCTTTAGTAGGATTCGGTTCTTGGTCAGTTTCTAAAAGAGCTGCAAGAGAAGGTAGAAACCCTCAAACAGGTAAAACTATCAAGATCGCTGCTAAAAATGTTGTAAAGTTCAAAGCTGGTGCAGATTTATCTAGTTCAGTTAACTAATTTATTTAGTTTTTGATATTATAGAAAGCTCTCTTTTTAGAGAGCTTTTTTTTATGCATTATCAGTAAAAGTGTAACATCCTCTTTGATTATTAAAAATAATTATTTAGTTTTAATACAAACTACACCAACTATGATTTCACTACAACCCTCAAAAGGACATCTTTTGATTGCCGAGCCGTCTATCATCGGTGATGTTTCTTTTAATCGTTCGGTTGTACTTCTTGCAGATCATAGTGATCAAGGTTCTATTGGTTTTATTATGAATAAACCACTAGATTACGTTTTATCGGATCTAGTCCCTGAAGTTGAAGCGGAATTTAAAATATACAATGGTGGACCAGTAGAACAGGATAATTTATACTTTATACATAAGGTTCCTAATTTGATTCCAAATAGTGTAGAAATTTCTTCTGGTATTTATTGGGGTGGCGATTTTTCGGTAGTATCAAGTTTAATTGAAGAAAACAAAATTACACCCAATGAAATCCGTTTTTTCTTAGGGTATTCTGGTTGGGATGCAGAGCAACTTATACAAGAATTAGAAGCTAATTCTTGGGTAATTGTAAAAAACACTTATGAAAAAAATATCATTGGTAAATCCTATGATACTTTCTGGAAAGAAAAGATGATCGAATTAGGTGGAGAATACCTTCTATGGTCAAATGCTCCAGAAGATCCTAGTTATAACTAACCTCCTATTCTTATTCTTGCATTTAATACACCAAGCAATCTTCTTGTTGTTTCTGATGTATATTCCTTTTTCCTAAACTTGGTAATAGGCTGTATTCCTTTAATTACATTGGTAATAAACAACTCATCGGCTTTCTGAAGTTCAAATGGCGAAATCGATGCTTCTTCTACCTCATACTCTGGTAATTTCTCTAAAATTCTCAACAATTGAGTACGCAAAATCCCTTTTAAACAACCGTCAGCAACTGGTGGAGTCTTGATCTTGTTTCCTTTTATCAAAAACAGATTACCGTTTAATGCCTCAAGAACCATTTTATTAGTGTTTAGTAATAAACAATTTTCAAAACCATTTTCTTTTGCAAAAACACCTCCTAAAACATTTACCAACTTATTATTAGATTTTAATGTAGATAACAAATCAGGAGCTATGTAATGATCTTTAAACAATGTAACTTCATAAGAAGTACTAGAAATAGTATAAAATGAAGAATTTAAAGGTGCTACAGAAATAGAATAATCTATACCATTAAAATTAGGCGTATACAATCCACCTTCTTTTCTGTTAACAATAATTTTAATCCTAACAGATGAATTCATAAATCCATTTTCTTGAATTAGCTCTAAAATTTTTTGTTGTAAAAATTCTGGAGTAAAATTCATTGGTATTTCCATCCTTAGAATCCTCATAGAAGCCATTAATCTAAAGTAATGATCTTCCCAGAAAAGAATTGTTCCCGAATTTACACGTATCGTTTCAAATAATGCATCACCGTATGCATATCCTCTATTAGTAATAGATAATGTAGCTTCATTATCTACGATTAAATTTCCATTAATATTGACCATAAAAAAAGCCCCTTATTACCAATAAATCATTGGGCGGGGCAAATATACATTATAAAAATAAAGGATTTATGCAGAACCTAAAACTTGTTTTAAATTACCGATCATATTATCCCATAACATTTTATTTTCATCAATTTCATCATCATCAGAGAAGTCAGTAACCATCAAAGAAACATCTTTTGTTATTTCATCAACCTGTATGCGTAATTCGAAGAAATAATCATTACCATCCTCATCATCGGCCATCCATCTAAATTTGATTCTTTCTCCGCTTTTTTTGCTTAACAGTTTTGCTTCCTCCTCACTATCATCCCAAATAAATGTAAACATTTCACCACGTGAATTTACATTATCCGAAAACCACTCAGAAAGTCCTGATGGAGTAGATATATATTGATATAATAGTTGTGGAGAAGATTGTATTACAAATTCAAGTTCGTATTTTATTTTTTCAGACATATTGCAAATTGTTAGTAAGCCAATATATAGATTAATTATTTACTTTAAAAATATTGAAAAGAGTATTTGAAAAAATTAATTCTACTTTATTGTTTGCTACAATGCTTTTTGTTTTTATATTTGCACCCGAATTAAAATGATGTAGCATCTATTTGGCGAGGTAGCTCAGCTGGTTAGAGCGTTGGATTCATAACCCAGAGGTCGGGGGATCGTGCCCCCCTCTCGCTACAGTAATTCGTTAAACCCCTGTTTTTCAGGGGTTTTTTAGTTTAAAAAAAAGAATAAAAAAACCATTCACAATAAATGAATGGTTTTCTTAATTATAAATTGGTGCCGTTTAGACCTACATCTGTCTATTTAAGGCGTCTATTTGTTTTGTCTTTTCCTGCATGTATTTACTCATTTTTTCAATTTCTCCTGCAGGAAGTGTTGATATTAATTTCCTATATTGTTTAGTTAGACTTGAACTAGATTCACTCAATTTTAAAAAAGCATCCATATCCGCTTTAGATTCAACAGCTTTTTTATATTTAGAAACGTAAGCTTCATAATCTCTTATGTATTTTTTAGCTTCAATACTACTAAAAGAAGGAGCTCCTGCCGGAAGCTTTATCGTTTCTTTCTTAGGTTTCTTTTTTGTAGATTTCTTTTTCTTTTTTACTACTGGTTTCTTCTCTTCTACAACTTCTACAACATCTGTTGAGTCTACTAGTTCTTCAATTACTTCCACTTTATCAGACTTAGGGTCTTTTTTACAAGAAACCACAGAAATCAATAAAAGACATAAAAGAAATCTCAATAAGATATTTTTCATAATTATAGTTTTAGGGTAGTTAATATAGTATTATTTTTAGTTTGGTTTACAAAATTATTGGTTTATCTTACTTTAAAAGTAATTTCAGTTCTTCTAAATTCATTGTTTCCTGCGATCCAGTTTGCATATTTTTAACGGTAAAATTCTCGTTTTCCATTTCTGAGGCACCTGCTAAAATCACAAATGGAATTTCTCTTTTGTTAGCATATTTCATTTGTTTATTCATTTTGGCGCTATCGGGATAAAGCTCTGCAACTATATCATCCCCCCTAAGTTGATTTATGCTCTTTAAACTGTATAAAGCTTCTTGTTTTCCAAAGTTAATAAATAATGCTTTTGTAGATGGTGCTACTGTATCCGGAAACAAATCCAACTCTTCTAAAACAAGATAAATTCTATCCAATCCAAAAGAAATTCCAACACCACTAACATCTTTTAAACCAAAAATCCCAGTTAAATCATCGTAACGTCCACCACCACCAATAGATCCCATCTTTACGCCTGCTGGCGCTCCTACTTCAAAAATTGCTCCGGTATAATAGTTCAACCCACGCGCTAAGGTAACATCTAAATCAAGAGAAGCTTTATCAAGAGGTACTTCTGTAATCGTACTTATAATAAACTCCAACTCCTCTACTCCTTTCATTCCTTCTTCAGAAGATACTAACAACTCTTTTAATTTATCTATTTTTTCGGAAGTAGTTCCTGTAAAATTAAAAAGTGGCTTTACTTTGTCTATAGCAGTTTCTGATATCCCTTTAGCAATCATCTCTTTTTTAACACCTTCCTCTCCAATTTTATCTAACTTATCAAGCGCCACTGTAAAATCGATCAGTTTATCACTTGCTCCAATAACTTCTGCTATTCCCGAAAGAATCTTACGGTTATTCATTTTAATCGTGACACCATCTAACCCTAATTTACTAAATACTTTATCATACAGTTGAATAAAATCAACTTCTTGCCATAAAGATTCACTTCCTACTACATCTGCATCACATTGATAAAATTCTCTAAATCTCCCTTTTTGCGGACGATCAGCACGCCATACTGGTTGTATCTGATAACGTTTAAACGGGAAATCAATCTCATTTTGGTGTTGTACTACATATCTAGCAAAAGGAACTGTTAAATCATAACGGAGTGCTTTTTCACTGATTTTAGGAGTTATCTTGCCACTTTCTTTACTGTCATACAAAGTATTATCCACTTTACTAAGATAATCCCCACTATTTAATATCTTAAATATTAATCGATCTCCTTCCTCTCCATATTTACCCATCAACGTATCACTATTCTCAAAACTTGGAGTTTCTATAGGATGAAAACCGAACAATTGAAATTGTTCTTTGATTGTATTCATTATATAACTTCTCTTAGCTACTTCTACTGGAGAAAAATCACGTGTTCCTTTTGGTATGGATGGTTTTTGTGCCATGTCCGTTTCGTTCTATTTTTTAAATCATAAAAGATATTTCTAACCCCGAAATACTTCTACTAATTATCAATTATTAAAGGATGTAAATATCTAAAAAAGCTTTAAAATTTTACACGAAAAGCATAAAGAGTTTTACTTATATTAATAAAATTTACTTTTTTGAGTAACTTTAAGCTCATTTTGTAGTCTTATACTTCAAAAGATACTAATTCACCCATTATGTTTTCACTTTTTCGAGAGAATATCAGTATAGCTTTAGACTCCATAAAAGGTCAGCTTTTACGAACGATTCTTACTGTTTTAATTATCGCCATAGGTATTACTGCATTAGTTGGTATCCTAACATTTCTTGGAGCCCTGGAAAATACCATTACCGGAGATTTTGCCTCTATGGGATCTAATACCTTTAATATTCAACGATATGAGTTTACAACAAGACGTGGCGGGAGTGGTGAAAGAGAGAAGATAAATCCTATAATTAGTTATCGTAATGTAAGACAGTTTAAAGAAAAGTTTCAATACCCATTTTCCAAAACTTCCGTATCCTTCAGTGGTACTAGAAATGCAGAAGTTAAATTCGAAAATGAAAAAACGGATCCAGAAGCTTCTGTCGTTGGTGTAAACGAAAATTACTTAGAAAACACAGGAACCGAAGTAGAATTTGGAAGAAGCTTCACTTTTTTTGATATCGAAAATAATAACAATGTTTGTTTAATTGGTTCTGATTTTAAAAAGAATATTTTCAAAGACACAGATCCTATTAACAAAACAATCAGTATACGAGGTGTAAAATTTAAAGTTATCGGTGTTTTAGAAAGTAAAGGGGCAACATTTAGAGACAATCAAGATCTTAAAGTTTTAATTCCTTTGCAAGTTGCGCGCTCTATATACACATTACCAAATATCAATTATAACATTAGCGTTAAAGTAGACGATAAACAATTCTTAGAAGGTGCTCAAGATGAAGCAATTATTACATTTAGAAAAATAAGAGGACTAAATCCTGTAGAAGAAAATGATTTTGGTTTAGAACGTAGTGATGATCTGATTAACCGTATATCTAGTATTACATCTTATTTATATTGGGCTGCTTGGATTATCAGTATCATTACCATTTTTGGATCCTCTATTGCTTTGATGAATATCATGTTAGTTTCTGTTACAGAAAGAACCAGAGAAATTGGTGTTCGTAAAGCACTTGGAGCTAAAAAGAACACTATATCGAGTCAATTTTTTATGGAAACTGTAATAATTGGTCAAATTGGTGGTATCGTTGGTATTATACTAGGAGTAACTATTGGAGCAATTATAGTAGCTGTCTCCGGTTTTGAGTTTGCAGTTCCTTGGTTAGCTATCTTTGCTGCGGTAGTCACTTCATTCTTAACAGCCGTTGTTTCTGGTTCATATCCAGCGGTCAAAGCTGCAAGACAAGACCCTATTGAATCCCTAAGGTATGAGTAATTAATCTAAAAGAATAATTATGACTTTTGTTCAACTAGTTTTTCAAAATACTGATACAATTCGCCTTTAGTAATATTAGCTCCTTGTAAAATAAGTTTAAACTTATCCATGTTAGGATCCTCTGTGTATTCTTTATTCGCGTTATAAAAAGCTACTTGATCATCTAGTAGATTATTCCTCAACCAATCGTATCCCTCTTGTGTAGTAATATCTATATCAGGGACATTCACTTTAATTGCAATCAAATGCATGTCTGTTTCTCCTAAATAAAACAGATGTATCTGATCCTTAGAAAAATGTTCTAAAAACTGAGCACTACTCAAAACACCCTCCCAAACCAAATCGCTAAAAATATCTAACTCTTCTTCTGCTACTTCTGGTTTATTCTGTTTAATATCACTCCACTCATCTGCAGTTATAGATTGGGTAGCTAAAAAATTAATGAATTCTTGGTGTAATTCTTCTAACTGTTCTTTCGTAAGCCTTCTATATTTCATTTCTTTTAATAAAATTGGGTGCAAAAATAGTGATAATTAAAAATCCGCTCCTAATAAATTAAGAACGGATTTTTAAATCTAATACAGAATTTCTTTTTTTTAGTTAAAAATATATCGAAGTCCAACCTGTGCTTGCCATCTAGAATCTAAACTAAAGTCATTAGCAAAGGTTCTGGTCTGAGAAGTATCAAAAGAATACGTTGGGGTATTAGTAGCATCAACAGTAACACCAATTGGCTGATCATTTACAGGAATTTCTATTACTCCCCAATCAGAATTTAATAAATTACCAAAGTTTAGAATATCTACACTCAACTGTATGGTATTTGTCTTATCACCTATTTGGAAATCATAATCCTGTAATAACTTTATATCCCATCTTCCTCTCCAAGGACTCAGAATCGCATATTTCTCCGCATAATCTCCTCTACGTTCCCTTAGATATTCATCTTGCTGTATATAGGCCTCTAAAGCTGCTCTTTGATCAGCTTGCTCGGCTATTGTTCCACTAAAGTTATACGATGCTAGTTCAGATTCGGTAGGTATATAAATCAAATCATTTAGAACTGAACCATCATTATTTATATCGCCTGAATATGTGTATGAAAATCTTCCTCCCTGAGCATACTCATAAAAAGCTCCTAAAGAAGTTCTCCATTGTTTATTTTTTCCATAACTAAAAGATTTATTTATCTGCCCAACAATCCTATGCTTATCACCATATCTAGAGGCGGTACTCACAGCTTGATTCACATTACCAATAGCGGGGTTTCTATCATACGCATCACTTGATATTTCTGCATCTAGTGAACTTGCATCTTCTGCCTCCAAGAAATTATAAGCAACACTAGCGAACAATCCATTTTTAAAACTTTTCTGAAGCTTAAATGACCAGTTAAATGAATAACCAACATTGGTATTTGTAAATACATAAGCATTGGTTGTGCCACCAAATTCATTTACCGCTCTATCAGACGCAAGATAAATAGGTCTTTCATCTGCTCCATTTAACGTTCCCGAAGGGGTAGATAATCCATAATTTCTTACCATTTGCGCGTTAATATCTTCAGTATAAATAATATCAGTAGAAGCAATCAAGCCATTTTTAAACTTATAATCTACACCCAAACTGTTTCTAAATACCTGTGGGAACTGAAAATCTGGAGCGGATGTGGTATAGAAAAAGAAATTTGGATTTGCTACCTGATTACCTATCCACACGAATGGAAGACGTCCTGTAAAAATACCGGTACCTCCTCTGATTTGAATTGTTTTATCTCCCTTTACATCATAATTAAATCCTAATCGTGGAGAAATTAACAGCTTTTTAGAAGGTAGATCTAAACTATTCAAGTTTGTGGGAGTTCCATTTTCATCAAAATATGTAATTCCTGGTTGATAATTACCATCAGGAAATTCGCCTCCAGCCGCTCTTTCGATATTTTCGGCAATTTTATCTCTGGTATCAAAGAAAAGAGGTTGATCCACCCTAATACCATATGTAAGCGTAAATTGATCACTCATTCTCCATTTGTCCTGAGCATAAAATGCCAATTGCCCCACATTAGTTTCTGCCAACGCCCAATTATCAGTAGCATTATTTGTGTCAAAAACATTTTGAGCATTTGCCAAAGCCTCCGCAATAAGGCCGTTATTAATAGCTTGTTCAAAACTATTAGTGGAACCCGCTGTTATACGAACGCTATCAAAATCAGGAGCAAATGTACCTACTCCACCATCTCCATTAAAATAAGTATACAATCCGAGATTAAAAGAATTATCAAATTCGAATCTCTCAAAACTTCCTCCTAAAGTAATGGTATGTTTACCAGTAACTATATTTAGATTATTCGTAACCTGATATACTTTCTGTTCTAATCTATTATTAATAGAAAAAGGTTCGTGACCTGCCACAATATACCGTACACCATCTTGCGCTATATTAATCGGTGGGGCCGGAGCAGAAAATGGATCTCTACTATCATCAAAAAATGTATATCCAGCTTGAAATTTATTCGAAATGTTTCCTCCAAAATTAGAATTCAGTTCTACTAAAAATGAATTAATCTTATTATTTATGGTATATCCAGCATTTCTAAACTGTAGTGTTGTTAAGTCAGGTCCTCTTCTACCAATAGCCTCTGGATTCGCAGGTAAATCTCGGGATGCGTCTAAAAAATTATAGATCAATGCTAACCGATGATTATTATTAATATTCCAATCAAGTTTTAAAATCCCTTTAGTTGATTCTGTATTATGCGTGTATCCTTCATAAGGCCCTGTTTCATAACCAAGTAAACTAAGCTGTTGAGAAACATAATCCAAATCTTCTGCTGATACTCTTGAAACATTAGCTCCAATTACTCCTGGTCTAGCTGCTAAAAAATTTGAACCTAAATCTTCTCGATCATCAATTTCAAAATTTCCAAAAATGAACAATTTATTTTTTATTATTGGTCCTCCAACACTCAATCCATATTGAGCCTGGGTAAGATCAGGAACTATAATATCATCATCTCCTACTTTATCTCCGGTTAAATCCTGATTACGATAAAAACCATACACAGTACCTTTCCATTCATTAGTACCGCTTTTTGTAACCGCATTTACAGATGCTCCCGTAAAACCAGCTTGGGTTACGTCATAAGGCGCAGTAGAAACCTGAATCTGATCTAACGCATCTAGTGATATTGGTTGGGCGTTTGCCTGACCACCTGGTGTGGCAGCATCCAATCCAAAAGGATTATTAAAAATAGAGCCATCTAAACTAAAATTATTAAACTGATCATTTCTCCCTCCAAAAGAACCATTACTAGAAGCCGTAGGTTCTAAACGATAAAAATCAGCCGCAGAACGTGTAATTGTAGGTAATGATTTTAACTCTCTATTCCCTATACTGGTCTCCGCTCCAGTTCTTTCACTACTAAAGGTAGCATTCTTATTGGTAGTGATTACTACTTCCTCAAGTTGATTATCATCTTCTATCATAACAACATCTATATTATACGTCTGACCTAATTGAAGAAAAACATCATCATACACTTTCTTTTTAAAACCAACATAACTTATTGTTACTCGATATGGTCCTCCTACTCTTAAATTAATAAGATCAAAACGACCATCAAAATTAGTAGTTCCACCATACGTAGTTCCTGTAGGTGAATGTATTGCCGTAATATTTGCTCCAGGTAATAATTGATTAGCGTTATCGTACACTAATCCTGAAATATTAGAAGTTGTTACCTGAGCTTGAATTGTTATTGCCAATAATGCAAAAACTAAGGTTAAAAGAGTTTTTTTCATCGGTTGTTTTTTTGTGTGAACTAAATATAAATTAAATAAAAAAAACCGCTCAAATGAGCGGTTTTCTATATTATTATAAACCAGTTATCAACCGGTTTAAAAAATCAAATTATTTTGCTTGAGCAACTATTTCAAAAGCAACCGGTGTAATTACAGCTCTATGTAAACGAACAGAAGCTTCATATTGACCTAAACGCTTAATAGTTCCTCCTGGAACAGTGATAAACTTTTTCTCAAGTTCAACACCTTCTTTTCCTAATGCTTCAGAAACATCTGCATTAGAAACAGAACCGAATAACTTATCACCAGATCCTACTTTAGCAGCAATCTTGATTTCGAATCCAGCTATTTTCTTAGCTATTTTCTCAGCATCTTCGATTTCTTTCTTTTCTTTAAAAGCACGTTGTTTTAACGTTTCTTCTAATACTTTTTTAGCAGATGGAGTTGCTAATACAGCAAAACCTCCAGGGATTAGAAAGTTACGTCCATAACCGTTCTTCACTTCTACTACATCGTCTGCGAATCCTAGATTCTCAACGTCTTTCTTTAATATAAGTTCCATAATGTTATGACGAATTTTATTTTAATAAATCACCAACGTATGGCATTAATGCTAAGTGTCTTGCTCTTTTTACAGCAACACTCACTTTACGTTGATATTTTAGAGAAGTTCCAGTAAGACGACGAGGCAATAATTTACCTTGCTCGTTTACAAATGCCATTAAGAAATCAGGATCTTTATAATCGATATACTTGATACCTGACTTTTTGAAACGACAGTACTTCTTAGTTTTTGAAGTATCTATATTTAATGGAGTAAGATATCTAATCTCTCCATCTTTTTTTCCTTTAGCTTGTTGTTCTATAGATGACATAATTAAGCTTTTTGTTTGTTTCTATTTCTTCTTTTCTCAGCCCAAGCAATTGCATGCTTATCTAAACGAACAGTAAGGTAACGCATTACTCTTTCGTCTCTTCTGAACTCAACCTCTACTGTGTTGATAGCCTCTCCTGGTACAGTGTACTCAAATAAGTGATAAAAACCACTTTTCTTGTGCTGGATTGCGTAAGCAAGCTTTTTAAGTCCCCAGTCTTCTTTGGATATCATCTTGGCACCGTTAGAAACAAGAATGTCTTCGTATTTCTTAACTGTTTCCTTTATCTGTTCTTCAGATAAAACGGGATTCAAGATGAAAACAGTTTCATAATGATTCATAAAAAATCTATTTTTAATTAAAATTGGCTGCAAAAGTAACATTATTTTTTTGATTTTCAAACTAAAAAACGCTTCGACGAAACACATCTTTTATCGATAAAAAGCGTAAAATGTTTGTGGAAATAATATATATTCATTAATATTGTATAGAATATTAACCTATGCAAGTGGAACAATCTCAATTAAAATGTGCGGTAGTAGACGATTCACGTCTACAAAGACTGGCTATTGTTAAATTAATAGATGAACATTCTTCCCTAGAATTAGTGGCAGAATGGAACAATGCTATTGAGACAAAAAACGGATTATTAGATACTCCGGTTGACTTATTATTTTTAGATATTGAAATGCCAATCCTTACTGGTTTTGACCTTTTGGATGATCTAGAAAATAAACCTCATATCATTTTTGTTACTGGAAAAACGAAATATGCATTTAAAGCCTTTGATTACGATGCAATTGATTATTTAAGAAAACCTCTTAAAAAAGATCGATTTAATGCTGCAGTAGAAAAAGCGCTTAGTATGTCTCGTTTAAATTCTGAACAAGCATCTATTGAAGACGATGACTATATCTTTGTGAAAAGTAATCTAAAAAAGCGTAAAATATTTTTAAGTCAATTAAAGTATGTTGAAGCTTTAGGTGATTATGTAAAATTAATTATGGAAGATGGAGATCCAATAGTAGTATTAGCTACTATGAAATCCTTTGAAGCAGAACTTCCTAGTGATCGATTTTTAAGAATACATAAATCATATATTGTAAACCTAGACAAGGTAGAACGATATAACAGTCGCAATATAGAAATTGCCGACGAAAAAATACCTCTTAGTAGACATAAGAAACATTCTTTAATAGAAGCTTTAAGCGGATAAAGATTTTTTACTACTAATAACAAACAAAATAAAGTCCCACTTTTCTTAAGATGGGACTTTTTATTTTTGACAATATTATATTCGTTAACGGATATAAGATGATCCTTTAATTAATAATTATCCACATTAATTATAATTCTAACACCTGAAAACTCTTTTATACTTTTAAAAGAATTCTGTACTTTATTTATAAAATTTTTCGTCTTTTTTAAAGATTGCCCGTGAGGTATTTTTATTAAGATATTCTTATTGTATTGATTTCTGATTCTAGAAATTGGAGGGAATTCTGGTCCTAATACATTTTCTTTAAAAGTCATCGCAAGTGATTTCGCTAACCACAAAGTAGCTTCATTTACTTTATTATAATCTTTATGGCGCCCAGTAATCTTAATAATTCTATAGAAAGGCGGATATTTATATTGATAGCGTTCTTCTATTTGATCTTTATACATACCAGAATAATCATTAACGGATACCTGTTGAAGGATTTGATGAAACGGGTTATAAGTTTGAATTAATACTTTCCCTCTCTTACTCGTTCTCCCTGCTCTCCCTGCAACTTGTTGCATCAACTGAAAACTTCTTTCATGGGCTCTAAAATCAGGGAAATTAAGAAGATTATCTGCATTCATAATACCTACTAATGTTACATTCCTAAAATCCAACCCCTTAGTAAGCATTTGTGTTCCAACTAAAATATCAATCTCTCCATCTTCAAACTTATTTATAATCTTTTCATACCCGTGTTTACCTCTGGTTGTATCCTGATCCATTCTGCCAATATTATGTTCTGGAAACAATTCTTTAAGTTCATTTTCAATCTGCTCTGTCCCAAAACCTTTTGTTGTTAATTCATGACTATCGCACGCAAGGCATTTTTGTAACATTGCTATATGATATCCACAATAATGACATCGTAATTGATTTCGAAAATTATGGTATGTTAAACTCACATCACAATTAGGGCATTGAGGAGAATGACCGCAGGTATTACATTCTACAACAGGAGAGTATCCTCTTCTATTTTGAAATAAAATGACTTGTTCTTTTTCTTTAAGTGCATCTTGAATAGCAAGTAACAAGGTGTCACTAAAATGCCCCGTCATTTCTTTTCTCTTATATTTTGTTTTTAAATCTACAAGGTTTATATCTGGCATTAAAACATTACCATAACGTCTTGTCAATTCCACCAAACCGTATTTACCTTGTTCTACATTATAATACGACTCTAATGCCGGAGTTGCTGAACCTAAAACTACTTTGGCTTTAAACATATTAGACAACACTACTGCAGTATCTCTAGCATGATATCTTGGTGCTGGATCATACTGTTTAAATGAACTCTCGTGTTCTTCATCTATTATAATCAAACCTAAATTAGTAAATGGTAAAAAGATTGATGATCTCGCTCCTATAACAATCTGGGCTTTAGATTTAGAATCTTTTACATTATTCCAAGCCTCTACCCTTTCATTTACAGAATATTTAGAGTGATATACGGTTAATTTTTCTCCGAAGTATTCCTGCAACCTACTTATTAATTGAGTCGTTAATGCTATTTCGGGTAATAAATACAGAACTTGTTTTCCATTTTGTAGCTGCTCTTCTATCAATTTTACATAAACTTCTGTTTTTCCAGAAGATGTGACTCCATGAAACAAACAAACATCTTTTTCTAAAAAATGTTCCTTGATATCCTTTAACGCTTGTTCTTGATAAGTATTTAGCTCTTTAGTAACAGCCACTACATCAGACTCGTATTGAACTCTATCCGTTTGCTGATGATATTCTTCTAATATATTTTTATTAATTAATGACTTAATCACTGATGCGTTACTACCAGAAGCTTTTACAAGTTCACTTACTTTAATTGATTTATCACTTTTAGCTTGTAACATAAATAGATGCATTAATACATCCCGTTGTTTTGGAGCACGAGTTAACGAATCCAATAATGATTGTAAACTTTTCTCATGTGTATATTCAGATACTAGTCTAACATATCTTACAAGCTTAGGTTTATATTGCTCATAAATCTCTTCCTGTACGGTAATAATCTCTTTTTCTAACAATCTTTTAATTAAAGGAAGAACATTTTTTTTTCCAATTATATCCATTACTTCTTGTATTCGAAGTAAACTTTGATGTTGTAAAGCTTCATATAACAGAAATTCATCATCCTTTAATCCACTTTCGTCAATCGTATTGTTGTCATTTCTGAGAATAATCGTCTCGCTTTCTAATAAAAAAGCACTAGGTAGTGCCGCTCGCATCACCTCTCCTTTTGAGCACATATAATATTGAGAAATCCATGACCAAAGCTTTAACTGATTTGTTGTTACTATAGGAGTTTCGTCTAAAATATGCTCAATCTCCTTTGCTTCGTATACTTCAGGAGCCTTTTGATGTACGCTGGTAACTAAGGCCGCATAGACTTTACTCTTACCAAATTGTACAGCAACTCGCATTCCTGGCTTTAAAAAATGTGCTTCATTTTCGTTAACACTATAAGTAAACTCTTTATTAAGAGGAATAGGTAGGATTACATCTATAAAATACGTCATCGATACTTTTGATTCAAACAAAAATACATTTTTACCCTTATTATATACAACAAAAGGCTGATCAATTGATCAGCCTTTTGCTTATTTTGGGGTATCTAATTATTTATCCATTTTGTCCAAGCATTCCTCCTTTTATAAGCTTGCACGCTGGTTCATCTCCAAGCCATATTTTAAATAAAGCATATTTAAAGTCTCTTCCTTCTATATAACCTACTTCTTCTCCATTCTTAAAAGTTCGTATTCCTTTTCCTTTAATATACACTAAATCAAAGAAGTCATTAATCTGAGTCGTACTACCAAACAATTCTAAAAACTGATCAATTCTAGCATCTAAACTCTGAGTATTACCAAACATAGCGTCATCAAAACCTTTTCTAAACACTTTCTTCATTCTTTTATTAGTTACTTTTTTAGAATTGATAACTAATCGAATAGACATACTTTCATCAGCATCCAAAACCTTTCTATCATCCGTATACTTATTAACCGTATACAATCCTCCAGAATATGTTTCTACTCCTAATACTTTTCTAACACCAGCTCCATTTAGTGTAAGCTCTTCTCCTTCAAAATTTACTTTATAAGGTATTACTGCATCTCCTACTCGTATTTGAGCAGTTGTAATAGTCGTAACGACTAATAAGATAGATAGGGTAATTATTTTTTTCATGATTTAGTTTTTAATTATTACAAAGACTTAGTTCTGTATTTTTCTAAAAACTAACAATAAAAAATGTTAAAATTTTCTTTATAGAAGATTTTTAAGCTTAAAATAATTAAGCTTTGACCCATTTTTGGGTTCTAAATAAAAAAGCAATATACCCTCTAACATTCAACGTATTAGGATCATTTTCCTCCAACCAAATTTTACATCTATATACTTTCCCATTTTCTGGATCCATTATAGTACCATCTTCATATTCATCCCCATCTTTTTGTAAATCTTTGATAATAACCATTCCTTCTATTGGTTGATTATAGTCATCTCCTTCACATTCCTTACATAGTTGATTACGGTCAGATTCTTTTAAAATTCGATCAATTCTTCCGAACAACTTATTTCCTTTTTTATAAATTTCTACTATTGACCTTGGCTCACCTGTATTATCATCAATGGTCTTCCATTTGCCAATAATTTCACTTTGCGCATTCACTAAACTAGTCAGCAATAATAATGTTATAATAAGAACTTTAGAGATATCCATTGTAATTAATTGTTTTTATACTTAAGTGTTCAATATAGAAAATATGAAGCTAAAACAAAAAAGCTATCTGAATATCAGATAGCTTTTTTATAATATTACAGAATAGAGAACTATTGAAGTCCTAACATTCCATTCTTAATTCCTTCACTAGCTGGTTCATCACCTAACCATATTTTGAATAAAGCATATTTAAAATCTCTTCCTTCTATCACTCCAAGTTCTTTTCCATTCTTAAAAGCCTGTACTCCTTTACCCTTTACATATACTATATCAAAAATGTCATTTTTGACAATAGGTTCATTAAAAAAATTAATAAACTTATTGATTCTTTCATCTAACGCTTTAGTATTACCAAAAGTTGCTTTTTTAAAACCATCCTGAACCGCTTTTATCATTTTCTTTTGCGTTACGAAACCAGACACTATATTCAATTTTATAGCCATTGTTTCATCTGCATCTAGAATAGCTCTGGGGTCCTTACTCTTTTTCTGTAAATAAAGTCCTCCTGCGTATAAGTCAATCCATAACATTTCTCGCATCCCAGCTCCATTTAACTTAAGATCTGTTTCACCAAAGTTTTCTTCATAGGGCAATACAGCTTTACCTACTCTGATTTGCGCCGTAGCAGTTGTTAAAGAAATAAACGCTACGATTAGTAAAGTAATTTTTTTCATCTTTGTTAAAGTTTTATCTGGGGTGTATTAATATTAAAATTCTTCCTTATTACACAAAAGTAATAAAATTTGCTATGCGCGCATAGTAAAAACAGAAAAAAAAACGTTAAATTGTGTATTTCACCGCTAAAATAACACTTTTTATCCTAAAAAGCACCTAACATTTCATTTTTTAATCCTTTATCTGCTGGATTATCACCTATCCATATATTAAATAGAGCTTTTTTAAAGTCTAATCCTTCTACGTAACCTTTTTCTACTCCATCTTTATAGATTACACTTCCCTTACCTTGCTCATATACAATATCATAAATCTGTCCTTCTTCAATCTCATCTTTAATGAAACCAACAAAAGTATTAATTCTCTTATCTAAGGATGTTGTATTACCTTTAGTAGATTTTTTAAAACCATCTCTAAGCGCTGATTCCATTTTACTACGAGACATCATTCCGGATAATATATGTAATTTTATTGCCATCGTTTCATCTGCTTCTGCAATAGAACTAGCACTTTTACTTTTCTTTTTTAAATATAATCCTCCAGCATAGATATCAAAAAAGAACTTCTCTCTCATTCCTGCTCCGTTAATTGTTAAGTCTTCTCCACTAAAAGTTACCGTATTTGGTAATGTAGCATCTCCAACTTTAACCTGAGCCTGAGTAGTTCCTACAATTGCTAAAAGAATAAATAATAAGCTTAGTTTTTTCATTTTTGTTAAATTAAATGTTTGTATGATGCTAAAATATTAAAAATTCTTCTTCAATTTAATAAGTGAAGCATTTAATTCAAAACCTAATAAGAGTAAATTAGCATTAAGCCATATGTACACCATTAGAATTAACATTGCTCCTATAGAACCATATAATTTATTATAGTTAGAAAAATTATCAATATATATTCCAAATAAATAGGTTGTTACTATTATTAATACTGTTGTCATAAATGCTCCTGGAGAAAAAAATCTGTTCATTTTTCCTTCAGTTGTTCCAAAATAAAACAGTGTAGCTACTACAAGAAAAATCATTAATACAAATAATCCATATTTTCCAAATTGTAACCAGAAGACAGTATTGTCCATGACTCCCATTTCCTTTAGATCTTCTAACAAGTAACTAAAATATAATGTTACTATTACGGTAATAAGCAACAATGATGCCACGATCAAAGAGACTCCTAGCGCTACTATATATTGTTTTACAAAATTTCTATTCAATGTTACATGATATGAATATTCAAACCCTGAAAAAACCGCATTGATCCCATTAGTCATTAAAAACAATGATAAAATAAAAACTGTAGATAATAAACCTGTTCTAGGGTTAGCAGAAATATCGGTGTATATTTCTTCAAAGAATAATTTAGATTGATTAGGTAGCGCAGAGGTTATAAATTCGAAGAAATTTTCTTGAAAACCATCTATTTGGATAATTGGTATTAAGTTTAAAAGAAAAAGTAGAAACGGGAAAAGAGATAAAAAAAAGCTCCAGGAAATAGCACTTGCTCTTGCAGAAAACGTTCCTTTTACAATTCCAATAGTATAAATCTCTACCAAATCATATACAGAAAGACCTTCGAAACCAGGAAGAATAACTTTTTTACCGATCTTAACTAGAATATTAATAATCGGTATTTTATTTAGTTTATCTTCAACTGCTTTTGACATATATTATACTGCTTTCAAACTCAAATCAAGATTATAAACAGAATGTGTTAGAGCCCCACTACTAATATAATTTACACCACATTCAGCATATTTACGAACTGTTTTTTCATTTATCCCACCACTAGATTCGGTAAGGCAAGTATCTCCAATAAGTTCTACCGCTTTTTTGGTATCGTCATAATTAAAGTTATCGATCAAAATTCTATAAACTCCGGGAGTCCTAAGAATTTCTTTAATCTCATCAAGATTTCTAGCTTCTACAATTATTTTAAGATCCCTATTCGTATCAGCTAAGTATTTTTTTGTTTTCTCTATTGCTTTTGTAATTCCACCTGCAAAATCAATATGATTATCTTTAAGCATGATCATATCATATAATGCAAATCTATGATTTTCTCCTCCACCTATTTTTACAGCCCATTTTTCTAAGGCTCTAATTCCTGGCGTTGTTTTTCTAGTATCGAGAATTTTAGTTCCTGTTCCTTCTAATAACTGTACAAACTGATTTGTTTTAGTAGCGATAGCGCTCATTCGCTGCATAGCATTAAGAACCAATCGTTCTGCCTTAAGAATAGACTGAGAACTTCCGGAAACATAAAATGCAATATCTCCATACGTAACTTGGGACCCATCTTCTATTATTACCTCAACTTCCATTTTAGGGTCGACATAATTAAATACTTTCTTAGCAAAATCGACACCTGCTAATATACCTTCATCCTTTACTAACAACTTAGCTTTACCTGTTACTGTATCTGGAATACATGCTAACGAGCTGTGATCTCCATCTCCAACATCTTCTCGTATGGCATTTGCTATTATTAATTCAATTTCTGTATCAAATTGAGCTTTTGTAATCATATTGAATGGTTATTTTTGCTAAAGTAGGAAAAGAAGTTGGAAGTACGAAGTTGGAAGTACAAAGTCAATAAAGAAACTATATCTATGACTATTAAATTAATTGCAGTTGGTAAAACAGATCATAAACAACTACAAGATCTTATCTCTGAATACACAAAAAGATTAGGATTTTATATCAAGTTTACTTTTGAAATTATACCTGATATAAAAAATTCTAAAAACCTCAGCGAAGCTCAACAAAAAGATAAAGAGGGAAAACTCATCTTAAGCAAAACAGTTACTTCTGATGTTCTAATCTTATTAGATGAAAACGGAAAACAATATGATTCTGTAGGTTTTTCTCAGCTTTTACAGAAACATATGAATAGTGGTATTAAACAATTGATTTTTGTTATTGGTGGTCCATATGGGTTTAGCCCAGAAGTATATCATAGAGCCAATGGTAAACTTTCATTATCTAAAATGACGTTTTCCCATCAGATGATTCGGTTGTTTTTTATAGAACAATTATATAGAGGATTTACTATTCTAAAAAACGAGCCTTATCATCATCGATAAGACTCATTTTTAGATTTTTAAAATTACTTAATTCTTATCTTTAGTAACAAACTCTTCTATAGCTTTATTTAGCACGATACGTTCTCGATTTTCAAAATCATCTTTAGTAATTTTAACTAACAGATCAGGTGTAAGTGGATTTCCTTGAAGCATTTCACCGTTTTTATTCACTGTTCTAGAATAGGGTATGGAAAATTGAAAGAGTTCTGTTCCTGAAACATCATAATTTCTTTGACTATTATCTGTGTACATTTTCTTTATATTGCCTTGATCGTCTACATAAAAAACAATCCCAATTAGAGCAAATGTTAGATCTGCAGATTGTGGCTGACCAACAATAATAGCATTACCATATTCTTTCATTCTATATACAAAATCATCTGCTGAGCTCGCAGTTCTTTCGTTAACTAAAACTATTATTTTTTTCACCTTCCTCCTAGCGGTCTGATTAGGTTCAATATATTTCAGTTCGCACTTATTTCCACCTCTACAGAAATCACCTCTTGGCGGTAAAAAACTTCCATTTTCAGTTTTTTCATAAATCCCATTTTCAGAAATTTCGTCAAACCATCTGTTTGCTCCTGGAAAACCATAGGACAATGCAGTTCTAAGGTCATTATCTTCAAGGATAACAGTTTTCTTATATTGCACCCTTAGGTCTTTAAATTCTGATGGGCAAAACTCAGCCAGAAATGATGAGTTTTCATTTCCACCAGGATTACTCTGAACATCAAAAATCACATAACTTATATCATTTTCAACTGATTTTAAACCATTTCTGATTTTTACAATATCACTACATACTGTAGAATCACCTACCGCAGTTGTGCATCTCAAATCACTATCGCCACTCTTATAAGCAAAGTTTTTAATTTTGACTAAGGCTATACTATCTTTAATAAGTAACGCTGTTTTGTAACCTTTTTCTACTAATTGCCAATCTTGGTATTCATTAAGATCAATCCTCTTCATATAACGATCATAAGAGGATTCTGCATCGTTGTTAATAACATAAGTCACTTCTTTTTGACTGCCATCTTCAAAAGTTATTTGCTTTGGAAGATCACCTTTTACTTTTAACGCGCCGTGCTCAAATCTATATTTAAAACCAAACTGACAATTTCCTATTCCATTCGCTCTGGTCTCATAGTTTACAAAATGATCAAAAATATCTTTGAGAGATACATCGTTAATTTTTGAGATTGTTTTTTTAGATTCTAAATCAAAAAAAACCATTTCTGGATATGTAAATCCAATTTTAACGGAACTCTCTAACCTATCCTTTTTTTGTTTTTCTATTGGATAACTAAACTTAAAATAAGAATGCCCACTAGTAAACCCTTTTCCGAAATCAAGAAATTTCTTTCTTAAGTTTTTATAACTATCGGCTTTCCCGAACTGTTTTTTATGATAGGCTTTGTATTGATCCCAATTAACCTGCTTTGTTTTATTTCTTACCTCTATGGCCTCTGCATCAACATATTCGATTTCAGAAATCATCATATCATACAAATCTGATATTTGTTTTGTGGTAAGAAACTTCTTTTGATCCTGTTGGGCATTGATTGAAATGATGTATATAAAAAACATCACCCATATAATTACTTTGTTCATTAAGATATACTATTTTATTTATCTTTAATTAAATCTCTTAAATCACTAAATGCATCTATCAAATCTTCTACCAGATCAATTGATATTGCTTCTTTATCCAAAAAAACGGATAATTTACCTTTTCTAAGTTTTACCCTATATCCTTCACTTCCTTTATTGTTATAATTCCACATATAAGAACTGTAATTTTTAGACATTTTTACTTCTAAATGTTCATTCAGAAACTTTTTTACTTTCTCTGTTTTATGCGAAGGAAAACTTGCTTTTAAGCTGTAAGCATCATCAGTGTTAGAAATAGAGATATTTATTTTATACCCATTATCACTAGTGTCATCACTAGAATAATTAACTGTAATTTTAGAATTAGAACTTGTCTGCGCGTTTAAAGTTGGCATAGCCAGCGCTACACACAACATAAAAATGATTGTTTTCATACTACTTGTTTTTTGATTAATGATTATTAATTGATGTTTCTACTTATTTCTCTAACTACCAGCTGATTCTGAAGTTAGTTTTTTTAGTTCTTTACCTATCTGAGTAAATCTTTTAAGTAACTTATCGGATGCCAGTTCTTTTTTAACATTTATTCTTAACCTATTTCCTTTTAGCCTTACTTGATAAACCTCCTCTTCTTCTAAACCTTTACTCCACACATAAGAATCATTCTTTTCGATCATATTTTCTTTCCCAAACTGATCAATTAAATATGATTTTACATTAGACTCCATATACTTCATAAATTTTATTTTTATTCTATAATTATCATCCATATCCAGCGTAACAAAAGATCTATAAAACTTTTTGTTTTCTGCATCGGAGTCATATGTAAATGAAAATTCTGAAGAAGATTTTGATGAACTCGTTTCTGTTGTTTGCGCATTGGTAGTTAATAAACCTAATACAAAACTGGTAATAATTAAAATTAGTGTTTTCATAATATTTGTTTTTTGATTAATGATTGATTTTTCACTCTAATATGTTATGTTTAATTTTTCATTCTTCTATATTATCTTGTAGTGGATATTTTCTCATAAGTGAAACTCCATATAGTAAACAAGGTGATACCAGTAAAGCTATAAGGGCAGCACTTTCTAATGAACTGCTTTCACTCATCGTGTTGTTTATATTAAGTCCAATTGTATCAAAATCTCCAACAAAATCAATGATAGCATGGATAATAATTAAAGGATAAATTCTTTTGGTAATAACTAATAACACTCCAAACATAACTCCGATAAATGTTGCATACATAACTTGAGACAATTCTCCATAAAAGCCATTATCAAAATTTATTAAATGCAGTAATCCAAAAAATAAAGAAGAAATTAATACGGATAAAACTATATTCCTTTTTGTAGTACCTAAGTGTTTGATTAAATAGGACTGTAAAAAACCTCTAAGACTTAATTCTTCTGCAAAACCAATGGACAAAGAATATATTGCAAACACAAGAATATTAGAAATTAGCGGTTCTCTATCCATTTCATCTATAGATAATCCATTAAGTAATACTAAATAGACAAGAGGAAAAAGTAATAGATACCATCTTTTTAGTTTTGTTCGTTTTATTCCTGCGATTTCAGAAATTCCATTATTTTGTATTAATACTATCGAAACTAAAATTAAAAGCAGATTTGATCCAATATTTAAAAACGTATGTATCTGAAATGATTTAATTCCTTTTTCAATCAGTAGGTTAGAAAAATATTCCCTAGCTATTAAAATAGTTATTATAGCAATTACAAAGATTATAAGTTGGTTCCAAAATTTTGATTTGAACATTTTATGTATTCTTTTTATGTTACACAGTAGTTTTGAATATTGACAATATTATTTAAACTCTATTGGTCACTCACCAATGCTTAGCGTATTGATATAATCTTTTTTGAATTCTTTTACTGTATTCCATATTTGTTGTACGGAACGTATAATCTCCTTGCTTTCTTCTAAAGAAGTATTCATAAAAAAAATAGCTCCTACTTTTTCTTTTTTATTAAAATACATCAAGGTTAATATCCCTGGATCCGAGCCATTATGCCCCATTTTTCCAGAAGGAGAAACTTCCCAAAAATATCCGTAGTTATCGTTTAATTCCTTTTTAGTATTGTACTGCTCTTTAGTTAATTTAGCAGACATCATTTTCTGAAATGCTGTAGCTTTAAGTATATTATCTTCTCCGTAATATCCTCTCATAAGACCTTGTAGATACATAGATAATTCTTTGATACTACTTTTAAATCCTCCATCAGGATATGTAATTAATTTATATTTAGGGATAATATTTCCCGATTCTGTATAGGTAGAAGCACGATGTCCTTGGTAAATAGATTCATCCGACCAACCGGAATTATTCATACCTAATGGATCCAAAATATGTTTTTGCGTATACTCCGGAAATGACATATCAGTGGCTATTTCTATTATATAGGCTAATAATGCAGATGCAATATTGGAATACTCATACCTATCTCCCGGTTGATGTTTTAAAAAATTACTTTTTTCATACCATTCTCCTTCTGGAGTTAAATGATTTTTAAGAAAACTCTCTAAACTATATGTCTTATTAGAGCTCATTAACTCCAATTCTTTACGTTCTTTTTTAGTATAGCTTTCTTTATTGAGTACTACTGCATTTTCTATAACATAACTCTTTTCATAGGCGTCGGTATCTAATATAGAAGATGTATGCGTAGCCAAATGCTCAACAGTAATTGGAATTTGTGGATACCTAGGATGATTAATTTCAAATGGCAAAACATCATTTATTGGAGTATCCACTGTTAACTTCCCTTGTTCTATAGCTTTCATTAAAGCGATTCCGATAAAAGTCTTGGAAACAGAACCAATATTTTGTATTGTATTTACAGTATATTTTTTATTAGTTTCTAAATCAGCATAACCAAATCCATTTTGATATAATATTTGATCAGGTGTCATAATAGAAACTCCAAAACCAGCTATTTTACTAGTCTTATATATAGAATCTATTTTTCTATCCAACTCATTTACTGATGTTTGTGCACTAATACAGTATGACACTATTAGACACAGAAAGATACTTATTGTTCTCATAATTATTCGTTTTTTTGATTGATGATTGATGATTGATGATTGATGGGCTCTAATTATTCCAAATTAAAGGTGAGCCCTACTCCCCTTACGCTCTCTATTTTTATTTTATTATCCTGTTTAAAATATTTTCGTAACCTACTAATAAACACATCCATACTTCTACCTGAAAAGAAGTCATCATTACCCCAAACGTCTTTTAATAAATTTTCTCTTTTGATCATGGTGTTTTTATGATCATATAAATATTGAATCAAAACTGTTTCTTTTTCTGTAAGTTTCTGTCGTTCTCCATGTAGTGTTAGACAGTGATTAGTTGCCTCAAACTTATAATTACCAATTGTGATAACTTCTTCGCGAATAGTTTCAATTCTCTGAGATCTTTTTAAAATATTTTGAAGTCTTAAAACTAAAATATCAGCTTCAAAAGGTTTAACTATATAATCATCAGCTCCCAATTTTAATCCACGTATTTTATCCTCCTTCATTTTCTTAGCTGTTAGAAAAACAAATGGAACTTCTGGATTGATTTCTATTACTTTTTCTGCCAATGTAAAACCATCCATTTTTGGCATCATTACATCAAACACACATATATCAAACTGTTTTTCGGAGAATACTTGTAAAGCCTCTTTCCCATCCTGAGCCCAAACTACACTGTATCCATGAAGCTCTAAATATTGTTTTAAAATACTTCCGAAATCAAAATCATCTTCTGCTAATAATATATGCTTCATAATTATATTTTTGTCGGTATTGTTATTGTGAACGTTGTCCCTAAATCTTGCTTGCTTTCTAATTTGATATTACCTTGATGTGCCTTTACAATTTGATTAGTAAAAAAAAGCCCTAGCCCTAAGCCTTTTACATCATGGATATCTCCCTTTGTAATACGATAAAACTTTTCAAAAATTTTACGTTGCTCTTTTTCAGAAATTCCAATTCCATTATCATGGATTGAGATCTCATACATATCATCTTTAAGATAGGTTCTAAAGACTATATCCACTTTTTCTTTACCATATTTCACTGCATTATCCAGAATATTAAGTAATGCTGTGGTAAACATAAACTTATCAATACTAAAATATACTTCTCTAAACTCGATCTTAGAACTTACGGTAACATCCATATCCTGAACAGATAATTCAAAATCCTTTAAAACATTCTTAAAATAAGTATCTGCTAATATTTCTTCTTTGTTAAGTATTATTTCTTCGGATCCTAAACTATTCGTTACCACTTGATCTACTAACTTCTGCAACCTGCTATTTTGACGGTCTAAAATGTCCAACGTATTAGAAAATGCTTCTGGAGAATTCTGTATTTCAGCTTTCTTTAAACTCTTAGTAGCAATACCTAGAGTAGCCATAGGAGTCTTAAGTTCGTGAGTGATGTTATTAATAAAATCTGTTTTTATATCCGCTAGTTTTTTCTGACGAATTAGGTTTCTAATGGAATAAAACATTAGACTTACTACAAAAAGGAATAAAAGAATAGAGAAAATAAATAATGTTGCCATCTGCTTAAATACTATCTTCTTCCATCCTATAATATTGATATAATCTACTGTTCTCACTTCTATATCTAATGAAACATTTATCATATCATTATTTATTTCATTTTCATAGTCCATATCAGTAAACCAACGAGCTTTACTCATCACTACTTCATCTTCTTTAGGAAACTTTTCTCCAAAAGAATAAACATTTTCTCCACTTGATGCCGAAAAAATAGAATCCATCTCTTCTCCATCAAAAATTACAATACTTTTAATATCCTTTTTATATTGTATATCGTATTCTAAATTCCTATTTGCAATTTCCTTTTTATAATAATCTACAAATAAATGATTTAGAGAATCTGTTATAGGTCTAAACCTATTCAATGCTTCTTTCTTTTGGATATTATTCTTCTTATATTCTATTAGATTTTCACTTAAGTAAACATACCATGCCTCTGCCAAAGAATCCATCTCTACAGTATTATCTATATTACTAATGGCTTTTTTAGTTTCTTTGATAAAGACATCTTTTTTTAATTGATAGGTATTATGTATCAAATACGCCTGTATTGCACATAATGCTATTAACGCCATGGCGGATGTTGTGATCAGTATGTTTATCTTTTTCTTCATTATAAAGATGTATTGATGATATCAATAGCTTTTTGCAATTGATCTTGAGAATCTAAGATATAATGTTTTGGTATAAAATCTTCTCTAGGAATCCCATTTATATGAAATAACTTTTCTACCGGAAATTGAAATCCAATTTTAGTTTCTGGTAGTGTATATTGATAAATTGCTCCTAATAAATCACCCATACCAGTACCAACTATTTCTGCTCTATTTAGTCCGTCAAATCCAATTGTTATACCTTCTCCCATACTACCAGTCCATCGACCGCAAAGAATTACCAAAGTATTCTTATATGTTTTTCCTCTAGGAGAAACTAGCTCGATTGTTTTTCTTTCTACATCAAACAATCTTTTTTCGTAAATAAAATTATGTTGTTGATAGGGTGCTTCTTTACTTATAAAAGATCCCATAATAGCTCTAGCAACTGTTGTGTTACCTCCGCTAGGGGTATCTCTAAGATCTAAAACAATACCTTTGGTATCCTGAAGATTCTGCATTACTTCATCAAAAGCTTTAATAGTATTGTTATTTCCTAAGGAGTTATTGATTTTAATATAACCAATATTATCATTTATCACTTTAGAAGCCAATAATTCTGTAACATTCTTATTCTTTACATTTTCAATATTGAATGTTAATGAGCCATTAACATTAATACTTCTTTTAGTATTATGTGTTCCGGCCAATAAAAGATTTGCTGCATATTCATACATTTTATTAGTATGTACACTAACACTTTTGGGTAAAAACTTTTTTACAGCTTCTGAAATTATAATTTCATTATATGCCGTCACCTCCATTCCTATTGCTAATCCTGCTTTTTCTGCAAGAAAACCTTTTCTAATGGCTGATATAGTATATTTATTATTTTCGTAGGTAACCCAAATATCTGTACCTGTAGGCAGCATTCTGCTAGAAGAATTCAAATTAGTATTAAGACCTACATGACCATTAAACAACTCATTATTAGTCATTTCTAATAAACGAATAAAATCATCACCATTTTGAATCGTGTCCACAGAAGGTTGATAAATCCTTCTTACTTCGTTCCAATCGACTTGCTGAGTATCAAAATATGCAAAATATTTATCAACTGTATTCCAGTAATAATCAAAGTCTTTTTGATACTTGGTCTGCGCAATAGAACTATAGGTTACTAATAAAATGATGATGATTCTAAACATTACTATTCGTTTTTTGATTGTTGATGAGATCAAATTTATAAGATACCATCTATCAAAACGAGGAATTAAGCATCGTTAACCGACCATTAACGTTAATAAAGCCCTACAACCCTATAAAATAAGGACATGAAGAAGTTAAGTTAATACTGCCTCAAAAAAGATTAATTACTACATTTGCGAACAAATCAAACCAATCCCATATGCAAGCATATTTAAAGCTGATTAAATTTGATAATCTCATTCTTATAGCCTTAGCACAATTATTTATTAAATATGGTCTTTTTGAACCGTTTGATATAGACGTTACGCTAAATGCATTCGGAATTTCGCTTTTAATTATTTCCACTATTTCTTTAGTGGCCGCAGCAAATGTTATGTTATATATTCAGGATAAAGAACAATCAGAGACGATTGTATCTGAAAAAGTCTTAAACCGTCTTTTTATAATATTTAATGTTATAGGAGTTGGTATTGGTTTTTATTTATCTAATATCATCGGAATACCCAAATTAGCTGCTTTGTTTATAGTGGTATCAGGTATATTTTATATTTATACTACCTATCTAAAAGAAATATTAGTTTTAAAAAATATCATTATTGGTATTCTTATGGCTTTGGGATTGATAGCTGTGACTATTTTTGACTTGCTTCCTGCTATTACTGAGCAAAATAGAGCTTCACAAAAGGTTATTTTTTTAATTGTTGTAGACTATTCCATTTTTGCTTTTATAATTGTTACTATTAGAGAAATTGTAAAAGACTGTTTGCATGTTGATAGAGATCACAATACAGGTTTACCGACAATACCAATTAGTTTAGGAAAAGATCGTACCGCAAAATTAATTGGAGGCCTAACGATACTACCAATAGGTATGATTATTTATTATGTATATACATATTTATTCAATAATTCTACTGCTGTCATCATAGTTTTGGGGTTACTCGTTGCACCTCTACTATATTTTATGTTTAAAAGTTGGGGAGCAGAAAGCAATAAAGATTTTAAAACCTTAAGCCTTATATTAAAAATTGTGCTATTCTTAGCCTCATTATCTCTATTACTTTATCAATTTATTCTAAAATAAGAAATGCTTAAACAAGTATTAAAAGATTATGACCTAATTCTGGCATCAGGATCTCCAAGAAGACAACAGTTTTTTAAAGATTTAGATTTAGATTTTACAATTCAGTTAAAACAAGTAAATGAAATATACCCCAATCACCTTAAAGCGGCAGAAATCTCTGATTATTTGGCTAAACTAAAAGCTGCGGAGTTTACAGAATTAAAAAAAAATGATATTCTAATAACCAGTGACACGATTGTCTGGCATCAGAATATAGCATTAGGAAAACCTAAAAACCTAGCAGATGCTAAAAACATGATCGCTTCTTTATCAGGAAAAACTCATGAAGTAATTACCTCAGTGTGTTTTAAAACTCAAACGGCTACCAAAATTATTAATCAAACTACCAAAGTAACCTTTAAAGAACTAAGTAGTGAAGAAATAACATACTATGTAGATACTTTTTCTCCATTAGATAAAGCGGGTTCTTATGGAATACAAGAATGGATTGGACATATTGGAATTACTAATATAGAAGGCAGCTATTTCAATGTAATGGGATTACCCATACAACTTGTTTATGAAACGTTAATAGAACTTGCCAGATCATAGCATTATCGTAATTTAGTTTTACTAATATGATAGAATAATAAGGACACATCAATGTTATTTTGAAATAAAATTTGTCCAAAAAAGTATTCTAGATAATTACATTGCTTAAAAATTATATTATGAAAAAGTCATTGCTCCTTTTTGGGATACTAGGTGTTTTGGTAATTATTGCATGCAGCAATATCAAAGCAGATGAAAACATTAAAAGTACTGAAAAGACTAGTACAGAAAATGCAACTTCAATTACAAAACCTACAAAAGAACTTTCTGAAGAGTTTAAAAAATACTGGTATGCTGGAAATGCAGAAATAACATCGTACAAATTGGAACAAGCCAGATATGGTGAAATGAGAGAAGGAAAAGCTGTACTAATATATGTTACTGAAGATTTTTTGGCTAAAGAACAAGTAAAAGCGGATTACCAAAACTCTGATAATATTCCTGTCCTAAAATTAAATGCCACTAAAAAATTCAACACAGGAATATATCCATATTCAATTATGCAAAGTACTTTTTATCCTGTTGCTGATAATCAACATGCTGTAAAAATATCAAGTTCTATGCAAGAATGGTGTGGTCATGTATATGCGCAATTAAATAACAGAAAAAAGTATGAGCTTACGTCTCACTCTTATTTTCAAGGAGAAGCGGATCAAAACTTTGAATTAAACAAAGACATTCTTGAAAATGAGTTATGGGCTAAAATTCGAATTGATCCAAATGAATTACCACAAGGAGACTTAAAAATCATTCCTTCTTTAGAATACTGTAGACTTAAACATAAAGAAATTAAGGCATATGATGCGAAAGCTACCTTGCAAAAAGATGCAAATTATAATACATATACTATAGAATACCTCAAACTAAATCGAAACATAAGTATCACTTTTACCGCTTCTTTCCCTTATGAGATAGAAAGCTGGACAGAAACTTTTAAAAGTGGTTTTGGTTCTAATGCCAAAGAACTAGTTACAAAAGCAACGAAATTAAAAAGTATAAAATCTCCTTATTGGGGTAAGAATAGTAATAAAGATGAAGTTTTAAGAAAAGAATTAGGACTTTAATTATATTACAAAGATCTATTTAAACTAATAATACAATTATGAAATTAACCGAAACAGAAATTACAAGTCGATTAAAAACAATGGATGGATGGGAATATGAAGACAATGCAATCCATACTTCTTTTGAATTCGAAAATTTTAAAGATGCTTTTTCAGCGATGTCACGTATAGCTTTTGAGGCAGAAGCACTAAATCATCACCCAGATTGGTCTAATGTATACAACGTAGTTAACATCTCATTATCTACCCATGATGCAGATGGTGTTACCGAAAATGACTTTAAATTAGCAAAAGCCATCGACGGAATTGTAGAAGAAGAATAAAATATAAATCAGAAATGAATATCGATTTGTGAAACTTTTTGTTTCTACTTATGTTTGTATTCAGATTTTAAATTTAGATTATGGGAAGAGCTTTTGAGTTCAGAAAGGCACGTAAAATGAAACGTTGGTCAGCAATGTCCAAAGCATTTACTCGTATTGGTAAAGATATTGTAATGGCTGTAAAAGAAGGTGGACCTGATCCAGCTTCTAATTCTCGTTTAAGGGCTGTAATACAGAATGCGAAGTCTGTAAATATGCCGAAAGATAATGTAGAGCGTGCCATTAAAAAAGCTTCTGACAAAGATCAAAGCGATTATAAAGAAGTACTTTTTGAAGGATATGCTCCTCACGGAATTGCTATTCTGGTAGAAACAGCAACTGACAATAACAATAGAACAGTAGCCAATGTAAGATCTTATTTCAACAAATGTGATGGGAACTTAGGAACCTCTGGTTCTGTAGAATTTATGTTTGATCATACCTGTAATTTCAGAATCAATGGAGAAGGATTAGACCCTGAAGAACTAGAGCTAGAATTTATTGATTTTGGTGCTGAAGAAGTATTTCAGGATGAAGATGGTATTTTAATATATGCGCCTTTTGGAAGTTTTGGAGCGATCCAAAAAGAATTAGAAAGTAGAGAAATTGAGATTTTATCTTCTGGATTCGAACGTATACCGCAAGTCACCAAAAAACTGACTGCAGAACAAGTTGCTGACGTAGAAAAACTTTTAGAAAAAATAGAGGAAGATGATGATGTACAAAATGTATATCATACTATGGAAGAATCTTCTTCTGATGAATAAATAAAAGCATAACAACACTTTATGAAAAGACTGTCTATAAAAGACAGTCTTTTTTGTTATGTTTAATTCACCTTTTCGACCAACCAAAAAACTAAGACAATTATGAAAAAATGGATCTTTTTGACATTTCTTTTGATAATGCAATTTTCTCAGGCTCAAAATATGACTAATGAAACATTAAGAGAAATAATTACCAGAAAAGCAGATACATTAGCAGGAATCACCGGAAATTGGCAATTAGTATATAAAGATACTCCAATGCTATGTGTTACTGATCAAAAAAACAATCGAATGCGCATTATAGCTCCGATTATGGAATCTGAAAATTTAGATAAAGATTTATTATTAGATTCTATGACCGCTAATTTTCACTCGGCATTAGATGTAAAATATGCTATTTCTAATGGCATTCTTTGGTCGGCATATGTTCATCCTTTAAAAGAACTTACAACAGAACAAGTGGAAAGTGCTATATCACAGGTATACTATGCAGCGAAAACTTTTGGAACGACATTCTCCAGTACTGAACTGCTTTTTGGAGCTGGTGCACTTGAAGAAAAAAAGAAAGAACCAAAAAAAGAAATAATTAAAAAGGAAAATACTGAAAAGTTCTAAATTTCTGGTTCAAAACTATATTCAGGTACTTTTCCCTTCACATCCTTGAAAAAAGCATACATAAATTGTAGATCTTTATCAAGATTATTTGTAGGATAAAAGGGATCAGAGATCACTACTCTTTTCTTTCCAAAATCAAAAGCAACCATAATAATAGGTACTTCTGCAGCTATAGCTATATAGTAGAAACCTGTTTTCCAAGTAGATACCTTCTTTCTAGTTCCTTCTGGAGCTAAAGTTAATCTTAACTCATCACGTTTTTCAAATTCTTTTGCAATTGCTTCGACTTTATTCTGTCCAGGTGTTCTATCTAAAGCTATCCCTCCTACTTTTCTAAAATACCAACCAAATGGCCATTTAAAAAGTTCTTTTTTACCCATGAAGCTTATTTTTACTCGATTTACCTTTCGGATCAATAATCCCAAATAAAAATCATGCCAACTAGTATGAGGTACCGCTATGACTACGCATTTTTTAATAGTATCACTACTAAAATCGCCTATCATCTTCCATCGCATTATTTTATAAAATATAAAAGATGCTAGTCTTGTCATAATAACTTTAAGTATTAAAGATCACTTATAAAGTACGATAAATTTCTTTAAGCTTATCCGCATTTATCTGTTCCTGCCAATTCTTTCCTAATGCATTTTCCCATAAAGGGACTAAACCAAGAGCAACAGATGCCATTGTATCCAATTGTTCTTCGGTGGCATCCGCACAAACACCAACTGGTAGCTCAATTTCATGAACCTCCTTCATTTTTTTAAATAGTGCCACTCCTTCTGGATAATAATCTCCTAACTTATCAAATACAATGCAATTACCTATTCCATGTTTGGTACCCAAAACGTATGCTAATCCATAACTCATGGCATGCGCAACTCCAACCTGCGAATATGCTATACTCATTCCACCATGCCAGGAAGCCATCATTAATTTAGCATCTGCTTCTTCTTTATCGAGCGTATCTTCAAGAAAGATTTCTTTACATAAATCATACGCTTTTTCTCCATAACTCTGGCTAAAAGCATTAAGATATGTTCCTTTTAACGATTCGATACAATGGATATAACAATCCATTCCTGTATAGAACCATTGGTCTTTGGGAACATTTCGTATTAATTCTGGATCTAGAATTACCTGATCAAAAGGTGTAAAATCAGAATTAATACCTAATTTTCTTTCAGGACCTGTCAATACTGTTGTTCTTGACACCTCTGCTCCTGTTCCAGAAATTGTTGGAATACCCACGTGATACACAGCTTTATTGTCTACAAGATCCCAACCTTGGTATTCTGTAGCGCTTCCTGTATTATTCATCATTATAGCTACTGCTTTTGCTAGATCCATAATGGATCCACCACCAATACCTATAATACCACTTGGTGTAAAACTGTATGTGTTTTTAAAATCAGAAACTAATTGATCTACTTGAGAAGTTTTAGGTTCTTCTTTTGTGGAAACATACACTATGCTATCATTACCCGATAACTGTATTCTATCTTCTATAAATGTTTTGTTATTTTCAAAAACATCATCTATAAGATAGATAAAAGGGGCTCCATTTTTTCTTTCAGAAGAGAGGATTTGTCCTAGTTGATTAAAAGATCCTTTACCAAAAACCACTCTTGGTACCATAGGAAAATTCTTATGGATGGATTCTTCAACTTTAGGAGTAACCGTAGATGTACTATTCAAAAGATTTTGTTTATTAATTAAATTCCTTGCTTTTTCTAAATCTTCCGGGGTATCTATTTCCACACCTTCATGGTGCGTCTCTATCATTTTTATATTCTTACCATATTCTAAATATCTAATACATTCAATTTTTTCAGAAGCTTCTAAAGTCCTCATCGGTAGGCGATAAAAATCTAGAATTGCTTGCTTTCTAAATGCATAAATACCTTTATGTTTAAAATAGGTATGACTGATTTCTTTATCTCTAGGATACGGAATTGGAGCTCTGGAAAAATACAAGGCATAGTCGTCTTTATCCACGATTACCTTAACACTATTTGGGTTCACGATATCATCCCAATCAGTCATTGGCGTCATAAGACTTGCTAAGTCAATCTTAGCAGCATCCTCTCCCTGAAATACTTCTAAAACCTTTTCTAGGCTTTCTCTTTCAGTAAAAGGTTCATCGCCTTGCACATTGACTACAATATCAATATCCATGTTTTCCACCGCTTCTGCAATTCTATCGCTTCCACAGTCGTGCTCCTTAATACTCATAATGGCTTTACCACCATGATCCGTAATTTCTTTAAATATAATCTCGCTATCCGTTACCACATAAACCTCAGTAAACAATGAAGTATTCACTGCAGCCTCGTATGTTCTTAAAATAACAGATTTTCCCTCAAGATCCTGCATTAATTTCCCTGGAAATCGGGATGCAGCGTATCTCGCAGGAATCATTGCGATAGTTTTTAAGTTAGTATTGTTCAAAATTGCTTGCTTTTGCAGGTCAAAAATAACTTTTTTAAATCGATTTTCTGGAAGAGCGAGTGAATAGTTTTTTATAAACTTTTCTTAAACCAAAAAACAATAGTATTACCATAATAATTGCTATGAACGGCAGAAATACAGATAATACCGACATAATTGTCGCTGTACCTGTTTCTGCTGTCGCAATTATAGGATTGGCTAATCCACCTGTTGTAGCAGATGATGTTAACCTAGATGCTCCCATTGTACTTTTTACAGTTGCCGCTGTTCCTCCACCAGCAATAATAGCAAGAGCCCATGTAACTACAGGACTTAAATTAGCAACGGTTGATACCATAACCGCTGTTCCCGCAATTGCTGCTAGTGGAATCGCTATAGTATCTAATAAATTATCAAACCAAGGAATGTAGTAAGCCAATATCTCAACTACTGTAGCTATAGATAAAACGATTAAAGCCGTATTACTCCCTACCCACTCCCAATCAGAATTTAAAGGAATCGCTCCATAATGTCCTGCCAAACTAACTGCCAACAAAGGTAAAAACACTCTAAACCCAACAGATGCAGCTAATCCAACTCCTAAGCATATACTTATTATTGTTTCTTGCATTTCTTAAAAAAATTAATTTTCGATAAAAAAATCGTCTTTAAACCCGATAAGATACAATTTTTCTTTTGCTCTAGTAACCGCAGTATACAACCATCGTAGATAATCCTTATTAACACCATCAGGAAGATATGGCTGTTCTATAAATACCGTATCCCATTGTCCTCCCTGAGATTTGTGACAAGTAATTGCGTAAGAGAATTTAACCTGCAAGCCATTAAAAAACTTATTATTTTTAACCCCTAAAAACTTTTTATACTTCGACTTTTCTCCTTCAAAATCTTTCATTACTTCCTGATACAACTTATTAGAGTCTTCGTAGGACAACGAAGGTGTTTCAGAAGTTAATGTATCCAAAATAAGCACGGTTTCTAATGGTTTTTGATCAGGATAATCAACCATGGTAATTTTTACTTCAGCAAAACGAAAACCATACAATTCTTTTATTGCATAAATTTCAAGTATTTTTATAATATCGCCATTCGCGATAAATCCTGCCTCGCTTTTAGTATCCAACCAAAAATAATTATTCTTTACAACCATTAAATAATCTCCAGCGGAAAGCTCCTCTTCTTGAAATAGTATTCTGGATCTAATTTGTTGGTTATATATATTGGCTCTTTTATTAGACCTTAATATAATAACTGATTCTTCGTGACCGGAACTTGCGTACGAATCATTTAAAGCGTCCATAATATCGTGCCCGTCTACCAATCTAATAATATCAGGATATCCTTGTACGTCAAACTGAAAAGATTCATAAAAACCATCATTTAACAATTCTCGTAATGAGGTCGCATTCATTAAAACACCGCTATTCTCGGCTTGTCGCACAACTTCATCTAATTCTATTTGTATCACATCTTTATTAAATCCCATCGATAATGTGTCTGGATCTAGTGCTGGACTAACTTCTAATTTTACAGGCGGTAACTGTGCTGTATCTCCTATAAATAAAACTTTACAGTTATGACCAGAGTACACATACATCATTAGGTCATCTAGTAATGAGCCATTCTCAAACAACTTACTATCGCTGGGTGTATCAGGGATCATAGAGGCTTCATCTACGATAAAAATCGTGTTCCTATTTTTGTTTTGTTTTAACTGAAAAGCAAGTCCTCCACTACTGTTCTTTTTAGGATAATAAATATTCCTATGAATGGTTTGCGCATGTCTTCCTGAATAATTAGTAATCACCTTTGCAGCTCGACCCGTAGGAGCTAATAAAACAGAACTTAACTTCGCTTTCCATAGATTTTTTACTAAAGTTCCTATTAAAGTTGTTTTTCCTGTTCCCGCATACCCTTTTAATAAAAAAAGTGAGTCTTTCGTACTTGATAAAATAAAAGTAGAAAGCTTCTGAAGTACAATATCCTGTTTTAGAGTCAGTTCAAAAGGAAAATCATCTTTTAATAATTGATAAAACTCTGTTTCCCTCATGAAATATCTGTATTCCTTAAATCCATAATCTGTTAATAAATCAAAGATAGTAATGATTTTTTGGCTATAAACTTTTACGATTAAAAAAAAATTGTAGATTTGCGTATACACTAATGTCTAAAAGCTAAATTATAAAATGAAAATTGTTCTTCAATTAGTTCTATGGGTAGTTATCGCAGCCTTGGGATACATGGTATACGATTCTGTAATGGGTCCTGTAAGATTCAATAAAGTTAAAAAGGTGCGTTATGCAAAAGCCATTGAAAACCTTAGAGATATCCGACAAGCAGAATTAGCCCATAAAACGGTAGTTGGTAAATTTGAAAAAGATCCAACAAAATTAATTGCTTTTATAGATACTGCTAAGTTTACATTAACGCAGCGTAGAGATTCTAGTTTTGTAGCATTCAACAAAATCCTACAAATTGATGAGCCAAGAGATACTGTTGTAGTTGATACACTTGGATATGCTTCTGTTAAGGATTCTTTATTTAAAGGAAGTGATCGATACAAAACAATGATGAATGTTCCTGTAGATGGTAAAGATGCTAAATTCGAACTTGATGCTGGATTTATCGACAAAAACGGAATACGAGTAAGTGTTTTCGAAGCAAGAGTAGCAAAGGATATCTTACTACACGATCTTGATAAGGATTTATTATTCCAAGAAAAGCAAGTAGTATCAGTAGAAGGTGTTGATGGACCTTTTTTATCAGTAGGTTCTATGCAAGAAGTAAATACCACGGGTAATTGGCCAAAAACGTATGACTCAAATACAAAACAAGAGTAACACCACAGGTAATACAAAATATACATTGTCCATTCAGGTGAGCCTGAATGGACTTTCTTTTTGTGCAGTAAATTCTGAAAACGAAATAGTTGCTTTAGAGCAAGATAATTTTGGTGTACGCTTATCTCCTGAGCAAGTTTTAAACAAAATCAAGTATATTTTTGATCATAATACACATTTAAAATATGATTTTGAAACTGTAGAAGTGATCTATGAAAACGATCTTTATACTGCCGTACCTAAAGCTTTATTTGATCCTGAATTGCTAAAAGATTACTTAAAATACAACATTAAAGTATTAGAAAATGATTTTATAGCCTATGATGAACTTAATCAGCATGAAATAGTAATTGTTTATATTCCTTACACCAATATCACCAATTTCTTTTTTGAAACATTCGGATCATTTACGTACAAGCACTCTTCCTCAATATTAGTGGATAGTGTTTTATCCAAAGAAAAAAACAATGAAACGACCAGAGTTTTTGCTAATATGAATTCTGCATCTTTCGATTTAGTAGTTGTAACCAAAGGAAAATTAGTACTGAGCAATTCATATATATATGAAACCAATGAAGATTTTCTATATTATGTAATGTTTGCAGCAGAACAATTGCGATTAAATCCCGAAGAGTTTCAGCTGGTTTTTCTTGGAGATATTTCTAAAGACAGTCCATGTTACAATATTGCTTATAAATATATAAGAAATGTAAGTTTTGGAAATAGAAATAACACCATACAACTACCAGAAACAATGGATTCTATAGATACACACCAACATTTTGTTTTATTAAGTCATTTTTGATATGCGAATTATTTCAGGAAAATATAAAGGAAAAAGATTACAGGCACCAAAAAAACTACCTGTAAGACCTACAACAGATATGGCTAAGGAAGGATTGTTTAATATCCTAAATCATCATTATGTGTTTTCTCAGGTAACCTTACTAGATCTTTTTGCTGGAACAGGAAACATCAGTTATGAGTTTGCTTCTCGTGGTTCTGAAAATATAACTGCAGTAGATGCTAATTATGGATGTGTGGGCTATATAAAAAGTATTGCCAAGGAGCTAGAATTTGATATAGATACCATTAAAAGTGATGTGTATAGCTATCTAGAAAAAGTAAAAAAGAAATCAGATATTATTTTTGCAGATCCTCCATATGACTTCGACACGGAGCAGTTTACAAAAATTGCAGAATTAGTTTTTACTAATGATCTACTTAACGTAGATGGTCTTTTGATCATAGAACATTCTAAACATACATCGCTAGAAGATGCTCCTAATTTTAGAAACGCTCGCAAATACGGAGGATCCGTGTTTAGTTTTTTTGAAAAAGAGCAATCCTAAAAATTTATTATAAGATTCATAAAGATACTTTTAACTAAAACACTACTTTGATCCACATGATTTTGTAGAACTTCCACAAAGTTCCAATTCATAGTACTAAAGAATTTATCTTGAAATAATATAACAAGTTAAATTTTTCACACGATGATTAACAAAATCAAAAAATTAGGAATTTCTTTAAACAAAGAACAACAAAAAGAAATTAATGGCGGAAACATTGCAGGAAGAAGATGCAACTCCAATGCAGACTGCTGGAACATGTCTCCATTTTTAGGACCTGGAGATGTTTCTTGTAGATACAGTCCTTTTTCTGCACATAAAGTATGTCTGTTTAATTAAGGTAACTATTTTTAAAACACCTAGGAGTCTTACCATATGTTTGACTCCTTTTTTTATCCTTATTATTTTTATTTATTTTTCTTTTTTGGAGAAACTCTGAATGCTCTTCTGGCCTTTATCTTATTATATAATAACACTACCACAACTACAAGTGCCAGTATTGCAAAACCTCCCCTACCCAGAAGGTAGTCAATAATATCCATACCAATTATTTTTGTATAAAGTCGATAAAGATATCTAATACTTACACGAATTTAACAGATATACAATTACTTATAATTACCGTAACTAAATAAATAATTCATTTTTTTTATTTTTTCATGGTAACAAAATATAGATTTCTGACACTATTATATAGGTCTGGTATTTATAAATCATCAATATTATGAATATCAAGCCTCTAAGTAAATCAAAAAAGTATATTTTTGCAGACCTAAAAACTGAAGATTAGTTAACGCCTACATATATGAAGTATAAGACACACAAAATCAAAGCTTTCAACTTACAAGAAATGCTTTTGGTTTTGGCAATTATAGGAATTTTATTGTTAATAGCACTGCCTAATTTTTTACCTCTTATTGCTCAAACAAAAGCTCAGGAGGCTAAAATACAATTAAAAACTATTAGCAATATGCAGACCCAATATAGATACCTCAATTCTAAATATTCTAACGATTTTAATGAAATAAATTACGAATCTCCAACAACAGTTAAAAATGGAGGAACAGCAAATTATAATTACGAAATTATCGAAGCTTCTATTTCTAATTTTAAAGCTAGAGCAACTGCCATAGTTGATTTCGACGGAGATGGCATTTTTAATGTATGGGAAATTGATCAAAACGGAAGTCCTAAACAAATCACTAAAGATTAATGCTTATTTTGAAAGGACTTATACTTTTAAATCTTGGTTATATAACCTGGCAAGACTTACTTAATAGAGAAGTTTACTGGTTTTTGTTTTTGAGTCTATTGATTTCTCTAGGTTTTCTGCATTATAACAATGTATTATTCATTCATTTCCAAAATTCAATTTTAATAAATGCTTCATTAATAGTTTCAATAATAACAGTACTCTATATGTATTCGGCAATGAAAATAAAACGTCCATTTTTTAAAGAAGTATTTGGCATCGGAGATGCTTTCTTTTTTCTTGCATTTGCAATAGCATTTCCGACGGTAAGTTTTACAATATTATTTGTGTTTTCTATAATTTTCTCTTTAGTACTATGGATGATTCTAAAAAAGAATTCTAAACATAATACAATCCCTTTAGCAGGCTACATGTCATTATTTTTGGTTTTAGTTTTTTCTTTTAATTGGATCTCCAATTCAATTAATCTATATATACTATAATGAAAATAGGTTCTTTTGAAATACCAGTCGATATCAAACAATTGATTACTCCAAATCAAGCGTTTCATTATAGAATAATTCCATTCCAAAAGGAAAATGGTAGTATACAATTCAAAACTGATTCTAAAGACATTGAAAACCTAAAAAAGGAGCTTTCAATAATCCTTAATCAGAAGGTTGTTCTTATTTCTGAAACGGAAGAGAATTTACAATCTTATTTAACATTAAACTACAGAAAAACAACAACTACTTCTAATCAAAAATTGCATTATGAAGATAACTTTTTACAGAAGTTAATAACCACTGCAAAAGATTTTGGAAGTAGTGATATTCATATGGAACCTTATGAAAAATTCTGTAGAGTACGATTGCGACTAGATGGTAAATTAAAGGAGCAGTATACGATTAGCAACAAAGAATATCCTCAACTGGTTAATCAAATAAAAATACAATCAGGATTAGATATTTCTCAAAAAAGACTAGCACAAGATGGTCGTATCACATTTAAAAATGGAAATGAAGAATTTGATATTAGGGTTTCGACTATGCCGACTTTATATGGAGAGAAAATTGTTTTACGTTTATTAAACCGTGACACACAAGATGTACAACTAAATGATCTCGGTTTTACTAAAAAAGAACTTCAACTATATAGAGAAGCTACAAAAAAACCTCAAGGAATAATTCTAATTTCTGGTCCTACAGGTTCTGGAAAAACGACTACGCTATATGCTACTTTAAAAGAATTAAATAAAGAAGTCTCAAATATCTTAACTATAGAAGATCCTATAGAATACACGTTAGAAGGAGTAAATCAAGTACAATTAAGAGAAGATATCGAATTTGATTTTCCAGCAGCACTTCGTGCTTTTCTGCGTCAAGATCCAGACATTATAATGGTTGGAGAAATTAGAGATGATAAAACAGCTAATATGGCTATAAAGGCTGCATTAACTGGACATTTAGTTTTATCCACAATACACACTAATTCGGCTTGGGCTACTATTTCGAGATTGATTGACATGAAAGTTCCTTCTTTCTTATTAGCTAGTACATTAACCATGAGTATTGCTCAACGATTAGTGCGAAAACTGTGTATTCATTGTAAAAAAGAAAAAAAAGCCGAACCAAAAGATTTTCCTTTGGGATTTGATATTCCAGAAGAAATAAAAACACATTTTATCCCAACTGGCTGCAATCATTGTTACCAAACAGGATATTTAGGTAGAAAAGCTATTTATGAACTACTACCCATTACTAAAGAATTAGAAACTGCGATACGTCATAACGAATTACAAATTGACGACTACATTGCAACCCAAAATATTGATACGCTACAAAAAAATGCATTGCGCCTAGTAAGGGAAGGCGTAACTTCTACCGAAGAAGTGTATGCATTACTGGCAAACAACTAAAACTATGAAGAAAAAAATTCTATTGATATATCTTATTTTTAGTTTTGGAATACTATCGTATGCTCAGGATACATTTCAAAATCAATCTCAGGATAATACGAGAATTGCCACACTAGAAAACAAAATAGATTTACTAAGTGTAGAAGTTCCAGGATTAGGAGAAAAAGTGAATATAAACATCTCTAACACTACACTTCTTAATTTTCTAAGAGCAGTTTCACAGGTCCACAAGATTAATCTAAATCTCTCCGATGAACTTAACTCGATAAATATTATAAATGGATTTAATGACGTAAGTGTAAAAGATCTCCTTTTGTTTTTAGCAAAAGAATATCAATTAGATATTGAATTTACAGGAAATATATTATCAATAAAAAAATACACACCTCCTACGGAAGCGCCTAAAGAAAAAGAAGTAATTATTAATTATGATTTGACTGCAGGAACTCTATCTACTGATCTTAGAAATGATCCTTTACCCAAAGTATTTAGAAAAATAACGGAACTTTCTGGAAAAAACTTACTCTACACTCCCGATCTAAACACCAAGACTCTTTCTTTATACCTAAGTAATGTTCCGATAGAGGTAGCATTACAAAAACTAGCAGAAACAAACGATTTAGATTTTAATACAACGAGAGACGGGTTTTATGAATTCGAAAGCATACCCGGTTTAAATAATGAAACTAATGGAGCTAGTGCTTCTAGAGCAAGACGAAATAGAAGAAATACTAATTATAAAATAGTAGACACTTTAAACAGGGTTTTATCGGTAGATTTAAGAAACGCTAGTGTAGCTGACCTTATTAACAATGTATCTGAAGATCTTAAACTAAATATTTTTACCGCCTCACCATTAGAAAGTGCTGGTAAGGTGACGGTAAAAGCAGAAGCGATTAGTTTCGATGATTTACTTATTAAGATTTTTGAAAGTAATTCTAATGAGGTTTTAAAAAATCCTTCATCAAATAATCAAGGGAATAGAAATAACAATCAAAATCAACAAGGCGGTTTTCAAAATACTGCCACTACTTCAACATCGACCAATTTTACATTTAAAAAAGAAGGGAATGTTTATTACTTTGGGACTGAGAATCAGTTAACCATTAAAAAAATAGAAATGGTACAAATGATGCATCGTTCTATTGCAATGTTAGGAGATGCAAATCCTGCTGGAGGATTCGGAGGAAATAGTTTTGGAAATAACAATTTTGTCACTGGAAGCACTAACTTTTTTGGAAATCAAGGTAACTCAAATTTTAATCAAAATAGAACTAACAATAGGAATCAAGGAACTTTAAACACTGGAATTTCTAGAAATAATTCAAGCAACACTACTAATAGTGCACAAGCTGGATCCATTTCAGATATTTTCCCAGCATCTGTTATAGAAGGGTTGGATATAAAAATAGACACAGAACTCAATAGTTTTGTAGTTAGTGGATCGGGTACCCGAGTAGAAAAATTTAAAAATTTTGTAAAATATATTGATAAGCCTGTACCTCTTATTCTTATCGAAGTTATGATTTTAGAGGTTAGCAGAAGTGCAACTGTAGAAACAGGAGTAGAATTCGGTCTAGGAAAAGAACCAACCACAGCAGAAGGTGTCACCTTCCCTAGCGCCAACATTACTTTAGGTGCACAAACAATCAATAGAATTATTGGAGGTTTTGATGGATTTGGCTCATTAAATCTAGGTAATGTAGTCCCCAATTTCTATATGGATATTAAAGCTATGGAATCGAATGGTAATGTAAAAATATTATCCACACCAAAACTTAGTACTCTTAATGGTCATAAAGCTTATCTATCTAGTGGTCAAACTACCTATTATGCTATTACTAGTCAAAACATTTTTGGATCACAAAATCCCCAAACATCTGAGATAGTAAATTACCAACCCATTGATGCAGAATTAGCATTAGAGTTCAAGCCTTTTGTATCTGGAGATGGTCAGATAACACTAGACATACAGGTTATACAATCTAACTTTAGTGGCGAGCGTATCGCCGAAGATGCTCCGCCAGATATTAATAGCAGGAGATTTTCTTCTATTATGAGGATGCAAGCAAATGACGTCGCCATTTTAGGTGGTATCGAAGAAAAAGTAAAAAATGATTCTGGATCAGGAGTACCATTATTATCGCGCATACCTATTATCAAATGGTTATTTAGTAAAAGGAGAAGAGAAGACTCTAAGAAAAAATTAAACGTAATTATAAAACCAACAGTGTTTTATTAATGGGAACATCATTTAAAAAATATAACCCTATAAAGAAGAGTTTTTTCGCTTTCGAACATTCTGAACAAGAAAACGTTCCTGTTATTCTTGGAATTAAAGTAACGCAAAAAAATGAAGAATTAGATGTAACTCAATATTTTAATGTAAATGATCTGGTTAACATTTCAGACCATATTAAATCTTCGATAAAAGCAAATTTAATAATTACGGATAGTAATGTACTGAACAAAGAAGTAAACACTATAGGTACGGATCAAGAAATTCTTGCAGAAGCTTATCCAAATTTAGATATAAATGATTTTTACTATCAAATCTTAAAAACCAGTCAGAAATCATTCGTTGCTATATGCAGAAAAGAATACGTTCATGCAATTATTGACCAATATAAAAAAGTCAATATACTTATAACTACTGTTGATTTAGGAAGTTTTAAAGTATCCTCATTATTGTCTTATTTTAAAGACGCTACATTATTAACGCATAATTCTAGTATCAAAAGTAGTAGTGAAGAAATTTTTTCTATCCACAATGATAATTGTGATAAAGAAGAATACATAATTGACACCTTAAAAATCCCTAGTACCTATATACTTCCATTTGCTAGTATTTTATACACTGTTACCAATCAATCTATAATTACTGGTAACATCGAAGAAAAAAACACAGAACTAATTAGTACCTATAAAGAGACTCAATTCTTTAAGAAAACGCTGCAATATGGAATTGTTTTTTTATTAATTTCATTATTAATCAATTTTTTTATTTTTAATAGTAAGTATAAAACGTTGCAAAATCTACAAGAAGAACAACAAGTCTATGCTACGCAAAAAGAAAATATAGAAAAACAACAATCCATAGTTAGTACCAAAGAAGGTATCGTAAACAGTATTATAACTACAGGTTTCTCGAAAAGCTCCTATTTTGTAGATCAAATTACACAATTACAACCAAGTACGGTTATTCTAAAATCATTAAACTATCAACCCTTGGCAAAAACGATACGTAATGACAAGCCATTAACTATAAAAAACAAAACTATATTAATTACAGGAGATTCCTCTGACAAAACCAGCTTTACGAATTGGATAAATAAAATTGAAAGTTTATATTTTGTTAATCAAGTAACCATTGTGAATTATGGCTTAGATAAAAAAAACATATCTCTTTTTGAAATAGCAATTAACCTCACTGATGACACAGAAAAATAAAAACATAGTATTAATCATAGGCCTATTGCTTGTTCTGTTTATTGCATACAGATATGGCTTTGCAAAAACCTTTGCGATACATAAAGAGGTGACCAAACTCGAAAATCAAAAGAAGATCTATGAATCTGCTCCTACCCAGTTAGTTGCCTTAGCTAATAAAGAGAAACAATTGGATGAGATCCTAAAAAACAATAATGTAGAGGGAAATTCATTACAAAACAACATATTAAAAGTACTTAATACATTATCAAGTGATTCAAATTTTAAAATAATTAATTTTGAAAAGCCTCATAAGTATATAGACGAAGATTCTCAAAAAACCACTACAACTTATAATTTTACGCTACAAGGAGATTACAAATCATTAATACATGTAGTATACGCTTTAGAACAGAATTATAGTTTTGGAAATATCTTAAGTGTTAATTTCGAAAAGAAGAAAAACTTTAGGACTGGAAATAGGTTTTTGCAGTGTAAAATTTTACTTCAACGAGTGCATTAAGTAAATATAATATTTTAAGGAAATCTATTCAGAATTATTATACTGCTGCATTTCATTAGAAATAAATTTAACCCACTCAACTCTTTAAAAATGCTTTCCTTAAATTGCAACAAAAAATCCGCAAAAGGAAGTTCGTTTCCTAAAAATCATTCTAAATAAAATGAAAAAAATTATTAATATTCACGCAGATGATTTTGGCATAGGAAACGAGATCACTGATAATATTTTGGATTGTATTAATAGGGGAAGTGTTAATAGCATTAGTATAGTTTGTAATACAAATAATTTTAAATATGGAATAGAGAAATATACATCTATACCTAAAAAAATAAGGCTCTGTTTACATTTAAATCTCGTTGAAGGAAAACCAATATCTTCCAAAGAAGAAGTTAATCTTATTGTAGACAAATCTGGAGAATTTAAATACTCTTTCTTGTCACTTTGGCTTTTCTATATCTTAGCTTCAAAAGCTAAAAAGAGAAAAATTAGTGAGCAAATAAAAACAGAAATAGATAATCAAATTGATAAGTATAAAAATGCTATCAATAGCAATACTCCAATATTGATAGATAGCCATATGCATTTCCATATGATACCATTTATTTTTAAATCTTTGCTTGGATTGCATGAAAAACACAAAATTGATTTTATCCGCAACCCGTTGGAACTAAAATATTTTTATGGTTTTACTAAAATGAAAAACTATCTAGCATTAAATTTCATCAAGAATATTTTACTAAATCATCTATCTAAAAAATACATTAGAAGGGCCAAAGAACTTGGTATAAAAACGAACGATTTCTTTGTAGGGGTACTATCCACTGGAAGAATGTCCTACAAAGATGTTGATTCTGCATTATCTAGCATACAAAGAAAACAAAAACCAAAATCCATAGATATATTATTTCATCCAGGGGGAGTGAAAAATAAAGAAAGTATTGATTGGACAAAGAAAAATGCTTTTCTCCAATATTACTCCTCAATAGAAAGAAAGAATGAATCCCAAGTAATCAAAGATGATAATTTTAAAAGTTTAATTCAGAAATATGAGGTTATTTTTAATAATTAGTGAAACCTGTTTTTATCAACCGGATTTTGTTGCTGATTTGATAAGAAAAACTAATCATGATATAGTTGGTGCCATTTTGGTTACTAAAGCATTACCAAAAAGTGACATTGAAAGATATATGATCAAAAATTGGTATTTGTTAACTCCGTTAGAATTATTTAAATTATCTGTAAAAAAAGCCTATCTTTTATTTAAGAACATGTTTTTGAGAACCTCTCCCGAAGGTTCATTTTATAGTGTGAAAAAAGTTTTTGATTGTTTTAATATAGACTATTTCAAGGTGAAATACGATATAAACACTGAAGAAAACTTAAATAGAATAAGAGCTTATAAACCAGATATAATCATTAGTTCCAACCCTTTGATTTTTGGAAATGAGTTGTTAAACATACCTAAATATTGTATTAATAGGCATAGTGCTCTTCTACCATCATTCGGTGGTCTTTGGCCTGTTTTTCAAGCGATTAGAAAAGGAGAAAGTAGTGTTGGTGTTTCTTGTCATACTATGGAGAAAAAAATCGACAAAGGAATTCTTTTAGGTCAAAAAATAATACGTGTAGAGAATGACGATACTATTGATCGACTATATCAAAAATGTTTTAAACATAGTGCTGAAGTAGTTTTGCAAGCGATTCATAAAATTGAAAAAAATGAAATACATCCAATTCATAATACCTACACACCTTCCTACTTTAGTTTCCCAAAAAAAACTCATTGGAAAGAACTAAGAAAAAGAAAAAAGAATTTTATATAGTATATACCGTCCATTCTTAAATCTATCCCTTAGTTATCTTTATTAGATCTGTTTTTTTCTCTAATAAATATTGACACTTTTTATTTAAACTTTACCCTGTTTTTTTTAAAATCCAAAAAAAATCAAATTTCTATGGTAACATATTTCTTACAAACGACACTTAACTATATAAAAAGAAAGTAACGGATAAAATTGAAGGGTAAGAAATTAAGTTTAGAAGGGAAAAACAAATGTAAAATATTCATTAACAACTATCAGTTTTTAACAATTTTAAACATTTATTAACAAACGTAAAAATCCCCTTACGGTTATACCACAAACAATTATATTTGCGCCTTCTTTTTTAGCCTTAAAAGAACAACTTATTATTAAGATAAACTTATATAGTAATAATTTCCAAATTAGCTTATTTAATAAAAATAAATACACAAATATTATTATGAAAAAAACACTAATCACTGTTTTTATATTATTTATTTACAATTTCACCTTCTCCCAAAACTTCTTAGACAATTCTACCTGGCAAGCTGGTTCTGGCGTTCCACAAGGCTATGTAAATAAAGGATCCGATATGGAAAATAGTATGGAATTAGGTACAGGACCATATGGTGATCAAGCTATTCTGTGGAAGGCTATTCCTGATGGTACAAGTGGTTCAGATGGTGATGGAGGTTTTGATTCTAAATATGTTAATATAGACCATACAAAAACATATCGCTTAACGGTTTGGATAAAAAAAACAAATTCGGTTAGCGGAACCACTTATTTTGGAACATATACTAGAGATGGTAATTTTGCTCATAGTACTTTAAATCTAAATGGAGCTGCGGTTGGAAATGCCTACCTCTGGTATGGGGATTTACCAGACCTTAATCAATGGTATTTATTAGTGGGTTATGTACATCATAGCGGGTATAATTCAACCACTAGCTTAGGAGGTATCTACGATATACACGGGACTAAACTAATGAATACAAGAGAGGATTTCAAGTTTAAAATTGGAGCAGATAAATTAGTTAATAGAGCATATCTATTTTATGACTCTAACGTAAATGATCGACAATATTTTTATGGCCCAAGAATAGAAGAAGTAAATGGCAACGAACCAACAATAGAGCAATTAATTTCAACCAATATAAATGACAATACCAATGGAAATGATATAAGTGGAGTATGGTTAAAAAATAATAACAACATCTATTACAACAAACAAGGAAATGTTGGAATAGGAACCACAAACCCAGACGCCAAACTAACCGTAAAAGGAAACATTCATACGCAAGAAGTAAAAGTAGATCTTAACGGAGCCGTGGCTCCTGATTATGTGTTTTTAGAAGATTATGATCTAAAAACTATTAATGAGGTAGAAGCCTATATTCAGGATCAAGGGCACTTACCAAATATTCCTTCTGCGGCAGAAATGGAGCAAAATGGTATCGAGCTAAAACAAATGAATCTTAATCTATTAGAAAAAATAGAAGAGTTAACACTATATACGATTGCCCAAGAGAAAAGAATTAAAGAGTTAGAAAGCAGAGATGTTAAAATCAAAACTCTTGAGGAAAAAATAGAATTATTATTAAAAGGAAAATAAAAAATGAAAATAAAAAATATCATATTCACTTTTGTAGCTATTGGATTTTCATATAACCTTAATGCTCAATCAGTTCCTATAACGGGCAACGGATATCATTACTATGGTCCTAATACGAATTGGGGAGAATATTTGAAAGTTGGGGGTAATGGAAGAGGTACTACTAAAGCCTCAGTAGTAGCGACCAATGGAAATTTGCATTTAGATTCAAAAGATGGAAATGCGACATACATTAATCATTACAGCAAAGGAAACACCTATTTAAATACTCAAGGAGGTTCTGTAGGTATTGGTAATTCTAATCCCTCAGAAAAACTTGATGTTACAGGAACCATCAAAAGTAACAAATTAATACTTCTTGATCCTAATAGAGCCACTGACTGGAATACTTTATGGCAAAGCGGTTTTTATGAAAGTTATAATGCAATTAATGCACCTGAGCCTAACCAATGGTTTTGGGGGATCAATATGAATCATAGTAGTAACAATTCCGATTACAAATATAACGGTCAATTACTAATTAAAAATAACTCCGTACATCCCAAAATGTATTTCAGAAGCACAAACAAAGAAGGTACCGGAACCTGGGCAAGACTAGTCCACAGTGTAGGTAATCAATATATCGAGGGAGCATTAGGTATTGGTGTGGCAACTCCAGCTAATGGGACTAAATTACACGTTTCCAGCGGAGTGCAATTCAGAAAAACGACAATTGGACTCACATTAGCATCTGCAGATAACAGTTGGTTAAGAGATGATTGGCTTACTGGGGCTTATGGACCTGCTAAATGGAATCAGGATACTAAAAAGTGGGTTCGCCCTGGAGGAACATATAATGATATTGGTGGTATTATCTACCAGGATGAAGGCACTTATTTTCTGCGAGAACGTCCTGGTACCAAATTAGAATACACAAATAGTGAACTTCTTAGCACCTCGTTTATGTTTGCAAATATGTTTAATGGAAATATTGGAATAGGAACCAACACTCCAGACGCCAAACTAACCGTAAAAGGAAACATTCATACACAAGAAGTAAAAGTAGACCTTAACGGAGCTGTCGCACCTGATTATGTGTTTTTAGAAGATTACGATCTAAAAACTATTAATGAGGTAGAAGCTTATATTAAGGATCAAGGACACTTACCAAATATTCCTTCTGCGGCAGAAATGGAGCAAAATGGTATCGAGCTAAAACAAATGAATCTTAATCTATTAGAAAAAATAGAAGAGTTAACACTCTATACAATTGCACAGGAAAAACAACTCAAAGAAGCAAACAATAAACTTCTGATATCCGACACTCGAATTCAGACTTTAGAAACTAAAAATAAAGAGCTCGAAGCTCGATTAGAAAAACTAGAAAAATTAATAACTAAAGAATAATAAAGTTTGAGGTCAGGAAATGAAATATAAAGCTTTGCTTCAATAAACCTCTGACACCGGACCTCGGACTTCCGGCTTAAAAACAAAACCCTAAATAAAAATAAACATCGGACATCAAAACCTCCGACATCAGACATAAAAAACAAAAAAATGAACAAAATAGCATTACCCATCGCCTTAATCGCATTAGTAGCATCTATAGCCTCTTTTTTCTACTTACAATCTTCTTCTGATCTTGTATATGTAGATGTCAATAAACTATTAGATGGTTATAAAAGAACCAAAATTGTAAAAGCAGAATTTGATGAGAAAGCAAAAACAATGAAATCAAATGTTGATAGCTTATTAGCTGATTGGCAAAACGAATTAAAAACTTACGAAAAAGAACGCAGTGGTCTTAGTAAAAAAGAACTAGAGTTAAAACAACAGTTGCTAGGTAATAAACAACAACAGATTAACAATTACCAACAAGCCGTACAAAAGCAATTACAAGAGGAAGATAAGAAAGTAACACAAACTGTGATCAACGATATCAATGATTTCGTAAAAGAGTATGGTAAAAAGAATGGATACAAAGTAATTTTTGGAGCAACCGGTAGCGGAACCATTATGTATGGAGAAGAGTCTGCTGACTTAACAGATAAAGTATTAGAAGAATTAAATGCTGAATTTGAAGGGAAATAGTTAGCAGTCAGGAGTCGGGTGCTAGAAGTCAGAGGCCAAGAGTCAAACAAAAACCTCGGACACCCAACATCCAACTCCTGACATCCAACTCCTGACATCAGACATCGGACATCAGACATCGGACATCCGACATCCGACTTTTAAAAAAACAAACCATGAAATTTAAATTTGAAGAATTAAGGATTTGGCAAAAAGCAATGGATATGGGCGAAGAACTAAACAAAGTTGCGAAGTCCTTTCCTAAAACAGAAATGTACAATCTTACTTCTCAAATGATAAGAGCAATAGATTCAGTTGCCTTAAATATTTCTGAAGGATCTATTGGACAAACCAATCCGGAATTCAAAAGGTTTATGGGATACTCGATACGATCTTTAGCAGAGGTAGTAACATGTTTACATAAAGCTGAAAGAAGAAAATACATCAATAAAGATGAATTTGAAAAGTATTATGCTGATAGCTACGAATTAATGAATATGATGACAGCGTTTAAAAAAAGTATAAAATGATTAAGTTAAACTATAAACATTCGCCCTCGGACATCGGACATCAGACAGACGACATCAAACATTGGGCCTCGGACACTCGACATCGGACATACAAACCCAAAAGATTAGTATGCATGTTAGCGATAGCTTTAATCATAGCTTCGTGTTCGAACACTACTTTTAACACTAAAGAAGAATTATGGAACTATCTCAATAATCCAGAGAATAAATATATCCACACCAAAACAGTAAACGGAGTGGATTTCTCCATTGTGTATAAACCAACAGATTTATTAGTAGATCAAGAATTAAGTGGTCAGGTCTCTGCTAAAAAAATTGATAGTTTACGAAGTAAATATGATCAATACTTGTATTTCAATTTATCTATGGCTAAAAACAATCAGGAATTACTAAGCAATGTAGCGGGTAATAAACAACAATTTGGAGCTATGGTAAATCAACTAGCTTTTGGGATGGAACAAAAAATTCATTTCTACACACCACAAAAAGACACTATAGCAATGGCAGATTATATCTACCCTAGAATGTATGGAATGAGTGGCGCTACTACTATTTTGTTAGTATATCCTAAAGAAACTATGGTAACAAATGCAGAGCATATGACACTTAGTATTGAGGACCTTGGTTTTTATACAGGTGAAGTAAAATTTAAGATCCCAACAAAAATATTTAAAGACGAATTAAAATTGAAGTTTGAATGAGTAAGATGCTTGAAGACAGAGGTCGGAAGATAATATTTATCACCCTGAGCCTGTCGAAGGGTAGACAACAAACATCGGACATCGGACACTAATTATCCTGAGCTTGTCAAAGGAAAAAACAAAAAAAGTAAAACATCAAATCACAAAACTGATGAAGAAATATAAAACAAAACTATTAAGAATGACACATAAATATGTACTTATGAGTATTATTTGCTCATTTCTTCTATGTACTCATAATATATCGGCACAAGGACCAAACGCTCCAGAAGCTGGTGCTTTTGAACCCGTAGATGCTACTGACATGGTAAATCTTCTTACAGGAGATATGTCATATGTGCTGCCATTGTTAAATGTACCCAGTCCAGAAGGCGGTTATCCACTAGCACTATCATACCATGCAGGAATTGCTATGGATCAAGAAGCATCTTGGGTAGGGTTAGGATGGTCTCTAAACCCTGGAGCTATTAATCGTTCATTAAATGGATACCCTGATGATTACAATTCTTCTTTATTATCAGAGTATTTTTATGACGAAGGAGGACAAGAAAGCATTTATTCCCTATCCGTTAACTATTCTTATGGAGTTTCTGTAGGTGTAGGTTTTTCTTGGGGAAGTAATAGAAGTTTAGGAGGTTTTGTGAGCGCAGGATTTGGGGTCGGTGGTTTAGGAGTAAATGCCAGAACAGGAACAGATGGAGGCTCTATTGGTTTGGGATATACAACTCCAGGAGGCCTCTCTGTAGGATTATCTGCAAATTCTGATGGTACTGTAGGAGGTTCTGTTGGTTTTAACAGTAATGGATCAGGGTTCCAAGTTAGCGGTTCGAGTGATGGTGCATATGGTTTTGCTTTCTCAAAAAATTCTAGAACAGGAAATAGTTATTCTTTAGGTTTTAATTTATCATCCTCAGGAGTTGGATTAAGTGCTAATGCAAACAGTGTAGGTTTTAACGTTAATTCTTCAGGAGGAAGTATAAGTGCTGGAGGAATTGGAATAGGTATTAATGTAGCGTTCAATAATGCTATTAGTAGTGGCGATTATTCGTCTAAATCATCAGGTTATAATATACCAATTGTTGTACCTACGCCGGTTGGGGTATTTAGCCTATCTTTTGGAAAGCAAAAATTTGAATACAAACTAGGTAAAAATGAGTATAATTTTGTTACCGGTCCTTTAAATTTTAGTGAAGATATTTCTAGCAAATCCGGTTATCAAATTTATTGTTCTACTGCAGATGGTTTTTTTCAAACTTACAACGGTGTTGTAGCTACTACTGATCAGAGAGATGATATACTTGCTTCTTATGGTTCCTGTAGTTCTTGTGAATGCACCGTTACAGAAGCTAGCTTATCTGCATTCATGGATATTTACGAAATATCCTTAAATGATAATAATATAAATGATAAAACTAAAATTGATCTAAATAATCCTGTATTTCCTGCATATGACAAATATAATGTGCAAGCGCAAGGTCTATCTGGAAGTATTTCTGCTAAACAATTTGATAATGGAGGTTTATTTGGTTTGTCTGACAAACGAAGTAATAACGGTTTTAAAACAAAATATACTGATCACGATACTTTCATCGAACCTATAGGATTTAGATTCAGAGGTAATCCAATTTTTTATTTTGAAAATGAAATAAGTACTTATATAGAAGTCCCTCCGATACCTTTTAACTACAATAATAATAATTCTACGATAAGACAACATAATATTTCTGATGGTTATTATGGTGGTGAAATAAGAAAAGCTAAATCGAATTATATTGAGCATTTCACTAATGACCAAATAATAAATGACTATGAGCTAATTAAAGATAGGGGATTCTTAAAGCCTATTGGCATTGGGTTTTCCAGAAACAATAAACCCCTAGAAGGAATAGGTGCCTTTAAAATTACCTCAGCAGATGGTAAAACCTACCATTATTCACTTCCAGTTTATAATCATGAAATAATAACAAGATCATTTGGACATATTGATCAAAGACCCAATGAAAGCCAAGCATATATGGAGAAACGTCAATTAGAAGCATATGCTACTCACTGGTTGCTAACGGCAGTTACAGGTCCTGATTATATTGATAATGGTGATGGTATAGCAAATGAAGGAGACCTAGGATACTGGACAAGTTTTGAATATGGCAAATGGTCTGACGCTTTTGTATGGAAGGCTCCTTTTGATAGAGAATATATTGAAAGTTCTGATTCAAATATGAAAACATGGATAAAAGGAAGAAAACAAATATTCTACTTAAATAAAATAAAAACTAGAACACATTCAGCGTTATTTATAAAATCAACTAGAAACGATGCTAAATCTGTATCTTGGGATTACTCATCTGCTAACCATACTGATGATATTGCTCAAACATCAAATAATTATACTCCCAAATTTAGCATACCATCTCAAAGACAATTAAAATTAGATAAGATTGTTCTTTTAAAGAATAAAGATGCTAATGGAATTACCACTCATGGAACGAATGAAATTCAGACTAGTGATTATATTAATATTAAATATAACCAATCAGTAAAAGAAGATGAATCAGCCTCATACAATTCTTATGAATATGTTTTAAATTCAGTAGACGTTGATCCCGAAATAATTTTAGAAAGCGCTATCAAAACTATCAACTTTAATTATTCAGATCCAGCTCAATCTTTAGTGAAAAACGCTCCCAATACTCAAGCAGCAGGATTAGGAAGGTTAACCTTGGACAAAGTATATTTTAATGGAAAAAAGAACTTATCAAGTTTACCTCCTTATAAATTTGATTATAAGGATAGTAATTATACTTATGACAAAGAAGCTCAAGGGGCTTGGGGATATCATAAAACTAATACCGATCAATGGTCATTAAATAAAATAACTACGCCTGAAGGAGGAACGATAAACGTTACCTATGAAGACCACGAATACTATCCTTTACATAAAAACACTTTGTTCGGAGCAGAATATTCATCAGCTGTAAATCCCCAGTTAGTGTCTAACTCTAATTCAAATGGAACTAATTTAATTAATGGATTGAGACTTGAAGGAGAAGGCGAAAACGAAATCATTATTGAACATAATGAAAATGAGTTTATAAGTCCAAATAGTAATTACTCATACCCTATATATGACAAAGGATATCTCAGGTTTAGATTGAAAACTGTTAATTCATATGATAATATCCAATTACAAGATAAGGTCGACATTAAATTTCAAGTTCATTTTGGCTCTCCTGCAGTAAACTATATAGGTAAAGGAACAGTTATAGAAAAAGTATCAGCTAAAGAATTCGTTTTAGAAACTGATCTAGAATCTGAATGGGGAGAAATGATTCAAGATCCTAATGAAAGAAGTAGAAATTATTGTTATCTAGATATTATCTCTTCAGGCTATAATAACAAAGAGGCTGGTCCTAGAGTTAAAGAAATAGAAATTTCAGATGGAATAAACTCTTATATTACATCTTACAATTATAACTACGAGGAACAACCATCGGGTTATGTAAGTTACCTTCCTTTTGCTCCATATCTTGAAAAAGAGATACCATACTCTGCAGAGTTACCTGCTCCTAAAGTAATGTATGAATATGTAACTACTGAATTTAAAAATGGTCAAGGGAACTCTACGAGCAAAGTTAGATACAAATTTAATGTACCAAAAGCCAAAACAGAAAATGAAATTAAGTTTGGAGATTTTTATGAAATTAGAAAATCTAATAGAGTAATTAATAATTCAGGACAAAATAAAGAAGTATTGATTGGTGAGTATACTGTGAGAGATAATTTGTCAACAATTGGTCAATTATTGGAAACAGTATCATATAATAATGAAGGACACATACTATCAAAATCAGTTAATGAATATTTTAATATTTTTCAATCGCCTAATAGAATGGGGGTATCTCAAGAATCATATCAATCTTATAAAGAAATTGATTACGATGATATTGAAAAGCAGGACAAATGGATTATCACTTCATCCACTAGAATTAAATTCCCAAGTCTTCTTCGTAGTACTTCTGAGTACAATCAAGGAAATGTTTACAATACTACATTTAACATTTTTAATTCTGTATCAGGTAAATCATTAATGCAAGAAACATCAGATGCACAAAACAATAAAATCAGAACCTACACAACACCTGCTTTCACAATTCCTGAATACTCCGGTGCTTGGAATGTAAATTATGGTATGGGTTCTAAAGCAGATAATCCTACTCATAAAAATATGCTTACCCAAACTGCAGCAACACGTACTCAAATCAGAATAGGTAACGGTTGGAAAACAATTAACGCAAACATCAATACCTGGAACAATGATTGGACCTATCGAAATTATAATGGTTCCACTACTACTCCAACCAATGATGCAGAAAAGATCTGGCGTAAACATCAAACCTTTGCCTGGAAAGGTGAAGTTGATGAAGACGGAGCATATACTGGATATACTGGTGATGATGATAACTTTAATTGGTCTGATCCTGATAATCAATCCAATGCTAAATGGATCAAAACATCTACAGTAAGTCTATACGATCATTACTCAATGCCTTTAGAATCTATTGATATTAATGAGAATAAAGCAAGTACCAAAATGGGAGATGATAACTCCAAAGTATTTGCAGTAGCAAATGCTGGATATACAGAAATGTATTATTCTGGAGCAGAAGACTTGATAGATAATACAAATTACTTTAGTGGAGAAGTGTATAAAGGAAGTACCGCTACCCTATCGGATACCTATCATACAGGATCTAAAGCCATACAAGTGTCTGCTAATGTAAAGGCATTTGCTGTTACTCCTAAAGCTGGAAATTATAAAGTTTCTGTTTGGGCTTATAAAGGAAGTAATACGAATTATACCAATACCAAATTAAAAGCAGGTAGCACTACAATTGCATATCATCCTGCAGAAGTAATTCCTGCAGGAGATTGGGTACAATTAAACTTTTACACAAATGATATTGGTGCAAATCAAGAAATATATGTGTATACAACTTCTGGAACTGTTATCTATGATGATTTTAGATTAGTACCTATCGCTTCTTCAATGAGTAGTTATGTATATAATGAATGGGATGAACTTACCTATATCATCGGAGCTAACAACTTAGCTACTAAATACGAATATGATGATGCTGGTAGACTACATAAAACTTATAGCGAAGTAATGGATACTCAAGAAATTACTGGAGGATTTAAGTTGAATAAAGAAATCAACTATAATTATGGGAATCCTACAAGTAATGACACCACCAACCCTAATGCACTTTCACTAAGTCTTGGTATTGGTAATGCTAATACATCTACGACAACACTTACCGCAACTGCAAATGGAGGTAGTTATGAGTATGAATATCGATTTGCGATTGGTACTAGCTCCTCTAATTTAAGTTATGGGAGTTGGACATCCTCTAATACTAGAAGTTTGACTACCAATTGTACATCTACAGGAAGACGCTATTACAAATGTCAGGTACGTGATAAAAATTCTGGGGCTACTAAAGAGAGTACCGGAAATCATCAAAGAGGGAATTGTGGAATTGGAGATGATGATGACCCTATAGATATTATTCAACAATAAATAACCAGTTTAAAAGAAAATAAAGAATGAAAAATTTTAAAACATATAGCACTTGTTTTTTAGTACTAGTTTTATCTTTTTGGGGAACAGCTCAAGATTTAAACTGGTATCAGAATACTGGTTTTGATATCATCAATTCTAATACAGTATCAGGAAACGGAAACCTATTATCACACGAAGTATTATCCCAAGAACAAACTACCGGGCATTTTGAAATTACTAATTTCAAGGTTGATGGTAATAATCTAGGTGGTTTTGTAGAAACAAAATTCTCTTCAGCATCCATATTCTTATCACAAACTGTCTCAACGAGTTTAAACGGTAGCAATGGATATACCATTACTATTGTACATAATTCTAGGAATGATTTAGTAGGAAATCGATACACAATAACCGCTAAAAAACCAGATGGAACAGAACTGGGGAAATTAGAAGATGTCATACTGCAAACTACGGATCGTATACGTATTGAAAAATTAAGTAGTACACAATTACGTTTCCTCTTTAACAATCAGGTGATCGCTACGGTTACTGATGCTAATTTATCTTGGAATCGTGCAGGAATACAAAGTTACAATCTAATAGAAGTTGGAGTTAATCCAGGTATTTTGTCCATGTCCTATGCGCAAAGTGGTTTTGAAATCACTGATGAAAGCTATGGACCTTTTTCTGTTACTGATACAGATAAAAATTGGGTATCTGTAAATAGTTATGGAATTACTGAAAATGTAGTAGGTAATTTCATAGGAGCTAGCGTAAGTTATTATGATGATTTGGGTAAAGGAACACAATCTCAAACTTTTGATACAAAGGCTAAAAAAACCTGGGCATCAGAAATACGTTATGATAGTCAAGGAAGACCAGCATTAAGCACACTAAGTGCTCCAATTGGAGGTAATCCAAGTTTTACTTATAAAGATGGGTTTATTAAAAAATCAGGTAACGCTGATTTTAATATCAGTGATTATGAAAATACTGATCTAGAAAATCCTACTCCTGTTACGGATGGAGCAAATACATTAGGATGGTACTATAGTGAAAATAACAATAGTGACCCATATCAAGACATTACAAATAGACCTTATTCTAGAACTATTTATAGTGATTTAAATCCTGGAACTGCTTTAAAAACTATTGGTGGTAACAAAATGGACGATCAATGGAAACAGGGCCATGTATTTTCTATGCCCGCAGGACAAGAATTATCAAAGCTCGGAGCTTTTGGGGATTCTAAATATGATGACTATAAAATCATAAAAACCGTATCTAGAGATATACACGGTATCGAAGCTGTAGTCTTTACGGATACAGATGGTAGAACATTAGCAGCCGCTAGAAGTGGTAATGAAGAAGGTGGTATTGCTAACTCTAGAACATCCTCAGTAAAAATCAGTGAACAAGGATTTGTAGATATTCATATTCCTGTTGGTAGAAGTGGAATCTCATTATCCAGTAATCCTGGTATTACGGTGTATGATCTAATCACAGAAGAAATCGTTACTACCAACATAGGTAGCTTATCGAATGGATTTTATAGAATTGCAATTACAGATACAGACGATTATATTGCCAATAGTATTTCTGTTAATTATCCAGAAAACTATTATGATTATAGCTTAAATGAATACGATAAAGCAGGACGTTTACTAAGTAGCAAACAACCTTTAGTACAATTAGAAAGTACCTTTGAGTATAATGCATTAGGACAATTAACCTATACCAAAAGTCCTGATGAAGGTGAAGCTTGGTTTAAATACCGTAGCGATGGACAAATTCGCTACTCTCAAAATAGTAAACAATTGGCAGCTGGTGAATTCTCATATACCAATTATGATCAACTAGGAAGGCCTACAGAAAGTGGTGTTTTAGTCAATGGTAATTTTACCACGGCAAATCCAGATACGGCTTTACCTTCTGGAACTAGAAAAGAACAACACCTTACCATCTACGATGCATTAATACAATCTGATAAAAACTATCTATCAGGTGTCCACAGCAGCTACGCCAATCCATCATTCTTATCAGGTAATGTGGCAAAAACCGAAAACGAAAATACCACTACCTATTATAGTTATGATATCTATGGTAGAGTGCAATGGATTGTACAAAATATTGCGGATTTAGGAGATAAAACGATCGATTATGAATATGATCCAATTACAAGTCAAGTAAACAGAGTAGTGTATCAAAAACACAGTACATCGGATTTATTTATACATAAATACACTTATGATACAAATGATTATAGTCTTACCAAAGTAGAAACAGCTACTAACATTAATGGTCCTTATACGGAACATGCTACCTATGAGTATAATGAAACCGGTGCATTAAAAACGTTAAATCTGGCCGAAGGATTACAAAAAATAGACTATGTCTACGCCCTAAATGGTGCTTTAAAAAGTATAAATGACCCTACGCTTGATGATACTAATAACCCAGCACAAGATATTGATGATCTTTTTGGGATGAACCTACATTATTATGATAACGACTATACTCGTACTAACACTCCAAGATCTGTGGCTCGTACAAGTGCAGGGATCAATCAATATAATGGAAATATAAAATCAATTACTTGGAACACTAATAGACCAGATATAACCAATACTCCTAATAGTTACTATTATACATACAACAAAAACAATTGGTTAACAGGAGCTAGTTTTAACCAACCGGTTAATGAAGCAGACCCTAGTATCCCTTTGGATTTAGATCCATTAAACCAACCTGTTAGTAGCACTACAGATGCAGAAGCTAGACGATCTATTACCTTAGAAAACGGTTTTAGTATCACCGCAACGACCGGTCGTACTTTTAGTGCTAAGATTATAACTGATGGGACAGTATTGGGTGATGGAGATTATAATGTATCTAACATTACCTACGATGCTAATGGAAACATACAATCATTGAATCGTAATAAGGACAATGCTAATGGAAGTAATGCCATGGATAAACTATCGTATGCATACAAAACAAACAAACCCAATCAATTGCTGCGGGTAGATGATACCGTAGGTGCAGTATCCGATGCAGATGATATCGAAGATCAAGATGGAAATAACTATGAGTATAATGAAATAGGGCAACTGGTAAAGAACAATGAAGAAAATATTGAGTATCTTTATAACGCCAGTGGATTGGTGACTGAGGTTAGAAAAGATAATCAAACCTTGGTGAAGTTCTTTTACAATGATAAAAATCATAGGGTACGTAAGGAATCCTATAATCCAAATAGTAGCGCTACAACAACAACTTTTTACGTAAGAGATGCTGCAGGTACTGCCATGGCTATATATAACAAATTTAATGCCAATGTTCCTGGAGGAGGATCTACAGCCTCAATTGCGGAACATACGATCTATGGAGCAAATAGATTAGGCGTTTATAAAAGAGGATTATTTGGTGGAGGAAAGAGTTTATACCAACTAACAGATCATTTGGGTAATGTGCGTGCAGTGGTAACCAGAGATCAAGAAACTGGTACTGCAATGGCCGTAAGTGCTACCGATTACTATCCCTTTGGTATGCCAATGCCCAATCGTACCCTGAGCGGAGCCGAAGGGTATCGCTACGCATACCAAGGACAAGAAGTAGATCCTGAAACAGGGAAGGAAGCGTTTGAGTTAAGGCTTTGGGATGCAAGGATTGGACGTTGGTTGACTACTGATCCAGCGGGGCAATATCATTCACCATATATGGCAATGGGAAATAACCCTGTTATTGGTATTGATCCTGATGGGGCTAAAAATATTAGGTTTGACTCTGATGGAAATTACATAGGTGTTGATAGTGATGTATGGTGGCACAACCTTCTTTTTGGTACTAGAGGTCAATACGGAAGTGATGAAAATGGTTGGACAAATTTTGAATTCTCAGATACGGAAAACGACGTAAAAAATATTCTTGATGGTGTCTATGATAAATTAGTTGTTGTTAATAAAGAAGATGTTAGGAATTTGTTAATTAATGGTGGTGCTTTTGATAAAGATAATAGAAATAATGTTATTAGCTATATGCTTCAAGAAGGTGTTGGCAAGGGAGAATTAGATTATGCAATAAAATCTAAAAATGGATTAGCAGATGCTTGGCCTGGTACTAATACCTATGGAACTATTTATGTTTTTGACGATACTGGTTTTAATAATCATAACTTTGGAAATTTTTTATTAGGAGCTTCTGCTGCTACTTTACAAATCCAATTTGTTGCAATACCTCTGTTAGGAGCTCATGCTAACAGTTTTGGTTGGGTTAAAAATGCTTTGAACGGATATTCTCCTCAGCTTGATTCTATGGATGATCAATTATCTATTAAACAAGGGTTTTATTATGCTAGATCACAAGGTTGGCATTATAAAAATGTAGATGGAAGTTATGATTATCGTGGAACCATATTAGATAGATTATGAAAAAAATCAGTTTAACAATTATTACACTTTTTGTATTAATGAGTTGCAATACTCCTAGGTATAAAAAATTAGTATTAAATTATGATTCATTTAATTTTGAAATTTTCACTGGGCTCGAATTTCGAAATAGAGGGCTTGATAAAGATGGTAACATAATCTTGCTCATTTTCGAGAAAAATAGTTTAGTTTACAATTCTACTATCATAGTGGACAAAAAAAGTGAGAATATTGTTTCTGTTGAAACTATTAAAGGAAATCCAAAAGAACAACAGTTTTTAAAAACGATGGTTTCGGAATTTATTAAAATAAATGTTCCATATTTGAAGGTCGATTATGAACAAAATGTTTTTATAAATCCTGATAATTTTGAACATTATAATTTGGTTAGAATAAATGATCCTAAAACTTTTTTTAGAAATAAGAACCTCAATAATTTCAAAAAAATTATTGATAGATGGTATTTAAGAGATTAAACCCCCGCTACCGCTAGTTTGTAACTAGTGGCGGTAAAGATTGGAAGCGTATGAGTAAGCGATAACACAACAGCTATAAGCTTGATAATTTATAGCTGTTGTGTTCCATATCGTAAAGCAACTTTTTATTTCGAACTAATAAGTAGAAAGAAAGAATAAATAAATCTAGCCACCTATAGTTGATCTACGATCGATCATACCATCTTCGATATTTTTTCTCCATTTGGCAAGATCATCAGTAGCAGTTCCTCCTATTATTTTTCTTGTAGTATCAATTTTTATTTGGTATTTCTTATATGTCGTAATACTTTTTACTTTTTTCATCGTTCTTATGTATATATTGAATCCTTCTAAATGTACTAAAAATAATTAGCCCAACCAGCTTTATACATCATCTAATCAGTAAGCTTTTCCTAGTTATATCTTTACATTCATTAAAACAATTGCTGTCCATCAATAAGTATCGTCTGTTAAAAAAACCGAAAACATACGGTAACATTCTACCACATTATGACACTTATGTATATAACAAAAAACGAAAACATAAAAATGAAATATACCGCTCACCTACTCTTCCTACTACTTGCTTTTTCTACGGTACAGTTGCAAGCACAAAAAACCAAAGCAATTCTTACTTTTAAGGACGGAACAGTTTTAGAAGGATTAGGAAAAATAAAAAGTTTTGGTAAAGTAAAATTCAGAAAAGCTAGAAAAGAAAAGGCTATAAAATACAGTTTTGAAGAACTAGAAAAAGTAAAAATCTATGAAGGTGGCGAAATAAATACATATGTATATCGACCTGTAAAAGACAGCGAATTCTCAAAAGTTTTACAACTTATAGAAAAAGGGAAAGTTACGCTCTACAGAATACATAGCGAAGGGTACGTTGCAAATGCAAATATGGGTACAGGTGGTTTTGGCGGTGCGGGTGTAGGTTTTGGCGCGGGTAATTATTATTCGATTAATAACTATTATGTACAGAGAGGTAATGAAGAAGAAGTTACCCATTTAGGGTCTAATCAACTATTCAGTAAGAACTTTAAAAAAGCGGCATCTGCCTATTTTGAAGATTGTGCTTCGTTAGTAGAAAAAATACAAACTAAAGAGTTTAAAAAAAGACATATCAGAGAAGTGGTTGAGTATTATAACAATGATTGTAATTGAAGCGAAGCTAAAGGTTAGAAAACGCGTGCCTCGGACCTAGAGTACCTGACAACGAAAACCCGACCTCAGTCATCAAACACCCGATATCTGACATTTGACATCAAACACCCGACATCAAACACCCTACATCAAACACCCGACATCAAACACCCTACATCAAACACCCGACATCAAACATCCGACACCTGACTCTTGACACCCAACCAAAAAAAATTACCAAAATCATGGTAACAAATCTCTTCTAACCGACACTATAGTATAAGAAACCATAAGTAAGTGCATAACAGTCATAATAATCAGCAGCTCATTAGTATAATTTGCTGGCTTCTATTATCTTTGGCGGCTCATTTTGTGGTAGATACAAAACATAATTTATGCAGTTTAAAAAATATTTTTTAGTAGTATGTAGCTTTGCAAGTTTCCTTGGCTGTCGTAGTATATCGGTCAACAAATCAGCAATGCATACAGCAACTACAACTCCTGTAGCTTTAGGGGTTATCGGTATACACGAAAATCATATGCTCAATACCGATTTTCAGGTAACTACCATACCAACCTATAAAAAAGGAATTCGTGTGGGGATTACTCCAACTACTTTTGATAAAACTACATTTAAAGCATATAAAAATTCATCCCCTAATAATCCGCAACAAATTACCTATATAGATTCTGTAGATACCAAACCACAATTTCTAAAAATAGAATTGATTGATTGGGTATCGATTATTTCAGAATTAGAACAAGGATACAATCAGCAAACCATTGAATATCTAAAACGACAACAGGATGCAGAAATGATATCTTCTGTTTCGATGTCGGTATCTCCACAAATTATTAAAGAAATTCAATCCGCAGAGGCTGTATTTTTAGTAAATAAAAATTACAAGCAATATGAATTATCACTAGTAACAGATGGAAAAAGCCATAAAACCATAGATTTTTCGGATACCACGATATTCGGCTATCGATTATCTTATTTCTGTTGGGGAGAAAATGATAAAAGAAGAGTTTCTCTTTTTGACATCGTCGATGAAAATGATAATTGCCCAAAAGACACTTATAAAAATGCTGAAAAAGCAAAAGAAAAAATAAATTATTTAAAATTATAAAAGCAACTACAGAATATTAGTTGAAGTTGCATTTTCTTAACACGACTTAAGAAAACAAGCAAGAAATGATTCCTATGAAAAAACAATTCTTATATATAACCATCTTCCTACTTACCTTATTTAGTTGCGAAGAAATTCTGTTTGAAGAAGACATTACGGATGACCTTGTCACTATCATTGCTCCTTCTGATGGATCACAAGTAGAAAACACATCTATATCTTTTAGTTGGAATGCTGTCGATCAAGCTACGTCCTACAGACTTCAGATAGCAAGGCCTACCTTCGAAAATGCTTCACAAATTGTAGAAGACACTACCGTTACACTTACGAACTTTAGTACAACATTAGTAAAAAATGATTATCAATGGAGGGTACGAGCTCAGAACTCTGGATCGGAAACTATATATACTACAGCTAGTTTTAGTATTATCGAAAGTGAGGATTTTTCTGCTAGAGAAGTACTGTTATCATCCCCAGAAGACAATACGATTGTTAATAATACAGCTGTTACATTACAATGGCAATCTGTTACTGACGCTACTGCTTATAGAATTCAATTATTAGACGAAAGTGATCAAGTTATTGATGAAAATACTAGCACAAATAATTCTATCCAACTCACATTTCCTGAAGGTGTAACTACTTGGCGAGTTCGTGCGGAGAATGATACGCAAAATACCTTGTATTTTAGTAGGACTCTTACTGTAGATAGTATGAATCCGCTGAAACCAATTGCCACTACACCTGCAAATCAAGCAATACTAACGGATACCATGGTTTCTTTTTCTTGGACTAGAGAAGCTGTAGAAGGAAGTACCGAATTTGACAGTATATATGTTTATCGTAATGATCAATTAACAGATCTAGTTACAAAAGACCGTGTAACTTCTCCTGCAGATATTACTTTAGATACTGGAGAAACTTATTATTGGTTTATAAAAGCTTTTGATGAAGCTGGTAATCAAAGTGAAGCTAGCGACACCTTTAGTTTTACCATAAATTAATACGATGTTAAAAGGAAAAAAAGGATTATATATATTATTACCATTAGTAGTCTTTATTTGGGGTGCTATTATTTTTCAGGTGGTAGATGCCTTTTCTGATGAAGATCCTGTGGTATCTACTATTACTAATGTTTCTTTTGCTACAATAAAAACTAAGGAACGAGAAAAATTCTCTATTAGTGATGTGGATAGAGATCCGTTTTTAGGAACTATATATCGTCCTAAAAAAACGACTCCTAAAAAAGGAAAAACAAAAAGTAAAAAACAAGAAACGATTTGGCCTTCGATTCGTTATAAAGGCTTGGTTTCTGCTCAAAATAATTCTTCAGCAATATTTTTAGTAGAAATTAACGGAACTGATCAATTAATGAAAATCAAAGATTCTTTTTCCGAGGTGCAACTTGTAAAAGGTTCTTCTAGCGCAATAAAGCTAAAATATAAAGGCAGTACTAAGCAATTTCAGATTTTGAATTGAAGATAGTATATAAAATAAAAGCACAAGCCATGCAGTTTGCATTGCTAATCTCAGTTATTATTGCGATACTACTCAGCACTTTCTTATTACTTACTCATGTTCAGTCGTTTTTTAGAATTAAATCTAAAGAAATAATAGAGGCTTCTGATATAGCAAATAATCAAATATTCGGATCCTTACTAGCTACTACAACATCAAAAGATACTACTAATAGTTCGATAGACACAAAAACCATAAAACTAGCTACCAATTATCATGGTGCGTGGACAAAAATATTTTCGGAAGTTGCTGTAAAGGAAAGTAAGATCCGTAAAATCGCTTTTACTGGAGCTGCTTTAGCTCTAAAAACACCAAATTTATATCTTGCTAATAAAAATGCTCCTTTGGTGGTTGTAGGTAATACAAGACTAGAAGGCAACAGCTATCTTCCGGAACAAGGCATTAAAGCTGGTAATATATCAGGTAATTATTATCAAGGTAGCAGTCTATACTATGGTAGTGTTATAGAAAGTAAGGCAACAATTCCTGAATTAGATAATCAATGGATTTCCTATATAGAATCTATTATTAAAGGAGGTTATATTGATGAAGCACGTACAATTCCTATTGCTAAAGAGGTAAAAAACTCATTTTATGATACCGCAAAAATTATCTATACAAATGAATCAATAGTTCTTGGGAACGAAAAAATATCTGGGAACGTTGTTATACAATCATCATCAAAAATTACAATTACTTCTGCTTCTCAATTAACCGATGTGGTGGTTATTGCACCAATAATAATTGTTGAAGATTATGTAAAGGGTAGATTTCAGCTTATTGCTAGCAAAAAAATTGAAATTGGAAAAAACTGTTACCTCTCCTACCCTTCGTCTGCTACACTTTTAGATAAAAAAAATATATCTAGATCAAATACAGGAAATACATCACAAAACAGAAATCCAGATTTTAGCATAGATAAAAATACTGTTATCCAAGGTTCTGTAGTGTATTTAAAAAACGAGTCAGCTACTAAAAACCGTATAAAAACGAACTTAAACATAGCAATTGGAACAGAGATCATTGGAGAAATATATTGCCAAGGGAATATTGAATTTATGGGAACTATAAAAGGTTCATTATATACACAACAATTCATTGCTAATCAATCAGGGTCCGTATATCTGAATCATTTGTATAATGGTAAAATCCTTGTGAACCCTATTCCTAAATATGCAGGATTACCTTTTAAGAATGTAAAAAAAAATATAGCGACATGGTTATATTAAAAAAAATACGTGCTGCTACATTAATCGAAACGCTAACAGCTTCGGTACTGATCATAATCGTATTTATGATCGCCAGCTTAAGTTTTAATAACATTTTTACAAATCATATCAAAAGAGATCAAGGTGCAATAGAAAACAGAGTAAAAGAGCTAGAATATCTTGTAATTCATGCTAAGCTGAAGATACCATATGCTGAAGATTTTGATTCTTGGGAAATTGAAATCATTACTAAAAACGACCGCAATATCATTATGTATAACAATGGTGATATCAGTCATGAAAAACAACTAAGTATACATGAATAATGTTTCTCATAAAATAAAAGCGTTTACGCTGACCGAGATGATGGTGGTAATAGTAATTTCTGCTATAGTTGTTGGTTTAGCATTTACAATTCTTGGTATTGTCCAAAAAAACATGAGAGGTATCGAGGCTAATTATAATCACCAATCTCAAATACAATCTTTAGAGGCTGCTTTGACGATAGATTTTAATAGATATCCAAAACTACAGTGGAACCCAAAAGACAATACTTTACTGTGCTCTTCTCCGAATGAAGAAAAAATCTATAATTTCAATTCTGATAGTATCTCTACTAGTATTAATTCATTTATATTAAAAACCAAAGCTATAAAATATTATTTCCAAGGTAAAGAAGTAACCTCTGGAACTATTGATGCTATCAAACTCACCTTTGATAACACTACCGATTTACATCGTATTTTTGTTTATAAACATAATGATCCGACAATCTATTTCTGAATATGGGAATCAAAATTGAAAATACTAAAAAGGCAAAGAAGGAGAATACTTCTTTTGATATTTCAGAAATATTAACAAAAGAAATCACCTTGTTCGGAAATGCTTTTAATAGCAAAAAAAAGGAACAGTGGTATGCGGAACTTAGTGTTTTATTAAAATCTGGAATTGATTTAAAAAGCGGCTTAGAACTGTTATCCGAAACACAGAAAAAAGAAAAAGATCAAAAGTTAATGAACAGCATGTTATTAAAATTAATCGATGGTAATCCTTTTTCTGAAATTCTAAAAGCAGATAAAAATTTTACTGATTACGAGTATTATGCAGTCAGAATTGGTGAACAAACGGGTCAATTAGCCCAGATCACACTAGAACTCAGTGAATTTTATAAAAGAAAAAATGATCTAAAACGAGAAATTATTTCTGCACTTACATATCCTATTATAGTATTACTCACTGCTCTAATTGTTATCTTTTTTATGCTACGGTATGTAGTGCCCATGTTTGTGGATATATTTAAGCAAAATAAAGTAGATCTTCCAGATATTACTGAAGCCATTATTAGCTTTTCTAATTTCACAGGAGAACATGGCTTTCTTATTTTAGGATGTTTTATTGTATTGATAATAGGGATTTCTTTTATATCTAAAAAAGAATGGTACCGAAAATTTTTAGGTAATTTTCAACTTAAAATTCCGATTCTTGGTAATTATTTTAGAAGAATTTACATGGCGCAGTTTACGCAGGCACTTTCTTTATTAACGTATGCTAAAGTTCCTATGGTAGATAGTATCGACTTGGTAAAAAATATGATTAATTTTTATCCACTTCAGCAAGGTTTACAAAAAACTAACGAAGCCGTTATTGCTGGAGATAAATTAAGTACTTCATTTGCAAAAAGCTCTATTTTTGATAAAAAATTAATAGCAATGATTCGAGTAGCAGAAGAGACCAATCAAACAGAATTTATATTCCAAAAGCTTAATGAGCAATACAATCAACAGGTAAAACATCAATCACAAGTTATATCCAATGTGCTTAACCCTTTACTTACAATTCTTGTTGGTATTATTGTTGGAGTTATACTTATAGCAATGTATTTACCAATGTTTAGATTAAGTAGTGTTATTGGGTAAATAACATATCATAAATTATCCAGTCATTACCGAAGTTCTGATAGAATACTCATCAATACTAGAGAGATTACTAAGTGAATGAATCTGACTAGAGGTATTACTTATAATATCTTCATAATAAGCCAATGTTCTTGCATCAAAACCAGGTGTATCCTCTGCCGTAATTTTAAAGATATCCATCTGATAAATAAAATTATTTAGGATATGATGACTAGAAGACAACATAGCTTTGTAAATCTTTAATTTTGCATTTTCTAATTTAATTTTCTTAACACGCCTACGCATATCAAAAATTAAAAAGATTGAAAATATGATAAGTGGTAGAATAAATTCGCCAAAATTAAATTTCTCAATACTCGCTAAAAAAGCTAATACCAGTTCGAAAAGATCAAGTTCTAAAAAAATCGATGAAAAATACAGGAATGCGGATATTGCAAATCCGATAATAGTGAGTTTGTAGTTGTTCATTATAGGGGGTAATGAGTTTTAATATTCGCGTGATTTGATATGTTTTCTTTATACATTATGACCAATTTCTAATTATTATGTGAAATAAATCATATTAGGGTCCAATCGTTAAGCCTGCTAAATGTACATAAAAATTTAATACAAAAACAGTTTAGCAATAATTTATTAACAATGCGTGCATAGTTATTCACAATTTATAAAGAACCAAAGAATATAAAAAGATTAGAAAACAATAACTTTACTAACATTATTAAACTTTAGCTATGCACTAAAATCTAATTGCGAAGTTTTTAAATACAATAAAGCATTTGGAGCATAGTTGGAAGATAGAATAGATTCTAATATATATATAAAAAGCCACCTCTTATGAAGTAGCTTTTATGTTTTTAAATTTACAAAATCTGACTACGGTACACATACCCCTATGAAACCGTAGCCATTGATTTCTCAGTAATTGTTTGTTTAATTAAGTGCCTACCTTATTTAATAAACCAAACTTTCACTATACATAAGTGTCATTAGAAGGAAATATGTTACCCCACTTTCTTGTATTTTTTTATTTTTTTTGAAAGAAAACTTAACTAGAATCGAAAAACAAATACTATAACTAAGACTAATCTTTTGTTTATTTGACACTTAGAGATATATACTATTAGAATATTTAAATAAAAAATTATGCAACTTCTGTTCCCGTAGAAGCCTCCCATACTCTAAACCACTCTTCATCTGTAATTTCGATGGATAAAGAATTTACTGCAGATTGAATACGAGTAATTTTTGTAGAACCCATTATCGGTAATATTCCAGAAGGATGTTTTAGTAACCAAGCGGTTAATATTTGATCAGCAGGAACTTCATATTTTTGGATTAAAGGATTTATTACTTCGTTAATTCTAACAACTTTTTCATTTGGTTGCTTTGAAAAAAACTTTCCTCCAGCAAGAGTAGAATAAGCCATAGGTTTGATAGCATGTTTTATGCACTGATCTAAAGAACCATCAATAAATGGTGTTAATCGTAATGGTGAAATTTCTATTTGATTGGTTTGTAGAGGAAAAACATCATTCAACATATCAAATTGAGAAGGAGTAAAATTAGAAACTCCGAAATGCAACACTTTACCACTAGATTTTAAGGTTTCAAAAGCTTCTGCAATCTCCAAAGGATTCATTAACGGACTAGGTCTATGAATTAATAGCATATCGATAAAATCTGTTTGTAAATTCACTAGTGATTGCTCTACAGATTCTATAATATACTTTTTGGTAGTTTTATAAGATTTAATTTGATTATCCGGTCGATTAGGAGTTATTAATCGAATGCCACACTTGGTAACCAATTGCATTTGTTCTCTTAATGAACTCTTACCTTTTATAGCATTACCAAACAATGATTCTGTTGTATAATGTCCATAAATATCAGCATGATCAAACGTCGTTACTCCAATCTCTAAACAGTCTTCAATTAATTTCTGTGACTCATCAGTTGTTAGATTTGCACCCCATTCGCCCCAATTCATACATCCAGCAACTATTCTAGAAAACAAAGGTCCCTTTTCTGATATTTTGATATTCATTTAATTTAAATTTTTAAACCAATATTAGTAATTTATTGCTTCATATATTAATCTCTGAATCTCTGATCGAATATCATTAGAAATCAATTTTCGATTCGCAGAATCGGGAAACGTCCGATTACTTAAGAAAACATAAATAATCTCTTCATCAGGATCTGCCCAAGTAAATGTTCCCGTAAAACCACTATGCCCATAGCTATTCATAGATATACAACCACAGGTAGGTCCAACATCTCCAAGTTGAGGTTTATCAAAACCTACTCCTCTTCTAACCCTCTTATTGCAATATGTACACGTATTAAATTCATCAATTGTTTGACTACTTATAAATTGTTTACCTCCATAATATCCTCCATTAAGATACATCTGCATCATCTTAGCAACATCATTTGCATTAGCAAATAAACCTGCATGCCCGCCAATACCTCCAAACATAGCTGCACCTTGATCATGAACATATCCATGAATTATCTCCTTCCTATAGGCCTGATCATTTTCTGTAGGCACAATACGTTTCTTATCAAATTTATTTAAAGGCAAATACCCCATATTGCTCGCTCCCATGGCTTTGTAAATATGCTGCTGGGTCAATGCATCTAAATCATTCCCATAATGCCCTTCGATAAAAGATTTCATCAAATAATAAGGTAAATCACTGTATTTATAACTAAGTCTACTTCTTAATTCACTATCCTTAATTCGTAACATCAACGAATCTTTCATATCACTTCGCAGATATAAATTGCCCGTTACCCTAATATTGAAATCATCAGTACGTTTAGTTCTATAATATTTTTTATCTGGCCTAGATGTTACAGTATCTAAAGTCTTTAAATAAAATGGAATCCAAGCTCTTAATCGAGCATAATGAGAGAGCATAGATCTAATTGTAATATCTTTCTTGTTAGATTCCTTAAATGATGGTAACATCTCTCCTACTCGAGTATCTAATGATAAAATCCCTTTATCTTTTAGCTCCATAGTTAAAGGCAAAGTTGAAAGAATTTTTGTCAACGATGCTAGATCATAAATATCAGAACCTTTTACTTTCCTTGATTTAGCATAGGTGTGATATCCATAATTCTTATTGTAGACTACTTTCCCTTTTCTTGCTACAATTAATTGTAGGCCAGGAGTCATATTTTCTCTTATTGCTATATTAACAATAGAATCAATCCTTTCTAGTTTATGAGAATTCATACCAACTGTTTCTGGTATTCCATAAGCTAATCGTTTTAAAGATCTTGTTTCTTGACCTGTTCCTAAAGGAAAATCAACTCCTAGGCTTACCGGAAGTTTTCCTTTTGCCTCAATAGCACCAAATAATAATTGAGCAGCTTTTTGCTGCGCAACAGGACTGTTTTGATAAGCCATTAAGATTCCCTCGAAATTGGTAGTCGTTTGAAGATCCAGCATAGCATAAGGTCTAGAAAAAACACTTAAAACTGTATTATTAAGTCTAGCTATCTCATATAACCAAACTAATTCTTTATCCTTAAACTTATAATCTTTCCAAGGATTGTCATTTGATTTATGCAATCCTACGATTACATAATTATAGTTCCTTAATTGATCTAATATTTCAGGAAGTTGGTTTCCTTTTACCCAATCCACCTTCGTATATTTATTTAGTTCTTCTAAAAACACTTCTCCAGAATCATCTCCCAATGACACATAAGCTACTTTTTTAAGATCTAAGTTTTTAACAGGTAGAATTGCTCTATCATTTTTAACTAACGTAAGTGAATTTTCTACTAGTTTATGATGTAACACTTCATTAGCAGTACTATTAAGCTCTTCAAAAAGATATTCTGTCTTTACAGGTTCATATTTATGAAGACCTGCTTTATATTTAGCGAATAATATTTTTTTAACCGAATGTGCTAAACGTTGTTCTGTGATCTCACCGGAGTAATAAGCAGAAACAATTTTCTGGGATGCTAAGGGAACATCTTCTGAAATTAAAAGAATATCATTACCCGCTTTTAATGCTGCAAGATCAATGTCTCCAGGAGCTTTAAAATCTGATGCACCTTTCATGTTTAAAGCATCAGTAATAACCAACCCTTCAAAACCTAAACTATCTTGTAATATATTAGTGACAACATTTTTAGAAATAGAAGAAGGATATCCCGATCGAGCCTCTAAACTTGGAATATTTAGGTGAGCGACCATTACACTGGATAACCCGTCAGCTATTAACCTACGATAAGGATATAACTCTATACTATCAATTCTCTTTTGATCAAAATTAATGGTAGGCAAGGTTTTATGAGAATCACTATCTGTATCACCATGTCCTGGAAAATGTTTCGCACTTGCTAAAACACCTTCTTTCTGCATTCCTTTCATAAAAGCTAATGCCTTTTCCGTAACATTATCTTTATCTTCTCCAAAAGAACGATTTCCTATAATTGGATTTTTGGGGTTCGTATTCATATCCACAACTGGAGCGAAATTAATATGTACACCTAGTCGTTTACAATGTTTTGCTATTTGTCGTCCCGTTTCTTCTATTAGGTCATTATTCTGAATAGCTCCTAGCGTCATATTCCAAGGAAATGCTTTCGTAGAATCTAATCGCATAGCTAATCCCCATTCTGCATCCATACCAATTAACAACGGTATTTTGGAAATTTCTTGATATTCGTTATTAAGCTTTGCCTGACGTTGCGGTCCTCCCTTAGAAAAAATAATTCCTCCTATATGATATTCTTCTATAAGTTTTTTTATTTTATCCGTTTCCTTTTTAGGTTTAGAAGAAAAAACATCCACCATAAATAACTGTCCGACTTTTTCCTTTAAAGTCATTTTATTATAGATACTATCTACCCATAATCTTTGGATATCATACTCATCCTTAACAATAAGCGGACTTAATGGTGTTTTATTTTCGACTAACTGTACTACAAGAGAATCCACCGGACTTACACTAATGGAATCTTCTATATTTAGAGTATCAGATTCTTGTGAAAAAACTGATATCGTAGCAATAAAAATTATATAAGAAAAGTATTTAGAAAAAATATATCGCACAAAAACTAATTTAAAAAACGGTTATGCCAACTATCCTTAGCAGGAACTTCCCAATCAGTTTTATACTCAGCAATATTAGTGACCAAATTGTTAAACACTATCGTGTTCGGAGAAACAGATCTGTTCTTGGCCATTTTTCTAAAATCTGTAAGTGTTTTATACGCGACAAACTCTCCCTGTTTATACGAAACATTCATTTTGTCCATCAAATCAACCTTATAATCTGTTTCTAACTGCTGTATAAAATGGACAGAAGCATCTATAGAACAGCCAGTAGCTTGATTCATACCTTGATCTAATGCAATTGTTATAAATCTTTTATACTTGATATCATACCCTGCTTTTAGATCTGCTCCATGTGCAGTCCATTGTGTTATAAAAGCTTCTAGTTTATTTTTTATCTCATCTAACTCCTCTGAAGTAAAAGATCTATTGGCTTGATAAATCCAAATTCTTGCTGTATCCGGGAGTTCTTTAAAATCTACTAACATCCTCTTTCTTTTTATTTCCTAAAATAACAAAAAGTATTCCTAATTGTTGCAACAAAAAAGAGTTAATATGAACAAACATATCAACTCTTTTATTATTCTACTTAATCTTTAAAATCTTTTTTACAAATCTTGAGCATTTGCAATCAATTCTGCAACATCCATAACATCAATACTATCTTCTTTTTCCTTATTTTTTACACCATCGGTCATCATTGTATTACAAAAAGGACAACCTGCTGCTATAATATCTGGCTTTGTTTCCAGAGCATCTTCTGTTCGCTCAATATTTACATCTTTATTACCTGGCTCAGGTTCTTTAAACATCTGTGCTCCTCCAGCTCCGCAACATAATCCATTACGTTTGCTACGTTTCATTTCTGTAAGTTCTACTTCTAATTTTCTAAGAAGATCTCTTGGTGCCTCATATACATTATTGGCTCTACCTAAATAACAAGGATCATGAAAAGTAATTCTCTTTCCTTTAAACTTACCTCCTTCTACTGTTAATCTTCCTTCATCTAAAAGTGATTTAAGGAATTGTGTATGGTGCATTACTTCATAATTCCCTCCCAAAGCAGGATATTCATTTTTTAACGTATTGAAACAATGAGGACAAGCTGTAACAACTTTTTTAATTTCGTATGCATTCATTACCTCAATATTGGTAACTGCTTGCATCTGAAACAAAAATTCATTCCCAGATCTTTTAGCTGGATCTCCTGTACAACTTTCTTCGGTTCCTAATACAGCAAAGTCTACTTTAGAACTATGAAGAAGTTTCACAAAGGCTTTTGTGATTTTCTTAGCTCTATCATCAAAACTTCCAGCACATCCAACCCAAAATAAAATTTCCGGCATTTTACCTTCAGCCATATACTCTGCCATTGTAGGCACCTTTATTGCTTCACTCATATGTTTATACTATTTATATCCTTAGTTTTTGTTAGAAAAAATCTCAAACAAAAACTTATTTAATCATGTTTACCGTCATCAAAAACTTCGATAGTAACAACTCTTTCTACCAATTCTGTAAATTTACCAGTATAACGAGTTGCTTTTACCAAGTGATTATCTATCCAATGATAGTTCCCTCCTCTTGGTTTCCCCATTAAAAGACTATGATAATTGAATCCATGGGTTTTTAACCATGTTTCAGTAACTTCTCTATGTTCTTCAGTTCTTGATGTAAAGAAGCATATAATATGTCCTTCATCGTACCATTTATTTAATGTAACTAAAGCATCTGGAAATGGTTCACAAGTAACCATTCTTTCTGGCTCTTCATTAGGAACATCTTCTGTAATAGTACCATCAATATCAATAAGATAATTCTTAATACCTTCTGGTAATACTGGACTAATGTGTTCCCCTTCTTCTACCTTATCATGCAATAATTTCTCTACTTCTTCCTTCTTCATAATTTCTAAATTCTCTTAATTTTTAAAAGTTTATGGTTAATAGTTATGGTTAATATTATCAAATTTTATTCTTTATTCCAGTTTAGTCTGTCCATCTGGTTAAATGGCCAAGGAGCTCCGTTATTCTCAATGTTAGACATCATATTATTTAGATCTGTTGGTGCAGCACTTTGCTCCATTACTAAATATCTTCTCATATCTAAAATAATAGACAACGGACTTATACTAACAGGACAAGCTTCTACGCAAGCATTACAACTTGTACAAGCCCATAATTCTTCTTGCGTTATATAATCGTTTAATAATTGCTTTCCATCATCTACGAAACTACCATTCTTATCTATATTATCTCCAACTTCCTGAAGACGATCTCTGGTATCCATCATTATCTTTCTAGGAGATAACTTCTTGCCTGTCTGGTTTGCAGGACATTCACTAGTACAACGCCCACACTCCGTACAAGTATATGAATTAAGCAATTGTACCCAGTTTAAATCAGTTACGTCAGAAGCCCCAAACTTTTCCGGCTCTCCTTCGGTTTCGTCTTCTGCTGGTGCAGCAAATGGATCAGCATTAGGATCCATCATTAACATTACTTCCTTAGTAACAGATTCTAGGTTATCCATCTGTCCTTTAGGCCTTAAGTCTCCATAATAGGTATTTGGAAAAGCTAGTAGGATATGTAAATGTTTTGAAAAATATAAGTAATTCAAGAATATTAAAATTCCAATAATATGCATCCACCAAGCGCCACGCTCAAGAAGAATTAGTGTTCCTTCGGACATTCCATTAAACAAAGGAGTTATGAACTGACTTACAGGGTATGAACCCGCTTTTACATAGTGCTCAGCTCCTAATGTTTGTAATTGTAAGTCAGCTGCGTTCATAGTAAGGAATAATGTCATCAACACCACCTCAAAATAAAGAATAATATTACCATCATTTTTAGGCCAACCTTTTAAAGTTTTAAAACGCCTAATATTAACTACATTTCTTCTTATCCAAAAGATAAACACGCTTACCAAAACTAAAAGCGCAAGAATTTCAAAAGAACCAATTAAGAAAGCATATAACCCTCCTAAAAATGCAAAAATTCTATGTGTCCCTAAAATACCATCAATAATGATCTCTAATACTTCGATATTAATAATAACAAAACCTATATATACTACCACGTGTAATATCCCTGCAATAGGTCTTCTTACCATTTTTGATTGCCCAAAAGCAATCATCATCATATTATTAAAACGTTCTTTTTTATTATCCGTTCGATCTACATCTTTACCCAATCGAATATTTCGAATGACTTTACGAATGTTTTTTGTGAAATATCCAATTCCTGCTATTAAAGCAATTACAAATATGATATTAGGAATATATTGCATCATTTGAAGTAGTTAGTTTATTGAATCTGTAGGCTTTACGTATGGTTTGTTCTTTTTACCAAAAACCGAAATATTTACATATCTAGTAGGGTTTAATCTAAGATCCTGAAGTAATAATTCTAATTCTTTACTAGCATCCTCTAGATTATTATAAAGCTTATCATCTTTTAATAATTTACCTGCGGTTCCTTTTCCTACTTCTAAATCATTAGAGATTTTTTCGAAATTAGCTAAAACTCCATCTAAATCTTTTACTAGTTTACCGATATTAACCTTTGATAATGAATCCGAAAACTGATTAAGATTCGTGGACATTTCGTCAAGGTTAGAAAGTGTAGTATTTAACTTTTTTTCATTACCTGATAAAATATTATTTAAAGATCCCGATGCGCCTTTAAAGTTTCGAACGGTTACACTAAGATCTGCAAAAATAGAATTTAAATTATTTTTGTTATCAACAGATAAAATTCCATTTACAGAAGTCAATAAGGTGTCAGCATCTTTAATAGCCGATTCTAATTTTAACTGTAGCGGTGTTAATTGCTCATTTACTAATTCTAATAATCCAGCTTTAACTCTCCCAGGCAATGTGTCTTTATCCTTTGCTTCTAAACCAGCTTCATATATTGGATTAATTGCTAATGACTTTCCTCCAATCAAATCTCCACCATATACCATGGCTTCGCTGTTTTTAGAAAAAGTAAAATCACTACTAACATTAAATTCCACTACAAGGTTTCCTTTAGAATCAGCAAACTTGATCGAAACTACCTTTCCTACTACCAAACCATTTATAGTAACTGGTGATGAAGGTATCAAACCTTCTACGTTATCATACACAGCATAAAAAGTTCGGTCGCTTTCTAAAAGGTTCTTACCTTTTAAAAAACTATAACCAAAAATTAAAAGTGCTATAGCAGACAGTGCTAAAATTCCTGTTTTAACTTCGCGAGTAAATTTCAAAATAGCATATGTTTAGGACACAAATTTAGAATAAAAAATATACTTCCAAAGATTATTAACGAACGATTTATTAGTATTTATTTAGATTAGTTCGATGTAGCATCAGTTTTTAAAGCTTCTGTAAGAGGAATTAATTCATTATCCTTAAATGCTACAACAAAACATGAAGCATATCCTTTATCAACGGCCACATCTCTCAACTCCTTGATTAAATTATAATTAGAAGTACTTCCAAAATAATACTTATACAGCCCTTCAAACTGAATCTTCGACAACTGATCTAATCCATTAAAATTTTTGGGCTCAAGTTCTATATCATTAGATCCTGCTGCGATTTGTACCTTAAACGTTATTCCATCATACATTTTTTGTCCGACAACCTCCGTTATGGAGTCGTTATTTACAACTTCTGGAACTTCTGGTTCAGGAGCATCGGGAACATAATATATTGCATCAAGACTCTCTTTATAATCTACAATAGAAGAAATAATAGATTTTGCCATCTCATCCTGACCTTTTTTAGAATTAAGATATTTACCTTCTTTATTATTGGTAAGAAACCCTAGTTCTATTAATACACTAGGCATATAGGTTTGGTGTAAAACAACGAAACCGGCTTGTTTTACTCCTCTACTTTTTCGTTTTAAGCTTTTATTAAATCCATTCTGAACGAAACTAGCCAAAGTAAGACTTTGATCTAGATATTCTTCTTGCATTAACGTTAATCCTATTATTGATTCTGGAGAATTTGGGTCAAATCCATCATAGTTTGCTTCATAATTATCTTCTAATAGAATAACTGAATTTTCATTTTTAGCTACATTAAAATTTTCATCATTTGCGTGCAACCCTAGTACAAAAGTCTCTGTACCATATGCTTGCGAACGGTGAGAATTACAGTGTACGGACACAAATAAATCCGCTTTAGCTTTATTTGCTATTTTCCCTCTTTCGTGTAATTCTATAAATTTATCCGTACTTCTGGTATATACAACTTTAAAACGATCATCTTTCTCTAAGGCCGCACCAACTGCTAAAACTACTTTAAGAGCAATATCTTTTTCTTTATAACCATTTCCTCTATTTCCAGGGTCATGCCCACCATGCCCAGCATCTAAAACCACCACAAATTTCTCTTTATCATTCTCACTCACAACAGATAACGTAAATGCTGATAGGATAAAAACCGATACAATTAAAAGTGAACTGTATATTATTTTCTTTTTCATAATTATGCAAAATTATCACTTAGCTTGAAACATTACCAAATTGTTTCCGTATTTAGTATAATAATTCTAAAATCATATGGTTATGACCTTAGAAATTAGAATACAGGTTTCATTTAAAAATAACGTTAGAGCAAAGTATTTGATATAAATATTTATTTTTTTACCAATTACAATCTCTACATAAAAAATATATGTAATTTTGGCACTTCAAAAACTAAGCCATAGTTTTACAAAAATAGGATATAAACCATTGCAAACAACGGTACGTAACATACTTTATTCACTAAGTTTTTCACTATTTTGTATTTGTTATACAACTGCACAAGAGTTCGATAAAACGACCAAAAAACCTATTACTGCGCAAAAGGATTCTATTTCTTTACCCAAAAAAGGTTCAGATTCTAAAACTGAGTTACTAGAAAACGAAAAAGATCAAGACACAACAAAGAAGGATACCGCAGTTGCTCCACCACAATTATTAACCGATAAAGTCAAATACAAGTCTAAAGATTATATGAGACTAAGCCGTAGAGAAAACAAAATGTATCTCTATAATGAAGCTGAAATTATATATGGTGAAATGCAAATAAATGCAGGACTTATCATCGTAGACAATGCAAAAAATGAGGTGTACGCTTACGGTATTAAAGATTCTGTAGGAGATTATACTCAAACACCTGTTTTTAAACAGGCTCAAAATGTAGTAGAACCAGATTCTATTAGATTTAATTTTGACACTGAAAAAGCTTTAATATATAATTCCCGAACGAAACAAGGGGAAATGAATGTTAAAGGAGAAGTCTCTAAAAGGGTAAATGACTCTGTTATCTATATGAGTAATGTAAAATTTACAACTGCCGAAGATGTAGATAATGCTGATTATTATTTTTATGCTCGTAGAATAAAACTAGTACCTAAGAAAAAAATTGTTACTGGTTTGGTAAATATGTTTATCGCAGATGTACCAACTCCTCTTGGATTACCTTTTGGTTATTTTCCTTTACAAGATAAAAGAACCTCTGGTTTTATTATCCCTAGTTATGGAGAAGAAAATAATAGAGGATATTTTTTACAAAATGGTGGTTATTATTTTGCTGTAAGTGATTATGCCGATTTAACAATTACAGGAGATTACTATACCAATGGTAGTTATACGCTACTTACTGAATCTGCATATGCCGTAAGATACAGATATAGAGGGAATCTCCGTTTTAGATTTGAAAATAACTTAACTAGTGAAAGAGGGTTTCCTGATTTTGCTCAGAGAACTACTTACAATATACAATGGACTCATTCTCAGGATGCAAAAGCGAATCCCAATTCTAGATTTTCTGCTTCTGTGAATTTTGGTAGTAGTGATTTTTTCCAGCAATCAACAAATCAACTTAATACGGGTAACTTCTTAAATAATCAACTTAGTTCTTCAATTTCTTATTCGAAAACTTTTCAAGGAGATCCGCAAGTAAACCTAAATGTTGCTGCAAATCATAACTCTAATACCAATACACAAGAAGTAAATCTATCGCTTCCTAATGTAAATGCTAGTGTTTCTAGGATATTTCCTTTTGCTCCAAAAGTAGGTGTAAAAAAAGGAATCATACAGAATATTAATACGCAGTACAACTTTAGAGGAGAAAACAGAATTACTACTACTGATGATGATCTTTTTACAGGAGACATGTTCAATGACGCCAGAATTGGTATGCAGCATTCAATTCCTATTAGCACGAACTTTAAAATCTTTAAGTACTTAAGTGCCACTATGGGTACAAGTTTTCAGGAAAATTGGGTTTTTGAAACTATTGATCAGAGTTATGATCCAGATGCTAACGACGGCGCGGGAGAAGTTGTTAGGGATACAATTGCTGGTTTCGATGCGTATCGAACTTATAACTTTTCAACAAGTTTAGGAACTACTATATACGGAACTTTTAACTTTAAGAAAGATAAAAAAATCCAGGCAATACGTCATACGATGAGACCATCGATTAGTTATAGTATCAATCCGGCTTTTGACCAATTCTATGATGAATATACAATAACCGATGATCCAAACACATTAGATATCGACGAAACGGAAGTTGTTGAATATTCTAGATTTGAAGGTGGGTTCTTCGGTGCCCCAAGTAATACTTTTTCTAGTAGTATCGGCTTTTCTTTGAGCAATAACCTTGAAGCAAAGGTAAAGAGTAAGGATACCACTGATTTAGAACCCCGAAAGGTGGTCTTATTAAATAACTTAAATTTTAGAACCGCATATAATATTGCTGGTGATTCTCTACAATTGAGTCCACTATCTATTACAGGAAATATTCCTATAATAGAGAACAAACTAGATATTAACTTTAGTGCAGAGTTAGATCCTTATGCATTAGATAATAATAATCGTAAAATTGATGTTTGGAATATTGATAATGGAGGTAGTCTATTTAGATTAACTAGAGCCAGTGCTAATTTCGGATATTCTTTTTCTAGTAAAGATTTTGAAAAAGGTCAGTCCAATGAGGACCCTTTGTCCAATCAAACTTTACAAAATGGTGGACGACCCGATAATTTATTTGGTGGTGGAACAGATTTTAGAGATGACCAGTCGAATCGTCCAACTAATGACAATAAAGAAAAAAGGGATATTAAGAATTATAATTACAAAATCCCTTGGTCCTTACGCCTATCATATACCGTCAATTACAGTAATAACGCTAGGCAAAACGAAATTTCATCACACTCAATTATGTTCTCTGGAGATGTAGAACTAGCTCCTAAATGGTCCGTTGGAGTATCCTCTGGGTATGATCTTAAAAACCCTGGATTCACATATACCAATTTAAGGTTCCAAAGAGACTTAGACAGTTGGAATTTGAGTTTTAATTGGATTCCTTTCAGTGAAAGAACATCATGGAACTTCTTTATAGGTATCAAATCCTCTGTTCTTAGTGATATTAAGTATGATAAAAGACGTGAACCGGACAGACAATTATAAGTTAGCATCTTAAATATGTATACTTAAGTTATAAAAGGTTTATAAAATCAAAATAAACAATAACACAACACACATTATGAAAAAAATTATAACTACTTCTAAGGCTCCTGCTCCGATTGGTCCTTACAGCCAAGCTATTCTTAATGGTAATACACTTTATACTTCTGGACAAATAGCTATTAATCCAGAAACTGGAGATTTGGTAATGGACGATATTAAGACCGAAGCAGAACAGGTAATGCAAAACCTTAAAGGAATTCTAGATGAGGTTGATATGACTTTTGAACATGTAATAAAGACGACTATTTTTCTTAGTGATATGAATAACTTTTCGCAAGTGAATGAAGTTTATGGAAGCTATTTTAATGAAGATACTGCTCCAGCCAGAGAAACTGTAGCTGTTGCTGCGTTACCAAAATTTGTAAATGTAGAAATTTCGGTAATTGCGGTGAAATAATATACATTTCAAAAAATATATTAAAAGCTCAAGCAAAATTTGTTTGAGTTTTTTTATTTTTAAATATGACCGATTTCGAAATTACCTCTAATGATGAATTATCTAATCTTATTATAAGAAAAGGTATTAGCTCTTGGGTTCAACTAGTTCAATTTATCAAGAACCTCCCCTATGGCCGAAATGCCAATAGAATAGACTCTAAATTAGTTATCTTAGAACAAAAGGGTACTTGTAGTTCTAAACACGCATTATTGAAACGAGTAGCTAATTTAAATGGAAGAAATGATATAGATCTTATTATAGGTATTTATAAAATGAATAGAAAAAATACTCCCAATATTGGAAACATCCTTTTAGAAAATAACTTAAACTACATTCCTGAAGCTCACACCTATTTACGGTACAAAAATCAAACTATAGATGCGACATCTAGTATATCGGATTTTAACAAAATCGAAAATGACGTAATAGTTGAAAAAAATATAAAACCTCTTCAAGTTGGAGATTTTAAAATCCATTATCACCAAGAGTATATCAAATCTTGGATTATTGAAGAAGAATTAAATTTTTCATTTGATAAAATCTGGGGAATTAGAGAGCAATGTATCCGAAATTTATCCCAATAATCTATAGTCCCTTTAGTAACAACTGCGCAGTAGCAGGATTTGTAGCCAATGGAACGTCATACACATCGCATAACCTCATCAACATAAAAATATCAGGCTCATGAGGATGTTTTGCCAAAGGGTCTCTAAAGAAAATAACCATATCCACTCTTTTTTCTGCAACACCAGCGGCAATTTGTGCATCACCTCCAAGAGGACCGGATAATAATGCTTCTACATCAAAACCTGCGCGCTTTGCTTTCTCTCCAGTGGTACCCGTGGATATTAGCGATATATTTTTAGATTGTAAGATTTCTTGATGTTCATTCAGAAATTGAACCATTTCTGCCTTTTTACCATCATGTGCGATAATTGCGATTGTAATCATTATAATTATACTGAAAGGATATCCGAAATACGAAGGAGTTCTTTGTTTATGCTATGATCTTCTTTTAATCCTTCATCAAAATTAGTAGCCACTATCTTATTATTGAGTAAACCAACCATTACGTTTTGTTCTCCATCCAACAACAACTCAACTGCTTTAACACAAAGCCTACTTGCTAATGTTCTATCAAAGCAAGAAGGTGAACCTCCTCGTTGCATATGCCCCAAAACTGTAACTCTTACATCATAATCCGGCATATTTTCGGTTACATAGTCTGCAAGCTCATACACATTTTTACCAATTTTATCTCCTTCACAAACTACCACTATACTAGAAGATTTTCCCGATCTTTTACTTCTCTTTAACGATTCTAACATTCTATCTAACCCTAAATTTTCTTCAGGGATTAAGATTTCTTCTGCACCAGCGCCTACTCCACTATTTAATGCTATAAAACCAGCATCACGCCCCATTACTTCAATAAAAAATAATCGATCATGCGAACTTGCTGTATCTCTAATTTTATCTATGGCATCAACTACTGTATTTAAAGCTGTATCGTACCCTATGGTAAAATTAGTTCCTGCAATATCATTATCTATAGTACCTGGGACACCTATAACAGGAATTTCATGTTCTTCGCTAAAAATCTTTCCTCCTTTAAAAGTCCCATCTCCTCCTATCAATATCATTGCATCCACACCCGCTTTTTTAAGATTACCAGCTGCTTTTTTTCTTCCTTCGGGTGTTTTAAATTCTGCGGAGCGAGCAGATTTAAGAATGGTTCCTCCGGTACTGATAATATTACGAACACTTCGAGCATTCATCTCACAATAATCATTTTCTATCATTCCTTGATAGCCTCTATAAAAACCAATACATTTTACATTATAATAGGAGCAAGCACGAGCTACTGCTCTAATAGCAGCATTCATTCCAGGAGAATCTCCTCCTGATGTCATTACTCCAATAGTTTTAATTTGTTTAGCCATTTATTGTGTATAAATTATATGCGATTAATTGTTCTTATCTGTAAAATTAATAAATTCTGGTTTCTCTATATCAATAGTATCTTTTGTTTTTTGAGACAAAGAATCTTTTACTTTTTTAGACTTAAATACCTTATCCCATAGTTCTCCAAAATTATTAAAATCTACTGAGTAAGAAAGTCCCAATCCTTGTTTATAACCTTGAGATTCTCCTATATACTGAATTTCATTTTGTCGATTGAATATCTTTCCTTTTAAAGTTCCATCTTCATTAAAAAGGTATTCTACTTCTACATCACCCGTTACTACTGATTCACTTACACCACCAATTGGAACCCCTACTCTTCCATTGATTAATATTCTATTATTAATCTGAGTAGAAACTGTAACTCCGAATTGATCAGCAGCCTCTTGATCGACATTTCTATTTCCTTGAACATAATTTACACCCACTGTAAATTTATCATCATCTCCAGAAAAGATACCATTTACTAGTCCAGCTGCACGTTCTACCAAATTCCCTGTAATAAAGGTTGGATCTAAGTTTCCACTATAAAATTGTCCTTGTGTTACTAAGGACAGTGCTTGTAATTCTTTTGTCGCTTGATCTTCTAATTGATATTCTAACTCACTTTTTGCAACGGAACTTAAATTAGGCAATTCTATATTAAAATTAAGATCAGGTTGTATTAATTCTCCATTAAGATCTACTACTACCTCTACTGGTATTTTACGATTGATGGTTGCATTTTCTAATAATACTGCTGGATTCGCTTCGGTTTTATATACTGCACTAAGATTAAGTTTAGCTCGTGTTGGGCTACCATCCCAGTTTATACTACCTCCAGATCTTACCGTAAAATCTTTACCAACTAAAGCTCCATATCTAAAATTATAACTTCCTTCATAAGCCACAAAATCCCCCCACATATTAAACTTTCCATTTGTATTAATTTCTATAAGTAAGGTTCCAGCTCCTCTTCCTTTAAGGGAGCTTCCTGTTTTTTTATCGACAACAACTTCTACTAAAGCATTATTATTAACATCAAGATCAAAATTAAGTTCTAAACCTTTTATCTCTTCTAATATAATTTCTTTCCCGGCCAAACGTGCTTGTTTTTCTTCTGGGCTCAAGAAATGAATATATGAGTTATCTCCGATCGATTCGGATTCATTTAAGGGTATTTTAAATATCGTTCCTTCTTCTGTGGTTGCATTTACATTAATGACCAAACCATCCGTAGGACCTTCAATAGTTGCATCTCCACTAATAAAACCAGTTCCGTAATACAAAGACTCTTCATCCTCTTCGGTATCCAAGACCAATAATCGTTCACTAGCATTTAATGTAAGACCCAAATCCCACTTAGAAAAACGCTGATGGCCAATATATCCTCCTAAAATACCTTTGGTACCATATTTAGTATCTGTAATAGAAACATCATCAAAATTAAAACGTTGCTTACTTAACACTACCCTAGAGTCATTATCAAAATCAAGATCGACATTTAAATATGGTACTTTTAAACCTGCTTTATTAAGCTTTAATAAACCATCAATCGATGGGTTCACATAATCACCAGTAACCTTAGCACTACCGCTTACGAAACCTCTAAGATCAGATATTACAATCCCTCCTAATTGACTAAACCCAGACATATTAAATCGTTCTAAGTCTACATCTATATTCATATCTGGATTCTTACCAGAAACATCGATGGATCCAATTGCAGAAAGTGTTTTTACTTTTTCTTCATTTACCAATCTTGTATTTACAGAAAACTCAGTTAAGGACTCATTTCCAGAAGCATTCATTCGTAGTTCACCTAAATTTGAATCATTTACTGATAACTCATCAATTATTACAGTAGAGCTCGGAAAATACACTCCTTTATCTTGAAACACCTTAAGCTCTCCATCTACGATTCCTGATAATTTCAAATTTTCTATATAAGGTGTAATTTTATTAAGATCTACATCTTTAAAAGTAGCTTTAATATCCTTATTATCCTTACCGGTAACAGTTCCTGAAACATTTATCTCCTCATCTTCATGACTTAACCGAATAGCTTTAATATCTATATTCTGAAAATTATTATCAAAAATTATTTTGTTACTACTTTTACTCTTATTTCGATTAGCATACCAAGTATACCCCTTAAAGGTAAAATCGGATTTCTTAAATCCTAAAACCGAATTATTATCTTCGTTTATAGTATGATAAAATTCTAAGTTATAATTATCCACATTATTTTTACCTCCTTTAAATTCTGAACGCATAAATAATGTATCGTTAAGTGTTACATTAATCAAACTAAACTTAGACACATCATAATATTTAGTATCTATACTATCGATAGCTACATATGTATTAAATAACGGGTTTTTATTATCTACCTGAATATCCACTTCTTTCATTAAATTATCAAACGCCTTAATGGATGGCGACTTAAATGTTAATTTAAATTCGGAATCATTGCTTTCTACTTTTCCTTTTATAGAGGTGTTGGGAGCAAATTCAATTTCTGGAAAAAAGACATCTACAATCTTATTATAAATTTTAAAATTGAATTCCATAAATTCATTGTCTGTAATCTCTGTAGGCTCAAAATTAGCATATAGACTTCCAATAGAATTTCTGAATAGATCATATACATTTTCAAATCTAAATATTCCTTTTACGTTACCTTCAATAATATCAGGACTATTTACGGTAATTGTCCGTACATTTTTATCATCAAAGCTTGAAGTAATATCAAAATCATCAAAGTAATAACTGGCATTTTGATTTTTATATAATGTCTTCTCAAAAGAAATGGTACCAAAGGCATCATTAATACCCGTTCCTTTCATTTTCATTTTTACATCTCCATTGAAAACGGAAATACTATCTCTAGTAAAAAAATTTAAACGATGTAAATCGATGTGATCCACATTGGCCGTAAAATCATAATTATTAATTTCTTTAGATATATCCGCTACACCATTAAAACTAAATTTCATATTTGGATCATCAGAAACTAATTTTCCATCAAAAACAGGGTCTTTTAAGTTACCAAATACATTTAAATCGGTATATGTATATCCATTAAATTCGAATTTCCTAATATCTCCTTCTAGCTTGGTATCAAGATTATCTAATGTAAAACCTCTTCCATCTACATGTATATCGAATGCTGCATTTCCAAGATTTTTCTTACTTAGTAATTGACCTACATTAAAATTATTAGAAATTACATTTCCGTTGTACGTTGCATTTTTTACATCATCTAAATCACCTAATAAAACGAAGGCTTTAATTTTTCCTAACTGAGAAAAGAAGTCCATATCAACATCAACATCTTTAATCGTTACTATTGTTTGTCCAACTCCCTTTACACTTCCTAATTGATAAAGTTGTTTTGGTAATGATTCTCCCAAGATGTTAGGTAGTAAATTGACCAAGTCATAATAATTAGTTGTCAAATTCTTTAGATCACCATCCAATCTAAACTTAGAAACATTTGTTACCGCATTTCTAATTCTAATATCTCCTTGGATGATAGACCGATCTAATCCTGAAATATCGGAATCTAATATTTCAAAATCATTTAGCGTACCTTTTAGTTTGGTGTTTTTTAAAATCAAATCTTCATCTTTACCAAACTCTTTATAAAAAGGAATTAAATCATTAGTAGAAACAGTAGCTTTATTAAAATTAGCCGAGATATTAACGCTGTTTTCGAAATCAACCAATCCACCCCGTTCATATGAGAACACTATATCTCCCTCAACTTTAGAATCCATGGTTTCTAATAACAAATCTCGAAAATTCATTTCTGTTGGAGTAATAGAAAACCCTGTTTTTAAATTAGAAACATTTAATCCTCTATGATCTTTAAATGATAATAAATCTGTAGTTATATAAAAATCCTCTCCGTCTACTTTTAAACTTTCTGCGTCCAACAAAATATCCCTTATCACCACAATTTTTGGAGAACTAAGATTTTCATCGATGTAACTAAATTTACTATTCTCCATAGTCACATTTCCTGTAGTGAGTAAAAACTTAGTATTAGAAGTGGAAGTCTTACCTGTATTAAATTTTCTAATAAAAGTCATGAGGTTGTCGCTACGCTCACCTTTATACATTTTCATTCTAAAGGTTAAATCGTCAATAGAAACACTTCCTAATTCTGGTTGACCTTTGGAAATCTCTCTTATATTCAGAATTGAGGTGGCAATATTTTTAGCATATATCAACGTATCCTGATGATGATCTTTTACAAAAACTTCTTTTAAATTAACATCACCTGAATAAGTCAAGCCTACTCTACCAACATTAATATCTACATCATACTCATCATTAAGATAATTGGTGATTTTTTTGCCTAAAAAAGTTTGAACTGCAGGAATAGAAAATAGTATCACTAATAGCACAAATAGCGAAATAAGGATAAGGAATATCCTTTTCAATATTTTCCCGAATTTTTTGATACGTTTTATTGTTTTAACTTTGCTGACAATATTAACAATTTCTATGCCCTTTTCCTCATAATGAGCTCACAAAATGTATACATCCTAGGTATTGAGTCTTCTTGCGATGACACCTCTGCTTCTATATTATGCAACGGTCGCGTGCTATCAAATGTTGTAGCATCACAAAAAATTCACGAACAATATGGTGGTGTTGTCCCAGAATTAGCTTCTAGAGCACATCAACAAAACATTGTTCCTGTTGTTGATCAGGCCATAAAACAAGCGAACATCAATAAATCCGATCTTAGTGCAATTGCTTTTACCAGAGGTCCTGGATTAATGGGATCATTATTGGTAGGCACTTCTTTCGCTAAGTCATTAGCACTTTCGTTAGAAATTCCACTAATTGATGTTAATCATATGCAAGCTCATATATTAGCACATTTTATTGATGAAGAGGATTTTGATAAACCAGAGTTCCCATTTCTTGCTTTAACTATTAGTGGAGGGCACACACAGATTGTAAAAGTTACTGATCATTTTGATATGGAAATTATTGGTGAAACAATCGATGATGCAGTTGGAGAAGCTTTTGATAAAAGTGCAAAAATATTAGGACTTCCTTATCCAGGTGGCCCTTTAATTGATAAAAACGCGCAATCTGGAAATCCAAAAGCGTTTCCTTTTACAAAACCTAGAGTCGATGGTCTAAACTTTAGTTTTAGCGGTCTCAAAACTGCTGTATTATACTTTGTTCAAAAACAAGTTAAAGAGAACCCTGATTTCATAAAAGAGAATCTTGAAGATGTTTGTGCTTCAATTCAGTATACAATTATTAATATTCTTATTGACAAATTAAAGAAAGCTTCTAAGGAAACAGGAATAAAAGCTATTGCCATTGGCGGAGGAGTTTCTGCGAACTCTGGAATACGAAAAGCATTAAAAGAAGGTGAACATAAATACGGATGGAAAACTTTTGTCCCAAAATTTGAATACACTACAGACAATGCAGCCATGATCGGTATTGTCGGTTATCTAAAATATTTAAAAAAGGATTTTACTGATATGAGTATTGTTGCTAAAGCCCGAATTAAGTTTTAATTTTTCACTTATGCAGTTATTCTATAATAAGGATATTACAGAAACCACTCAAGAATTTCAATTTTCGAGAGAAGAAAGCAAACACATAACTAAAGTTTTACGAAAAAAAGAAGGTGATTTAGTACAAATTACCAATGGGTTAGGTCTATTATGTAAAGGAATTATTACATTTTCAAGCCCTAATAAATGTATTATCCAATTAGAAGAAAGACATCATCAACCGTCTAAGGATTATAGATTACATCTTGCAGTTGCTCCTACTAAAATGAATGATCGCTATGAATGGTTTTTAGAAAAAGCTACAGAAATTGGTATTGATGAAATTACTCCAATTATTTGTGATCACAGTGAACGAAAAATAATCAAACCCGAACGATTTGAACGTATATTACAAAGTGCTATGAAACAATCACTTCAATCGTATCTACCAATACTAAATAAAGCTATTTCTTTTACCGAATTTTTAAAAAAAGATACTTCGGATCAGTTACTCATTGCACATTGTGAAGAAACTAAGAAACAATCTTTAAAGGATATTATTAAACCACAAAGTGCCACAACATTGGTAATAGGACCCGAAGGAGATTTTTCTACCAAAGAAATTGAAAACGCTTTAAAAACAGGGTTTATTCCAGTAACTTTAGGAAAAACAAGATTAAGAACAGAAACTGCTGCTATTGTTGCAACCCATAGTATCGCTTTCCTAAATTCATAGTTTAAATAATTAATATCTTTATAGAATCTAATAATCAAGATTATGAATGCAAAAATTAGAATATCTATCTGTGTTATTGTTTTTTTTGCAAGTTGTTCATCGAATGACAATTCTAGCACAAGTTCTGAATCTCCTGATCCCTCGCTCAATACAATTAGCAGTTTAGAATATATAGATGAAATAATAATAACCAATGACCCTATTGGAGATGTTCCAACAGGAGGCTTTTCTGGTATTGATTACAAAAACGATACTTGGTATATAATAAGTGACGGATCAAACCCTATCAGATATTACACAGCTGACATTGCCTTTAACCAAGAAGGTTTTTCAAATGCATCTATTAGTTCACTAATAGAAATTAAGGATGAAACAGGAAATACTATTCCAGAAAATCAAATGGATCCTGAAGCTATTCGATTTGATATTAACACAGGTAATATTATATATAACAGTGAAGGTTCTATTAGTAACAATGTTGATCCTGCCTTATTAGAAATAGCACCTAATGGTACTCAATTGCGCAGTTTCGCATTACCTGAAAATTTAGATGCTAATACAACAACTGATCAATCCGGTCCACGACATAATGGTGCATTAGAATCATTATGTATTAGTTTTGATTCTGATGCTTATTGGGTTGGTATGGAACTTCCATTAATTGAGGATGGACCAGAACCAACTACTACAGAAACAGAGTCTCCAGTTCGTATTACTCGAATTAATAAAACAAATGGCACATCAGAAAGACAGTTTATATATGAGCTGGATGCTGTTGATCGCGAACCTGCTTTAGGAACAACATTTAGTATTAACGGACTGGTTGAAATTTTAGAATATGATGAAAATCAATTTCTTTTTCTAGAAAGATCTTTTTCTTCAGGATATTTGGATGGAGGTAACACTATAAAAATTTATAATGTTGATGCTACCAATGCAAGCAATACACTAAACACTAGCTCTATTTCATCAGAAACAGTAATCAAAGCTGCTAAAACACTTTTGTTTGAATTTAACAGTATCCGTAGTGAATTGACTAATAATACTGTGGATAATATTGAAGGAATAACTTTTGGCCCTCTATTTTCTGATGGAAGTAAATCTCTGATTGTTATTTCTGATAACAATTTCAATGCCTTTTTACCGCAACTAAATCAGGTAATCCTTTTTAAAATAATTCCTTAATAACATAAACTTAAAATGTTTTTACTTTTAACTATCAGTATTCAATAGTAGTGTTAAGTTATAATTAAGAATGCATAGTTTGTTCCAAACGATGGTTTTACGATACTCATTTCTTTGTATATTGCTAAACTATTTTCACTCAATTATAATTACTATTATGAAAAAACTTTATTTTTTATTTTTTACTATTACTCTTTCTTTAGCTTCCTATGGGCAAACTCCTATAATTACGGCTATAGTTGATGGAGATTGTTCTGGAGGACTCCCTAAACTTTTAGAAATTTATGCTGATGGAACGGTAGATTTCTCATTATACTCATTAGAAAATCAAACTAATGCTGCTACAGCCTGGGGGAATACTCAAGACCTTTCTGCATTAGGAACAGTTACAGACGGTTTTGTATATATATCTACTTCAGGTAGTATTGATGGAACTAATGGTAACCCTAGCTACCTTGGAACCGAATTTCCATCTCTAAATCTTAGTACTGTTTTGGCTTCTAATACTATGAATCTTAATGGGGACGATAGAGTTAGAATTATATTAAATAGTTCTGGCGCTACGGTAGATCAGTACGGTGTAGATGGTGCGGATGGAACTGGTGCTACTTGGGAATATACAGATTCTTATGCTAAACGAGTTGATGGAACCGGACCTGATGCTGGTTTTACAGAAGTAAACTGGACGATACCAGGAGTAAGATCATTAAATAATCTTGGAACTTGTCAAAGCGGCACAGATACTTTTGAAACGCTTATAGGTGGTATCGGTACATATACAACCACTGTCTCTACAACACCTTCAATAAATGTAAGTGGTGCGGTTTCTGGATTAGATTATTTTGAAGCGAATGGTCCTTCTAATGAGGGGACATTTACTGTATCTGGATTAAACCTTACTACCGATCTTACAGTAACGGCGCCAGCAAATTTTGAGGTTTCTCTTACTACAGGAAGTGGTTTTGCTTCTTCTGTTGCTATAACTCCTGCAATGGGTACAATCGCCACTACTACTATTTATACTAGATTAGTAGCCGGGTTAACTTCTAACTCTTACACTGGTGATGCCACAGTTTCTTCTACTGGAGCGACAGATCAAACAGTAATGTTAAGTGGAACTGTTTCTCCAGCTGATCCCCAATTCACTGTATCTGGTTTTATTGGAGACTTTTCATATTTCGAAGGATCTGGTCCATCTACTGAAGATAGCTTTAATGTAGAAGGTTTATTTCTTACTGGAGATATAACAATAACTGCTCCTACTAATTTTGAAGTATCTCTTACTACAGGAACTGGCTTTGGTTCTTCTGTTAGTATAGCGCCAACCACAGGAACTGTAAATAGTACTGAAATTTTTGTGCGAATGACAGCTGGATTAACGGTAAATTCTTATAGTGGAGACATTACAGTATCATCTCCAGGTGTAACGGATGAAACAATTTCTCTAAATGGAACGGTTTCTCCTGTCGCAGTTTGTGCAAATGTTGGTGATATTATAATTACTGAAATCATGCAAAACCCTTCTGCCGCTGGGAATGATCCTAATGGGGAATATTTTGAAGTATACAATACAACCGGAAGTGCAATTGATATACAAAGCTGGATTATTAAAGATGATAATCAAGCTGGTGAAACTCATGTTATCGGATCTTCGTTAATTGTACCTCCAATGGGATACGTTTTGATTGCAAATGCAGCGACTCCAAATGGAGGAATTACTCCTGACTATACATATGCAAATGACATTTCTTTAGGAAACAGTACAGATGGTATTATTATAGAATGTGGTTCTACGGTTATTGATCAGGTAATATGGGATAATGGAGCTACTTTCCCTGATCCTACAGGAGCTAGTATGGAATTGTCAATCAATGACCTAAATAGCGCTGCTAATGATGATGGAGCTAACTGGGCAGAGGCGGTTACAGCTTTTGGTAGTGGTGACCTCGGTACACCAGGTGATGCTAATGATAATGCTAGTACTTTATCTATTGATGATTTTGATGAAAAGTTAGAAAACTTTAATATGTTTCCTAATCCAACAAATACAGGTTTTGTTAATATCACAACTACATCAAATTCAGCTATTACTGTTAGCGTATTTGATATGTTAGGTAAGCAAGTTATTTCTGAAACTTTAAATAACAATCTTCTTAACGTATCTAATCTCAATGCTGGCATTTATCTAATTAGATTGGATCAAACCAGTGGTTCAGTTACGAAAAAGCTTGTGATAGAATAGTATAATACATATAACTGATATAATATAAAGGGCATTATCCGAATAGATAATGCCCTTCATATTTTTAAACTTTATTTAATAAAACCAATACTAATCATAATATATCCATATATTTTCCTCTCTATATTCTCCATAGTTCTCTTCTAGATCTACCGTTACCAAATTTAGAGCTCCATCTATTTTATAACTACCTGATACAGTAATTTTTTCACCTAATAATTCTTCCCAGAAACTTATATTACCTCTAACATTCATAGAGTTTTCACAAACCTTAATAAGAGTTGCTCCACTTTCTAAATGAGTTCTTATCCAAGGATCATAGACTTTATTGTTCTTCTTTAAGTCTATATAATCTTTCATCAATAATTTTGGATGATTATGTTTTAAAATTGGTCGTATCGGAATTATGAGTTTCTCTAACCCAAGACTCTTTCTAACTTCTTTTCCTTTAGATATTAATAACTTACTATACCCTCTATCCTGATGTTTCTTTGTTACAATAATCTGTAAACCTCCTAAAATATTAGGTTTTATATTGTTCTCAAAATCTGAAATTCCTTTTTTTAGAAGCCAATCCCATCCTTCTTTAGGCAAATCACTTACTATTTTATCCCAAAATATTGGTAGCGCATTCATAAAACCTAAAAGATCATTATTAGAATTAACCATGAAAACCTGAGTGTGAGGAAAATAATTTTCCAACCTACTCCAATACTCTTCCGTAACCCTAGATCTTAAAATAATTTCCGGAAAGGCTTCGGTGACAGCATATTTATATTGCTTTATAAGAGAACTATCTAAATCAGAATACTTGAGGTATTTTATCAAATTTAATTATTGTAAATTTATATTGTTTTAATTACTATTCATTCACCATATACATTAAAAAAGTCCATCCCCTTCCATATATATTCAGCTTATTATTTTCCTAATTAATTTTATAGTATAATTATATGCTGCTAATACATCGTATTTGGATTCGCGGATTTTTTTGGAATCTGTTGTATCGCATCCCAGTGTTCGCATATTTTTCCCTGCTGATCAAAACGAAAAAAGTCCATGGTTACATATTCATCATTTCCCGGCCAAGTTTGATGGGTATGAAGCGATACTAGATTTCCTTCAGCAATGCATCTTAAAAACTCTATGGATTTATTAGGATATTCTTGTTGCATTCTTTCAAAATAGGATATAAACCCTTCTGTTCCATCAGCTACATCTGGGTTATGTTGAATATATTCATTTCCAATATATTTCTCCACAGCTTCTTTAGGTTTACCCTCATATGCCATTTTATAAAAAGCGATAGCGTTCTTTTTATTTTCCTCTAGATTCATACTCTTTGATTATACTTATTCTTTAACAAAATCAATTACGATTTCTTTTCTTTAGCATCCTCTGCATAACTATCAATTATCTCTTCTAAAACATCTAAAGGAACTGCTCCATTTTTTAAAACTGCATTATGAAAATCTCTTAAATCGAATTTTTCTCCTAATTGTCGTTTTGCTTTCTCTCTTAGTTCTAATATTTTAAGCATTCCTATTTTATATGCACAAGCTTGACCAGGCCAAACTATATAACGCTCTATTTCTGTTGTAACTTCTGTAGTAGTCATTCCTGTATTTTGTACCATATAATCAATTGCTTGTTCCCTAGTCCATTTTTTATGATGAATACCCGTATCTACTACTAGGCGAACAGCTCTAAACATTTCTGCTTGCAATCTCCCCAAGTTTCCGAAAGGATCATTTTCATAAAAACCTAATTCCCAAGCTAGTTGTTCTGAATATAATGCCCAACCTTCAATATATGACGTAAAAAGACCTATAGTTCTAAAGATAGGAACTCCTTCTAATTCTGATTGAATTGCTATTTGAAAATGATGACCTGGTATTCCTTCATGATACGCTAACGTTTTCATTCCGAACTTAACAGATTCATGGACATTTCTAAGATTTGCATAAAACACACCTCCACGAGAACCATCCATAGCTGGTCTTGTATAATAGGCTCCAGCGGATCCTTCTTCCTTAAATTCTGGAACTCTCTTAACTTCTAAGCCTGCTTTTGGTCTAACATCAAAAGCATCATCCAAACCTGCGCTGATTTCTGATAGTATCCGATCATACTCATCTATCACCATTTTTCTTCCATCATCATTATTGGGAAAAAGAAAACGTTCTTCCTTATTCAATTCCTGTATGATAGCGCCTAACGTTTTTGTGGAATCCTTATACCCTTCTGCAGATAGGATTTCTTGCATTTCATTTTTTATCCTAGCTACTTCGGACAATCCAATATTATGTACCTCTTCTGGATCTAGATCTGTAGTAGTTCTTTGCTTTAACTGATATCGATAAAAAGCTTCTCCGTTTGGTAGTTTCCAAACTCCATCATCTGTAGTAGCTTTCTTTTTTAATTCTTCAAAATATGTGACAAGCTTCTTATACGCACCAAAAACATTGGTTAATATTGTTTCTTCTACCTGTTTCTTTAACGTATCTTTTTCTTCTTCAGATAATTCTTCTACTTCATCTATTTTGGTCTCAAAATTAGTATAAAGAATATTTGATTTTACTGCAGAGTCTTCATTTGAATTTACTCCAATAAAACCGTTCATTTCATCAATTACACGATCCATTACAAACTTAGGAGGTATAATTCCCTTATCTTCTCTTATTTTAAGATTCTCTATTAATTGTTCAAACTTAGTTTCGAATTTAGTCAAGCGAGTAATATAAGCTTCTGCATCACTTTTATCTCTAAGTTTATGCGAGTTCTCCATAAGACTTGGTAAAGAACTTTGTACTCCTCCCATTTGATTTACTGGATAATCATGATAAAAGAACTCTTCACCTTCCTTTAAACCTTCTAAATAATAACCTAATATTTTAGTATTTAGTTTGTTTGCGTCGGATTGATTCTCAAAATTATAACTCTGTAAAGTTTCATAATCTTCTTTCATTTTATTAAAAGATTCCCACTGTTTTTTATCAGAGATATCGTCTAACTCATCTTTTGACCAATCATAGATTACGGGAATTCCCATCGAAGTTGTTAATTCAGGGCTTTCTAAAGCTAATTCTACAAAGACTTTGTCATAAAAATGATTTATATTAAATGGTTTAAACCAGATAAGATTAACTAACCAGAGTATGCCTAAAACTAAAATGATTAATAAGGTTCTAGAGGTCCAAAATTTCCAAGTGCGTTTCTTTGCCATGATGAGTGATTTATGTGAATTTGATTGATTGATATTCTATTATTAATGCTAAGGTAGTAAATGTTAGAGTAAGAAATTACCTGTTAATACAAACATTCAATATTTACTATACATCCTTTTCCGCGAGTGATTGGTAATGCTAATTAATTTATAAAATTTTACTTGATTTTACTAAGTAAAATTCTTGCTTCGATATTTTCTTTATCTAGAATTAACGCCTTTTCTAAAAACCCAATTGCCCTATCTTCTTCTTTCTCATAGAAATAACTTCTTCCTAACAAAAAGTTTAAATATGAGGATTCTATTTTTTTATCCAACAGTTCCTGAGCCAACGTAATAACTTCTAGTTCTCTCCCTAAACTACTAAGCATCTGTATCGCATTCTCCCAATCATTTATGTTAAATGAATCTGGTTTAATAATTGATTTCATTTCTGGATTATTTCGTAGAAAATAAAATGCAGGAATATTTACTGACCATTTTGGGTTTTCTGACAGCCCTTTTTTGATCCATTTGATAGCTTTGTCTTCATCGCCTAAAATAAAATTAGTTTTTGCAATTCGAGTATAAATACCATCCCATCCGTCAAGCATTGATTCAGCTTCTAATAATTTTCGTTTAGCTCTTTTTATATTTCCTTCTCTATGTGCATATAATGCTTGATTAAGCCTAATTCGTCCATAATGATAGTTCATTAATATTTGTAATTCTTTAATAGGTTTTTTAGAATTATCTACTCGCAAATCAATTTGGTTATACCACGCATTATCAGCTCCCTTTACAACAATTGCAGCAGATTGTTTTCCAGAAATTTGTCCGCCAGCATTTTGTCCAGCAATTAAGCTTTGTAAAAGTCGTTCTGCCAATGTTCCTTCAGTATTTTTAAATGCTTTAGACATTTGCGAAAGTACTTCTCTATCTAATTGATTACCTATAACTACAAAATTCTCACCTAACACCTCTGATGCTTCTCCATTCCAATACTTTAAGGATTCTCCTGTAAAAGCATACACATTTCCTTCTACATCCATACCAGATACTTGTCTATAGTGCGACCCTTTATCGTTCTCTTTAACCTCTAGAATAGCTTGTTTTATTGATTTACCAGCTTTTAAGTTTTTAAAACCTTCTATGGCGTACAGAGGTTCAGTTTCGGCAATAACTGAAAAAGCTCCGATCGCTGGGTCAATATAAACCGTAGAGTTTCCAACATATATATTATTGGTTGCAACAGCAATTCCATATTCTTTAGCTTTCTTGTCATAAGCTAGAATAGAAAAAGTAGCATTGATATTCTTATCAGTTAATAGACTTGGTAAATTTTGACTGTATCCGGATATAGCTAATAACACTATAAAAGCTAACAATGAGGTATCTCGAGTTTTCATTTGGCTGTTTTAAAACAGACGTTTACGAAACAACTTTGTTACAGTATACAGTAAAAGCTATAACATTCATTGTTATAGCTTTTAAATATTATGCTCGTAAATTATTAAATATTTATTCTAGCTGCACCAGTAGTCACCAATTTATTATCCTGAGTATATGCTATAACCGATAACTCATCTTTATCTCCTATCCAATCAGGAATTGACAAAGTAACACTATCAGAAATCTCATTAGCAACCAAACGACTAGCAACTATATTTGTGTTTTTTAAACTTCTATTTCGATTCTCTCCTCTACCAATCTCAGTGGTTCTCTCAGATACTACCAATGCAAATGTTACCTGATCAAATGAATCACCTTGGACTCCATAATCAATTTTTAGCGTATTAGTATCTCGTTCTACATTAGTAAATTTAATTACATTAGTTGTTTTTGATTTAGAATAATTACGTATTGCGGCCAACGCTTTGGAGCTATTAGATCCCGTGAAATGTTCGCTACCATTAACAACTAATTGAGGTGTGTATATAGATCTACTATTAAACTGTTGCGCATAATCTCTTTGATAATCACTAAACTCCTCTGTACTAAAAGGGTCTTTCCACCCTAATCGATTCCAATAATCCACATGATATGAAAGAACATAAACATTATCATTTTTATATTTTTCATTAATCACATCTAATAATTCATCTGCTGGTGGGCAACTGCTGCATCCCTGAGAAGTAAACAGTTCCATTACCACAATTGAGTTGTTATCGCTCTGTGCCTGAACCATTGTAGTAATTATGAGCGTTAATAGTATCAAAAGGTTTCTCTTCATCTTGTTTATTTTAGTACTTTTAGATTCTATTATTTAGACGATGATGACCAAAAAACTTACAAGTTTTCTTTTTCTAGTGGCATTCTCTGGAGTTGTTTTAGCACAGGATATTGCTGTATTACAATACAATGGAGGTGGTGACTGGTACAGTAACCCTACCGCATTACCGAATTTGATTAGTTTTTGTAATCAGAATATTCAAACCGGAATGAGTGCCAAACCTAAAACGGTAAAACCAGAAAGTGTTGATATTTACCAATATCCATATATACATATGACTGGTCACGGAAATGTTTTCTTTACGGAACAAGATGCAGAAAATTTACGAAATTATCTATTGAGTGGTGGATTTTTGCATATTGATGATAATTATGGAATGGAACGATATATTAGAAAAGAATTGATCAAAGTTTTTCCCGATCAAGAATTAGTAGAATTACCAGTATCACATCCGATATTTTCTGCTAAATATAAATTTCCACAAGGACTCCCTAAAATACACGAACACGATGGAGAAAGGCCTCAAGCATTGGGAATTACCTATGAAGGTAGACTTGTATTATTATTTACCTTTGAAAGTGATCTTGGTGATGGTTGGGAAAATCCAGAAATTCATAATGATTCAGAAGAAGTTCGCCAGAAAGCACTAAAAATGGGTGCTAATATTATCAAATATGCTTTTGAAAATTAATTAAATGCCAACGCAACTAACTCACGAAACCACAGTTTTTATCAAAAAACAATTTCCTATTACTTTGATCTGTGATAGCGTAAATTCTCCTGCTAATATCGGTAGTATTTTTAGAATTGCAGATAGTTTTGGTGTGGAACAAATTTACTTCTGTGGCCAAAACATAACTATTGTTAGTAAAAGAATGGAACGAACTGCAAGATCAACGCACAAAACAATTCCTTACCAACATCACGAGCATATTCTACCATTAATAGACAACTTAAAATTGAAAGGATACAAAGTTGTTGGTTTAGAAATTACAGAAAATAGTATACCGGTTTCTACAAAATTATTTTCGGCTGATGATAAAATTGCACTTGTTATTGGTGAAGAAAAACTAGGAATTTCTGAAGATGTACTAACAAAATTGATGAAAAGTATACATATCAATATGTATGGCACTAACAGTAGTATGAACGTTGCTACAGCTACGGGTATTGCACTATATGAAATCACAAAACAATTGATGATTGATGATCAATAGTTGTAAGTGATCTTATGGTTATCAATTAACTAAAGTTTGTTTAAAAATATAATTATGAATTCAAAAACAATCGCATATGGGATTCTAAGAGCCCTAGGAATCGTTGTCGGAGTAGTCATTTTACTTTGGTTTTTATATAAAATACAATCTATTCTTCTCTATGTTACTTTTGCTGCGGTAATTTCTTTAATGGGAAGACCACTTGTATTATTCCTAAAAAGACGATTAAAATTCAATAACTCACTTGCGGTAATATTTACACTTTTTATCACCATTGGTCTCTTTCTTAGTTTATTTCTTTTGTTTGTGCCTATCATTACAGAACAAGGACAATTGATTGGAGAAATTGATATAAATGAAGTTGGAGATGATTTAGATCGTTTAAACCAAGAAATCAGTGATTACTTTAATGTAGAAAAATTGAATTTTATAGAACTAATTAAACAAACTGATTTAATGGAATTCTTTGACTTAAAAGCGATTCCTGATGCTATCAACACTTTTTTAAGTGGTTTTGGCGCCTTATTAATTGGGTTGTTTTCTGTTCTATTTATTTCTTTTTTTCTATTAAAAGACAGTAAATTATTGGAAAAGAGTTTGATGGTTTTTGCCAAGAAAGAAGATGAAACTAGGTTTATGCGTGCGTTTAATAAAATCAAAGATTTATTATCTAGATACTTTGTTGGCTTACTACTACAAATATTTATACTATTCGTTTTATATACTATTTTATTATTGATTTTTGGAGTTCACAATGCTATTGCAGTTGCTTTAATTGCGGCTATTTTCAACTTAATACCTTACGTAGGCCCATTATTTGGTGGAGCTTTGGTATTAATCTTGGCCGCGACAAGTAATTTGGGATACGATTTTCAATCTGTTATTCTTCCTAAATTAACCTATATTTTAATAGGATATATCGTAATACAGCTAATTGATAATTTCTTAAATCAGCCTTTGATTTTCGGAAACAGTGTAAAATCACATCCTTTAGAGATTTTCCTTGCTATACTTATTTTTGGTGCATTATTTGGAATTGGAGGTCTAATTGTAGCTGTGCCTTTTTATACAGCTATTAAGGTAATTGCAAAAGAATTTTTATCTGAGTATAAAATTGTTAAGCAGTTAACTAAAGAATTGTAACGATTGAATAACAACTTACTACATAAGGAAGTACAGGATTTTATCTATAAAAAATCCAACGAACCAATAGATCTGACTAAGTTTATATTATCCGGTAGTCCTTATGATTCTATAAGCGTACAAGAATTAGCCCAGCAGATTAATGGTAGACAAAAGACAAAAGACAAGTTACCGTTATGGTATAAAACAAAGGGTATCTATTATCCTCCTACCCTTAATTTAGAACAAACTTCATCAGAAGTCACTGCACTTTATAAAAGCAATTTAGTTACCGGCAATAGCTTAATAGATCTTACTGGAGGTTTTGGAATCGATGACTATTATTTTTCTAAAAAGGTAAAGCAAGTTATTCATTGTGAATTAAATACAGATTTAAGCGAAATAGCAGCTCACAACTTTAGAGCTCTGAATGCTCACAATATAGAAACTCACTCTGGTGATGGGTTAGAAATTTTAAAAAAACTAGAGTTTGTAGATTGGATTTACATTGATCCATCTAGAAGACATAACAGCAAAGGAAAAGTATTTTTCTTAGAAGATTGTTTACCAGATGTTCCATCCAATTTAGACTTATTATTTTCTAAAAGTGATCGCATATTAATCAAAACATCTCCTCTACTCGATATTCATTCTGGATTAAAATCATTACAATTTGTAAAGGAAATTCATGTTATTGCGGTAAACAATGAAGTAAAAGAGTTGCTTTGGGTATTAGAGAAAAATATCGAAACTGACACCCAAATTAAAACTATACAAATCAATAATAATGAAAATCAGGTATTCGAATTTTCATTAAAAGAAGGAAATAATACTATACCCAAATTTTCTGATCCAAAAAAGTACGTGTATGAGCCTAATGCTGCCATTATGAAATCAGGAGGGTTTTATCATATTTCAAAAAGTTTTGACCTAGAAAAACTCCATCAACATTCGCATTTATATACTTCTGATAATCTTATTAATTTTCCTGGAAGATGTTTTGAAATAATTTCTGTGTTCCCCTATCAAAAAAAAATACTGAAGAAGGAAAAAATTACAAAAGCTAATATTACTACACGTAACTTTCCAGAAACTGTTTCCGAAATTCGTAAAAAATTTAAAATTAAAGATGGTGGAGACATCTATCTATTTTTCACAACGAATTGTAATGAAGAAAAAATAGTTTTAAAATGTAAAAAAGCATAAAATTTAGTCTAAACTAAAGCTCTGCATTACGCACAAATATTTGATTCTCTATTGCGTGAATTACCAAACCAGCAATATTCTTAGATCCTGTTTTTACTAATAAATTATTACGATGTCCTTCTACCGTTCGTGGGCTAATAAATAATTGTTCTGCAATTTCTGTAGTTGTTTTCTGCTCACATATCAACTTTAGGACTTCCCTTTCTCTGCTGGTCAAATACTCACTGTCTCTGGTCTGCTTTTTTGATTTTAAAGAAGCTTCTTCTAAAATGCTCATTACATTATCATCATAATAGAATCCTTTAATAGCGACTTGATTTATAGTATTTATAACTTCTGTGGGTGTAGCATTTTTGGCAAGGTAAGCAACAGCTCCTTGCTGTATCATATTAATGATAAAAGGCTTGCTATAATAACTTGTTAGCGCTATGATCTTAATTTCCGGGAATTTCTTTTTAACAATTTTAGTTGTTTCTACTCCATTAAGATCGGGCATTTTTAAATCCATCAAAATGACTTCTGGTAATTCTTTGGAAAGATTTAATTGTTTTACTAAATCATTTCCATTTTCTGCTTGTATGCAAATTTCTATATTATTCTCTTTATCCAGAATAAAAGTAATCCCTTGTCTAAATAATGTTTCATCATCAGCAATAGCCAATTTTATAATGTCTTTCTTCATTTCTTAGGTTTTTTTAGTGCTAATAGTAAACGTTGCTCCATTACCGACTTCACTCTGGTAAGAAAGTATCCCATTGAGTATTTCTACTCTACTTTCTATATTCTTAAGTCCAATTCCCTTGTTTATATTTATGGATTGTATATCAAATCCTTTCCCATCATCAGAGTATTCTATAATTAGTTCTTTATCGTCTTCATTAATATTTAAAACTACATTAGCTGCCTCACCGTGTCGAACTGAATTATTTAATAACTCCTGAATAATCCTGAAAATATGCAATTCATTGTTTTTAGAAAAAAAATCATGGTATACAACAGTGTAATTTACTTTTAATTTTTTGCTGCTGATAAATTCATCACAAAGTTCTTCTATTGCAGCTTGCAATCCAAAATTTTCTAAAATTGGAGGTAATAAATTATGTGCTAATCTTCTTGAACTTTCTAGAGTTTTTGTAGTAACTGATAATATATGTTGTAATGTTTGTTCCTGTTCTTCTTTATTTAATTTGCCATCTATTAAGACATTGGTACTAAGACTAACCACATTTAGTTTGGCACTAATAGCGTCATGCAAGTCCTGCGCAATACGTTTACGCTCTTCTTCTTGGGTTTCTATAGTCCCGTGTATCAAATCTCTTTGATAAGAAATCGCCATATTCGCTTTTTCTAGTTCTGCTGCAACTATTTTTTTACGGGAAAAGAAAAAGAAAAGCACTAATGATACTGCCATTAACAGTAATACCATAATAGCTATTAAAATAACCACTATAATTTGGGAATCTTCTTGTAGTAATTCTTTCTCCATTCAATAAAGATTAGGATTTGAAATAAAAAGTATAATATACGATTTGTATTAATCAATAAATAGTTCATTGACTCAGAAATATCCAAATTAAAAATCAAATTACCCGATGCAAATATTAAAGTACTGGAAATCAAATACAAAAACAATCCTACATTTATAATTAAAAATAGGTTTTGTCCCTGTAAACATCTATATAAATAGATTATGGAATATATAATTAACACACCCTGAGTTATGGAAATACCAATCGCATTATACCTAAAAAAAAGACTCGGATCCTCTATATATTGATAAGTTAAAAAACCAAGAAACGGTATTATTAAATAAGTTATCCACTTATTTTTTAAAAGTTCTTTATAAAAAATAGAAAGAAAAATAAATTGTACAACTAAATAAAAATGTGATAGAAATAAATTGGGTTTGTGCAAAAATTTACCAACATAAAGTGTTATTAGTTGAATAACACAAGTTAAAAACAAATAAATAGTAAATATTTTAAAGGCTTTATTGTTTTCAATAAAGCCTTTAAAATAAAAATATGCGTTCAATATCAATAGAAATATTGTCGCTACGCTAAAATATAAAAAATAATTAGTATTCAATTTATAACATTAATTCAAAGGACTATTAGAATCGCATTCAGGAGGACAAGGATTTGTGAAATCATACACTCCACTCGTCGAGGGATCTGATGCCGATGATTTTAACGTAGTCGGAGTAATACCATCAATAGTACCATCAATAATATCTCTGTTAACTCCATCTACATTTTCTGTTCCTACAAAAATTATTTTTTCTGTATTACTATCATCAATCGCTAAATATCCTCTTATTTTAGAATTCAGATTATTAGCATTCGCTTGAGCTTGAGTAGCCGCAGCATCATCTAATACTCCTATTTCGTTTAGTACTTCTACAAAATCTACAGCTGGTATTAAAAATGCATTTACAGTATTAGGATGTTGAGATCTCCAATTTGCTGTCCATTGCGCACCAGTATCTTTAGGGATTGTGTTTTCGTTATTTGAATTCATTTTATATTTAATTTAAATTAGTAATAACAATTAGTTAAGTGGGCTATTAACATCACATTCTGGAGGGCAAGGATTCGTGAAATCATATATTCCACTGCTAATAATAGGATCTCCAAAAAAGTTTAATTTCACTTTATCCCCATCAATTTCTTCATTAATGATATCTTGATACACTCTTGTTTTTCGATTGTACTTAGTTCCTACAACTAATAACTTTTCTTCAGGAGTTTCATCTGGATTATCATTACCAATTGCCATATATGCTCTTACTTTCTTACCGTTAAGACAAGCCTTTTGCTGCGCTTTTTTTGCTACTTTATCACTTAGCAATCCCATTTCGTTTAGAACCTCTATCAAATCGACTGCAGGCATTAAAAAAGCATTACACGGGTTTACTTGTGGATTTTTAGGATCTTGGTACTTTTCTCTCCAAGCGGTAGTCCATTCTTTCGCAGTTTCAAGTGTTACTGTGTTTTGTAAATCAGGATTCATTTTTGTTTTCCTTTTAAATTAGTAATATGATTAAAATAAGCTTACAAAATATGGAGTATGGGTATGTAAATAAACATCTAACAAGATCTTTTAGCAGATAATTCTAATAAAATAGATTTAAATTAAATGTCCATAAATTTATAATAAATACAACTTAAATCGTGTAGTAAATATGAAAAATTACTTACTTCATATAACAAAACCCTTCTTTTAACTGAAAATCAAATAAATAACTACTCATTATCAGGAATTCTGAATAGACTATAAATAAAAAAAGACCCAACAAAGTCTAAAAAACATGTTAGGTCTTAAATATATTATTATTCAATTTTAATTAGGATCACAAGATGGCGGGCAAGGGTCTGTAAAATCATACGCTAATCCACCATTTCCATTTTTAGCAGTTAATTGTATTTTACTATTTGTTACAGGTAAAAAAAACCGTTGTTAGTTTATTATTCTTATTAAGTCCCCAAGAAAGATTTATAAACTCTGCTCTTTGGTCAATCATATGAGAAACTACATTAGGTTCTATAGAGAAATGACGTACACGCATTCCACCAAAAGAAGTTACTTCATTTATGTCTTGATTTGATTTTTGACCCCAAGAATTCATGTATTCAGCAGCTTCATCAAACCGTAAAATATGTTTCGCAACGGTAGGATCGGATATTAACTCTCTATTAAATCCGATAGTACTAATACCATTTAATTGATTGCTAATTTGTAAATCTTTATTCTGTTCCACCAATTCCTCTGCAAGAACACTACCGCTTGCATCAATACTTATTATTTTAACAAGCAGTTCATCGTCTATTACACCTGGTACAAACCGGATTTGATAGACATCTTTATGATCAAGGACGTTTTCTAATTGAGTAATAGAAATTGGATAATTCATTTCTTTTCCGGTAAAAATGCTTGAAAGATCTGCTTCTTGCCAATTCTTAGCGAATACATCTTCTGTAAAAGATTGATTTTCGTTTTCTGAAACTGTTTCTTCTTGTTGGCAAGAAGTGGACAATAAAAACCCTAAAGCAATTAAGATTTGAGTGAAGTGTTTAATTTTCATTATAAACAGGTTTTAAAATTAGTATTATTTAAAACTATAAAAAAAAATCACAAATTCACTTATCTTAATGGGGAAATTTCAAAATAACAAAAAACAGAATAACAATAACTTTCAGGAACTATGGGTAGTTTCTCTAGAGTCTATAAAAGAAATTGGCTTACGACTCATCTCTGGGAATTTTTTAGCTTTTAATGCTTCTTTAGAATTCAATACCAAATCTGGTACTACTCTAAGGTTTGCTCGTAAATGTTCTTTTAACTCTTTTTGTCGTAAAGCACTTAGAGAATCTGAAATATGAATCAATAATTTATCGGTTCCTAAGTCCCCAATAACTACTTCAATTATATACATACCCAATCCTTCAAAACTTGTGAGTACCTCGATCACACTTTGCGGATATAAAGTAGTCCCTTTATACTTAATCATATGCTTCTTTCTACCCAAAACTGGACTTAAACGCATGGTTGTTCTACCACATTTACAAGGCTCATGATGTGCTTGTACCATATCACCAGTAGTATATCGTAATAAAGGCATCGCTTCAATACCTAAGGTAGTAATCGCTAACTCTCCTACTTCACCTTCTTCTACTGCATTACCATCTTCATCTAAAATCTCTGCGATAATAAGCTCTGGGCGATGATGTCCTCCTCTATGTTCTGCACATTCTGTAAATGCAGTACTCATTTCTGTAGATGCATAAGTAGAATATAAGTCTATGTCCCACTTCTCTTTAATCTTACTGCCTAAAGTATTTAAATTAAAATCCTGATCTCTTAAAGGTTCTCCGATACAAATCGCAGCTTTAACCGAAGAATTTTGATAATCAATCCCGTGGGCTTCCGCATAGGAAATTAACTTTAGTAAAAAAGAAGGTACTACCACTAAATAAGTAGACTGAAAACGCTCTATAGAATCCCATTGTAATTCTGGAATTCCTGATCCTACACGAACCATTGCTGCTCCTAACTTTCTAGTTCCCAAAAAGTATGCAAGACCTGCCATAAATCTTCGGTCCAAAGTAGTAGTCAACTGCACCACATCTGTTTTAGTTACTCCTGCTGTTTCGAAAGAAGTTGCTTCATTATACGCCAATCTTTGTAGATCTTTCTCTGTAAGAGCAAACGTAACAGGTTTCCCTAAAGTTCCAGAAGTAGTTACATAATCAACAATTTCTGATTTAGGAACACATAAAAAATCATCGTTATACGCCTGTAAATCGTCCTTAGTAGTAATAGGAAGTTTTTTAAGATCATCAACGGTTTGGATATCTTCTTTAGAAATACCCAGATTAGCAAACAATCTTTTATAATACGGAGAATACTGAATAACAAAATCGATTAACTCTAGAAGTTTTTCATTCTGAAGATTCGATATTTCCGCTGGTGTAGATTGTTCTATATGTTGAGTCATTAACTTATATTTTTCGTTCACACTTCCTAATGTATTTCTCTATATTCTTTACATCAGGAACTGTAGTTACCTCTCTTTTCTGTGCTTGTTTAAAAGCTATCAAAGCTTTCTTATATTCTTTTTGCACATAATAATATTCTCCTAGTATATAATACGTTGTCCAATAATTAGAGTTTAAGCTTTGAAATTTTAAAAGTTCGTCTTCCGAAATCTTTTTTTCATTATCAATAGCGCTTTCAATTTTTCTACTTAATATTCTAAAAGCTTCATAATTGGCATATGTTTTAGTATAAATAAACTGATCTTCGGGAACATTTAAAGATTCTGTAGCAATCACTATTTCTTCTTTTTGTTGTTTCATTCTTCCAAAAACATCATCAAGATCATAGGCTACAAATTCTCCCATCTGATATGGATTGGTAGAAACCCATACTTTACGTTCTTCAGGTTGAAAAACTATTCCGTGATGCGCTAACATCTGGTTCAATGCCTTTTCATTACCATATCCTATCAATTTGTCATCAAGACCATCTCTATTTCTCAATATTGCTACTGCTTTTTCTGGAGTTAACTTATCATTTTCGGATAGTAACTCTTTCATTCGCTGATATCTATAAAAAGAATGACTCTCTTCTATAGCTTTTTGATTGCGTTTATCTTGCGTATAAGAATCACTCTGAAAATGATTAGAACAAATCAATTGGTCTGTATTTGGTACATTATACACTCCAAAATTATCAGGAGAAACTTCTATCAGTGCGGCTCTTTTATCCTTAGCACTGCCAATCATAATAGATTCTGAAACAAACACTTCTCTTTTCTTTGCTATTTCGATAGCTTCATCAATAGTAGAAGCATATTGTAAAATCTCTCTTGTTAGAATCGATATTGGGGTCTTTGCTATCAATGGAATTTTAGATTTACCTGCATTAATAGTAACCGTTAGTCCTTCTTCATTCATTCCTGATAGTGCTCCCATCATTCCGGCCCATCCATAAGTCATAAATTTATAACCATCAGAAGGGTTCATAAAAGTCACTAATTTTTCTTTAGAAAAGTCATCTCCTGCATAGAAATCAAAATTACGCCCTATTAACAATTTTCCATCAACTGTTTTGTCATCCCAAGCAGCAAAAGACGTACAACCGACTAACATCAAATCTTGTAATGCGTGCCCGATATCATGCGCTCCGTGTGCATATAACATTCTTACATAAGGTTCCGCAAAATCATTATAATCATTCGATGCATATCTGGAAACTCCATAAATTTCTGTTTTATACTCTTCTGGAACATTTAAATGTAACTTTCGATTATACCATGCTACAATTTTACTCAAGAATTTAAGGTAACTTTCTGAAGGAATCAATTCTGTTATTTTTCCAATAAAAGCATCTTCTTGAATTTTAATTAATTCTCGACTCAAGCTTCCAGCCGCCACTCCTCGTTCGAGCGGCTTACCTTCTAAATACATTTCCCATAATCCCTGTTTATTCTTTCGAAGCAGATTATTGTTTAATGTAAAAAAAGTTTCACTGTGTTTTATTCGAGTAGTATCTACATTTTCTATTCCAGAAATATCTGGTTTTGCAGCCAATGATTTCTTAACACCACAGGAAGAAAACAAGATGACAATAGATATAAAGAAAATATGATAACAAATATTTTTCATTATGACTCGGATAGTTCTTTTTCTGCCAAAGTATCTTTTATTCTTTGCAATAAATGTTCCTTACCCACTAATTCTCCACAAGTAACTACTGCGCTTATTGTTACTCCTAGTACTCCGTGCATATTTAATCCTTGACCAGTAAATAACAAATTAGGAATCCTAGTTCTCGGTGATAAAAATGATTTCATTGGATTATCTGCATCCTTTACAAAACCATACATAGAACCCTCATAACAGCCTATATAATCTCTATAAGAAAGTGGTGTAGAAGTATGAACAGATTTAATACAAGATCTAATATTTGGATATTTTTTTTCTATTTCTTTTAAATAAGCTTCAATTTTGCGTTGCTTAAATGCTTCATAATCTTCTCCTCTATCATTCTTTTCTGCAACAGTATTAAAGGTATGACTCCAAGGTTCCATTTCATCGAATCGCATATAAGCAATTGAAGTCAAATTTTCTGCATAACCTGGGTTTTTGAGATCTTCATTGGTAGTAAACATATATGCTTCCGGCCAATTCTCTTCGGCATAATCCTGAGTGGTCCATACTTGATCAAATGTTTTAGTATGGTAGTAGTTTTTATTGATATAAGGAAATGTTCCTTTTTCGAAAACTATATATAAACTGAAAGAAGAAATTATACTTTCTGTATTCTGAATTCTCTTATAATATAATTTTCTAAATCTTTCTTTACCAACAATCTGTAATGTAAGTTTTGGATCTACATTAGAGACAAAATTATCGGCATAAAAAGTATCTCCTTTGGTAGTGGATACAGAAACTAATTGATCTTCTTCAAAATTAAATTTATTTACTTCTTGGTATTTGTAAATTTTACCTCCAAGTGCTCTAAATCTTTTTACTAATAACTTCGCTATCTGGCTTCCTCCCTGAATACATCTCCAAGCGCTTTCCATATATGAATTAACGGATAATGCATGAACATAAAATGGTGTTTTTTCTGGGTCTCCTGCATATAGCAAATTAGAACCAGCGAGTACAGCTCTTAATTTAGGATCTTTAATAATACTATTTATATAATCCTTGGCCTTTAGTGTTAATAGATCTTCTCCATAATATCGATCTCCTTCATTTAAATTATACAATGGAAATCTATAACAAGTATCTTTTACCTTATCTACATACTCTTGAATCCCTTTTTCTTCTTCTGGAAAAAACTTTACTAGCTGTTTTACAAAATTATCATATCCCTGTGCATGTGGGTATTCAAATTCGTCATCATCAAAAGTAATGACATCATACGCATCGATATCCATTCTTTTAAGTTTTAGATCATCCATAATATCTAAATACTTAAAATACTGATATAGATTCTGGCCTTTATCTAAACCGCCTATATAATGAATTCCTGTATCGAAAATACTTTTATCTCTAACAAAAGTCTGTAAGTTTCCTCCGAATTGATTGTTCTTTTCTAATACACATACTTTCTTACCTTCTTTAGCAAGAATGTTTGCAGAAACCAATCCACCTAATCCACTTCCAATGATAATGACATCAAATTTTTCTTGCATGTGCTATATTCTATTCAAAACTGTTAATCCAAACTCTTGAACAACTACCTTAAATGTAGTTTTCAATGATTCGGAAAACAAATTATCTTCAGAGGTAACAATAATTCTTGTAATATCCTCTGACACTAAATTCTTTAAGTGTTGTGGTTGTAATGGTGTAGTTGTATGTAACAAAAGTACATCAAATTTTGTCGATGTCAAATCTTCATCAGCCACAAATTCTATTTTATTCCTAACCGTTGTATAACAGTTTTTTGCCACACTCAGTTTCTGAGGTTGAGTTAAGATTCCTTTTAATTTAGCATAGGGCCTTTTAAAAGCTAGGTGTAAAAGAAATTGACCATAATCATCACTATAACAAATCACACGATCTTTTTGCTCTATAAAACTCGCTGTTTTATAATATTGTTCCTTATTTGCTAAGTAATCAGTTTTTACTTCTCCAAAACAACTCTTGTATCTATAATTATTTAATAAAGCTTTTTTATAGTAATCAATTCCTTCTAAATCCTTCTGTAAAGCCGCATATTGCTCTTTAAAATAGGAACTTATTTTTTTAGTTCTGTCCGTATACCCATCTCCAAACTCTTTATCATCTAATTGAATTCTTGGTAATATTTTTAATTGAATAGCTCCATCATGAATAATAAAATCCCCCTTAGGAGAAACCTGCGAATTGCCAAGAACCACTACTGGTAATATATCTAAATTTAACTCTTGAGCTAGGTAAAAGGACCCTTTATGAAATCTACTCATTTTAGCAGTTTCTGTCCTACTTCCTTCAGGAAATGCTATTAAAGAATATCCTTGTTTGACTTTTTCTTTTAAGTGTTCAACCCCACCTTCAATACCAGAAGAAACTGGATAAAATCCAGCTAATTTTGCAGCCCTACCAAAAACTGGATTATCATAAACCCAATCTTTCACTAAATAGATCAGCTTAGGATACAACATTCCAATGGAGATAATATCTAAGAAAGATGAATGGTTAGCTATAATGATACATTGTTTACTAAAATCTTCGTTTTCTGGATTATATATACGTTTTTTTACAAAAGGATTAGAATATAATACAGATCCCATTAGCTTAGAAACCACTTTATGAAAAACCGCCATTTTCTTTTTCTTACTCACCGGAAACCATGGAATAATAAGGCTACTCACTAAGGAAACTATAAATCCGCCAATAATAAAATACCCAAAACTAAATATTGACCATAATGTTTGACGAATTCTAAGTGGAGTCAATCCTTTGTTTGCACGATTAGTAATAAATGTTCTAAATAACATTGGCTGGATAGTGAATGAAACCAACACTGCCGATAGAATACCAATTAAGGATACCGTAGATATAGAACGTAAAGCAGGATGTTTTGCAAAAATCAAAACCCCTACTCCCAAAATTGTTGTTATAACGGATAATAAAATGGAAGTTTTATATGTAGAAAGCTCTTTGACGGCATATGTATACTCCTTAATAAGCCCATTTGTTATAAAAATGCTGTAATCTACACCCAATCCAAAAATAAATGTGGAAATGATTACATTAAAAATATTAAAATCAATTCCTAGCATTTTCATTACTCCCAATGTGATTACCCACGTAATAGCAATAGGTAAAGCAGTAACCAAAGTAAGCATTGGATCTTTATAAAATAACAACAGTAATAGAACTACAGCTATCAAAGAATACCCTATTAATGAATTAAAATCATTCTTTAAGTTTCCTAATAAATTTTCATTCAACTGTTTCCTATCAATAACAACAGTATTCGAAATCTTATTAAGTGAAGCATTAATCTCATCCGCCTTTAGATGATCAACCTTAATTGCTGAAACAACAGTCGAAAAATCCTTTTCACTAGTTACAAACTCATCAAGGTACAGTTCTTTTATATTTTGGTATTCATTAAAACCAATTGGATTAATTTCTTTATTTAATGCTGTATAAAATTGAGTAAATGTCTCTGGTTTAAATCCAAGAACACTCCCTTTTTCTATTAATAAACTAGTTAAAGAATCTTTCCGTTTTTTTGTCCAAAACTCATCCCAAAGAGCTATTTTTTCTATTTGAGCTTCTTTAGAAAGCACAACTCCTCCAACAGAGCTAAAGTTTATCAGTTCGTTATTTGATTTCTTTTGATCAAGAGTTTCAAATAATTTATTATTTGCGTTTAAAGCTTCATTTAATGAAGAGCCATAAGAAACTAGATAAATTGATTTTGCTTTATTGTTATTTATTCTATCTAGATCTTCCTCTGCAGCTACCAACTCTTCTGGCTGGTAATTCATAGTACTCAAATCCGTATTAAAACCAACTTTATGAAAAAGAAATAATCCGACAATAAATACAACACTTATAATAGAAATTAAAACCTTATTTTTATGAAAATCAATTTGAGATATTTTATCTATAAAAGTTTTTCTATTTGTCTTTTTACTTTCTGAAAAACGATATACCTGTGGTATAAAAATTAATGCAAAAACAGATGCCCCAACTACACTTATTGCTGCAAAAATCCCAAGATCATTTAATGCTTCTGACTTTACAAAAATCAAACATAAAAATGCAACTGCTGTAGTAAGACTACTCATTATTACAGGCATAGAAACATCTTTATATAATTCTCTTACATTGTTGTTATTTCTAAAATGAGTAAGAATATGTAATGAATAATCTAAAGTAATACCCAGCAAAACAGAACCAATTCCTAAGGAAATAGCAGAAATTTTTCCTTTAATTAAATAGAGGACCGCAATTGCTATAATTGCCCCGAATATAGTAGGCGTAAAAATAATAAGCGGAACGGCGAGTTTACGGTAAAAGAAAATTAATATTAATAATAATATTGTCATAGCAATACTAACCGTAAGTTGTATATCGTTTTTTATTTGTTTAGCATTAGCTACCGCATACAACGTAGCTCCAAATAAAGTAGCATTAGCTGTTTCTGAGTGTTTCTCGTTAAGATTACTAGTGATATTTTTTAACTTCTCTACAAAAACAGTATTCTCTCCTGTCTCATTTGTTGCTAAAGCAGGAGTAAGAAATAACAACAAATTTTTTCTGTCTTTAGTAATTAAAAAACCATTGTATAAATCATAATTATCTCCTAACTGAAGTTGGGCAAGTTTTTGGAGTCCTATAGGCGTTAACGACAATGGGTCTTTTACAATATACTTCCTAGTAACAACACCTGCTGGAGAAATCACAGATTTATAATTACTCTCTATGACCTTGGCTATAGAATCAGGATTAATCTTTTTCTCTAAATTATCATAATCATCCTTAGTAAGAAAAAAAGGAAGGTGATCATATACAAAATCGTACAACTCCATCACATTATCATCTCCTACTTTACCTTGTATCTTTTTTACATATTTAGAAAGATGTGTATTTATAGAATCAATAAAAGTAGTAGCATACTCGGTAAGATCATCAGGGTTTTCTCCTTTGTTAGCAATATTGACTACAATTTTATCTGAGAACGAAACCGTTTTTAAGACTTTTTGCGTGACTTCTGATTTATCACTATTAGGAATCAATCTAGTAATATCTTCCTCAAAACCTATACGACTTGCCAGAAAGGCAAATATTGTAATACAGCCTATAATTATTGGCCAAGCAATTAATCTATTCTGTTTTATATATTGATATAATGAAAGAAATAATTTATGCATCTATTGCATTACTTTTAGAATTGCGAGAGCTAAAATACAAATACGCAATGACTCCTGAAATTGATGAAACTAATGTTGCCAAAATAAAGCTTCCCAAGACATATTGACCTAAACTTTTAAAAACATCGGTTCCTGATTTTATATCTTCAATATTTAAAGTTGCATCCATTTCTTTACCCATTGCAACTGCTCCTATCTGATAACTACCATAGATAATAAAAGGAATCAATGGAGGAATACTAATATTAGAAAACAAAAAGGCAATAGTTCTATTTAATTTAAGAGCGATCGCAAGAGATATGACTAAAATCGTTTGAAAACCCCATAAAGGTGCTATCCCGATAAAAAGACCCAAAGCTATTGCACTTGCTTTTTTTATTGGCGGATCATCACTCCTTAATACATTTTCTCTCCAATATTGCTTAAATCCTTTTTTTTTTACTCTATTAATAAGCCGTTTTGGTAAATAAAAAAACAAGGTTAAAGTAACCAACCATGTATTAAGAATACTAATACGCGTAAAATCTTTAAACGGTCTAAAGTGAGATACTCTTTCGGTTTCATCGTATAATACCTGTACTGGTATATTACGAACTTCTACATTTCTCCAAGCCAACTTAACGATTACTTCTATCTCTAATTCGAATTTTGTAGTAAAAAGTTTAAGCTTAGCAATCTCTTTAATTGGATACAACCGATATCCAGACTGTGTATCCTTCAGTTTTATGCCCGTCTCTATATAATACCAAAAATTAGAAAATTTATTCCCAAAACTGCTTTTACCCGGCACTGAAGGATCATCCATGTTTCTTGATCCTATTAACAGCAAAGAATTGTCCTTATCCTGTTTCTCTAATTGATCTAAAAACAGTGGTAAATCGCTAGGAAAATGTTGTCCATCACTATCTATAGTAATCATATAATCATACCCCAATTTACTCGATTGCTTAAACCCTTCTCTAAGCGCCATTCCTTTCCCTTTATTTTCTGGAAAAGTTATAATAGTAAATTGATTCTGGTAATTTTCTAAAATACGAGAAGTATTATCTGTAGCACCATCATTAATTATAATGATACGATCCGTGTATTTCATTACTCCTTGGATAACTCTATCCAAAGTATTCTGATTGTTATATGTGGGTATGAAAACACAACAATTTAGTGTCTCGAAACGAGGATCATATAAAGTAGTTTCAGTCACAGTGCTATTTTTTCAGTTGCAAAAATAGTATAATTATATTTTGAATTATTACTGTACTGAAAATAATAAAAGAACTATAATGATTATTTGTTAAAAGCTTTAGAAGTAGACATAAAGCCCTTGATGAATTTTTTTAATTTAGGAGATGATATTTTTTCCACATTATTAGTCAAAAAACTCTTGTCTTCATCTATATCTTTATAATATCTAGTGATCTTGGGAGCACTGCTTTGCACGCTCAATCTTATCATCCTAAGCTCAATATTATTGGGCTCGGCCTCAATAGCTGTCTCGATCAATTTTTTACCTTTTCTAAAAAAGGAAATTTTATCCAATTTTCTATCTGCATAAGATGCTTTTAAAGTTAAGGCACATCCGTGATACGCAGATAAAACAGGTTTATTTTCGAAATTTATTTTCTGTGTAGTTTCAAAAAATTTATCTGTATTCTCTTTTGTATCTTTAGCATGTCTATATAAATTTCTTACTTCTGTAATATCAACAGTGCTGGTATTTACAAAAAACAGACTCATAAACAATACTAAAAATTTCATACTCTATATATTATAATTTAACAAAAGTCAACACCACTTTAAGCGCTGTGGTATCATCATATTTTACGGTACTCTTTACCTTAATCTCTTCTTCAGAGTCTTTAAAATCATTCACTATTACTAAATCAGGAGTTTTTTCTGGATTAATCACTGCCATAAACTTCACATTAGAAGTCTTTTTCATAAACAAGCGACAATCCAGTCTATTTTCTGTTAACTCCTTAATGATTTGTAAAGTGCAAACTCCTGGCGTAATTGGATTGCCCGGAAAATGACCTTTAAAGATCTCATTTTTTGGATTTAAAGTAATGGTCGTAGTTTGTATACCATCCCTTACAGAATCTTCGTTAATTTTATATAAATCAGCTATTAGCATGTTATTTTTTTAAGAAATTTAATTCGATATTCAATTTAATATTTTTATGATCAATATATATATTCTTCGCTAAATGACCCTCTACGATATCATTAAAAAGTATGATCACTTTTTCTTTTCGTTTTGTAGTGTTAACTATCTTATCTAATTTCTGATCCGATAGATTGTAAAAATAATAATTACTGTATTTCCCTTTTTCATTTTTTAGAACATTATACGTATCGTTATAATATCTTTCGACAGCTATATCTTTTTCTTTTACCAATAATGTAAAATCCTTTATTAGGGTATTTAAGATGATTTTTCTATCAAGTTGTTCTATAATTGAATGAATTTTATAGGATTCACTATCTATTTCAATATCAAAAAATGTACTCCCAAATTGTGATGTAAAAACAATACGATGTTTTTGGGGAGCAATTTTTTTTAAAATAAGAATACCACTAAATTCATTCCCATAAACCGATATATCTGATTTATAAACATAATCAATTGTTGTACTCGAAAAATACGGATTAACTACTTGATCTTCAGATTTTACTTCAGATTCTATAAAATTCTCTACAGTTGCAACCTTACAACCAAAAACAGAGATACATAATATACTAATGAGCAAATATCGCATCTGGAATAGGTTTATTGACAGATGTATTCTTAAAATTGATAAGAGTATAATCTCCTGAAGGTTCTATAAGTTTAACACTAGAAACTAAATAGTTATTTGATTCAAAATTTAAAACAATCTCCTTAAACATATTTTTTAAAGTTTGATCAATTGGAGATAATTTTGCGATAAAAAGTTCTTTGTCTTTAAAAAAACGCGTAGAAAATTGAGTGTCATCGAGCATATCTCCACTAACACTCTTTGCTATTAGGTCATTTAATTTTTTAAAAACTTTATTAGACGCTAAATTAATATCGCTTTTCTTTCCTGCGTCATTGATAAACAACTTTTTATCCTTAAAAATCACACTATATTCATAGGGACTTGTATATGACCATTTTATAATATTTGGTGATTTAAAATACAAATCACCACTACTTTCTATATCATTAGAAAGAAAATCTATATGCTTTAATTGGGTGAATGTATTAACAATGGTTTTAGATTGCTTAGCACTTTTACTTACAGAGTTTTTAAAAGACGTAATCTCTGATGCCGAAAGTTCTACTTCTTGAGCTTGCAGGTAAGAACCACTTAATATAATAAAACCTAATAATAAAAATTTAAGCATATGCTTGTATTGAAAATAATTCATCTATTGTAACGGTTGTATAATTATTACTCTGCAAAAATAGCAACAATTGTTCCAATACCGCTAAAGTGATCAATTTTGTATCATGTAGAAGTATAACATCACCGTTTTTAAGGTTTTTAGTTATTCTCTTTAATATCACTTTTTCAGAAGGAATTGTTGTATCAAAAGACCTCTTATTCCAACCAATAACAGCATGTCCAGTCTCTTTAACAGCTCTAGCTATATTGGGGTTTGTTATTCCATATGGGGGCCTAAAAAGTAATGGTCTTTTTTTAGAAATCTTTTCTATCGCAATATCCGCATCTACTATTTCACCAATAAACTTATCTGTACTATATACATCAATAAATTTCCCGTGCGTAAAAGTATGGTTACCTACAATATGTCCTTTGTCAATAATTTTTTTAGCGATATCTGGGTGTTCTTCTACTTGCTCTCCAATACAAAAGAAAGTTCCTTTGACATTATATTTATCCAGTATTTCTAGGATTTTAATTGTATTAAGATCTGGACCGTCATCAAAAGTAATTGCAACCTTTTTTCCTTTTGTAGTTGGGTTATTGTTTAGGCTTTTAAGAAAATATCCTGCTTTTATATTAAGTACTCCATAGGCGGTTATTACTACCCAAAGCAATATTAATACAACTAAGGACCAAATAGGTAACTTATTGAAAATTATCGCTGTTATTATTAAAAAACCAACGACTAGAGATATAATATTAACTAAATTTCTTATTAGCATCGTTGTAACAACGTAATACTATGATTTTTTCCAAGGTATTGATTATAAAGAAGTATAGTCTCATATTTATTAGCAACAACTTCATTTACCTTTAAAATATTTGGAACTTGATTGTTTTCAAAGGTTTTACACCCAAGCCAAAATCCAAAACTGGAAGCTACGTGATAATCTCCTATTAAATGTTTATAACATAACTGTTCTTTATCAGAAAAAATCGAAGTTTGTAAATTTTCATAATAATGATCAAAATTAACATCCCCATTATTCCCTAGTATCACAGCATCAATATCTTCGATACTCATATTCTGTCGAGAAATAAATGATATTATGGATGTTTTAATATCATCTGGTGAACTTTTACTAAATGTTTCTACATCAATAATTTTAGCAAGGCTTTTTTCAGTTTTATTAGAACCCAAAACCATAAATGTACATCCCTCGCTGCTTACCGTTCCAGTCGTTTTAGAATTTAACAAGTCGATTACATCAATATTATCGTCTTTAATCTGACCGTCCAATTTATGAAGGAGTGTAGAGTTTTTAGCTACTTCATCGATACCTCCAACAAGAATTTGTTTCTCTGGCTTTTCTGATAACATCAATAGTGCATCCATAACTGATATCTCAAAAGAAGCCGAACCTTGAACGTAGGTAACATTATACGCTTTGCAACCTAATCCTAAGGCTACTTGTCCTCCTACCGTATTATGTGTAGACTGTATAAATAATGTTGGAGTTAAAAACTGTTCATCATTATTTAAGACATTTTCTAAAAATTTTTCAGAATCTTGTTTACATCCCATTCCTGTACCCGTAATAATAGCATCAGGCAGTTCTATTCCAGAATTATGTAACGCCATAGAAGCGGCTGTAACTCCCATCTTAACCGACTTCGACATACGTCTCATTGCCGCTGGCTTTATATATTCTTTATAATTAGGATCATGAGATCTAAATATGGACTCTTTATGAGAGATTATATCTTCTAAAAATGTTTCTGGATCTGTTGTTGGCTGTGCAGAAATACTGGCAATACCATTGATATAGCAATCGCTCATTATTTTGTAAATATTAAAGTGGAACAATTACCTCCAAAACCAAAAGAATTTGATAATATAGTTTTCATTTCTTTGGATGCTAGTTCTGTTTGCGGAACCAATGAAAACTCTTTCATTTTACTTTTAAAATTCAAATTCGGAAAAATTAAATTTTCCCGTAGAGACAGGAGTGAATACACAGCTTCTACAGATCCTGCAGCGGCTAATGTATGCCCTGTAAATGCCTTTGTTGAACTAAACACAGGAGTTTTTTCTTCTCCAAATATTCTGGTCATAGCTACTCCTTCTGATAAATCATTATTAGGAGTTGCCGTACCGTGAGCATTTACATAATCAATTTCATTTGCAGTTATATTTGCTACTTTTAGGGCTTCATTCATTGCTAAAAAAGCTCCTTCTCCATCAGAAGATGATGCAGTTTGGTGATAAGCATCATTTGCATTAGCCCATCCTGCTACACGTCCTAACACTTTCTTATTTTCTTTTTCTACAATCAAATCACTCTCTAATACCAAAAAAGCCGCAGCTTCTCCAAGATTTAATCCCTTTCTATTATCATCAAATGGTGTACATTCTGAATCTGATAAGATCATTAAAGTACCAAAACCATTGATTGTAAACTTAGATAACGCATCAGTTCCTCCCACAATCATTCGATCTATTTTGCCTGCTTGAATCATTCTTGCTCCAAGCATAATTGCATTTGCTGCAGAAGAACAAGCAGTACTTATTGTAGATACATATCCATTGATTCCTAAATAATTAGAAATAGATTGGGTAGTAAAACCTGCGTGTTGCGCTTGTATAAATCTTCTATTATCTTCAATTTCGGTATAACCTAGATAGTGTTTTTCTGTGGTATCCATACCACCAACACTGGTTCCTGAAACAAAACCTGTTCTATATTGATTAACATCGGAAATTTGTGCTTCTTGCAACGCTTCTTTTGCAGCAATCGCACCTATCATAGCAGTTCTAGAAAAACTATGCAACGGTTCTAGCCCTAATTGTTTTTCTAGATCTTCATTGGTTTGTTTGATTTCACCAACCATGATTTGATCCCTATGGCGAGTTTTCAACATCTCAATTCTAGAAATCCCAGGAGATACTGATTTCAAAGCATTCAAATTTTCTTCTACCGTATTTCCGATAGAAGAAATAATTCCCATACCAGTTATGGCAATGCCTTTATTCATATTATTTTGTACGGTGTTTTGAAATGTAATCAGCCATTACACTAATAGATTCAAATATAGCTTTTCCTTCTTTTGGATCCTTTAGCTTAATTCCATAATCTTTTTCTAATAATACAATTAGCTCAAGAGCATCAATAGAATCTAATCCTAAACCATCACCAAAAAGAGGATCATCATCTCCTATTTCGCTTACTTCAACATCTTCAAGACTTAATTGCTCTATTAATTTTTCTTTTAGCTCTTCTCTTAATTCAGCCATAACTATTGCTTATATAATTTATTTAATTCTTCTTTTGTTAGCTCTTTTTTACCTTTTTTTGAAAGAAAAGCCAAAAATACGTCATATTTATCATTATCCAAATCTACCCAACCACAAATAACGTCACTTGCTTTTCCCGTATTCATTAAAATTTTAGAATATGAAGTCATAAAATCAGTATCAAAACTATCTGTTACGAAAAAAGCGTTTTCACTTTTCATCTTATTCTTAATACTAATTTCTCCCATTATAATATTGGGCAAGGTATATACAAAAACCGCAGGAGAAGGATAAAAATCTTCTCTATTTTGAATACTTAATTGATGCTTCCTATCTGTATCTAGACTAGAAGCTCTATTTGATAAAACTAAAGCGGTATCCTGATCTACTTGTTCTTTCTCTTTTAACAAAACCTCAGAAGCTAAAAAACCAAGTTTACATAATTCGTCCATTTTATGAAACTTCGGATATTTTAGATCTAGAAACTTATAAATACCTTTTGCAAAATCTTTTAAACTAGTAGATTCTATATCAGTATATAACTCAACTCCATTTTTGAATACTTTTTTATCTCTAATCAAACAAAAATCTGATATGTAATACTTTTCTTCTATCACAGCACTTCTTTTTCAATAATCAATGCAACGTTACAACCACCAAAACCAGAAGCTGTTTTCAATACTTTATTCAGTTCTTTCTTTTCATTTTTAGCAATTACATTTATCGGTTGAGAAACACCTAATTCTTCATAACCCAAAGAAGCGAATAACTCATTGTTAATCAAACAATGTTTAGCTATAATACTCTCAATCAAAGCAGAAGCACCTAATGTATGGCCATAGTACCCCTTTAAGCTATTTAATGGTGCTTTTTGCAACCCAGCTCTATTAAATGCAATAGCTTCCATTTCATCATTATATGGAGTAGCTGTACCATGCGCAGTAATATGATCTATTTGATCACTATCTAAATTAGCTTCTTTTAAAGCTTTACTAATACTTATAAATAATCCTTCGCCAGTTCTTGAGGGTCCCGAAATATGGTTGGCGTCATTAGCAGAAGCATCTCCTGCAATACTAATCGCTGTATCTGTATTGTTATCTTTATTAGAACTAAGCCATGCGCAGGCCGCAGCCTCACCCAAACTAATACCTGTTCTATTTTTACAAAATGGTTTACACGGTGCAGCACTTACCGCCTGAAATGAAAAGAAACCAGAAAGTGTAAACTCCGAAAGTAAATCACCTCCTATTACAACTACATCATCAAAAAGTCCTGATTGAATCATTCTCTTACCAACAGCCAAAGCCAATCCACCAGAAATACAGGCATTAGATAAAACTTTGGGTGTATGATCTAATTTAAAATACTTCTGAATAGTTTTCGAAATGCTACTCAAATATGCCTTTTCATCTTTATCTCCTCGCAGATTATTAATATTTCCTTTAGTTGTAGAAATTACAATTCCACTTTTAGTAATATTTAACCCAGGATTTTCTTCTAATAATTTAGAAACAGATAATAACATCATTTTTTCCAACTTTGTATAGCTAGAATTCTCTGATATTACACCCCAAGCTTTGGAAAGTTTTTCATTATTGATTACAGCGCCATAAAATGCTTCAGACCATATCTTATCATCCTCTACTTTCTGAATACCTGTATGATTCTTACGGAGATTAACTATATTATCTTCTGTCGAAAAACCTAGTGGCGAAACTATATTATCAGCAACTATGTAGACTTTTTTCATAATAAACCTACTTTACGTTTCCAATCAAGAAAAAATTCTGGAATACTTAAAGACATATTACCATCCATATCTAAAAATACTTGTGTAGTTTCTCCAACACAAACCAAATCTTTATTTTGATTATACACATTGTACCTAAAAATCATTTTTGCCGCTGGGCTATCTACATATATAGTTTCTACAGTAGCGATATCTCCATATTTTAATGGTAACTTATGATCGCAATTAGAATTAACAATCGGAGTAACATAATTATTATCCTTTACATGTAAATACGAAATACCGTGAGTTCTCCCGAAAGCTTCTCTACCTTCTTCAAAATAGGTAATATAAATACCATGCCAAACAATGCTAAGAGGATCACAGTCATTAAACCTGACTCTTACCTCGTGAACATATTTGATATCGGTTACAACTTCTTTAGACCGCTTTTTTCTTTTCATAATATAGTATAGCGATTACGATAGTACTAATAAAAAACCCAATAAGCAAACCTATTTCAGGAAGAATATCTATCAGACTACCTTTTCTTAAAAAACAATCATAAAAAGCTTCTAATCCCCAGTTCATTGGAGATATTTTGGCTATCATCTGCATCGTATCTGGCATTGCAAAGACAGGAACCCATACTCCGCCAATCGCTGCAAGTAAAACAACTAAAACAGCTCCAAATGGTGCTGCTTGTTCGTGTGAATTAAATACCGTACCCAATAAGACCCCTAATCCTATTGCTGCCAATCCAGAAGATATCGCTACCACATATAGTAAACCTAGATTATTCCCTAAATCCAAAACCGGAAGACCCAATTTAGGAAATACATAAAGCCCTAGTAACAACACTAATGTAAATTGTAAGATACTAACTAATAAAAACAGAAATGCCTTTCCTCCAATAATAGTTGCATAATTAATCGGTGTTGTTTGTAATCGAACAAATGTTCCTTGTCCTTTCTCATGAACAAGATTTAATGATAAAGGTAAAATCATAAAAAATATTGCAAACAAAGTCCAGGCTGGAATATTATGCTGAACAGAATTTGGAATAATTAACTCTCCTGATAAAGATGGATTTATTTGATCATATTTAACAAAAGTATCTCTATTAAAAGATTTAAGACTTTCTGACTCTCCTAATTCTTTTTCAAAAGCCTCATAGATCGACTTAGTCTCTATACTAGCTACTAACTTATCAACTGCAAATATCACAGAACTTCTAAAGGTTTCCTGAGTTATAGGGTCAAAATAAAGCTTTACAACTTTATTATCTGGTAATGCTTCTGTAATATCATCTGTTTTGAGAGAATCTACAGAGCCTTCAAACTCTTCGAGTATTTTAGAAATATTTTTATCTATCTGATTTTGGAGTTCTTTACTTAATCCCTCAGGGATCACAACTGCTAACTGATAATCTCCAGAAGCTACTAAAAGTCTTGCTTTTTCTTCTGTAAGTGATGTATTGTCTATTTTAGACACGGGTTCCAAAAATTCTATTTCAGAAAAACTCTTTTGGATTTCAGCTGATAACTTCCCCTTATCTTTATCAACTAATAGTATTTCTATTGAATTACTCGATACAGATTTAAACGTCGCATCCTGAATTAATGTAACAGTAACTACCAAAACAATTGGCATTAAGAACAGAATGATTAATCCCCCAGGATCTCTTAGGAGTAATAAAAACTCTTTTTTTATGGATGCTAAAAATCTATGCATAATCACGAAGTTCTCTTCCTGTAAGTTCTATAAACACATCTTCTAAATTCCTTGCTTCTTTAGTATTCTTAATCAATTTAGACGGTGTATCTTCTGCGATAATTTTTCCTGAATCAATAATCCCAACCATAGAACACAAATCCTGTGCTTCTCTTAAATGATGGGACGTATAAATTATAGTAGTTCCAGACTGATTGAGTTCTACAAGCTTAGTAGTAATCGCTTGTTTAGATTGAACATCTACTCCAACAGTAGGTTCATCTAAAAACAACAACATTGGATTATGTAGTATTCCTGCAATCAGATTCACCCTTCTTTTCATACCACCTGAAAAGGTTTTAATCTTTTTATCAGCAAAAGGCAACAACCCTAATTGATCTAAATGTGATGTAATTATTGGGGAAAGCTCGGATTTTTTCATCCCAAACATACTTCCAAAATAAAACAGATTTTCCTTAGCAGTTAACTTGGGATATAATGCATATTCTTGAGGTACAACCCCTATGGATTTTTGAATATCTTTTGCATGTGTTTTAAAACTATTTCCTGAAATCAGCACTTCTCCCGAAGTGGGTTTAATCAATCCACATAAAATGGATATTAATGTAGTTTTTCCTGCTCCATTAGGTCCAAGAAGCCCATATACTTCTCCGGTTTTTATTTGTAAGTTCACCTTATCTAATGAAAGAAATGCAGCTCCTTTATATTGTTTAGAGATATTTTTTATGTCAATAAGAGGAGTTTTATCCATTCGCAGTTATTTAATCGCTTTCTTAAGATCTAAAAAGAATGCTCTTTCGGCTAATGCAATAGCATCTAGCTTATCAGCAATTTTATTATAAGCATCTGTTTCTCTGCTTCTATTTTTATAAAGTCTAGAAGCATCAATCGCAAAATCTCTCCATTGATCTCCAATTACAGTCATTTCCTTCGATAATTCTGCCAACCGAGGGTTTTCCATAATCACTGATGCTTCCTGCAAGAAAGCTGCAAAAATAAATCGAAAACCTCCACCTCCAGTACCTATCTCTTCTTGCATTCGGACCAATTGACCCAAGTAATGATTTGTCTTTTTTATACCTATTTTATCCGGCCATTTTCGAATTCTCTTAGCCACAAACCTAATTCCTCTAAATCCAACAATCGGAACTGGAGCTAACATATGTCTATATGCCTGCTTTATTCCTTTAGTAATCGCCTTTTTAAGATCTATATTATTTGGTAATTCTGTAGGATAATAAATATGGCCATTTGGCGCAAAAGGACCTTTAGCAAAACGCACTTTTTCTAATTCCTTCGAAGATAGTGTAGTTACTTCTTGCATCACAGGATCACTAATTAAGTAATCATCTCCATCTTTACCATATACCACTAAATTATGCGCATTAAAGTGAAAACGATATTCATCAGGAAAATAAGTCAAGTTATACACTCCAACCTGCAACCCTACTGGATTATTTTTTGATAATTCCGCATCTAAAGTCTGCTGAGCTTTCTCCTTTGATTTAAATTTATGTCTTTTTATCTTAAACCCTAATCTTTTACTTACTCTAGAGAAAATAAAGCCTGGAACAGGTCTAAAACTGAACATTGGAGCGAAGTTTACCTTGATAAAAGGTATATATATAAAGAACACTCCTGAAGCAATTCCAAATACCATTGGTTCACTTACTTTAAGCCCATTATAATTTAACAAATTAGAAACCACTCCATTTTCGCAATGGGCAGATTGATTGTGTTCAAAGTTTATTTTCAAATCTTAGGATTTTTAAGTTCTTCTAAAGAAATTTCGAAAGCTTCCGCATATTTACTTAATATCTTTTCATTTAGCTTTCTAAATATTTTAGCTTTAAGGTGTCTTTTCACCTTCCACTGCCATAATCCTACATATCCAGATAAAACAACAACATCCATTCGTTGCAATTCCATATAATACGCAATAGGGCTAAGCTCTCCACTTTTTATTTTTTTGATTGTATCTTGAAGTTGTTCTTCGATCAATTCTAATGATTCGTTTAATGCAATTGTCTTTGCATCCCAACCAGAACTAAGCGCTTTTCCGTATTTACCATCTTTATCGACAGCATACACAACCTCTTTTATATTTGCTTTAGAAAGACTGCTTTCATCTTGAGGTACGTCTTCTTTCTTCATACTATCAATAAATTAAAATTAAAAAGTTAATAGAATTAAGAATCTACTATAATTGTTTTCATTTCTGAAGAGGCTATTAAATTACCTTCTGGATCATTCACCTCTATTTTCACAAGTGAAACTTGCATAATTTCTGCTACAATCTCTACTGTGGTTATAAGTTCAGTACCAATTTTTGGTAACGAATTAATAGTAGCGTGTTTTATAGAGCCAATAAATCCTGTTTTAGGCTTTTCATCTTTTCCTCTGTTAATATACCCTCTGTAGCCTCTATGCAAGGCAATACTTTGCGCCATATTTTCTATCAGCCCACCTTCTGTTAAATATTCTCCAGAGGTTAAAATATTGTCTGATGTAACTTTTAAACCAGAAATAACCTTTTCTGTATCAAAATATAACAACTTATCAATCATAACAAAAGGATCCTTTTGCGGAATCAACTTTTTTATGAAATCAACATCTGTAATATTTTCTTCTAATTGATTACTCATTAGCAAACAGTAAATAAGATATGAAAGTATGAAAAACGGCCACTTTCTGGAACCATCGCAACTACCTTATCTCCTTTTTTTAATTTTCCAGAGTTTTTCAATTCATTTATCATTAAATAAATAGATGCAGAACCGACATTACCAACCCTTTCCAGATTTGTAAACCATTTCTCTTTTGGAATTGAAATTCCTTGGTTTATCATTTCATTACTTAACCTTTCTTCAAAATAAAATGAAGAAATATGAGGTAAAAAATAATCTATCTCTTCTTCTTTTAGGTTGTTTTTTTCAAAGGCATCTTTCATACTAGAAACTGCTTTTGGAACAACATGTTTATCTAATATTTTTACATCCTGTTTTAGCGAAAAAACAGATTCTGACAACCATTCTGCTGGTTCATATTCACTCCAAGGCTTAAGACTTCCATCCTCATTTTTATCTCCTCCAGCATACATACAAGCCTCTAATTCATGTGCAAATGAATAGGCTTGCATCCAATCAATTCGCAAAGAGTTTTCTCCTCTTGGTTTATCTTCTAATAAAAAAGCTCCTCCTCCATCAGATAACATCCATCTAAGGAAGTCTTTTTTAAATCCAATAATTGGTTGCTCCTCTAAAGATTTTAAATTCTCTACTTCTTTATCAAATTTTCTAGATTGCATCCAAGTAGAAACTCTTTCTGTTCCCGTACAAATAGCATTTTTAGTACTATCAGACTTAACAGATAAAAAACCATACTTTAGTGCACTCATTCCAGAACAACACACACCTGAAGCAGTATTTAATTCAATACTATCCTGAGTATCTAACAATCCATGGACCATAGATGCGTGAGAAGGCAACAAATTATCTGGAGTAGAAGTTCCACAAGAAAGTAACTCTATTTCTTTTTCTGAAAAATCAGAATCACATAGATTTTTGATTGTTTCTCTTGTAAGTTGAGCATTATTATGAGTTATGTTTCCATGACTATCTACAGCATAATACCGTTCTTTAATCCCATTATTTCTCAAAACAATTCTTCTAGCTCTTGAAGGCTGATCATCAATCATCCCTAGTCTCTTTTCCATTTCATCATTCGAGACTGGCTCATTCGGCAAGAAGTGCCCTGTTTTTGTTATGTAAACGTTTTTCATAAATAATGATTACTTATCGTAATCTTGTTGATTGATAATATTTAATATCTTTTTTTATGCGTGCATAAAAAGGTACATAAGTCAACAAAAATATAATAAAAACTATAGGTACAAAAACCCAAATAGCAAATTGTAGATAATACTCAAAAAAGTTTAACCACTTTGCTCTCCTTTTTGGTGATTTCAGTCCTACTTTATATATGTGTGCCGACCACTTACTAAAGATATGATTTCCAGATTTATCTGACCTAATTAAGAAAGGTTTTATTCGAACTGCTCCATCTTTAACCAACTCTTCCTGTAATTGTTCATAATTTTCTCGAAAAAGATATTTTTTAATAATCGTTCCGAACTTTCCTGCACCATGAATATCCTCTTCTGAAACCCCAGGTTTTGGGAAAATTCCTAAATATTTAGTTTTCTCACCTCCCATCATCCAATGAACAATCGTAATAACACTAATATGATTCCAATGTCTATCTACAAAAGCAATATTACCGACTAATTGCGCCTTACAGTCAACCAATAACCTTTTAACTTTTTCCTGAGTTAAGATCCACATGTTCCTGGAACCATTTACAGTAATAACAGGAGTATCTTTTAGTAATACTTTAGCATCATCACTTTTCAAAAAAGAATTAATAGGAATCGAAGGTGAAAGATACCAAACTGTATAGCCTAATATAATCAGATCATATTTTTTTTTCTTTACTTCTTCTGGAATAGGAATATTAGGACTTGGGATTTGCAAATATGATTCTGGGAAAGCTTGTATAAAGTCTTTTTTATTCCAAGGAAATTGATAAGATTCTTCTGGTTTTATTTGATGTATTGTTAAATCACATTCTTCGTCGATCGTCAAAGGCTCCACCAGATTCGTTAATATCTCACCTAATTGACCACTCTGACTATAATACAAAACAAGTACATTCTTCATACACTAGGTTTTAAGATCATCCCAATAGTCATAGTAATTAAACCATTGTAAAGGATATTTATTAACCATGATCTCAGTATTTCTAACATACTCTTTCAGAACATGACTAGGTTTAATAGATTGCTCTGTAAACTCTGGTTCACGAGCGTATAAATTGTATTGTTTTCTAGCTCCTTTCATAATATACATAAAAAGAATAGGCTTCTTTTTTCTTGCAGCTAACTTATATGGTCCCGAAGGAAATTTTACTGACTTACCAAAAAACTCATGTTCCAGAAATTGAATTCCTTCTACATATCTATCTGCTGCAAAAATTATCACCTCGCCATTTGCTAAAACATCATTCATCTGAAAGATATGAGACATATCTTCTTTAATAACGATAAATTTCATGCTAGTATCGTTAGATACTGCTCCAACATATTCCTTTATTTGTTCATTTTCTTGATCGGTAACCATTAGATTGATACCGGTATTGGTCATATCAAAATCATCAAAAAAATAACGTGCGATATTAAAACTTCCTACGTGAGCACTGAAGATAATTCCACCCTCACCTTTACTTAAGAGTGCTTGCATTTTTTCCCGCCCGTCATGAGTGAAAGTGAATTTACTTTTTAGGCCAAAAGATATCGCTGTCCTATCTATAAGTGTTTGACCAAAAACTATATAATTTTTATATACACTGACAAAAGACTTAAAGCGAGATTGCTTTAGCCTTTTATTATAAAAGTAATAACTAGCTTTTGTAGTTGAATAGGAAAATATAACATAATACGCTGCTACAAATATTAGAATTGAGTAAGCAGCATTTAATCCTAAATTCTTTATAAAGAAAATGAATATTTTATATCCTAAAGGTGTTCCTTTAGCTTTACCTTCCCATTGGGCCATTACTTCTTCTAAATATTGACTTTACGTTCTATCAAATCATAAAAATCTTGAAAACTTTCTACTCCAACAAAATCATCACCAACCAATTTCACTCCAAAAGTCGCTTCAATAGCTACGACAAGATCTACGTAATCTAAACTATCTAAATCTAATGTTTCTTTAAGGTTTGCTTCGGGAGCAATTTCATCCGCTTCTACCTCGAATTCTTCGATCAAAAAGTCATCAACTTTTTCAACAATTACACTTGTTTCCATCATCTTTCTTGTAATTTTTTTCTATTCTAAATCTTTTTTATGACGATTGCAGAATTTGTGCCCCCAAACCCAAATGAATTTGACAAAAATACATCAATTTTTTTATCTACAGTTTCTTTTACCAAATTTAACTTTGACGAATCCTCATCCGGAGATTCTAAGTTAATATTAGGTGCTATAAATGAATTGTTTAACATTATTAAAGAATAAACAATCTCACTTGCTCCTGCCATCCAACACTCATGTCCTGTCATAGATTTTGTAGAACTCACGTAAGGTCTTGATTCTCCAAAAACTTCATTAATCGCCTTTGCCTCATTTGCATCTCCTATTGGAGTAGATGTGGCATGTGCATTAACATAGTCCACATCTTCAGGCTTTACATTAGCCTGATCCACTGCTCGTTTCATAGCTCTAGCAGGTCCCTCCTGGTTTGGCGTAGAAATATGATCTCCATTAGATGAAAAACCATATCCTACCACTTCTCCTAAAATAGTTGCTCCTCTTTTAACCGCACTTTCATAAGACTCCATGAATAAAGCTGCACCACCACCACTAGGCACTAATCCATCTCTACCACTATCAAAAGGTCTCGATGCTTGTGTTGGATTTTCTTCATTAACAGAGAATACTCCTAATCCATCAAAACTCCCAAAAGCATAATCATTAATCTCTTGAGCTCCCCCACACAAAACATAATCTTGCAAACCTTGTTTAATTAACAAATACCCCATTCCTACTGAATGGGATCCACTAGCACAAGCCGCACTAATGGTAAAGTTTACTCCTTTTAATTTAAAAACAGTTGAAAGATTCATTGTTACCGTAGAGTTCATAGACTTAAAAACGCCTCCAGAACCGACTAACGTAGTATCCTTCTTAATTCTTATCTTATCGATAGCTTGCATTACCGACTCTGCAGTACTATCATTCCCAAACAAAACGCCTATCTCTTCATTATCTAAAAATTCTTGATCTACACCTGCTTGATCAAACGCTTGTTTTGTAGCTATATAAGCATATTCGGACTCAGAACCAAAACTTACTCTTTGCCTTCTACTCAGTTCCTTTTTTAAATTAGGTTTAGGAACGGTTCCTGTCAAAGCAGATCTATAACCAAACTCTTTTCGAGATGGTTCATAAACAATGCCAGATTTCCCTTGATATAATGATTCTTTTACTTCTTCTACATTAGAACCAATACAAGAATATATCCCCATTCCAGTAATAACTACTCTACGCATACTAATTTCTTATGAATAAATTCCTCCATTAATATTCACAACTTCTCCTGTTATATATGAAGCCTTTTTAGAAGCTAAAAAAGATACTAAATCAGCAACCTCTTCTGCTTCTCCGAAACGATTTACAGGAATCATACGCTTCAATTCTTTTTCATCCATCTCTGCTGTCATATCCGTTTTTATAAAACCTGGCGCAACAGCGTTCACTGTAATCTTCCTTTTTGCTACTTCCTGAGCCAACGCTTTTGTTGCAGCTACCAAAGCACCTTTAGCAGCAGAATAATTAGCTTGCCCAGGTGTTCCTTTTACTCCCGAAACAGAAACCACATTTACAATACGACCATACCTGTTAGTTAGCATCTTCTGTATTAAATGATTGGTAACGTTATAAAAACCATTCAAACTAATATTAAGAACATCATGCCAATCTTCTGGTTTCATCCACATAAACAATCCATCTCTAGTAATTCCAGCATTATTGATTATAATTTCTATAGTAGCATCTGGATTTTCAGCTATCCAATTATCTAAAACTTTATGTGTATCCTCTCTATCAGCTACATTAAATTTTAATAATGTACACTGCCCTCCTTCATCTTCAATTATTTTTTTAGTTTCATTAGCAGCTGCATCATTAGACTGATAATTAATTAAAACTGGATACTCTAATTCTTTGGCTAACTTAACAGCAATTGCTCTTCCTATTCCTCTGGATCCACCAGTTACAAGGGCGTATTTCATTTACATCTTTTTTTTAAGATCAAATAATTATTGGACAATGTTTAAAACAACAATTATTCCAAATTAAGATTTAATTAACAATATTAAAAGATTCCTTACAACTTTAACAATCGTCTAATGTTGTAAAGAACACAAAATATTTATTTAACGTTAACAAAAGGTTCTGCATTTTCAAACCATGTATCCCCTAAAAGCTTCCCGTCCGGAGTTAAAAACCCCCACTTTTTTTCATACTTTACACGAGCTAAACCATCCACAAATCCTTTCTCTGCCGCTCTACCTGACAAAAAACCAAAGCTACCTGCGGTGATACCATACTTAGCCTCTATCACTAATTCTCCTTTCAGATTTACAAATCCCCAGTCTTCAATTTTGACAGGAGCCATTCCATTAGTATCAAAATAATCAACATCTGCATATTTGTAATCAATAATCACTTTACCATTAGTATCAATAAACCCCCATTTGTTACCATCAAAAACACCGGCATATCCATTTTTAAAAGGTTTAGCCTTTATAAACTGTGGTTCTATAACCCATTTACCTTCTTTATCAATAAAACCTATTTTCTCATCTTTTCTTGCAATAGTATACGTTCCGCCCACTCTAAAATTCCATATTTTGGTAGCTCCATCAACTTTATTAAAACCGTTAGAAGAAGCTATTCCAAAAACTTCTTCTCCTTTTTCAGCTCTCGCTACACCATTTACGTAATTACCTATAGATGTATATTCTGGTTTAATTACTATAGTTCCTTTATTATCAATAATACCCCACTGACCAGATTGGTTAGCAAATCTAGCATAACCATCCTGAAATCCTTTGATAGTCTTATACTGTGGTTTTACAATTACTTCTCCTTTTGGGTTCATTAACCCAACCATCTTGCCTTCTCTAACAAAAGCAACACCCTCTTTGAAAGGATATATTTTTTCGGCATTAGAATAAGATAACTCTTTACCTTCTTTATCAATGTATTGCCATTTCTTATTTTTCAATACCATAGCAACTCCATTGTTAAAATCTTTTGCTTTATCAAATTGAGCTTCCAATAACCATTTTCCATCTGGATTGATGTATCCCCATTTTTTACCCTCCAAAACCAATGCAACTCCATCAGCAAAACTATTTGCTTTTTTGAATTGAGGTTGGATAACAAACTTGGCGTTTTTATTAATGTACCCAAACTTTCCATCCATCCTAGCTTTTGCCAGTTCTTGTGAAAATAAGGTTTGTAAACCAAATACTAATGCTAGTGTAATTAAAAGTGCTTTTTTCATCATATTTATATTTAAGGTTTATTTTTAGTACAAATAAAAAAGCATAGGTTAACATGCTTTCTTATATTAATAAATAAATTAAATCTTAATCAAATAATCTAATAGGCATCATTTTCTTTAAGGTAATCTTTAACCTCTTGAACAAATGGATAAGTAACATAATCCTTAGTAAATGGAGGAACAATTTTTTTAATATCCTCAACCAACTTTTGAGTTCTACTAGATAATTTATCTCCAAAATCAAGATATTCTAACGCCTGAACTATTGTCATTAACTCAATAGCTAATACCTCGAATGTATTCTCTATTACTGTTTTGGTCATATTCGCAGCATTGGTCCCCATACTAACAATATCTTGATTATCATTATTATTAGGAATACTATGCACATACATTGGGTTAGAAAGAGTTTGGTTTTCTGCAGTTGTAGAAACTGCTGTAAACTGTATTCCTTGCATACCAAAATTAAACCCTAGCTTACCTAAATTAGCAAATGGTGGTAAGATGTCATTTAGTTTAGAGTTCAATAGATAATTTAACTGACGCTCTGCAAGCATTGATAATTTAGTAACAACTAGTTTTAGTTTATCCATCTCTAAAGAGACATAATCTCCATGGAAATTACCTCCGTGATACACATGTTTAGTTTCTACATCTATTATCGGATTATCATTAGCAGAATTTAATTCTTCAATCAAAATTCTACCTACATGCTTAATCGTATCAAAGACAGGTCCTAAAATTTGTGGAACACAACGTAAAGAATAATATTCCTGAACTTTTTCCTTGAAATAAGTATCTCCATTTTGACCAGAGTACAAATGCTTTGTTCTATCTCTTGTTAACTTACTATCCGATAAATGTTCGCGCATTTTGCGTGCAACATTCTGTTGTCCTAAATGTAATTTACTGTGATTTAATTCTTCAGAAAGATGATCATCGTATGCTTCAACAATTTCATTTATAGCAGAAGAACATGCTATGGACCAATCTAGTAATTTCTGAGCATTAATAACATTAACAATACCGATTCCAGTCATTGCCGACGTACCATTCATTAAAGCCAATCCTTCTCGAATCTTTACCTCAATTGGTTTGAGTCCTAACTCTTTAAAAACTTCTGCAGTTTCTCTTCTTTCTCCTTTATAAAAAACTTCTCCTTCACCAATTAACACCAATGCTAAATGCGCTAATTGAACTAAATCACCACTTGCTCCTACTCCTCCATGCTCAAAAATCAATGGTGTAACATCATGATTTATCAAATCTCTCAAACCACTAATAACTGTTGTATTAACTCCTGATTTTCCTAAAGATAAAGTGTTTAATCTCGCTAACATTAATGCTTTCACATAATCAGGCTCCATTGCTTTACCCGTTCCAGATGAGTGACTTCTGATTAAATTGAATTGCAATTCAATTCTATCCTTATCATCTATTTTATACTGGGCCATTGGTCCGAATCCGGTATTTACACCGTAGATCACCTTATTTTCAGAAAATTTCTCTAGAAATTTAAAGCTATCATCGACTCTATTGATTATAGAATCATCTATCGTTAGCTCCTCTTGATTAAAAATAACACTTAGGAAATCTTTAATTTCCAACCTTTCTTTTAGTATTAGCATTCGCGAATTAGTAAGTTTTTTCCAATATTTGTAAAAAAATTCAAGTTTACTCTCTATTTTTACAGAGGGCAAATGTAATGTATTTAAAGTACCTTTGAAAATTATGAAAAAAGAAAATGTAGATGTGCTAGTAATCGGTGCCGGTCCTTCTGGTAGCGTTAGCGCGGCTTATCTTAACAAACACGGAATTAATGTTAAGGTGGTTGAAAAAACAAAATTCCCTCGATTTCAGGTAGGAGAAAGTCTGATTCCTAGATGTATGGATAATTTTGAAGAAGCTGGGCTTCTAGATTGTCTTATGAAGCAAGGGTACGAGAAAAAACATGGCGCTCGATTTATTAAGGATGGAGTTACGGGGAGTTTTGATTTTAGCAAAAAGTACGGAGATGGATGGGATTGGACTTGGCAAGTTCCAAGAGATCATTTTGACAAAACCCTAATTGATGAAGCAATTAGACAAGGCGTAAGTGTAGATTTTGAAACTGAAGTTACTAATGTAGAATTTAATGGAACAGATTCGTTAACTACAGTAAAACACAAAGACGGTTCTGAAAGTCAGATAGAGGCAAAATTCATTATAGATTCTAGTGGTTTTGGGCGTGTTGTTGCAAGACAACTTGGCCTTGAAGCTCCCTCTAAATTAGCAGAACACGGATCCATTTTCACACAAGTAAAAGACATCAAAAGACCTGAGGGAATAGAAGGTACAACTATTACTTTTGAAATTATCGAAACTGAAGTATGGTTTTGGTATATCCCTTTTTCTAATGGCAATACCAGTATTGGATTTGTTGGACCAATGGAATGGATTAATAAATTCGAAGGAAATAAAACGGAAGTTTTACAAAAAATGATGAAAACTTCTCCTTACTATTATGAGCAATTTAAAGACGTTCCTTATTTGTTCGAACCTTATAAAGTAGAAAATATTGCAAAAAATGTAACAAAATTATTTGGTGATGGCTTCGTCTTAACTGGTAATAGTGCTGAGTTTCTTGACCCTGTATTTTCATCAGGAGTATCTTTTGCAACTGAAACTGGCCTTTTATCTGCCAAACTAGTGATCAAACAATTAAATAATGAAGAAGTTGATTGGCAAACGGAATTTGTGGATTATATGAGACAAGGAGTTGATGTATTTACAACTTATGTAAAAGAATGGTATACAGGAAATTTACAGAAAATCATTTTTCATGATAAACCTAATGAGGATTTTAAAGAACAAATCTGCGCAGTGCTTGCTGGTTATGTTTGGGATAAAACAAATCCATTTGTTAAAAAGCACAGTCATATTGTAAGAAATGTGGCAAAGCTTGTAGAAATGGAAGAGAATATGTCAGAATAGTTTTTCCGACAACAAACAAAAAAAGGAGGCAATTGCCTCCTTTTTTTGTTTGTCTACACTCCTAATTATTTCTTAGCAGTTACTTTAACAAGAAAATCTTTATCATCTCCATTAAAACCTTCTATTACAATTTCAGATCCCGAAATGCGCAATATATTATTTGTTATAAAGTCCTCCAGCTTTTTCCCATTATTAACATCTGCCAAATTAAAAACAGCTTCTTTTTTAACAACACCAGTAGCATCATTAATACGATACGCCATTAAATAACCTGTAGTAAGGTCCCATAATGGCGAAGGGGACTCATCCTCTGGTCTATTTAAATTCGCTATATGATCCTGATAAAATAAGTAATGATGGTCATTTAAACCTACATACTCAAATGACATTTCCGAAGCTCCTCTATTATCCACACGTTGTTGCTTCGGTAGTCGACGTAACCAACCTAATGTTCCATCCGCAAGAATTTTAGCAATGAAAATATCATCTAACCTTATTGAAACAGAAGTATGTGTATAGCCTATTGAGGCACTAATAACATTTCTTGAAGATAGGTTACTTTGCTCACCTATTAACAATATACTTCCATCATCGCTATATACTACATTAGTGATTTTTAAATCCTTAAAATACGCACCAAATTTACTAACCTCATTTTTCTTCAGTCTTTTATCTTCTTTATACTTATTAAGTATTTTATCTGAAAAATCATAACTATTTACTTTCTTCAGACCATTATCTTTATCATATTTTGCAAAGAAAAATCCAATAGGAGTAAGCAAACTCTCTTTTTTCTTGACATAAAATGTTTTTCCTAATGTACCTGTTACCACAACACCATCTTCAGGTGTTTGACCTATAGAAGCCATATCCACAAAATAATCTTGTACCTCTATCTTACTGGAAATAAATTCATCAGAATCTTTATGCAGTTCTAATAACTCTATGTGGCTATTTGGGTTTAAAAAAGGTTTCTTTTTTTTACTCTTTTCATCTTCATAAACCCTTGTTAAAAAATAAAAACTCCCATCATTATCTATTGAAAAATCCAGATTCATACTTACAGTTTTCATATATGGCAGATTAACATCCTTGTTCCAGATTTCATCAACATTATCATCAAATACATGAATAGAAAACCTATCAACATTCTTTAAATCCTTACCTTTTTGAGACTTTAATTTACAAAAGATCACTAATTTTCTTTCATCAAAAGAGGTTTTAAAGTTAAACGAATGAATCGATATTTCACCTTTCACATTTAAAACCGTTCTAAAATCACTTACCTCCAAGGTAGTAAGAGATACAGTCCTTATGTTTATTAAAGTTTTTTTATTTTTTTTATCCCAAAAATGAAAAAAAAACACCGCTTTATCCGCAACTTGCGCTACACTTCTGAACTTCCCTTTTTTAACACCTTTAAAAAAATTTACTTTTTCAATTCTCTCAACTTCTTTTAATGTAAGCGGATCTAATTTCTGAATTACTAAATCATAACCATTATGATTAGCCAACTTTATGACATTTTGTTTATAACTATAAAACTCTGTTACTCCTCCGACTGTCTCTTCATATTCTTCACCAATTTGCAGAATAAAATCATCAGATAGCTTTGCTTCTTGCCCAGAAAGTTGCAACATCAATATTAGTAATAAAATCAAAAAATTGTACTTCATGTTTATTTATTTTAGAGATGCTAAAATAGATTAATGATTTTAATTGGAGTATTTATTTAAAAAAACATATACTTCCTCAACTTTTGTAATCTTTTTGTCTTATTCCGTTATAACGATACACTAAAATCATAGTGCAATAAAAACAATAGAAATAAAACTTTAAGCCTCTATATCAATAAGAACAGTAGTAATCAATTCTTAATAATATATAATTTTCGTACATGAATTGACATGTTCAATTATTAGTTGATCTAAAATTTTTCAGAAAATTATATTCACAAAAGCATTGATATTAAAGCGGAACTATCCCACTATTTTTAGGGTGGGATTGTGATCACTTTAATTTTAAAAAAGCGAAGAACGTTATTATTTAGCCAATGAAACTTTTAGCAACAAATTATTCTTTTTACCGTCATAAGCTTCAAAAATCATATCTTGATTAGGTAAAATTGCAGCTTTATACACTTCTAAATTATCCAATCGAGAATTCCTAATATCACTACCTGTAAGAATAGGTTCTTTAATAACTTCTCCAGTAGCATCGTCAATGGTATACGATGTTAGGTAAAGGAACTCTTTTTTACCATCAAAATACCTCGTTGGGTACTCATCGAAAGATCTTTTAAGATTGGTAAAATCATCTATATAGAATAAATAATGTTTCCCTAGGTTTTTAAAATTAATATAAGACATACTCTTTTTGCCTCTAGCTCCTGTTTGATACTTAGGTAATCTATGAAACCATTTCACATCACCTTCAGAAGAAATTTTAGAAGCAATTACATCTCTGTAATAGTATTTATATGTTGTTCTAGAACCAGAAGAACTTGATGTAGTAAATGACTCAACATATCGTTGTTCTCCCAAAATCACAAAACTGGCATCATCGTTATAAACAACATTATTAACCTTTAAACTCTCAAAATCAAGCTTATCTTTTTCATCCTGGGTACCTTCATTAATCCTTGTCTCTCTTTTTAAAGCATAGTCCTGAACAATAGTTGCAGGAATGTCACTTTTAATAACAGAAGAAACAACTCCAGAGTCATCTAACTTTGCAGAAAACAAGCCAGTAGCTTCTACCTTATTATCATTCTTAGCATAAAAACCTGAAACACTAATTTTGCCCTGCTTGTCTAGACCAATCACAGCATCCATTATAGATCTTCCAGGTAATTCTATTTTGCTTTTAATAATTTCTTTAGGGTTTTCCTTTATTTTAAAAACTTCAGTTCTATAGGAATACTCTAATTTATTTTTTTCTTCAGCATTAGAACTAAAAACAGAAGCTGTCATATAGAAACTCCCTTCATTATCAATAGCAAAATCCTCATTTTCCAACCACTTATTAGCATAAGGTAATTTTACTTTTCGACTCCAAATAAGCTTCAAACTAGAATCATATACACTAATTCCTATTTTATCAGCTTTATCATTTGCTGTTTTAACTCTAAACAACACTAATAATTTAGTTCCATCAAATGATTTCTTAAAAACAAACTTGTTAATTCTTCCTCCAGCATCAAAACCATAGGTACTTTTAAAACCTACATCATTATTAATATTTTCTTTATCACTCCCTACCAAAATTGGTTTCTCTGCTATAATACCTGTAAGAGATATTTTTTGAGCATAAGCTTTATCTTTAATAGTATAGAAAGCCACAGCCTTCCCATTAAGATCCATAACAGTCTGAAAATCTCCTTTATCCTCTATAACCTGTCTTTTCTTTACTTCTTCTTTTAAATCTTCTAAAGAAAAGCGTTGAATTGTCATATCCTTTCTTCCTTTTTTAATAGCAACCATTCTATTTCCAGAAGCCACATAATAAGAACTAGAACTTTTAATTCTTTTATACTTCTCTCCTATTTTAAAATCAAAATCCTTAGAAAGAATAGGTTTTTGAGCATAAGAATATCCGCATAGAAAAATTGTTAAAAATAATAGGTGTTTCATCTTAAGTACTGAAGGGGTTTTGTCTAAATTCATAACATCTAACATTAGGTCAAGTATCACAAATATATGATTCTTGATTGAAACTGCTATTTTTGGAAAGTTTTAAACTAAAATTAGATGTTACAGAAAAATATTTCAGTCAAAGAAAACTGATTTTCAACTTTTTAAAAAAGCATCAATAATAAATTACAAATAATGACAAAAAAATGTTGCATTGTAGATTCATAAAAGCTACATTTGCATCCGCATTTGAAATATTAATGTGTAGTTCTTAATCAATTTTGATTTCGGAGAGGTGCCAGAGTGGTAATGGAGCAGATTGCTAATCTGTCAACGCGTAAGTGTTGCCAGGGTTCGAATCCCTGTCTCTCCGCAATAACTTTTGAGTATTATTTTTCAAAATTCGGGGTGTAGCGTAGCCCGGTTATCGCGCCGCGTTTGGGACGCGGAGGTCGCAGGTTCGAATCCTGCCACCCCGACAATTTGAAAAATATACAATTTATCCGGTCGCGTAGCTCAGCTGGATAGAGCATCTGCCTTCTAAGCAGACGGTCACAGGTTCGAATCCTGTCGCGATCACAAGAAGCCTTACTTTTTTAAAGTAAGGCTTTTTTGTTTTCTAGATACTATCGTATCATCAATATTGGCATACTAGTTGATATTTCCCGATTGTAATTATTAATTATATGACGTAATACATCGATAATTTTAAAAAATAAATATCTTTGCTAACGTTAAAAAAAACCCAATTATGAAAAAACTATTATTTGCAGCCATTATTATGGCAACTACTGTTGTTTTTGCTCAAAAAAGAAAAGATCAAGAAGGAAGTGTAAAAAACCTAAAAGGAATTACTGAGTACAACCTTGTCTTTGATTATGAAAATATTAAAGTCCATAAATTCGATACTGAAGAAGAGTTTCTAAAGGATAAAATGGAAAAAAGAGAAAAGAAACATCCAGGAGAAGGAAGAGGTGAAAAATTTAAGAACTCTTGGTTTGCAGATAGAGAAGAGAGATATGAACCAAAGTTTATCGAATCTTTTAACAAACGTTTTGAAGAAGGAGCTGTAAAAGTTGGAAAAGATCTTACTAGTGCTACACACACTATGAAAATCAAAACTACTTGGATATACCCAGGATATAATGTTGGTGTTTCTAGACAGCCAGCTAAGGTTAATGCTACAATAACAGTTTACGAAACTGCTAACCCAGACAAAATATTATATTCTACGGATTATATAAAAGTTCCAGGCGGAGGAGCATTTGGAAATGATTATAACACTGGTTATAGAATTTCTGAAGGATATGCAAAACTAGCTAAAGAACTAGCAAAATACATTAAGAAAAAGGCCAAATAATCCTTTTTAATTTTAGAATAGAAAAAGCGGTAATAATATTACCGCTTTTTTTTATGGTTCCTAATATTTTAGAATCCTTATCAGGTCTAAAATATAAACACATTACTTCTACTTTTTGAGTAATTTATAAAGTTGCGTAGACGTATTACCATATAATTTCAGAAAATATATCCCTGTTTCTTTTTCTGATAAATCAAGGTCTATTCTTTCTTGTTTTTGACTAATCATATTATCTTCTATTGTTTTCCCTGATATATCTATTATTCTATATCCAATGTATTTATGATTTCTTGATAATACAACTTGCCCAATATCCGATATAGGATTGGGATATACGTAAGCATCTAAATTACCATCATCGACACGTTGTAATTGATTATTACAAGATCCAACTATGAAATCATGTTTAGAACCTGCCGTATTATTTTCTCCTCCGGTTGGCAAGCTATAGGTATAATAAAAATAAATCTGATCTCCAGAATTTGCATTAATCTGAAATGGAATATTTGGAGTTACAATATATCCCGGATATGGACCAGAAGTAGAGGTGCCGTAATAAAGAATACAGATATTTTCTCCAATTCCAGTAATTTCCGGAACAAAAGTTACCGTTGGGTTTGTAGTATCTGAGGAGATTTCATAACTATATTGACCATTCACTGCTAATCCTACACAATTAGTAGTATTGGTATCTTCTGAAGCTCTAAACTCTATAAAATTAAGATTTAAACCATTGGAATCAAAAACAATTCTTAACTCATGATTTCCGCTATTTATCGGAATTCCGGTTACAGAAACTGTTTCGTACTGTTGCCAATTTCCAGTATTAGGTACAGATATCACTTCCGTAATGACAACTCCATCCAGCTCTAAATGAAATTTGCCATTGCCATTAGGGGAGGCTACACGGAAGTCGATATCATAACTATTATTAGAATCCGTAGCGTTTATATCAAAAGCTAACCACTCATTAGCATCAATCCAACCAACATTATATACTCCGCCAATAACATCTCCAGTGTTTTCTATATCTACATTATCCTGTCTGTAAGCACCTCCAGTATTTCCTGTACTTAAATCATGATAACCAACTCCTTCTCCACCTTCTTTATAATCTTCGGCTTCTATGATTCCGGGAATTGTAAAACTATTATTAGGAGGTGTAACAATTTCATTTCCATCAGTTGTTATCAATGTATTGGCCGGCACCATAAATGAATCTACCTCAACACCATCTTTATAAACGATACATGTTTGATCTGTATTTTTAGAATTATAAACTACATACATTACGGTTCCATCTTTTTGAAACACACTGCTCATTGGTAAACTCAATCTATAGCTCGATTGTCTTAATCCAAGATTTTGAGAATTATGAGCATAGTAATATGTTAATGCACTTTCATTAGAATTATGAACAACATTATACTCTTGAGATCCCACAGCGCTATTCCAAAAATCATCAAAATTACTGGTCACTCCTTCTGGATCAAAAAACAGCTTAAAACCCCAAGAAACATTCATCCAATCACCACTTAGACCTCCTAAATCGGCTTCCATATTATTTATTATTGGATCAACAATAGCATTTACTTCATTTGTGGTCAAAAATTCATTCCAAAAACCATATGCCGGAGTAATTGGCAACCATTGTATTCCATGAATATAAGTATCTTGTGCTCCAAAAAAAGTTCCATAAACATATCTATTCATTTCTAAGATCCCTACAATCGGTTTATCATATCCTATTTCTTCAAATACTCCACTCTCATTATACCAATAATCTGCTATCGCTCTTCCTTCCATTACATAACCATACGCAGCGGCATCTCTCATATTAGTATTTTCAGTTATTTCACCAGTCATAAACATTCCTGCCCAGGATTGCATTGCTTCTGAAGTGGATTCTTGATTATTCCCAATAGCATTTCCTAAACCATTGGCGAAAGAATGTCCCATCCAAGGACTAAAAGTTCTCATATATGGGAAATCTTCATCATTTCTATCCCAATTTGCATAGGTTTTTATAACTTTTGTAAGCATTGGCCAATACTCATCCATTGCCCCAGGTTCTGCCATTTCTAATAATGCACCAGCATGAGCTAGATATCCATAATGAAAATGATGATCTGTAAAAAATCCTGAGAAAAACTCCTCATTAAATCCTACTAATGCTTTCCAAGCAGGATAATACGCATAATAAAATGAGGTCTCTCCAGGTGTATAAGTAAGCCAATCATAAGTTCTTTCCTTTGCAAAACTTAATAGATCCTGATAATCCGGATGCCCTATTTCTTTTGCGATGAGAACATACTTAATTAATTGGACTAAATATTTTCCTCCCCAATAAGTACCGTCTGCAAAGTTATCTCGATCTAAACGAGCATTATAATCATCCACCATTTCTATCAATTTTGCTCTTTCATAAGGATTTATATCAGAGTTTTTAGTTATGGGTTCATTAAAATGAGGTAAAAGATTTGCATTAAATTCGTAGTCAAAAGAGAAGCTAGTTCCTTCAGCTATTTTTAACGTTCCTCTTGGGGTAGCCTTATATTCTCTATTGTTGAGAAAAGAAAAGTTATTCGTGTTTCCTCGATAATGATGAGGAATAAATCCCTGTAAAACGTTAGGTTGATCACCAATGATATTTGTTTTTTCTATCTGATAAGTAACATTTACTAAACCATTATCTGGTTGGTAATCATACAAAGCTTTTGTATCTGTTGGTTTTGTAAAAGCATAATCATGTAAAAAATTTAAATCTGATATTTCTGTTAATGCTGAAAATACTATGTATTTACCTTCGCTATTTATTAATTCTAGATCCCCATCTACTCCGTCTTTCGGTATAATGTTAGTGTTTTCCGTAAGATGAATTCCATATAAATTACCATCATATTCTATAATAAAGCGATCTACTGTAGCAGGAAAACTAAGTATATCACCATTGGCATCGTAATAAGTTCTAACTCCTGTATGAATAGATTGTATAATCGCATCAAATCCATTCGGTTTTGTCCAAACAAAAGGCATTCCTTGAGCTAATGTAACATCAATAGTTTGATTACTACTTTGATGCTGCACCTCTAAATCTACATGCCAATCTGACCAATTCGTCGCTATTGTTTTATTAGCTGTAAAGTCATCTCCTGTTAGCGTCACTAGATAATCAACACTAATTCCAACACTCTCATCTCCTCCCCAATCTTTTGCTGTTCTGTGACCTATTTGATAACCATCTGCATTAGCTCTAGACAATAAAGGATACGTCCATAGGTTTCCGCCATTACGAGAACCATCTGCATTTTCATTATACAAAACACTTGTCCACCAATCATTTGTAGGTATTGGTTTTCCTGTCATATTAGAACCAATATCTAAAGTAGGATTTAACGCCACACTTTGAAATGTTCCTTGTGTAGGATCATTGCCAATATATTCATGTGAGGGAGGATATTCTGCATAGGAACCACTTCCAACAGAAATTACATTTTGTGACCAGATAGACACACTAAAAATTAATAGAAATAGTAATATACTTGTTACTTTTCTAAACATTATGGTTTTTTTCATGAGTACGATATTTATTTGAATTTTCAATACATCTTATAGATTTGGATATTAAATATGGTTTTTGAAAAGATTAAATGCGATATATACTCCTCGATTTTCAAACGAGAAATTTTAATACCTAAAGAATAAGAAGTAATATGAAAACTTGGTTTTATACTTATATAAATAAGGAGCAGCTTTAAGAAAAGCTACTCCTTACTTAAAATTAGTTTTTAAGTATTTTATGGATGGAAGATTCTGTGTTTTGCCCATATGTTTTAATCATATATAAACCTTTAGACAATGAACTTAAATCAAGTACTAACTCAGTCTCTTCGACGTTTACCGCCCTTTGGAGCACTAACATACCATTTGTACTATACACGTTAACTTGATATATTCCTTTCATTTTTGATAATGTAAGAATATTATTAACTGGATTTGGATACATCTCTATTTTCAAAGGGTTCTTTTCTATTTCTAACCCTAAGCGATTACCACAGGAACCTACTACTACATCATGTTTAGATCCAGCTGTATTATTCTCACCTCCAGTTGGTAAACTGTAAGTATAATAAAAACTAATCTGATCTCCAGAATTTGCATTAATCTGAAATGGAACATTTGGAGTAACTAAATATCCAGGATATGGTCCTGTAGAAGAAGTACTATAATATAGGATACAAATGTTGTCTCCTACTCCTTCAATTTCTGGAATAAAAGTTATTGTAGGATTGGTATTGTCTAATGAGACTTCATAACTATATTGATTATTAACCGCCAATCCTGTACAATTAGTAGTATTAGTATCTTCTGAAGATCTAAACTCTATAAAATTAAGATTCAAACCATTAGAATCAAAAACAACTCGTAATTCGTGATTTCCACTACTTATTGAGATTCCGGTTACAGAAACTGTTTCATACTGTTGCCAATTTCCAGTATTGGGTACAGATATCACTTCTGTAATAGCAGCACCATCCAGCTCTAAATGAAATTTACCATTACCATTAGGAGAGGCTACACGGAAGTCCACATCATAACTGTTATTAGAATCCGTAGCATTTATGTCAAATGCTAACCATTCATTAGCATCAATCCAACCCACATTATATGCACCACCAAGAATATCTCCTGTGTTTTCTATATCTACATTATCTTGTCGATATGCACCTCCCGTATTTCCGGTACTTAAATCATGATAACCAATACCTTCTCCTCCTTCTTTATAATCTTCGGCCTGTAGTATTCCGGGTACCACTATATAGTTTCCAGTATTTCCATTTACAGTCACAGAAGCTGAACCTGTAACAGATCCACTTGAGGCAGTAATAGTATAGGTACCAATATCTGAAGCAGTATATAAACCATTAGAATCTATAATACCGTTAGTAACTGTCCAATTAAAATTGGTCTCATATGAATCACCGCTTTGATCAAAACCTTGCGCACTAAACTGCATTGTTTCTCCTTGGTTAATTTCAACATTATTTGGAGAAATAATTATTGATGATAAAACTGGAGGTTGTATAACATCTTCTTTTGTTAAAGATCTTAGGTTATCTATATAAAATGTATCTCCACTACTACTATTAGGATCAAATAGAAATACAATATTATCTATTTGAGCATCATTAACCACTAAATCTGGTGTTCCAGTAAGAATAAACTCTAATGTATGCCAATTATTTTGTTCTTTTACCGCTGCCTGATACACACTGTGCCTTCCGGTTGGATAATTTGAAGGGTTCGATAAAGAGCTAGCTTCTAATTGCCAACTAATAATCGTTCCAACAGGTGCACTTGTATAAACATCCATTGCAAATCTTTTATCTTCAGAAACATAAGCACTGGCATCTGCTATAAAGTTAGTGTCAAAAAATAAAACATCATATAATTCTGCATTATCCCTTATGTAACTTCCAGCTTGTGATGAGTTATTTACTTCATTCCCTCCTGGGTTTCCAACATTTTCTACATAGATACCAGTAGTTGTATTATTCAACGAAATATTATTTACTCCGTTATAGTTATGAATCATCTCAGAGAACTCATACGTAGGCGGATATTCAGTAATTCCATATCTGAAATTATCAAAATAAAATGTTTCTGAAACATTAGAATTAGGATCAAAAAGAATTGAAATTTCATCTACCGATAAATTTGATGTTCCGGCGTCAGGTGCTGTAGTATAACTAAATGCAATGGTATGCCATTGATTCTGTTCTTTGACAACACTGGTATATTGACTATTTCTTCCTGCAGGAAAATCACTATTCGATCCAACACTGTTTTCTAAACTCAAAGAAATTTCAGTTCCTACAGGTGCGGATGTAAAAACATCCATAAAAAAGATATTATCTCCTTCTATAAATGGACTTGAATCATTTATCGCATCTGTATTAAAACTTACAACATCATATAATTCAAAAGCTCCTCTATCATATTGCGCTACATTAGTACTATTATTAACGCTATTGGGACTTGGATTGGCAACATTTGCTGTATATTCTCCATTTTCAAAAAATAATTCCAATTGATTTATTCCATCATAATTAGCTATGATAATTTCTTCTAATAAAGTAGGATCAGGAGCATCCATTTTTCTCATATTATCAATATACACTGTATGCCCTGTAAAACTATCTGGATCAATCAACAAAACAAATTGATCCACATCTAAAGCTCCTACGCTCGCATCTGGTCTATCTAATAACTCAAATTCTAACGTTTCCCATTGATTCTGAGAAATTGTTTTCGCACTGTATCGACTATGACGACCTGCTGGCCAATCACCTGCCGAGAGTGAACTGTTTTCTATCTGTAGTATAAACTCTGTACCGATCGGTGCATCACTATACACATCCAACCAAATAGATTTTTCTCCTGATGTATACTCCAAAGCATTTCCTATATTAGAAGTGGTCATGTACAAACCATCATATTGTGCTCCAGTAGCCCTAACATACCTACCTACTATTGAAGAATTATTAACATTACTTACTCCTGGATTTGAAATAGATTCTGTTAAGGTCCCATCTGTGGTTGATGTATAGGCTAAATTTCTATTTCCCTCAAAATCCTCAAAAACATATTCTAAGGTTTTTATAGGATTTACAGAAACGCTCATTTTAAATTCATTAGTACCACATTGTGGAACATTTACAACAACTTTTACATCTCCTTCAGTCGTTCCCCAATCAACTAAAATAGTGTTAGTTCCTTGGCCAGAAGTTATCGTAGCACCAGTAGGAACTGTCCAACTGTAAGATGCTCCAACTGTCTCTGTTATTGTATAAGGTTTATCTGTTTCACCTTCATAGACACTATTATCTCCAATAAGTTGTGTGTTAAAAGTTCCGCTATACACCCTAACATAATCAACCTCCATCTGTGTAGGGTAATCTGCTGGCGTAGGTGGAATATTTCCGGTATAAGGAGTTCCAGGACCTCCAACTGCTACATTAAGTATTAAATACCAATCTCCTTCACTAAAAGGCCAAGGATCTACAGTGTTACCCGGAGTAACAGTATGATATAATTGATCATCAACATACCATCTTATTTCGTTAGGTTCCCATTCTACAGCATACTCATGGAAACCTGCAGACAAATCTAATCCTGCATTAAATTCTCTACCATTATACTGCCAACCTCCATTAGAATAATGTACAGTACCTCCAATACTCTCTGGATTTTTATGTTGAGATTCCATAATATCAATTTCTCCTGTAAAGGGCCAACTTCCATTCTCTGGCAACATCCAGAAAGCAGGCCAAATTCCTCCTGCAGAAGGCAATTTAATACTGGCTTCATATCGTCCATATCTAGAATTAAATTTTCCTGCAGTGATCAACTTTGAAGAAGTAAATTGTTTTCCTCCTGCAGCTTCATTTCTAGTAGTAATCACTAAATTTCCATTTTGTACAGTAGTGTTTTCTGGTTGATACCATTGTTCCTCTGCATTACCCCAACCACAGAGAGTGGGGCATCCGTCTCCATTATCAAAACTCCACTTAGTGAGATCGACAGATGAACCATCAAATTCATCATTAAATATAAGTTCTGAGCATTGGGATTGTACTACATTGCAGAACAATGTAAATACAATAAAGGTTTTAAAGAATAAGTGTGTTCTCATAATTAAAATTGATTTGTGTAATTAAGTTTATATTAAAAATTTCATATACGTAATTTTAACCATATGTGTTTTTATACATACAGCATTACTGTTCCTTTTAAATATTTAGATTATTCTATTAAATAATCTAAATATCAATTATGTTTTTTCCCAAGTAATTCCGATAAACTGAAACACCTTACATATTTCAATTATCTATTTCCGTATTTGATATTTAAAAAATATCGTCATCTTAAATTTAATTTCAGTTGTATATTGAATATATACGATGCCGAAATCAAGGGTAGAGCTGAATTAAATGTTCCTTGCTAAGACGGTATTTATTTCCAGATTTTGATGTAATCAATCTCAAATCGCTTTGGAAAGATAGTATCATCAACTTCTGGACCCCCAAAATTACCACCAATGGCAAGGTTAATTATTATATAAAACGGCTTATCAAAAGGCCATGTTTTATCATTTTTTACTTCTGGAGAAAATGTATAAACCAGTTTATTATCTACATAAAAATTAATTTTTTCTTTGGTCCATGTGGACTTATAAACGTGAAAACCTTCTTCTATTGCATAATCAATCGTTTTTTTAGAATTCTCAGTATCTCCAAAGCTTTGTCTTGTATGTAAGGATGTATATATCGTATGAGGTTCTTTTCCAACATATTCCATAATATCTATTTCTCCACAATCCGGCCAGCCTATTTCATCAATATCATTCCCTAACATCCATATAGCAGGCCATAATCCATGTCCAGTGGGAAGTTTCGCTCTAACTTCTATAGAACCGTATTGAAACTCTATTTTGCCTTTTGTAGTTATCCTACTAGACCCATATATATCGCCTTTCTTAGTCGCAGTAATAATCAAATTACCATTTTCTAGTTTAGCATTTTCTTTAGTATAAATTTGTCTTTCATTATTACCCCAACCACATAAGTTAGGACAACCATCTCCTAATTGATAGTTCCAATAAGTCTCATTTAGCTGAGCCCCATCAAAATTTTCTTCCCAAATAACTGAATCGGATTTTTGACAAGAACACAAGAATAATACAAGAATAAAATAGGTTAAGAGTTTTTTCATTTTACTTTAATTCAAAAGTTGATTTAATAGTTTTATCAGAGCTTCCGCCTATATAGACTTCAAATGCTCCTTTTTCTACAACCCAATTATTATCGTTATCATAAAACCCTAAAGCATCAGCATTCAATTCAAAAACAATTGTTTTAGTTTCACTAGGCTTTAAAGAAGTCATTTCAAAACCTTTCAATTCTTTTATTGGTCTTGTAACGCTTGCAAAAAGATCTTTAATATATAATTGCACCACTTCTTTTCCTTCATAGTCACCTGAATTAGTCACATCGACAGAAACTTTAATTCTTGGAGTATTAACAGAATTATCTTCTGGATCTATCTTAAAATTACTGTACTCAAAACTAGTATAACTTAATCCATGACCAAATGCATATAATGGGGTATTCTTTTGATCAGAATAATGTGACCAAAAAACAATATTGGGAGCTGGTTCTACAGGTCTACCTGTGCTTTTATGATTATAATAAATTGGTACTTGACCTACATTTCTAGGAAATGACATCGGTAGTTTTCCGCTAGGATTATAATCTCCATATAAAACCTGAGCAATTGCGTTTCCGCTCTGTGAACCAAGATGCCAAGCCTCTACGATTGCAGGAATATGTTCGTCCGCCCAAGTAATAGCCAATGGTCTCCCATTGTTTAAAACTAAAACGATATTCTTGTTGACTTTATAAATTTCTTCTAAAAGATCTTGTTGTACACCAGGTAGATCAAGTTCTGTTCTACTTCTACCTTCTCCACTTTGAAAACCAACTTCACCTAAAACCATTACCACTACATCAGACTGTGAGGCAACTTTAATTGCTTTTCCAAATTCACTCTTGTCTGTAGTATTAATTTTAGTTTCTGTCACAAATGCTGTATCCCCTAAAGAAACATCAGCTCCTTTGGCATAAACTAATGTATTGCCTTTATACTGCCTCATTCCTTCTAATACAGAAACAGCTGTGTTATCATCAGCGGCAATTCTCCAACTTCCTAATGGGCTATTTTTATCTTCTGCTAAAGCTCCTATTAAAGCTATTTTCTGTCCTTCCTTTTTTAGGGGAAGTAATTTATTCTCATTTTTAAGTAATACAATAGATTTTTTAGCAACATCAAGCACTGCCTCATGATTTTCTTTACTCCCTAAAATTGTTTTCTCTCGATTTACATCACAATATTTATATGGATCATCAAATAAACCTAGTTCATATTTTACTCTAAGAATTCTTCTTGCTGAATCTTCTATCAAATGTTCTTTTACTTTTCCTTCTTTTACCAAATCAGCTAAATGTTCTACATATAAATAAGATTCCATATCCATATCTGATCCAGCATTAGCTGCTATTTCTGCGGCGCTTTTACCGTCTTTTGCATATCCGTGAGCAATCATTTCTGTAATCGAACCCCAATCTGAAACTATAAAACCATTAAAATTCCAATCCTCTTTAAGAATATCTCTCTGTAACATTTTATTCCCTGTTGCAGGTATACCATTAAGCACGTTAAAGGAATTCATAAAAGTTTTTACTCCCGCTTTATTTGCTGCTACAAATGGAGGGAAAATCATATTATTTAAGGTAGAAGTACCTACATCTACGGTATTATAATCTCTTCCAGATTCAGAAAAACCATATCCCGCAAAATGCTTTGCACAAGCTGCAATTGTATAATTCTCTGATAAATCTTCACCTTGAAAGCCTTTTATTCTAGCTACTCCTATTTTAGAACCTAAAAAAGGATCTTCTCCTCCACCTTCCATAACTCTTCCCCATCTGGCATCTCTAGATATATCCAACATTGGTGCAAACGTCCAATTAATTCCAGCTGCAGAAGCTTCCAGAGCTGCTACCTCAGCAGATTTCCTAATTGCTTCCATATCCCAACTTGCTGATTCTGCTAAGGGAATCGGACTCATTGTTTTATATCCGTGTATAACATCAAATCCTATAATAAGAGGAATTCCTAATCTTGATTCTTCTACGGCAATTTTTTGTACTTTTCTTACATCTTCAACTCCTCTAACATTTAACATAGAGCCTACCCAACCTTTTCGTAAGTGTTCATATTTTTTAGCAGCTACTCCTTCCTTTGGTTGCGGTCCCGTTAAATCCCAAAAACCGTTATATTGATTCATTTGACCAATCTTTTCTTCTAAGGTCATAATAGCAAGAAGTGAATCTACTTTTGCTTCTATCTTACTATCTAAACCGTTAGAAACGATTGTTGTATTAGTATTAAATCCTTCAGGTTTGTCCGAGGACGAATTGCAACTCATTAAAAACAAACTACAAAGGATACTAACAAATATGAAATCACTCTTTTTCATCATAAACGATCTAAAATTTTATTTACGCATTATTAATGTTAATGAGGAAGGCTATCTGTGGTAAATAACCTTCCTTCTTAAAACAATTTAAAACTAAGTGTATATCTATTGATAAACTCTTACATAATCAATTTCCATAGTAGACTCTGTAAATGCAGGATCTATGGCTCCTCCAAAAGTTCCTCCCATTGCTACATTAAGTATCATAAAGAAGTCATTATTATAAAATGGTAAATTATTAGCATAAGGAAACGTATGATATGGATTACCATCAATAGAAAACACTATTTCTGTTGATGACCATTCTACACTATATACATGAAAATCTGCTGAAGCTCCTGCAATATTAATTTCTTCAAAAATTGCATTACCTCCATTGTTTCCAGGAAAATGAAGTGCACTAGATACTACATCTTGATTATTACCAACATGTTCCATTATATCAATTTCTCCACAATTAGGCCATCCAACTTCTGTAATATTTGAACCTAACATCCATATAGCCGGCCAAGTACCTCCTCCTGTTGGTAATTTAGCACGAACATCTACTTTACCATAAGTAAATGAAAATAAATCTTGTGTTTTAATTCGTGCAGAAGTATATCCTCCATTTTCTGCTCTTGCCGTTATTTTTAGCAATCCATCTTCTACAATTACATTACTCGCATCATCCGTATATGATTGAGATTCTCCATTACCCCAGCCATTATCTCCTGTACCTAGATCATATGTCCAGTTTGCTGTATTTGGAGCACCATTTGTATCAAATTCATCAGCCCAAACTAATGTATCAAAAGGAGGTTCTGCTATATCATCTGTCCCAGAATCTTCCGGCACAAATGTATGATACCAAGCTAATTGACCTCCACCAAAATCACTAGAAACTTCCTGAATACCTCTAACACTAAGTTTATCTTCGGTAAGTTCTAATACTTGATATTCCATAGCTCCAGACCAGTAAGATAATGTACTATTCTCTACACTAATAATTCTTGTTCCTTCTTCATTTTCAAAAATTACAAAACTAGTATTTGTTGCAATCTGATCTGTAATATCTCTACACTCATCTACAAACTGCGTCGGTGTATCATTTGGAAAAAACCTAGTTACTTCTGCCCAATTCATAAAAGTTTGATTAGCATCACCCGTGATTAGTTCAAAACCATAATTATCGTTTGCATCATAACTAAACACAAGCACATCATCATATATACAAGGATCTAACTGATTAGGAGAAGCACTAAAGAATTCTGGAAAATCGTTAGTAGTAGGTCCAACACCGAAATGTCCTCCAACACTACTATCCCAAATCCATCTTTTACTACCATCCCCACCAATCATCTGGAGTGTTGCTTGATCTATAAACAATCGCACATCTAAATCTAGTTCAATTGTTTGAGAAGAAGATGTACCTCCTGTACCAAAAGCAACTACCGTAACAAAAACGGAATATTGACCCGATTGTGTATATCTAAACGTTTGCGATTCTCCTGGTTGTGCTACTAATGGATCTCCATTTTGAGTAAAGAAAATATGAAAATTAAGTGCATCATCTGCTTGCGGAGTAATTGTAACATTACCCGTTTGTCCATCCTCTATAACCGCATCAATCTGTAGATTTGAAGGCGGTAGAATTGTCCCTAATTCTGCATCATCATCCTGACAACCGAAAAAAGTTGCTAAAATTATAAAGAGCAATGTTTTTTTATATATCTGTATCATTTAAATCATTTTTAGTCTTCAATTTTACCTTCTAGTCTTATAAATTCTAAAGACGTATTAGTCTATACTGCCAGAATACTCCAGAACCCGCTTCGACAATAACTGATATTGTATTTGTATCTACAAATGTTACGCTATATGTAATAGAGCTTGGTACTGCTACATTAGGTAACTCTCCCATATTATTTGCTTTTGCTAAACCGATGTAAGCTCCGTCTCCATTTACTATTAATGTTCCTGCCGTTTCATCATAAATATAGCTTGCCATATTAGATCCATCGTGAGGCGCAACTGGTGTACCACATGCGTCACTTCCTCCTTGCCACCCTTCAATCCAAGATTCACCATTTAACACGTTGCTAAAAGTACCATCAGAACTGAAAACATAAAGATCATTATAATAGCATGCTCTTTCTGCAACACAGGCATCATCACAAGCGAACCAACTGGTATCTCCTGGTGTTGGACCTACTCCTAAAGCTCCTGCTTCTGGCGCAAGTTTCCAAACTCCTTCAATTGGCGTTGAATATGTTTCTCTAACTAATCTATACTGCCAAAATACTCCTGAACCAGACTCTACTATAACACTAATCGTATTATTATCAATAAATGAAACATCATAAGTAATTGAACTAGGAACGGCAACATTAGGAAGTTCTCCTTGATTATTTGCTTTTGGCAATCCTACATAAGCTCCTTCTCCATTAATTGTTAATGTACCTGTTGCTTGATCATAGTTATATGTAGCAATGGCATTCCCGTCATATGGTGCAACCGGAGTACCACAAGCATCACTTCCTCCTTGCCATCCTTCAATCCAAGTTTCGCCTGTAAGTACATTGCTAAAACTACCATCTGTATCGAAAACATATAAATCATCATAATAACACGCTCTTTCTGTAACGCATGTATCGTCGCAAGCAAACCAACTAGTATCACCAGGTGCTGGCCCTACACCTAAAGCACCAGCTTCTGGGGCTAATTTCCATACTCCTTCAATACTAGCCATAACAGAACTTGTCAATTCTATATCATCAAATAAGTATTCTGAATCGTCTCCTGCAATATCAAAATCAAAAAAGATTACTACTTTTTGATACTCATTATTAGTATCTATTGCACTGAAATCAAACTCTAATTCTTCCCAATCATTAGCTACGGTATTAGTTACATCCACTTCGTGAGCTATATTTCCATCAGAAATATTTTCAACTTTCAATTTTATTGTTATTCCACTTTTTGGAGAAAACACTTTTACTTTAAATAATTTATTACTGGAAAAATCTATTGGGTTTTCTAACTGTAAAAAAGAACCTGCAAATACTTGCGCTCCAGAAGGTTTTATAGTTTGTCCAACTCTTGCACTTGTATTTAAACCTGTTTGATTTGGATTATCTATCACTTGTGAAGAAGCATCTCCAAAACTGGTAAACCCATAATTTACTGTAAATGACTCGAAATCTACTGGCAATGTAACTGGATCATTTGCTTCTGTAATAGTCACTACTTGTGTAGCTTCTGTTGTTGCAACACCTGCTCCCCGAGCAACCACTCTAACTGTATAATCACCAGGACTTTCATATGTATGCTCCAATATTTCACCAGGCATTATAATTGTTGGTTCTTCATTTTCTACATCTCCAAAATACACATCAAACAACGTTGCAAAATCGGCGTTAGCACTAACCCTAACTATTGCAGGGTTTACTGTATCCTGATCCAATGTAAGTACTAAGTTTTCTGGTGCTCTAAATGAGATTGTTAAAAGCTGAGAAAATTCACTAGTAAGTCCAGTGGCTCCAACCGCAACAACTCTTGCTGTAAAAGTACCTTCTTCATAAACATGTTCTGCAGTACTTCCTGGCGATATTATCGTTGGCTCTTCATTATCTACGTCACCAAAATAGATCTCAAATGACGAAGTAGAAACACCACTTGGTGTTACAGAAACAAGTCCCGTATCATCTTGCGTAATATCAAAAACTGCATTTACTTCGGTTGGTGCCGATATACCTTCAAAGGCATATGAAACATCATCTTCTTTACAACTGTTAAAACCAGCTGCTAGAATAATTATAATTAATAATGATTTTAAAAATTTCATCTTCTTCTAATTTTTTATTTTTAATATCCTGGATTTTGTTCCCATCTATTTCCGGCTAATTGAATTTCTATTAAAGGAATTGGAAATACTTCGTGTTTTCCTGCTACGAAACCATCTATTTCGGCAGCAGCTCTACCTGTTCTTACTAAATCGAAAAAATGATGTCCTTCTCCTACCAATTCTACTCGTCGTTCTTGATAAATTGCATCTGCTAAGGCAGTTCCTGTTACAGTAACATCAGGTAATTGAGCTCTAGTTCTTACTCTATTAAGGTATGTTTGCGCCTGAACATCATTACTAGGTGATTTTCGATTGTGTGCTTCTGCTGCCATTAGCAAAACATCTGCAAATCTAATTGCCCGATAATTATTAGGGTTAGTAAGGTTAGCATCTCCGGTATTAAGATCTCCTTGACGAGCAATATATTTTCTATTAAAATATCCAGTATGTTCAAAACCTATAGAAAAAGTTGCTCCTTGAGCTGCAGCCCAAGCATCTATATCCAAAATAGCTACATCTAGTCTAATATCTCCAACTTCAAATGCATCTACAACTTCTTGAGTCGGTACATTAAAGCTAAAACCTGAATCAAATAATGGTCCAGAATAATTTCTGATTCCATTAAAACCAACAGCTACATTACCTTCACTACATTGTAAACAACCAAAACCAGCACCTTCTACATCTGTATATTGTACTTCGAAAACGGATTCAATATTATTTTCTCCTTCTTGCTCAAAAATTGTATTGTAATCAGTAACTAGATCGTAAGGTCCTGCAATCACAAGATCTAACACATCTGCCGCTTCCGTAAATTTATTTTGAAATAAATACACCTTACCTAAAAGCGCTCTTGCCGCTCCTTGTGTCACTCTACCTATTTCTGCTTGTGTAACAGGTAAATTATCAGCTGCAAATTGCAAATCTTCTTCTATCAGAGCATATACATCTTCTTTAGCAGATCTATCTATACCGGTTTCTTCTCCAAATAAAATTCTCTTATCTATTGCCAATGGCACATCTCCAAACCATTTAACTAATTCAAAATAATAGTAAGCTCTTAAAAATCTGGTCTGAGCGATCACTTCATCTTTTCCAGAAAAATCGGTTTTATCCTGAAACTCCATAATATAATTCGCTCGATTAACTCCAGCATACATCCAACTCCATATATCTCTAAGTTGTGCATTAACAGGCGTATGCATCATGTCATCTATTTCCTGTATACCAGGTGTATCTGATGCGCTTTCTCCACCAGCCAATGTGTTATCAGATGCAATCTCTCCTAACATTACATTTATATAGGTAGACTGCAATAGATCGTAAGCTCCTATCAATGCGTTTTGATAATCTTCTTCGCTATTAAAAAAGTCTTCTGAATTTTCATCCTCTGAAGCTACATCTACAAAATCGTCACTACAGGAAAAAATTATAGTAAATAGTGCTAAAAAGACTACTACCAATTTGATATTATTTTTCATCTTTTTCATCTTGATTAAAATTTAAGATTTACACCTAATAAATATGTTCTTGGCACAGGATAAAACCCTTGATCGATACCTCCACCAATTGGAGCACCAGAAGATGCTGCGGGATCATAACCTTGATACTCCGTAAATGTGTATAAATTATTTACTGATGCATATATTCTAAATTTGTCTATCCCAATTGGAGTCATATATTGCCCTGAAAATGTGTATCCCAACTGTACGTTTTGAATTCGGATATAAGAACCATCTTCTACATAAAAACTAGAAAACAAACTATTAGAATTAGCACCTGTCGTTACTCTTGGAAATGAATTCGTAGTTCCTTCGCCTGTCCAACGATTTAAAAATGCATTACTTCTATTTACCAGAGGTTGATTTCGCTCATAATTCCTAACAATATCATTCCCTACCGAAGCGAATGCATATGTCGTGAAATCAAAATTCTTATATTCAAAACCAACATTTAGACCCATAGTGGCATCTGGAATAGGGTTTCCAATATCCGTTCTGTCATCAGAGTTGATTTCTCCATCTCCATTTACATCGACGTATCTAAGATCACCTGGAGCAGCATTGGCTTGTGTTGCGTGAGTATCCACTTCTGATTGATTTTGGAAAATTCCGTCTGTTTGGAGTCCATAAAAATAACCTATCGGTTTACCTGCTTCCATTCTTGAAGGAGGATCTTGACCTACTCCAAAAGAACCACCAGCAATGAAACTATTTTCGCTATTTACTGATACTACTTCATTATCTAAAGTCGTCAGATTAAAACTTATGTTGAACTTAAAATTTTCTGAAAATTGATCATTATAACTTATTAAAAACTCATACCCTTTATTTTCTACAATACCAGCATTAATAATTGGTGGAGCTGATCCTGGTGCCGAAACCCCCAAAATTCCTGAAACAGGTGCTACAACGAGTAAATCCTCTGTTCTTTTTTTGAAATAATCAAATGTGATATCAATTTTATTGTTAAACAACCTTGTATCAAATCCTATATCCAAAGTCTTTTGTTGCTCCCATTTAATTTCTGGATTTGATAATTGCCCAATGGCTGTACCTATTACTAATTCATCATCTATTACATATGCTCCTTCTCCGCTTAATAAAGAAACAAATCCAAAATCACCTATTCTATCATTTCCAATAACTCCATAACTTCCTCTAAGCTTTAAGAAATTTAACCAACTACTATTATTCAAGAATGACTCGTCTGATACTACCCAACCGACTGAAGCAGAAGGAAAATATCCAAACTTATTTTTAGGTCCAAACTTTGTAGATCCATCTCTTCTAATTACGGCAGAAAGTAGATACTTTCCTTTATAACCATACTGTAATCTTGTAAAATAAGATAGTAATCTACTATCGAAAGTGTTTCCACCATTCTGAAAATTATCAACTACATCTGATGCTTGCGAAATATTAGCATTATCATATGAATTATCAATAATATCAAAGCCTGTAAAACCTGTAAATGTTCCTGTTGTTTTAAAAACAGACATCCCTAATAATACTTTTACATCATGATCATCAGCAAATACCTTTTCATATTTCAAAAAATTATCCCAAGTAAAATCTCTAAAGAAATTTTTAAACTCTGTAACACTACTTCTGTCTACATTAAATACTTTTCCAGATCCGTAAAACACTTCTGGAGAAAAGACTTTACCATCAACTTCTGAATAATTAAACTGAAATCTTGATTCTGCCGTAAAATTGTTTAAGAAATTATATTTCAATCCAAAAGTTGCTCCAATGCGATTTACTCTTGTATTATTAAACGTATTCTCTATTTGTGCTATTGGATTAATCACTTCATTTCCTAAACCTTCTGCCAACGTAAAGTCTCCATTCTCATCTCTAACTGATAATGTAGGAGCCATATTTAGTGAATTAAACAAAATAGATCCTAAAGTATTCTCTAATAATGTTTCTCTATTAGTTTGTGTAAAAATCCCAGAGGTTGTAAACTTAAAATTCTTAGCAAAATCTAAACTATAATTTAATCTCCCTGTAAAACGTTCAAAATTAGCATCTGATCCACCTACAATTCCATCTTGGGTCAAATAAGAAGCTCCTCCAGAATATGTAGAATTTTCACCACCACCAGAAACATTAAGGTTTATATTAGAAATTGCTGCTGTCCTAAAAATTTCATCTTGCCAATCTGTTCCTTCACCAAGTGTAGTAAAATTAGGAAAAGGTGGAGTACTACCTCCGGCAGCAAATGCCTCATTAATAATTACTCCATACTCGGTCGCATTTAATACTGGTAATCTTCTTGTCGTTTCCTGAAACCCCGCATAAGAATCTACTTCGAATCTTAAATCCGTATTACGAACTCCTGACTTCGTTGTAATAAGAATTACACCATTTGCTGCTCGCACACCATAAATACCAGCAGTTGCATCCTTAAGTACATTAATACTTTCTATATCATTTGGATTTAACACACTAAGATCTTCTATTACATTTCCATCTACCAGAATCAATGGTCTACTATCTCCATTTGTAGATATTCCACGGATAGATATTGTAGAACTACTTCCTGGAGATCCGGACTGTGATGTTACATTTACACCCGCTACTTGTCCTTGTAAGGCTTGTTCTATTCGTACTGGATTTAATTCTTCAATAGTTTCAGCTCCCACAACAGAAACTGCTCCAGTAATTTCCTTTTTAGTCTGTGTTCCATATCCTATTACAATAACCTGTTCCAGAGATTCACTATCCTCCTCCATTATAATATTAATAATGGGATTCTGACCAACAGTAATTTCTTTAGTAGTAAATCCTACATATGAAAAAGACACAACACTTCCTACCGATACATTATTTAATATATAGTTCCCATTAAAATCTGTCACTGCTCCATTAGAAGTATTCTTTACAATGACATTAACTCCAGGTAATTCTAATCCATTAGCATCTTTTACGCTTCCTCGAATCTGAATTTCCTGAGCATTAATAACTGTTGTTAAAAAAACAGCCATTAAGAAATAAGCAATTTTCATAAATGTTTTTGTTTGATTTACTCAAATTTACCCACGAATATTAAGAAATCGTTAATAACCAACCACAACAAAAAACATACAGTGTTTTAGAAAATTTAAAAAATTAATAACTTTTTTAAGGAAAAACCCAATAAAAACAGGAAGTAATAATAGTTTCTTAATTATTAAAAAAATGTAAAGAAAGTATTACTGTAATTGCACTACAACGTTGGAGTATAGGTAATGTTGTGGTAATAAAAAGACATGTTGTAGTCCTAAATTTCAAGGATGTAGTTCACTAAACTATCTGAATGTTCTAATTCTAGCTTTTTTCTTAAACGATATCGTTTAATTTCTACACTTCTCACAGAAATGTTTAACAATGGTGCTATTTCTTTAGAAGATAAATTAAGTCTTAAGTAGGTACAGAATCTTAAATCATGAGGAGTTAAATTATCATGCTTTGCTTTAAGCTTTTTTAGAAAGTCTTTATCTACACTATTAAAAGCTTCTACGAAATGGTTCCAATCATCCTTATTATTTAAGTTTCTATCAATGATTCGTTCTACATTTTTTAATCCACTTCGTTCAGACTCTGATTTTTGAAGTTCTTTTTTAATAGTATTTAAAATTTCGTTCTTTTTAATAATATTCATCGTAGATGAAGCTAACTCCCGATTTTTACTATCTATATCTTGAGTTAATTTTTCATTATTAAGTTTCATTATTTCTCTTTCGCTCTCTAATTGCTTAAGCTCAAGTTGTTTTTTATTTTCTTGAACCAACTTTTCTCTCTGCTTAGAATAATAACGTTTGTATGCTCTGTGCATTATCAACAATAAAATCAAAAATAAAACAGAATATATGATAATAGCCAAAATGGAAAAATACCACGGCCTATCTATAATAAACTTATATTGTAAGACATTATCGCTCAGATCATTTCCTATTTTAGCCCGAACCTTAAAAGTGTATTCTCCAAATGGTAAATTCTCGAATACAATGTTGGTTTTTGTACTCCAACTGCTCCAGTCTTCATAAAAACCATCTAACTTATATTGAAACTTTGAAATAAGATATTTATCATATTCGGGAATTGCATATGCAAAAGAAACTGTGTTCAAATTAGATTCAAAAACAGGAGATGCATCTAGAACATCGATTTCCTTAAATTCTGTAGTTTTTTTCTTGGCAGAAACTTTTTCTAAAATAATTTTATGCTTTCTAGAGTGAACTCTAGATAAATCCAAAATCATATATCCGTAAGTAGTTCCCAATAGGTATTTATCTTCTATTATGTGAAGTATATTTTCAAAACCTATCATTTCCTTTCTCAAGACATATGGGATAGGAACTTTTATAACATCTAAATTATCTGAAAATTGACTTTGAAAAATATAATCCAGTTCATCTTCAGCAAAACTCCAAAGCCCTCCTCTATTATCTTTTACAAGTTTTCCAATACCTTTTTTTTCTATATCAAAAGCTTTGCTAATTAAATTGTTTTCTTCAAACTTTCTCTTCTCTTTGTTATAAGAAAACACTCCTTTCTGATGAGCATAGAAAATATTGTTTTTATACTTGGCAATACTAGAGTTTTTACCTTTCGGTGCGGTTGTATCCTTTACAATTTTTTGCACTTTTGTAAAGTTCTTATCCAGTGTTAAATTAAATAGTCCTTTATATTCGTGATTAATCCACAATTGATCTTCATATATTTCTAAAAACCTTGCAGAATAATCAAACCCTTCTATTTTATGTCTTAGTTCCCATGTATCATTTTGTTTTTGTAATATACTAAGACCTCCATAATGCCCTTGTAATAACCAATCAGGATGCCCAGGAACTACTCGAAAAATCCAAGTCCCACCAATCGCACAGATTAAGCGAGAACTATCCCCTTCTATTTGAAAAGTTCCTGAATCATGACCACAGAACAATGTATCATCATAGCTAAAAAGATTCCAAACTTGTCCATTCGTGCCTTCGACAAATTTAAATTGTTCATCCTTATCCAATCTTTTGTAAAACAACCCTTGATTCGTTCCCAGATATAATAAACCATTAAAGACTATAGTAGTATATACTGTACCAATTGTCCCTTTATCATCATTAAAACTCTGTATAGGTGATTTTAAATTCAGACAATTAATCCCATTATCCAAGGCAAGCCAAATATTACCATCCATATCTTCAAAAGAAGATAACACTGTATTGTTATTTAACCCTTTGTTCTGATTAACCTGATAGATAACCTCACCTTGATCAGAGAGGTATATAAGTCCATTAGATATTGTACCTACAACAATACTACCATCTTTAAGCGTTGTACTGCTATAAACCGTAGCGCCATTTAACAGCTCATCTGATTCTGTATTCCATTTATTAACTTCTCCATTAGAAAACTCAAAAAATCCTTTTGAAGTTGTAAGTACAAAAATCTTGTTATTAGATTTCCAAATATTTACAATCTTATCATTTACTACCTCAGGATCATCTATTACCAATATAGGTTGTCCTTTTTCTATTTTATAGATCCCATTATTTAAATCGTGATAATAGATTGTACCATTAACATTAAAAATATTGGTAAGAGTCAATTTAGATTCTATTATCGAAATTTCTTCTGTAATAATATTGTATAAGTAAATCCTATCTAAAGATTGAAATAATATCCAATCACCTTGATTTACTATGTGCCAAAACTGCTCATCTTCTATAAGCTTTTCTTTTATAGTATCACTAAGTGAATTGTACTCTAGTTTACCAAAATTATTCTTTTTCCAATACCCAAAGTTCATATAGAAACCGGTATAAACACGCTGACCTACAACTTTTACAGATCGCATTACGGTTTCATTTAGTGTAGGGTACAATTCCCAATTAGCACCATTAAACTCTAAAAGACCTTTGTTATTCGCTACATAAATATATTTATTCTCAGCTTGGGATATAGACCAATTTTGTGTTTCTCCTTCATAAGCATCCGGAGAATAAACTTCTATCGGCGGTAATTCTTGGGCAATAATTATCGCAGAAAAAAATAGATATAAAAATAAAACTGTCTTTTTAATATATTTCAATTATTTAAAATAGATATAGGTAGATATAACAATAAGACACACTACTGCACCTACAATTTTTGTGTATTTCCAAGGAGTTATATCCACTTCCTTAGTATACTGCTGTTCATATGCCTCTTCTCTTGGATACAATTTACCAATAATTAACATGATAATAATGTTAACTACAAAAAGAATTGCCATTACATGTAAAAAATGAGGATACGCAGATGCTTCTATTCTTCCTAATTCTGCTAGATCAGTAATACCATTGGCCTTGGCCGCATCTACTGCGTTACCCTGAAGTATTGGCTTTATAACAAATTGACTCAAAATATATAATACAGATCCAGAAATAATACCAATTTTACCAGCTATTGCAGGCACTTTCTTCGTAAGATACCCTACAACTATAATGGTCAAAATAGGAATACTATAAATTCCATTCACCTCTTGTAAATAATCAAAAAGGCTCCCGGCATTTGCTATAAATGGAGCCACAGCCATAGCTAATACTGCTAATAAAACACCAAAGCTTTTTCCAGCTTTTACTACTTGTTTTTCACTTGCTTCCTTATTGATATATTCTTTGTAAATATCCAGACCAAAAAGAGTAACGGAACTATTTAATGCACTATTAAATGAACTTAAAATTGCTCCAAATAATACTGCCGCAAAGAAACCAACTAAAGATACTGGTAATACTCTACTCACTAAAGTTGGATATGCCTCATCTGCAACCTCTAACTCTCCATTAAAAAGATGAAATGCTATGATACCTGGTAATACAACTATAATAGGACCAAGTATTTTTAGAAACGAACCTAACAATAAACCTTTTTGACCTTCTTTAAGGTTTTTAGCACCTAATGCTCTTTGTATAATAGCCTGATTTGTACCCCAATAAAACAATTGAACCAACATCATTCCAGTAAATATTGTTGCGAAAGGAATAGAAGAATTACTATCTCCAATTACCTTAAATTTTTCTGGATTTGTAGTCATTAAAGTACTAATCCCATCAGAAATACTACCATCTCCAATTTCTAATAAACCAAAAACCGGAATCATAATACCTCCTATTAGTAAACCAACAGCATTTATTGTATCAGATACTGCTACAGCCTTTAATCCCCCGAAGATTGCATAAATTGATCCTATCACACCAATACCGATAACACAAATCCAGATAGAAGTTTCTTTAGAAACACCTAATAATCCTGGGACATCAAACATGGTACTAATTGCTAAAGAGCCAGAATACAATACAATCGGTAGAAAAACTACAACATAACCAGTTAAAAACAAACCTGATGTAATTGCTTTCGTTGTAGTGTCATATCTTCTTTCCAAAAATTGCGGTACAGTTGTGATTCCTCCTTTTAAATATCTGGGTAATAAAAAAATTGCAGTGATTACCATAGCAATAGCGGCCAATGTCTCCCAAGCCATTACTAAAATACCTTCTGTATATGAAGAACCATTTAACCCAACAATCTGTTCTGTGGATAAATTAGTAAGTAGTAAAGAACCCGCAATTACTACAGCAGTCAAACTACGTCCGCCCAAAAAATAACCATCTGAAGAAGTTTCATCGGTTTTTCTTGTAGCCAAATAAGATATAATAGCAACTAAAAGTGTGAATCCTACGAAAGAAATAATACCCATATTAAAATTTTAATGATTTGTTAAAAATCATAAAAATATCAGATATTATTCAATACCGTTAAGAATTATATTAAAAAAATAAGGATGTAAAGTTTTTGTATAGGTATTATTAACAATAAAACAATGAAAAACAATTATTTAGAAAATATCACTTCTTGTAATGTATACTATATCTCCAATAAGAAAAAGCTCCTAAAATAGCCCAAACAACGAAACTATAATAGACTGCAGTCGGCGTCACTACCTGATCCCCGCTCGCATAAGAATGCAACCCTTTTAAGTAGAAATTTACTCCGAAATATGTCATCAAAATAGACGAAACCGCAAATACGGACATCAGATTAAAAAACCATCGACCACGCAAACCAGGAACTAATCTCATGTGTATTACTAGAGCATATACCATAATACTAACTAAAGCCCAAGTTTCCTTTGGATCCCAACCCCAATATCGCCCCCAACTTTCATTGGCCCACATACCACCAAGAAAATTACCAATGGTTAACATAACCAAACCTATAGTCAATGCCATTTCATTAATAATAGTAATCTCTTTGATATTTAGAGCCATTCTCTTTTTGTTAGACTTAGTGGTCAATATCATTAATAATAGAGAAAGGATTCCTAGAATAGCACCAACAAAGAAAGGTCCATAGCTGGCTACTATAATGGAAACGTGAATTAAAACCCAATATGAATCTAAAACAGGTTGTAAATTTGCAATTGCTGGGTCTGTCCAATTCTCATGTGCAAAAAATAATATAATAGCAGCAACAAAGCCCGTAGCTGCAACAGTAAGGTTACTCTTTTTACCAAAAGCCAACCCTAACGCCATTGTAGCCCAGGCTACATAGATCATAGATTCATATGCATCACTCCAAGGAGCGTGACCAGACACATACCATCTAATTATTAATCCAGATGTATGTACCATAAAAATCAATACAGTAATTCCCATAAAGATTTTTACTAACACTTTTACAAACTTATTTTTATAATAAAATATTCCAAAAATGATAATTAGGATAAATAGCAAACTAATAATTCCATAGTATCTATATAAAGTTCTAAAAATATCATATTTATTAAGAGCTATCTCAGCTTGTATTTTTTCATCTGTTGGCATTACCTCGCTTCCAAACTTTGTTTGAAATGCTTTTATACTTTCTAAGTACTGATCAGGCTTACTATAATCACCTGTAGTTCTTGCTTCTTGTAATGACTGTACATAAATAGGAATAATTTGTCTAGTATAAACAGAATCCATTCCAGTAAATTTATGTTCATTTAATTGCGGAACTGATACCCACTTATTGCCTTCGTCATTAGGAACCGGAAAAATTCTAAGAATTCCTCCTCCAAGAGCCTGATTTAACAAATAGAATTTTTCGTGCGTTTTTAAGAAATCCTTTTCAAAACTACTTGGTGTACTTGTACTACTTGCTTTTTCTAAATAAGGATCTAACTTATAAGAACCATCTTGTTCTACTAAATCTATAAGAGAAACTCTTCTCTCTGATTTCGAAACTCCTAAAATCTTACGAATACTATCATTTTCTCTTTGTATTTCAATAATAGGAATGCTATACCATATAAAAGGGTTCTCAACCATAGATACAAATACCTGATCTGCCGTTAAACCCTCATACGTATCTTTTTTACTTAACTTACGAAGTAATTCTGAAGAAAATGTATTTACAGGTTTCATTCTACCTCGCTCATCTTGGATAATAATACTACCAAATTTCGCAGCGTGCTCTTTACCAACAGCATTGGCTTTTATAATAGAATCTAACTTAGCTTTACTTGGTAAAGTCTGAAGATGATTTACATGGTTTGGTTCTTCCTGTTGTTGTTCTTGTTGTTGTGCAAAAGAAAATGTTGAAACAAACAATGTTAATAAAAGGGTCAATTCTTTCTTTTTTGACTTTACTTTATTTAACATCTGTTCTAAATCTTTAAATCTCGATCCTTTTGTGAAGAGTATAAGCATTAATCCTAAGTATAATAACATATATCCAGCATAAGTAACCATAGTTCCCCAATAATCATGATTTACAGATAATACCGTTCCTTTTTCATCTGGATCAAAAGATGCTTGAAAAAAACGATATCCTTTATGATCTAAGACATGATTCATAAAAATATCATATGGTTGAGGCGCCTCATTCTCTTCTACAATATCTACTTTACTCATAAAAGATTTATAAACCTTTTCTGTTCCTGGCTGCTTCTCTGCTATAAAATCATTTAATTTTAACGCAAAAGGAAGCTCTAGTCGCTTAGAACCATAGCTAAAATACATATCAAGTCCGCCTAAAGAAATTTTCTGCATATCATTTGCATACCCTTTCCCTCCTAACAACTTTACTTCTTTGGTTTCACCGTTAGTAGTAACATCGACAATAAGTGCATCTTGCTGTCCTTTATCTTTTATCTCAATTGGAACCACATCATATGTTCCAGTTAATACTGGATCCGGAATTACAAATTGCATTCCAGCGGTTTGGTATAAAGATCGTAACATAAGAGGCTGAACACTATCTTTAATTACTAAACCTTGCTGTTGATCAGCCATTCGTAAATAAGATCCTTCAAAAGGAGATTCTATATAGTATTCATCATTCTTATAAGTGATATTAATAGCACCTTTTGTAGGTATATTAAAAGCAACCAAAATATTATGAATATTTGACACTTCACCTTCCTTTAAATAATGGTCGTGTCTATTACCATCACCTGCTTCTACGATCTTAAGATAATTCTCTCCATCTTCCTTCTCCACTAAGCCCATTTCTGCACCGGTAATATAATCTCTATATTGTATTGTTACAGGCTGACCATTATAATCCGTATTAATTGTAAAATCATTATTGGTAGCCTCAGTCAACTCTAATTGTTCCGAAATTGGTCTTCTACGAGGTTCTCCGTTAATTTCTCCATCAAGAAAAACCGTTAAATATGTGCGTTCGGATAAAAACTCTGAAGTAGTTTCTCCTTCTCGTATTGGCATTACGCCCTCATAACTTATATATCTAGTTATAAAAGCACCAAGAAGAATTAAAATGAAAGAAAGGTGCAAAAGTAATGTTGCCCATTTTTCTTTTTTGTACAATTTATATCGAACGATATTTCCGCAAAAATTGATCATAAAAAAAGCCATAATAGCTTCAAACCACCAGGTGTTATAGATCCAAATTCTTGCTGCAGTTGTACCATAGCCATCTTCTAAAAATGTTCCCACCGCCATCGAAGCAGCAAAAACTAAAAATAGAACAGCCATTAATCTTGTAGAAAATAAAATACTTGCTAACCTCTTTTGCATTGTAATTTTTTTAGCTCGGCAAATTTAGTGTTTTTGGCAGGATAATCAGACATTCTAATTATCCTATTTATTGGTTTTAACAGAACTATAAAACTTGTCTAATTTTTAAAGTATGTTCCTTATTTTAGCCAAATGATTACAGTAGTTATTCTTGGTGCCGGAAATGTAGCACAACATCTATATACTGCTTTTCGAAATCAAAAATCGACAGAAGTAGTACAATGTTACAATCGAAAAGGAATTTTAATTCATAAAGATCAAAAAAAAGCATCTATTACTGATTCTCTAAATAATTTAAAAAAAGCCGATCTATACATTTTAGCAATAAGTGATGATGCTATAGAAGAGGTTTCAAAAAAATTACCTTTTGAGAATAGATTAGTTGTTCATACATCAGGTAGCGTTCCAATAACTACTATTAATGACAAAAATGCTCGAGGCGTTTTCTACCCTTTGCAAACATTTAGTGCTACAAAAAAAGTAGATTTCAGCGATATCCCTTTTTGTATAGAAGCAGATAATGAAAAAGACAACCAAATTTTAAGAAACATTGCTTCGCAATTATCAGAAAGGATCTATGATATTAATTCTGATCAAAGAAATGTATTACACGTCGCAGCTGTGTTTGTAAATAATTTCACAAATTATATGTTTTCTGTGGGAGATGAAATTTGTAAAGAAAATAAAATTCCGTTTGAAATCTTACATCCATTAATCCAAGAAACTGCAAAAAAAATAACTGAAATGGAACCTCAAAACGCTCAAACTGGACCAGCTATGCGTAAAGATTACCAAACGATTGAGCGGCACCTTAAAATACTTAAAAATAATTCACAAATAGAACTATACAAAACACTTACCAAAGCAATACAATCTAAATATGGAAAAGAGCTATAAGGAGTACCTACAACATATAACCACTTTTATTTTTGATATAGATGGGGTTCTAACCGATGGAACAGTATTAATTCATACTAACGGAGAATTATTGAGAACTATGAATATTAAAGACGGATATGCTTTAAAAACTGCAGTTCAACAAGGATTTAATGTATGTATCATATCTGGAGGGAAAAATGAAGGCGTAAGAAAAAGATTAGAAGGTCTCGAAATAAAGGATATTTATTTAGGCGCTCATCATAAAGTAGAACAACTTAACGAATACACAGATAACAAAAATATAAAACTGGAGAATGTCTTATATATGGGCGACGATATCCCAGATTTACCTGTTATGAATATGGTAGGATTACCAACCTGTCCGCAAGATGCTGTGGCAGAAGTAAAAGAAGCCTCTAAATATGTTTCGTTTAAAAAAGGTGGAAAAGGTTGCGTAAGAGATGTTATAGAACAAGTCCTAAAAGTACAAGGAAAGTGGGTTGCTAACTATAACGCCAAAGCATAAACTCTTTTATCATTAATAAAAAAGGTACTATGAAATTAGTCTTTGCTACTAACAATCTAAATAAACTAAAAGAAGTACAAGAGCTTATCCCCTCTCGTATTCAACTGCTAAGTCTATCCGATATCGGTTGTACCGAAGATATCCCAGAAACTTCTCCAACTATTGAAGGAAACGCAATTCAAAAAGTTCAATATATTAAAGAACATTATGGATATGATTGCTTTGCGGATGATACTGGATTACAAGTTGATAGTCTAAATGGTGAACCTGGAGTATATTCTGCTAGATATGCAGGAAAAACGAAGGATTCTAATGCTAATATGCTGAAACTTCTTACAAACTTAGAAAAAAAGGAAAATCGAAATGCGCAATTTAAAACAGTAATTGCACTGAGCATTAATGATAACCTACATACATTCACTGGTATTTGTAAAGGATCAATTACTAAGAAAAAAAGAGGAGATCAAGGTTTTGGATATGATCCGATTTTTTTACCAAATGGATATGATGAAACTTTCGCAGAATTATCTCTAGAAGAAAAAAATAATATCAGTCATCGAGCAATAGCCGTAAAAAAACTGATTATATTTTTAAATAATTAACCTGCATCTGGAAATGCAAGCATATCACCCATTCCAACGGTAAAGAGCCAGTTTCCGTAAATAGCATGTTCGATCGAAACTAATGTGGTTGATTTTGTTCTTTGATAGGTAAATGCAAATAAAAGTCCTCCTAAAAAAGTAAGCAACTGAACAAGAAAACTTCTCAAAAAAATATGGGCTAATGAAAAAAGAATTGCATTTAAAAAAATAAATAGCCATTTACTCTTGACTAAATTTTCATATCTATCATAAAAAAAAGTTCTATAAATAAGCTCTTGTGGCCATACAGATAGAAAGGTATATACAATTAAAATGACACCCCATAAAATAGGTTTTTTTATTAAAACAGAAAATAACTTATCCGGAGCAACCCAAAAAACATACAAACTAGTAATTATAACAATAATAGCTAGTTTAATAACTGTTTCTTTCCAAAACGGTTTCCAAAAAGTTTTATCTGGGAATTTTAATTTAAGAAGTCTAGATTTTCTTAAATGTACAAGAATGTATATAAATCCTGCAACAGTTAAACCAACTTTTACAAGAATTGGATAGGTAAATAAAAAACTAACAGGGAGTAAAACGAATAAAAAAAACAATTCTATTCCTCTAGTAAAAGTAGGCTGCATCAATATTAATTTTGTACTAATTTCTGGATAAAAAATGAAACAAATCAATTTTTAACAAATAAAAAAAGCCTCCGGGCAAGAGGCTTTTATTTAGGGAAATCAAATTTTGGGGTCTATTCGATTTACAATTTTGGGGTAATCAAACCTTCGGTATTCCAAGAATACCTTAAAACTAATTCATGTTATATCAATCATTAACAACACTTCAAATATACATGCTATATCAGAAAAAAGTGATAAAATGATTTCAAAAAAATCATAAATCATCGATAAAATACATTTTTAATCGACAAAAAGTATAAAAATCAATTGTAACGTGCTTACACCACTAATTTTAAACATTTTATTGATGGAAAACACTAAAAGAAGATATTTCTAAATTTAAAGAATAAAAAAAGCCTCCTGAGGTTAGAGGCTTATTAGCATTGGGGGCGAAATAAATTTTGGGGCAAAAAAGGATATTTAAATATAGAGGTAACGTTAAAACTAATTCTATTTCAATAATAAATCTTTTTCACATTTCAAAAATATCATTAATCTGTAAGTTTCATATTTTATAATAAGTAAAGAAATAGCTATATATCGATAAAAAACAAATATAATCGATAAAATACATTTTTTACTTTTAAAATCAGCTAAAGAGTAGAAAATAATGAGCACAAAAAAGCCTCATTAATGAGGCTTATAATTTGTCAAATTCAATCTTGGGGGAAATTAAATTTGTTGGGGCAAAAAAACGTAAACAGATAATTCCAATTTTTCTCTCTCGTTATATATTCAATTCCTTTATATCTTTTCTTATGATGATTCAAAAGTACTTTATAAATACTTTTTTAATAAATATCCTTATACAAATATAATATATTTAATCGATAAAAAACAAATATAATCGGTAAAAAACACAAAATACTTTTAATTAGCCGAAAACTAAAGTCTTTTTATAACCAAACAAAAAAATACATTGCATAAATTTTATTAATATCGTAACATTACATCCTTAAAATTTCGAATACAACGTATGGAAAGTCAAAATATCAATCCCACTGGTCCCCAAAGTGAAGAAATTATTGAGAATAGAGAATTAAATATTTGGGAAGCATTAATTCCGATTATTGCTTTAGTAGGAATGTTATTTTACAATGTTTATTTTGCTTTTGGTGATGATGCCTTAAGTGGAAGTAATCAATTTATTTTACTTCTAGGAGCAGCGGTAGCTGCCATCGTTGGTTTTTTTAATAAAGTCTCTTACAAACAGATGATGGAGGAAGTTGCTCGAAATGTTAAATCAACTACTGGGGCTTTATTAATACTCCTTATGGTAGGTTCATTAGCAGGAACCTGGTTAATTAGTGGTATTATCCCCACAATGATTTATTATGGTTTGCAAATTCTTAATCCCACCATTTTTTTAGCTGCTTGTGTAATTATCTGTGCGATTATTTCTATTGCTACTGGTAGCTCTTGGACTACATCTGCAACTGTAGGTATAGCACTAATAGGAATTGGTGACACCTTAGGTATTTCGCTTGGTATGACTGCAGGTGCTGTTATTTCTGGAGCATATTTTGGTGATAAAATGTCTCCGTTATCAGATACCACGAACCTAGCTCCTGCGATGGCGGGAGGAGAATTATTTTCGCATATAAAATATATGACCTATACCACAGTGCCTACTGTGATAGTTACCCTTATTATTTTTATTATAATAGGACTTACATTAGATACTTCTGGGACTCCAGAAATTGGTCAACAATTAGAAGCAATAAAAAGCGCATTTACAATTTCTCCTTGGTTGTTTATAGTACCAGTTATTGTCATTGGTCTTATTATTAAAAAGACACCTCCGTTAATTGCTTTGCTAGCGGGAACATTATTAGGTGCTATCGCTGCAATTATTGCTCAGCCTGACATTGTTATGGATATAGCTGGAGCTGAAAAACTTGACTTCAATTCTGCATATATAGGTGTAATGAAAGCAATGACAGTAGATACGGCTGTTGAGACTTCTAGTAAAGAATTAAATGACCTATTTACAGCTGGTGGAATGTCCGGAATGCTTGGTACAATTTGGCTAATTGTTTGCGCTATGGTTTTTGGTGGTGTTATGGATGCTATTGGTGCTTTAGCAAGAATTAGCAAAGCTTTATTAAGTTTATTTGACTCTGTATTTGGATTATTTGCCAGTACCGTAGCTAGTTGTTTAGCATTAAATCTTACTGCTTCTGACCAATATTTAGCAATTGTAGTACCAGGAAGAATGTATGCCAAAGCATTTAAAGACAAAGGGCTTGCCCCAGAAAATTTGAGTAGAACTTTAGAAGATTCCGGAACAGTGACTTCGGTATTAGTTCCGTGGAATACCTGCGGAGCTTATCAAAGTGGTGTTTTAGGTGTTCCTGTCGTAGATTATTTCTTTTTTGCCATCTTCAATTGGCTTAGTCCGTTTACTACTTTACTTTTTGCTGCTTTCAGAATAAAAATTAAGCAATTAGGAGATAAATAGTAATATATATCATAATAAAAAAGCGCATTCTTTAAAGAGTGCGCTTTTTTATTAGTTTTCAGTTTTTATCAATAATAGGGATTGGTTTTTTATCATTATCAATTGCTACGAATTTAAATAACCCTGAAACCGCTATTTCACGATCATAGTTATACATCTCTTCTTTATAGATATCAACTTTTACCATACAACTAGTTCTACCCACTTCATGAATCCTAGCTACAAGCTCTATAATGGTACCTTCTGGAATAGGTTTTTCAAAATCAATTTTCCCTGTAGAAATAGTCACTACCTTTTTTCTACTAAAACGGGTAGCACAAATAAAAGAAACCTCATCCATCAATTGTAACGCTGTACCGCCGAATAAAGTTTCATAATGATTGGTTGTATTAGGAAAAACAGCCTTGAAGATCCTAGTTTCTGATCTTTTGATTAATTCATCAATAGTATTCATACAATAGTTATATAGTTTTTTCTTATCATTTTAATGAATAAAGATACTCGTTATACCTGTATCTTTGTTCTATATTTTTTAAAATTCTAGGATGGAAATTATTGAAAGCCTTCAATGGCGATATGCGACAAAAAAGTTTGATAATACTCGTACACTACCACAAGAGAAAATAGATATACTTACTACAGCTTTTAACCTAACTGCCACTTCTTATGGATTGCAACCTTTAAAACTTGTTGTTTTAAATGATAAGGAAATTCAGAAAGAACTTACCGCACATTCTTGGAATCAACAACAAGTAGCGGATGCATCTCATATCTTAATTTTTTGTATTGAAAACACAGTAGGTGAAGCATATATCACAAAATATTTTGATAATGTAAAAGCAATAAGAGATACTCCCGAGGAAATATTAAAACCTTTTAAAGAGCAACTGATAGATTCTTTTGGAAATAAAAGTGCAGATGAAATTTCTAATTGGGCAGCTAAACAAGCATATTTAGCTATGGGAAATCTGTTAACCGTATGCGCAACAGAAAAAATAGATGCCTGTCCTATGGAAGGTTTTATTCCTGAAAAATATGACGAAATTCTGAATCTTACTCAATTGGGGTTAACTTCTGTGTTAGTTCTACCTGTTGGATATCGATCTAAAGATGATATGTTTGCTGATTTAAAAAAAGTAAGACGTTCTATTAATGAAACCGTCATTACATTGTAATCAATACTTGGCAGGATATTTGGTGTCTTAAAAATGTTATATTTTTGTTGCACATAAAACTTAATAAAAAATGAGAAAAATAGTTCTGTTTTTATCATTAATCGCTACAACGGCTGTATTTGCTCAAAATAGTGAGTTGTACTGGTTAAATGATTTTGAAACTGCTAAAGAAATTTCTAAAGATGCTAAGAAACCAATTCTTATGTATTTTACCGGTAGTGATTGGTGTGCTCCTTGTATTATGCTTGAAGAAGATTTTTTTAGTACCATGAGATTTAAGGAACTATCAAAAAGAGTGATTTTATTAAAAGTAGATATTCCCAGAAGAATGGATGTAATTTCTGAGGAACAATTAAAAGCAAATAAAAAACTACTAGCTAAATATAATAAAGAAGGTGGGTTTCCTAATATAATTGCACTCAATCATAAAGGGAAAGTACTTGGTAAACAAGGCTCCTATAGTGCTTCTCTTAGAGATCCTGCTAGATACTTTAGTTTTGTTACCATGATTATTGAGAATGACTAAATAAAAAGATAAAACATACACTATATAATCAAAACTCTTTTCGGTATTTTTGCCGAAAAGAGTTTTTAATTTAACACCTCACCTATGCCTGGATTCGAGCTATTTGGAGCTGAAGAAAAAAAAGAAGTTCAAGATGTATTAGACAATGGAGTTTTAATGCGTTATGGTTTTGATGGGAATCGTAATGGACATTATAAAGCTTTAGAACTTGAAAGAGATTTAGCTGCAAGAATGCAAACGAAATATGCTCAAGTAGTATCTAGTGGTACAGCAGCTCTTACAGTGGCTTTAGCCTCTGCTGGTATTGGGTCAGGTGATGAAGTAATCATGCCTACCTTTACTTTTGTAGCCAGTTTTGAAGCAATCCTTTCTGTTGGAGCTACTCCTATCTTATGTGATATTGATGACACATTAACTTTAAATCCTAAGGCGGTAAAGGCTGCAATTACATCAAAAACTAAAGCGGTTATGCCCGTTCATATGTGTGGTTCTATGGCTGATTTAAAGGCCTTAAAAGCAATCTGTGAAGAGAACAATTTAATCCTTTTAGAAGATGCATGCCAAGCAATTGGAGGTAGTTATGATGGTAAACCATTAGGTAGTTATGGTGATTTAGGATGTTTTTCTTTTGATTATGTAAAAACTGTTACCTGCGGAGAAGGTGGTGGATTGATCACCAATTCTAAAACATACGCTGATAATGCTCATAAGTATCAAGATCATGGACACGATCACGTTGGTAACGATCGCGGAGCAGAATCACACCCCTTTTTAGGATATAATTATAGACTTTCTGAATTGAATGCTGCTGTTGGTATTGCTCAATTAAGAAAGTTAGATCAGACTATAGCTATTCAAGAAAAAAATTACTCAATTTTTCGAGAGGCTTTATCAGACTTACCACAAGTAAGTTTTAGACGAGTTCCAGAAACTGGAGTTGAAAGTTATGCTTTTTTAAATATATTCTTACCTTCTGAAGACTTAGCAAGAAAAGGACACAAGGCCCTTGGTAGTCAAGGAGTAGATGCCTGTTTTTATTGGTTCGATAATAACTGGCACTATTATAAAAAATGGGAACATCTATTACAGCCTACATCGTTAAATGCGTTATCGCAAGCACAGTTAGATGGTTTACAAAGAAATAATCAATCTTTTGATGCTAGTGATGCTTGGATGGGTAGAACAATTTCTTGTTTAATAAAAGTAGGTTGGTCCGAAGCAGAGGTAAAAGAAAGAGCTTCAAAAATGATTGAAGCTCTACAAAGTATATTATAAAAAGGGACGGTTTCTTAGTAGTTTACATATTCTACTATTTCTAATCCGTACCCTATCATTCCAACACGTTTTTGTTGAACAGAGTTAGACACTAATCTAAGTTTATGAATATTTAGGTCGTGTAAAATTTGAGCACCTATCCCAAAATCCTTGGTATCCATTGCTATTTTTGGTGCTTTAACAATATCACTTCCGTTTTGTGCTTCGTGTAACGCTTTTAATCTGTTTAATAAATTAAAAGACTGGCTTTCTTGATTAATAAAAACAATTGCGCCTTTACCTTCTTTGTTAATACGAGTGAACATAGCATCCAAACGTTCATCTGCATTGTTGGTTAGCGTACCAAGAATATCATTATTAAACAATGTAGAATTGATACGAGTAAGTACCGGTTCATTATCGGACCAACTTCCTTTTGTCAATGCTATATGAATTTGACTATTTGTCGTCTGCTTATAAGCTCGTAATCTAAAACTTCCAAAACGTGTTACGATATCAAAATCTTCTTTCTTTTCTATAAGCGAATCGTGTTGCATGCGATACGCAACTAAATCCTCAATAGAAACTAATTTAAGATCATACTTTTTAGCAACCTCTACTAATTGAGGAAGTCTTGCCATTGTACCATCCTCGTTCATAATCTCTACAATAACACCAGCAGGTTGTAATCCTGCTAATCTAGCAAAATCAATTGCAGCTTCTGTATGTCCTGTTCGTCGTAAAACACCACCTTCTTTTGCTTTTAATGGAAAAATATGGCCAGGTCTTGCTAAATCATAAGATTTAGTATCTGGGTCAATTAAAGCTTTCACAGTTTTAGCACGATCACTAGCAGAAATCCCTGTGGTTACTCCATTCCCTTTAAGATCTACAGAAATTGTAAAAGCCGTTTCCATAGGATCCGTATTGTTATCGACCATCATATTTAGTTTAAGGTCTTCACAACGCTGTTCTGTTATTGGAGTACAAATTAACCCTCTCCCATGAGTTGCCATAAAATTGATCATTTCCGGAGTAACTTTTTCCGCTGCTGCAAGAAAATCTCCTTCATTCTCTCTATCTTCATCATCAACCACAATAATCACCTTTCCTTGGCGAATATCCTCTATAGCTTCTTGGATAGTATTCAGTTTTAACTTGTTTTTAGTCTCAGTAACTTGTGACATAGCAATACAATTCTTAATTTAAAAGCAAAGGTACTTTATATAATTATTAAATGGAATAGTATCCACTAATTATCTGATTTTCTTAAAATCTTTATTCAATCTCTTAGTATAGAAAAAATATACTATCGGAAATAATGGAATGCCGACAATTAGAAAAAATATCAAGGATGGTTTCTCTAATAACCCTTCAAGTTTTGTATAAAAACTTTTTAGATTAGCATATGACTTAGCAAAAAAGACGAGATACGAGATTACACCTAGACCATTAAAAATTAATAGCATTGTTTTATTACCACCAGCATCCTTTGAGATCAACATAATTACAATATTTACTATTAACAATAGTAAAAACAATGCAAACACTAACGAAGAATTTTCTTGAAAACTTATTTTATTTTTCTCAACTTCAATAAGAGTATTTTGATCTATCTCTATATCAATTTCTTGATCAATCGATAAACTTTTATTTTTATTCTTTTTATCCGATCTCTTTTCAAAAAAATCTCGAATAGGTTGAACTAACATGTCAAAGCTCGCTAATCCTCTATCTCTAGTAGCTCTATACGTTAGGAAAATACTAAGTGGAAAAATAATAAACGTAGACAACCAAGATCCAACAAATGGAGGAATCCCTCCTTCTTCTGCCCCATTCTTAGCAAAGATTCCAATAAAATGATATGTTAGAAATAGAACAACTCCGATAACAATTGGCAACCCTAATCCTCCTTTTCTTATAATCGCACCTAATGGAGCTCCTACGAAAAATAATAGAATACAAGCTATACCTAGAGCGTACTTATCATGTAATGACATTTCATACTTGTTAAGTGCTCTCTTTTTAACATCTAATGTTCTTTTAGCTGTTTGAAGTCTTCTTATGACTCCATCAACGTTAGAAAATGCCAGATTATAGATTTGAGACTTTTGCTTAGTATTAAATCGATCATTTATTAAATCTATAGTATCCTTTGCAGCTACTTTTAAGGTATCTATTTTTAGATTTCTATTTAATTCTTTAAAACCGTTTCTTCGATTTACATCATCCTCGGTTGTAATATTTTCTTGATTTACCTGAATAGATAACGTATCTATTTGTTGTCTTAGTCCATTTACATTTAACATATTATACCCTTTACTATATTGTTGAGCATCCATATCAACATTATCCAAAGATGACAAGTCTATATTTAATATGTATTGTTTAAAATGGGTTTTAGCAAACGGCAGTTTTTTTCTTTTTTTAGGAGATTTTGGTTGAACCTCTTCATAATAATTTCCATCATTTAAGACAAGTGTAATCAAATCAGAATCAATACTTCCTTGTAATTCTCCATCGGTAGCTTTTATTACAGTAAAATTACCAAGTCTTGCACCTTTTTTATGAATGATCACATCTTTTAAGAATTGATCATTATCTCCATATTTTTCTGATACACGTATATTAATATCTCCCAAATCATTAAACTGATTGGGAGTAATCACCATAGCCGGTTTGACTTTTACAATATTTTTACGGAGGTTTACAAACTTACGCTCAGAATTAGGAATTACGGTATTGGAAAATAAAAACGCACCAATACCTACAAAAAATATAAAAACAGCTAATGTTCTCATAGCTCTCTGCAATGATATTCCAGATGATTTCATTGCAGCAAACTCATAGTTTTCTGCAAAATTACCAAATATCATTATTGATGTAAGAAGAATGGTCAATGGCAGTACCATTGGTATTAATCTAGGAGTAGCATATGTTAAAAACTTTATTATTACTGCAAAATCTAAATCCTTTCCAGCTAACTCTGATATAAATAACCAGATTGTTTGCAATAAAAGAATAAACATAATGATAATAAAGAGTGGGAAAAAAGTCTTTAAAAAAGTCGTTAGAATATATCTGTCAAGTATTTTCACCTATTCGTCTGTAAAATAAATCCCGAAATCTTCGGGATGTAAATTGTTTTTAATATTAGCCTATAAATATATCATTAATCTAAACGATTGATATAATAATTAGCATATTTTGATTCATCGAAAACAAATAATGTTTTTGACAATGGTTGATTTGTTTTAAAACTATTTACTGTAATTGTAATATTAGTTCCATTATTTTGCATCAAAATCAATTTATAAATATGTTTTGTTTGCTTATCTATACCTAATAAAATTTCTTTTAATTCACTATTAGAATCAATAGGAACCAATTTAACAAATTGAATCTTTCTTCCTTGTACATCTTGCACAATATCTAACTTAGAAGTATAACCATCTTCATAAAAAGTAAGCATTTTTGAAGGGGTAACACTGGATTCATCTTCGGCACTCTGAGAAGAAATATTTATTTCTTCATCCTCAGGAACTATCATATGCAATTTCTTACCATCATACATTTGCTCAGTCCCCATTAAATTTAATAAGTACTTTTCTCCCAAAAGAGTTACGTCACCTCTTGTTTCTTGAGAAACATTTTCCGCTGGGTTATTAAGCGCGTATTTAAACCCAATAACTATATTATCATAACTCTTTACTTTAGTGGACACCTCATCCAAAAGTTTTTTAGCATCTTGTGCTTGAGTATTTGCTATAAAAAGTGTTACTACTAAAAAAAATATTCTATGTATCATCTATGTATTTCTATTGTATTTAAAAAACTCTTTTATATAATTTAATTACTTTTCAGCGTCTAACAATTGTTTTAAAGCAATTAAATCTGTTACTAAAACTTGCCTAGCCTTGCTCCCTTCAAAAGGGCCTACAATACCGGCTGCTTCTAATTGATCAATTAATCTTCCTGCTCTATTATAACCTAATTTAAGTTTTCTTTGTAATAAAGACGCCGAACCTTGCTGCGCTGTGACAATAACTTCTGCTGCATCATTAAAAAGTTTATCTCTATCTTTTACATCTATATCAAGACTTGTGCCACTTTCTTCTCCAGAATATTCTGGTAATAAGTGCGCATCTGGATACGCTTTTTGGCTTCCTATAAACTCTGTAATCCTCTCTACTTCTGGCGTATCTACGAAGGCACATTGAATCCTAACTAGATCATTACCTTGTGTATATAACATATCTCCTCGACCAATCAATTGATCCGCACCACCAGTATCTAAAATCGTACGAGAATCAATTTTAGATGTTACCCTAAAAGCAATTCTTGCCGGAAAATTCGCTTTAATCATACCGGTAATTACATTCACCGAAGGTCTTTGAGTTGCAATAATTAAATGTATCCCAATAGCCCTTGCCAATTGTGCTAATCTAGCAATTGGTGTTTCTACCTCTTTACCAGCGGTCATAATAAGATCTGCAAACTCATCTACTACAAGTACTATATAAGGTAAAAACTTATGCCCATTTTCTGGATTTAATTTTCTAGCTCTAAACTTAGCGTTATACTCCTTAATATTACGGACCATTGCATTTTTTAGCAAATCGTACCGAGCATCCATTTCTATACAAAGAGAATTCAATGTATTAATCACCTTGTTATTATCAGTAATAATAGCTTCTTCTTCATCTGGTAGTTTGGCCAAATAATGACGTTCTATTTTATTAAATAAGGTAAGTTCAACTTTTTTAGGATCTACTAAAACAAACTTAACTTCTGCAGGGTGTTTTTTATACAAGAGCGATGTTAAGATAGCATTTAATCCTACTGATTTACCTTGTCCTGTTGCTCCAGCCATTAATAAGTGAGGCATTTTAGCTAAATCCACAACAAAAGTCTCATTAGAAATTGTTTTTCCTAAAGATAAAGGAAGCTCCATCTCTGCTCCTTGAAACTTAGAAGAAGCAATCGCTGATCTCATAGAAACAATTGTCGATTTTTTATTAGGTACTTCAATACCGATAGTTCCTTTACCAGGAATCGGAGCAATAATTCTGATTCCTAAAGCTGCTAAAGAAAGAGCAATATCATCTTCTAAATTTTTAATTTTAGAAATACGGATTCCAGCTTCTGGTACTATTTCATAAAGCGTAACTGTAGGACCAACTGTAGCCTTAATCTGAGCAATTTCTATTTTGTAGTTTTTTAATGTTTCTACAATACGATTTTTATTTTCTTCTAACTCCCCTTGATCAATAGTTATCCCTCCATTTTGAATTGAATAATCTTTTAACAATTCAATAGTTGGGAACTTAAAATTACCTAGTTCTAATTTTGGATCAAACTCACCAAAATCTTTCACCAGTTTTGCACTTAAGTTTTCAACTTCCTCTTCTTCCACAACAGTCTCGACTTCCATAGCAATGTCATCAGGATTATCTCCGGACTTGATAATTAATTTTTCAGGAATTTCATCAGATTGGTTTTCTGGATTACCGAAAAACTCGTTTACAGTTGTTTTGGTAGAATTGGTAGCCGTCTTAGTTTCTGTCGAAGTTTTAACTTTTTCTAATACAGGTGTATCTACTGAGAGTTCTTTAGTATCGCCTGCAGATATATTCTCTGTCTTAGATACTACTTCTTTATTTTCTTTTCTTTGGGTTCTCGAACCATTTATCTTTTTAGCAGACTCATAATCCTTTGTAATCTCCGTTTGGGTTTTCCTTAAAGAAGCAGAAATTTTTTCTGGAGTATAACGCAAGCGGACAACTATATATACAATTGCAAAAAACGCTAAAACCAATACGGTTCCTATAAAACCAATATAGTCCTGCATCAAATCATTAATTTCGAACCCTATCACTCCTGCAAATAATCCACTTTCTTTTTGTACAAAACCAAAAATCACAGAAATCCATAGCATCACCAGCGTTCCCCAGAACCAAAATCCTGCAAGCTTCTTTTTGTTTAGATCAAAAAACAAATAAACTCCAGATAAAGAAATCAATACTGGAATTATTATTGCAGAAATACCAAACCCTCTAAAAATAAAAAAGTCGCTGACTTTTGCCCCTGATATACTTAGCCAGTTTTTAGCAGAAGAAGTTCTATTTGGAAATTGAGATATTTCGCTTTGATCTATTTTCCAATTAAAGAAAAATGATACAAACGCAAAGAATAATGCAATCCCCAAAAAAAACAGGAAACTACCCAAAATAACTTTTTGTTGTCTGGATAAGGTTAGTTTTTCTTTTAAAGGAGTTTTAGGTTTTTTTGAAGTTTTCCTTTTTGTTGTTACCTTTTTTTTTGCCATTTTTTGGATGTGTTATCGCAAAAATACGAATATCTATATTGGAACGTAAAAATGGAAAAAAAATTTTCTAGAATAAATATGGATAGTAAATAATACAACCAATAATAACCGCCGTTATTGCAGCAATAAATACTGCTCCGGCTGCAATATCTTTAATAAATCCAATTTTATTATGAAAATCAGGATGTATAAAATCTGCAATTGCTTCTATGGCTGTATTTACTCCTTCGACACTCATAACAAGACCAATTGCAAAGGTTTGTAATATCCATTCTATTCCTGTGATATTATTATAAAAGCCAAGGGCTGTCATCACAATTGCGATAACAGCCTGTACTTGTATACTTGGTTCTGTTTTTAAGAGTATTAGCGCACCTTTTATCGCATATCCACAACCACGTAATCTACCAACAATAAACGTTGAGAATTTACTCATAGTTAATTTTTATGCTAATGTCTTTATAGCTTCAGCATAATTAGGTTCTTGTGCAATTTCTGGTACTTGTTCTGCGTGCACAACAACACCTTCTTGATCAACAACAATTACAGCTCTTGAGTGAAGTCCTTTCATTGGACCATCAACTATTTCTAATCCATAATCTTTTCCAAACTTACCATCTCTAAAATCAGAATGATTAACTACATTTTCTAATCCTTCTGCACCGCAGAATCTAGCTTGCGCGAATGGTAAATCTCGGGAGACACATAGAACTTTAGTATTCGATAAATTACTAGCCTCTTTATTAAATTGTCTAACCGAAGCTGCACAAACTCCAGTATCAATTGACGGGAAAATATTCAAAACAACTCTTGAACCTTTATAATCTGAAAGTTTGGATACGGATAAATCTGTATTTACCAATTCAAAATCCGGAGCTGATTCACCTACTTTAGGTAATTCTCCATTTGTATGTATTGCGTTTCCACCTAGTGTTATTGCTGCCATTTTGTGTGTTTTTGTACCTAAAAATTAGGTAGGTTTATTTTTACTTCAAGTTTACACATAACAGGAGAAATAAAAAAATTTTTAGGGTTTTAAACAGAATAATTGTTTTTATAATAACACAAACCTTTATTCACTATGAGAAAAACCAATATCTTAACGCTATTTGCATTCACACTATTTTCTTTAGTTAATGCTCAAAAGACACCCGAAGAAATAGCACGGGAATGGATCAATGAGAATAAAGCAACTCTCAAAATTGCTATAGATGATAATCTTATGCTTAGAGCTTCTAGAACGAGCTTATCTGGCCACACATTAAGATATCAGCAAACTATCAATAACATTCCAGTTTATGATACTGAGCTAACTATACATGTTTCTAAAAAAAACAAAGTTACCCATGTAGCTGATAATTATGATATAAACGTAGCTAAAATAAGTACTACACCAGTTGTTTTTAAAACATCTGCGTTAGATATAGCCAAGGCACATATAGATGCTAAAGGGTACTTTTCTAGAGAAGAATCTAAATTATACGTGTACAACAAAATGGGTAGCACAAAACTAGTTTATGTTAATAAAATTAGAGCAACCACTCCAATTGGGTATTGGGAAGTAATTGTAGATGCGCAAACAGGAGAAGTATTAAAATCACAAAACATAGATATTGAACATAATTTTAAATTTATTAATAAAAAAAATACTACTCTTGATCGTAATGAAGATGATAAAGGCATAGCAAAAGATCTTCAAAATCAGAAGAAAAATGAAGCTGCTTCATTTCTGGTAGAAGGATCAGGAATGATATTTGACCCAGACCCTTTATCTGCAACGGGCCAAACTTATGGTGGGAATTATGCTGATAATAATGATGCAACTAACGCACAGTTAGATGCGGCTCGCACATCTGTTGTACTTAAAGATATTACTCTAACTAATGGCGTATATAGATTAAAAGGACCATATGTAGAAATTGCGGATCTTCAGGCACCTTCTAAAGGGCTATTCACTCAAGCAAATTCAAATTTTAATTTTAACAGAAGTGAAGATGGTTTTGAAGCTGTAAACTGTTATTACCATTTAGATAAAAGTCTGCGTTATATTAATGAAACACTTGGTATTGATTTAGTATCATTATTTAATAACGGAGTTTTAGAATATGATCCTAGTAGCTTTAATGGAGCTGACAATTCCTCATATGGTGGTGGTCAATTAAATTTTGGAGAAGGAGGAGTTGATGACGCAGAGGATGCTGATGTTATTCTTCATGAATTAGGGCACGGATTACACGATTGGATTACTAACGGTTCTTTATCACAAGTAGAAGCTTTAAGCGAAGGATGTGGAGATTATTGGGCGCAGTCATATAAAAGAAGCTTAGGACAATGGCAATCAACCGATGCTTCTTATCATTTTGTTTTTGGATGGGATGGTCATAATCAATTCTGGGGTGGAAGATCAACTAATTATTCTGCTCAATACCCTAATGATCTTATCACTGGTTTTAATCACAATAATGGGCAAATTTGGGCAACTAGTTTGATGAGAATTTTTGATGTTATTGGTAGAGAGAAAACAGATAAGGCTTTTTTAGAAGGACTAGGAATGACAAATAGTTCTACTAATCAAGAAAATGCTGCTATTGCTGTTAGACAAGCAGCAATAGACATGGGATATAGTTGTGCAGATGTTGATGTATTTACAACTGAATTTACAACAACTGGATATACAATGCCCGCAATTGATCTTGTAGTTAATTGTCCACAAGATCAATCTGTCTCTCCAGACGCTGGAAGTTCGTCTTATACAGTCCAAGATTATACTCCTATGGCCAATGCTATTAATACAGGATGTAATGCCAGCATTACTCAAGACCCAATAGCAGGCACATTACTACCAGAAGGTGTTCATGCAATAACAATAACAGCAACCGGAAACACTTCTGTCACTTGTACTTTTAATCTAACCGTAGATAATAACACACTTGACACAGAAGATTTCATTGAGAAAACTGGTATTACGCTCTACCCGGTTCCAGCTAAAGATAATATTATTTTAGATGGGAAATTTGACAATAAAGAAACGCTTCAAATATATAATCTTGTAGGTCAACAATTAATGGAAATCTCGATCACAGAAAACATAACAAGAATAAACATTTCTAAATTACCTAAAGGAGTCTATTTTGGATCTTTCAAAAACAAAAAGGGGACTTTAAAATTTGTAAAAGATTAACACATATCGGTTATTCTTAAATATAAAAAAAACCACTCATCATTAATGATGAGTGGTTTTTTTTATATTTAAAAGCAATCTTTTTTAGGAATCAATAGATCCCATAACTCGCTGCATAAAATTATTTAGCGCCTCTTTTTTAGGGGTACCATCCTTAATCATTTTATTAACTTCGATAGCTCCGTACATATTAGAAATCAACTCTCCTATCACATCTAACTCTTCATCTTTTAGAGAAGGAACTTCCGTAAGAGTTTCTAACGTTTCAATCGTTTCTACCACAAAATCCTCATCGTTTTCTTCAATAAAAGAGGTAAGGTGTTTAATTATTGGCAACTTCATCTACTAATTCTTTTAGAATGTCAAACTTATTTGTCTGAACCTGATTTACAAAAACTCCATTTTTAAAAGTGGCAAACGTAGGAAGGTTATCCACTGTAGCCATCTTTCTAGATTCAGGATTTTTTTCAGCATCCACTATAACAAATGCGGTATCATTTTTTTCTGAAGCTAATTTTTTAAATTTAGGCTTCATAATTCTACAGTTTCCACACCAAGTTGCAGAGTACTGAACTACTACTGTATTGTTATCTTTTATTACCTCAGAAAGGTTATCCGTTGTTAATTCTTGAACCATAATTTATAAAACTATAAAAGAAACTTCTCCAAAACATGGGTTTTGAAGAAGTTTTCAAACTATTATTTCTTAGTGAGAAGCTAAGTAAGAAGCTACTCCATCTCTATTAGCCGACATAGCATCTTTTCCTTCTTCCCAATTTGCAGGACATACTTCGCCATTTTTCTGAACGTGAGCATAAGCATCAATTAATCTCAAAAACTCAGCTACGTTTCTACCAACTGGCATATGATTAACTCCTTCATGAAAAACTGTACCTTCTTCATCTATAAGGTAAGTAGCTCTATAAGTAACATTATCACCTTCTACAGTTACTACTCCAGTTTCTTCATTATAAGTTTCGTTAGTAATATCTAAAATTCCTAATGTATTAGAAAGATTACGGTTAGAATCCGCTAATATTGGATACGTAACACCTTCAATTCCACCATTATCCTTAGAAGTATTTAACCACGCGAAATGAACTTCTGGAGTGTCACAAGAAGCTCCTATAACAATTGTGTTTCTTTTTTCGAATTCAGCAAGTGCTTCTTGAAAAGCATGTAATTCAGTTGGACAAACAAAAGTAAAATCCTTTGGATACCAGAATAATAAAACTTTTTTGTTATTATTTTTAGCCTCTTCCAATACGTTAAGTTTGAAAGTATCTCCCATATCGTTCATTGCATCAACGTTTAAATTCGGGAATTTTTTACCTACAAATGCCATTTTTTGTTTTTTAAAATGTGATTAATTATTTTTTGAAGTGGCAAATATACATCTCATTAATCAACATATATTAAGAGATAATTTTAATTTTCTATATGTTGATAGTTTTTTCTAATACACTTCAATTCCTTCATGTATTTATATAAATTCTTACAAAAAAGCAAAATACCTTACATAAATTACGGATAAATTGTCCTTTTTACACGATGATTTACACTTTGTTAGATCTATTTTTGTATTTTCGCTAAACAAACTTAGCCTAGAGATTTAAAAGTTGAGGAACTTTATTAAACATACTATATTAGCCTTTTTAGTGTTTTCTTCAATAAACACTTTTGCTCAATCTATTCTTGATACTGATAGTATCCAATTATATATTGAAAGGGCCGAAGAATTCTTAGAAGAATATAAATACCAGCAAGCTTTAGAAAAAGCGAATGCAGCTCTTAAAAGTGCCAAATACAACAATGACGATAAAAGCTTAGCTAAAATTTACGATTTAATCGCTCAAATACATGAGTTAAACGAACAAGAAAGTGAAGCTATTACCAATTATATTACTGCACTAACTTATGCTGCTAGTGCTAAAAGTAGCAAACTAAAAGCCAAATTATTAAATAGTTTAGGAACCCTCTATATCAAAAATGATAAAACGAGGCATAAAGGTGTAGAACGTTTTCAACAAAGTCACGATATCGCCAGAGGAATAAAGGATACTGTAAAAATGGTAAAACCTTTATTAAATCTAGCAGAACATTATATAGATAATAATGACTATAAAACTAGTGATAAGTACCTAACAAAGGTAAGAGCAATTATAGGTTCTGAATTAAACATAGAAAGCACACAAAAAATTAAGTTAAGTAATTTGCTCGGAAAGTACTTCTTACGCGTTAGAAGGTATGAGCGAGCAACTGAACATGTAGATAACGCTATAAATTTTGCTGAAGAAGAAATTGATATCCATAAATCTGATAAGAATCTAAGATTGATATCCACATTCCATGTAAAACTTGCAACAGCTTACCATACAAAATATAAAATTTTTAAAGCGCAAAAAGAGTTTGAACTAGCAAATCCATTTTTAGAAAAACATTATGAGCATCTTTCTAAATCAGAAGATTTAATCAAAGAGATAGAATTACTTAGAGCCATCGTAGAAAATGATGTTGATCAGATGAGAGATAAAGTTGAGCAGGCTAATAAAAAAGATGCTAAAAACTATTCTAAAGAAATAAAATGGCATATTATTACAATTCTTGGAGTTGTTCTTATATTAATTTCTCTTGCTTTTTTAATTAGCGCATACAAAAACAATCTACAAAAGAAAAAGCTTAATAATGACCTTATAGAGAAAAATAAGGAATTAGTAAACGCTAAAGAAACCGCTGAGCAAGTTTCTACATTAAAGTCTCAATTTATATCCACAGTAAGTCATGAACTAAGAACTCCTCTTTATGGAGTTATTGGCCTTACTTCATTATTAATGGAGCACCCTGAAGAAAAAAAGAAAAACGAATATTTAGAATCTCTTAAATTCTCGGGAGATTATTTATTGGCGTTAATCAATGATGTTTTACAATTAAGTAAAATAGAAACTAATGAAGTAAAATTAGAAAAAGTTTCTTTTGACATAAGGTCTCTAATCGAAGGAATTGTAAATTCATTGCACTCCAAACAAAAGCACAATAGTAATACTGTTCATATCGACATTGACAAAAATATCAAAACTACACTTCTTGGAGATTCGGTTAGACTATCACAAATATTAATAAACTTGATTGGTAATGCACTTAAGTTTACGAATAATGGAAATATCTGGATTAAAGTAAAAAGTCAAGGTTTAGAAGGTGATATCCATAAATTACGTTTTATTATAAAGGATGATGGTATAGGAATCCCTAAAAGTAAGCAGGAGACTATTTTTGATAATTTTGCTCAGGTAAAAAATCAAAACCAAGAATACGAAGGAACGGGATTAGGTTTAGCAATTGTAAAAAAATTAATTCATCTACATAACAGTGAGATTTTTATTAATAGTGAAGAAGGTGTTGGATCAGAATTTACATTTGATTTAAGTTACGAAAAAGCTGTTAAAGCACAAGATAGTACCTCCCAAACTGGTGAAAGCATTAGTATAGGAACTACCAATTTTAATATCTTAATTGTAGATGATAATAAAATTAATCAAATTGTTACTCAAAATATCTTAAAAAAGAAAGGTTATACTTGTAACTTGGCTAGTAACGGTATGGATGCTATAGAGATGGTAAAAAGTGAAAGTTTTGATTTAATCTTAATGGATATTAATATGCCAGAAATGAATGGATTAGATGCTACAACCGTTATCAGAACTTTTAATTCTCATATTCCTATAATAGCACTTACTGCTGTAGAAGAAGGGGAAATTAGAGATCAGGCATTATCCGTAGGCATGAATGATGTCATCATAAAACCATATGATACGCAACAATTCTTCCAAACTATTATGAAGAATATTTCTAAAGTGAAATACATAAGTTAGATTTCAATTAGTATACATAATTTATTCTGTTAAAGCTTATTCTTATTATTCTTGAATATATTATTTTAGAGCAATAATTCAAGCTTACTAAACAGACATGAACTCAAAAAACAAAGGTTTTAATACCATCTGCACCCACGTTGGAGAAATTGAAGACAAACAATTTAAAGGCGCAATATCTCCTATTTATCTATCTACTTCCTATGCTTTTGAAGACGTAGATATCAAAAGATACCCTCGTTACTTTAATACTCCTAATCAGGAAGCATTATGTAAAAAAATAGCACAGCTAGAAAAAGGAGAAGCATCTTTAATTTTTGGGAGTGGTATGGCCGCAATTAGTACTGCTTTATTTGCATTTTTACAAAAAGGAGATCATATTGTACTACAAAGAACATTGTATGGCGGAACAGCAAATCTGGTAAATGAGGAATTTAGTAAATATGGAATAGAATACTCTTTTGTAGATTCTCAAGATGCTAATGGCTTTGAGGAAAAAATAAAAGAAAACACTAAAGTTATTTATATTGAGACTCCCTCTAATCCTCTTTTAACTATAACCGATATAAAAGCAATAGCCGAATTAGCAAAGGAAAAAGGTATAACAACAATGATAGACAATACTTTTGCTTCTCCTGTAAATCAAAACCCCATAGAATTAGGAATTGATATTGTAATACATTCTGCTACAAAATATTTAGGAGGTCATAGTGATATTTTAGCTGGCGCAGTTGTTTCTTCTGAAAAAAACATGGAACAAATTTTTCATCTAGCAAAAAACTTTGGAGGTAGCTTAAGTGACTTCACAGTTTGGATGTTAGAACGAAGTATTAAAACGTTAGGATTACGCGTAAAGCAACAAAACAAAAATGCCAAAAAGATGGCCAAATGGTTAGAAAAACATGATGATATACAAGCTGTATATTATCCTGGATTGAAATCTCATCCAGACTATAAATTAGCCAAAAGTCAAATGAAAGGATTTGGGGGAATGCTATCTTTTGAATTGAAAGAGGGGCTTGACGCTAGTAAATTTCAAAAAGAATTAAAATTAATTAAAAGCTCTATGAGTCTCGCGGGAGTAGAAAGTACAATACTGTCTCCTACCCTAACATCTCATGCATTATTAACTGAAGAAGAAAGAAAACACCAAGGAATCAATGATGGTTTACTTCGATTTAGTGTGGGTATTGAAGAAACAGAAGACCTCATAGCAGATATCGAACAAGCACTAAAAAAAATAAAGATCTTAGAATTTGAACACTAAAATGAAATTAGATATTCTAGCTATTGGAGCACATCCAGATGATGTAGAATTAGGTTGCTCTGGAACAGTAGCAAAAGAAGTAGACAGCGGAAAAAAAGTTGGAATACTTGACCTTACCAGAGGTGAACTTGGTACCAGAGGTACTGCAGAAACAAGAGATCAAGAAGCAAAAGATGCGGCGGCTGTTTTAGGCGTATCAGTTCGGGAGAATTTAGGCTTTAGAGATGGTTTTTTTAAGAATGACGAAGCTCATCAATTAGCAATTATTGAAATACTAAGAAAATATCGTCCAGAAGTAGTTCTTTGTAACGCTATTAAAGATCGACATATTGATCACGGAAAAGGAAGTCAACTAGTAAGTGATGCCTGTTTCCTATCTGGTTTGCGAAAAATAGAAACTTCTATTGATGGTAACAAACAAGAAGCTTGGAGACCTAAAAAAGTATATCACTATATTCAATGGGAAATCCTAGAACCAGATTTTGTTGTAGATATTAGTGGATATATGGATAAAAAAATGGAAAGTGTATTAGCATATAAGACTCAGTTTTATGATGCTACCAATGATGCTCCGTCCACTCCAATCTCTAGTAAGAATTTTAAAGAAAGTGTTCGATATCGTGCAGCAGATTTAGGAAGAATAATAGGAGTTGAATACGCTGAAGGGTATACCGTAGAACGCTATCCTGCAGTGAATTCCATTTTTGATTTAATATAATTTCATTTTTTCTTTTGCAGAAAGCAAGAAATACCTTATTTTTGCAGCCGAAATTAAATGGTGGTTGTAGCTCAGCTGGTTAGAGCGCCTGATTGTGGTTCAGGAGGTCGTCGGTTCGAAACCGATCTTCCACCCTTTTAAAAAAAAGACTCTGTATTTACAGAGTCTTTTTATTTTTTAAGTATTTTTTTTTATAGAAAAACTACTCTTTTCCTATACCATCTACAATAAGTCTTTTTTCTCTATTTGCTACTTCCCAAGCTGTATAAAAAACTAATTGTGCTCTTTTGGTCATAAGTTCATATTCAATTTTATCTGGAGTGTCTGTAGGCTTATGATAATCCTCGTGAACCCCATTAAAGTAAAATATTATAGGAATATTATTTTTTGCAAAATTATAGTGATCACTTCTATAATAAAATCTATTAGGGTCATCTTTTGCATTATAAGTGTAATCCAAATTTAACTTAGTATATTCCTTATTTACTTCTTCACTTATATTGTGCAATTCAGTACTCAACCTATCACTTCCTATTAAATAAATATAATCATTCTTATCCTTCTCTTCGTGATCTTTATCAATACGCCCTATCATATCGATATTAAGGTTTGTAACAGTATTTTCTAATGGAAAAATCGGATTTTCTGTATAAAACTTTGATCCATATAAACCTTTTTCCTCTCCTGTTACATGCAAAAATAATATAGATCTTTTAGGTCCTTGTCCATTTTTAGCAGCTTTTGCAAATGCCTCGGCAATCTCTAATATACTTACAGTTCCTGAACCATCATCATCTGCTCCGTTATATACATTCCCGTCACTATCAACACCTACATGATCATAATGAGCAGATATCACCACTATTTCATTCGGCTTCTCTACTCCTTTTATATACGCTAATACATTTTCTGAGGATTTGATACCTCCTCTAAAATAACTTTCAGGTATTTCTTGATAATAATTATCGTCATCCAATGGAGAAGAAATACCCATTCGTTTATATTGTTCTTTTAAGAATTCTGCTGCTTTCTTTTGTCCTGGCTCTCCAGTGTCCCTTCCTTCAAACTTATCGTCGGCAAACGTAAATAAATAATCTTTAAGTTCCCCTGAAGTAATAGTCTCTGCATATGCTGTTACATCTAACTTAACTTCTTTAGAATTGGAGCTATCTGTATTTGACGATTTTTGTGAACTACCACACGAATATAGCAGTAGTAGCAAACCAAATACAACTATAATATTTTTCATTTAATTCTTTTTTATAACTCCATGCAATATACAGATTTAGAGAGAGATCGAATAGTGAATATTTTCTTAAAAGAAATATCCTGAAATTATTTTACATTTTTTTTTTAGAATTGAAAAAAGGTACTATATTTGCACCCGCATTCAGGGAATACCTGATGAGACTAAACACTGGAGAAATGGCAGAGTGGTCGAATGCGGCAGTCTTGAAAACTGTTGAGGGTCACACCTCCGGGGGTTCGAATCCCTCTTTCTCCGCAAAAAACGCTTCATCTTACGATGAGGCGTTTTTTTATTTCAATTTTTAAAAATAGTTTTAATTTTAAACTCTTGATCATTAAAATAACATAGAAAAAACAAAATTAGGCTTTATAATAGAAATGAAAATCAAATGAAAAAAACTATTCTAAAATTAACAAACCCTAGAAGAAGTTTGATTATCATATTTCTAATATTGATAATTGCTATAACATTTGAAACATCACAACAGCTTTATTATATAAAAAGATATAACCTTTCTCCTAATACAACATTTTACGACCTATTAAAAAGTCAATTCTATAGTTGGATAATTTGGATACTATTTTCATCTGCACTTATTAAACTTGTAAAAACAAAAAAAACAGATAAAAAAAATACCATTGCGGATATCTTATACTATGTTTTTACAATATTTGGATTAGTTCTGATTTGTATTTTAACTATTGCATTATTACAACAATTAAGATCAGAAGACTCTTTTTCTATCAAATTACTACTCACCGAATATTTACCGTTTTTTGTTTTTCAAAAAACTCCTATTTACACATTAGGCTATTTTGCAATAACAATTATTCTTCATTTACATTTTTCGAATGAACAATTACAAATAAAAGTTCAGAGTTTATCTGAAATTAAAAAAATCAACAAACATTTATATCAGAAATTAATCTCTAAAGTAGACGACAAAACCACCGTTCTTAACATTAAAATAGGAAATAAACGTAAAATTATTCCAACTTCAAATATTCATTGGATTGAAGCTGATGATTATTGTGTAAAAGTACACACCAACGACAAAGACACCTACGTGATGCGAAGCACATTAAAAAGTCTGGAAGAAAAATTAGGGCCTAATTTTTTAAGAGTACACAGAAAATCAATTGTAAACATGGATTTTATCAAAGAACTAAACCTCTCAAGTAGCCCAAAACTAATAATCTCTAAAGATATTGCTATCCCTATTTCAAAAAGTAACCTTAAAAAGGTAAAGCAATTTCTTTCTTAAGTTCTAAATTTAGAATTCTTTAACCAAGTTTACTGCAAAAACAAATAGTTCCCCTGCATTGTTACAATTCAGCATTGTTTTTTTTCATTGATTTGAGCATATCAACAAAAAATAGAAATCATGAAATGCTCTATACTCATTTTAGCAATTATATTTCCCATTGCACTTACAGCACAATACGATTATGGTGTTTCACCAGAATTTCCATATGGTCAGGCAAATCCTAAAGCTCCAAAACAAATTAAAGATTTTGAACCTATGATTGGTGTTTGTAATTGCAAATCTATCGTACGCAAAAAGGATCAAAGTTGGGGAACCCCTGTTAATATGACTTGGACATTTAAATACATTATGAACGGAATGGCTATCCAGGATGAAACAATAAAAGAAGATGGAGGACACTCTGGTAGTATCAGACAATTTATAGCCGATAGCAGTAAATGGTATGTTCACTATTATTCCTCTAAATCACCTACCACGATTTTCCCTGTTTGGGAGGGAAATAAAAAAAATGAAAAAATAATTTTATATAAAGACCAAGTAGCCCCAAATGGAACTAAAGGCTACTATCGATTGACCTTTTATGACACGTCCAAAACAGGATATAAATGGATTGGAGAATGGGTTGATGTCACGGAAAAAATTATCTATCCAACTTGGAAAATTTCTTGTGATAAAATAAAATAGCATCATTTTTTTTCAACAACAAATCATAACTATACATTTATTACAACTGTTCCCACATTTTATCAGCATTAAGCCTAAAAGTTCCCAAATGATCAAAACTACACTCTGATGGAGCAATTATAGATAAGAATGATTCTTCTTTTATATTTCTATATAAATGATAAACCTCTCCAACTATTGGCTCAAAAGTAAACTTAGCATTATAAATTAAATTATTGTATTCAAATTGCTCCATCAAAACATCATACTGCGCCTTTAATTCATCATATTTTGCTTTTACCTGCTTATTTACCTTATGCACATTTGTGTTTTTCCAAGCTACAGTATCTGGAATTGTAATAACAGGAGCGCCTACACCTGTGGCATAAGGTTTTAATGCCGCATCATACCTTTTCTCTTCTTCATTATAAACTACCTGATCTGGTTTTTTATCGCTCATTAGTATCTTTTTGAAATTTTATTATGTGTAATCTGTTTTTGTCTCGAACATTTAAATCTTCCATCTTCAAAAGTACGTTTTTTAAGATGTTTCGTCTTTCTCCCTTGCACTCTCTTACGCCACATCCTAAAACTTGATGGTTTCATTTCTTTGCGCATGAAAGTAATCACTTCCTGTTCTTTTAATCCAAATTGCATGAGAATAGCATCAAATGGAGTTCTATCCTCCCAAGCCATTTCAATAATTCTATCAATATCTCGTATTGTTAAATCTCTTTGCATATTTATCTAAATTTTTCTATTCGGTAATGTATGTTTTTTCAATATTCGATATCCTTCTTTTTTAACTAAAGCATCTTCTTTCATACTCCACAAAGTATCACTTGCTCTTTTTCTAGTGGTATCTATATCTACTATTGGAAAAGGATAATCTTCTCCTAACACAAAATTGTTAAACTGTTGTTCCATAGGAGGCATTTTATGCGGCTCATGGATATAAGCTATGGGAACATTCTTTAATTCTGGAACCCATTGTTTTATAAAAACCCCATCTGGATCATGCTCTATACTATTTTTGACTGGATTATATATTCTAAGTGTATTAATACCTGTTTCACCAGCTTGCATCTGTAATTGTGGAAAATGAATCCCGGGTTCAAAGTCTAAGAACATACTAGATAAGTGAGCACTTGCATTTTGCCATGGTTGCCAAAGATTATGCGTAAAAAATGAAACTACCAAAGCACGCATCCTAAAATTAATATATCCTGTTTCGTTTAAACAACGCATGCATGCGTCTACCAAAGGGTATCCTGTTTTACCTTCTTTCCAAGCTAATTGATACGTGTCAGAAATTTGTTTCTTTAATTTCCTATATCCTTTATTGATACTTTCAAACTCCATAATGTCCTCCATTTCAAATTTTTGAACAAAATGTACTTGCCATTGTAATCTAGATGTAAAAGCATCAATTTGCTTTTTATCTCCTAATAATTCTCTTTGATGAACAGCATATTGCCAAATCTGCCGAATAGAAAGGTTCCCCCAAGCTATATAAGGAGACAATCTACTACAACCTCTACGTGCTAATTCTGGTTTTGAAATATGAAAGCTATAATTTTTGTATCTACCTTTAAAAAAAGAGGTTAGATATTCATACCCTTTTGTGGTTCCACCTTGTTGAAAATTATAATCTAATGAAGTATCTAAATCAACAACATTAAAAACTTTTTCAAGCTCTAAGATTTTTTCAATAGCAATAAAACTAGTAGGTTTTGGATCAAACTCAAACGGTTGTTGATTCATATAATGCTCACAATCATCCCTCCAATTTTCTCTATTTTTTAATCCTCTGTGTATACCATTATTCGTGTTTTCTTTCCAATCAATTAGGTTGTTTTTACAAAATCTCGAAAATGCCTTATCTCTTTCATAGGTTAATCGGATACCAGTCTCCTGATGCGAAAATACGTGGTCTATTTTCCAGAATTGTTGTAAGGTTCCAATCGCATGAATAACTTCTGAAGACACACATAACACTTTTGTATTATAAACTAACAACTGATTATTTAAATCTTGTAATGATTGCTTTATAAAATTCCAATGTCGTTCGCTGTAGTGTTTATCTTCTTTAAGTGAATTTTCAAATACATATAATAATAATGTTGGACAATTGGTATTAATGGCATTATATATCGCCTCATTATCCTGCAATCTCAAATCACGCTTAAACCAAACTATATTGATATGTTCTTTATTAGTACTCATCCGGGTTTTCTATAATATGATTAGCTCTCTCCTTAAGCTTATTTAATTTTTCTCTATCCATTTTATGTAATAAATTAAGCATCATGGACATTCGCTGATTATTTTTAAAATACGCCTGTTTTTCATCTAAAAAATTCCAATAAAGAGAATTAAAAGGACAAGCATCATTTTCATGCTTTTTAGCTACTTTATAATGACAACCTTTACAGTAATTGCTCATTTTATTAATATAACTTCCACTAGAAACATATGGTTTAGTAGCTACCAATCCTCCATCTGCAAACTGACTCATTCCACGGGTATTAGTAATTTCTACCCACTCTATTGCATCAATGTAAACTCCCAAATACCATTGATCAACCTCATCAGGATTCGTCATTGTTAATAAAGCGTAATTACCTGTAATCATTAACCGTTGAATATGGTGTGCATAAGAATCGTCGAGGCTTTGTTTAATAGCAGAACGCATACAATTCATCTTAGTTTCTCCTGTCCAATAAAAAGACGGAAGTCTATTATGATTATCTAGTTTATTTAGATTTTTATAATTTGGCATTTTTGCCCAATACATTCCGCGCATATACTCTCTCCAACCCAGAATCTGACGAACAAACCCTTCTACTTGAGATATATCTATATTATCTTTATTATTTTGCCAATAATCAATTACCGTAGTAATAACTTCCATTGGATGAAGCATCTTGCTATTCATTGCGAAAGAGAGTCTACTATGGAACAAGTACTTTTCTTCTGGATGCATTGCATCCTGATAATCTCCAAAATACATGAGTAGATTGTCACAGAAATACGTTAGAAGAGATAAACAATCTTCTCTTGATGTCGGCCAATTAAACTCTTTACTATTAATATTACCTATAGTCTTGACATTGGATTTACTAATACCATCTACGATATCACTGACATCTTTATAAAAATCTTTTTTGCCTGGAATCTCTGGCTTTCCTGTCCACTTTTTCCTATTGCTTTGGTCAAAATTCCATTTCCCCCCTTCAGGATCTTTTTTAGTAAGCATCAAAATATCATACTTCTTTCGCATATTACGATAAAAGTATTCCATCATGTATTGCTTTTTACCTTTAAAAAAGTCTAATAAATCTGTTCTAGAGGTTAAAAAATGTTCTGTGTCAAAAACCTCTGTTTCTATTGATAATTCATTACAAAAATTTTTCAGTTGAATATCCAATCTATACTCATCCGGAAGCTGATATTCAAATTTTGTTATATTCTTCTTAGCAATTATTTGTTTTAAATTCTCTACTAGATTTTGTTGATTATCATTATGATCCAACTCGTAATAAACAACATTGCGTTTATTACTTTTTAGCCATAATTTAAAGTTTCTCATACTCTGAAAAAAACCAACAACTTTCTGAATATGATGTATTGTATAATCTGTTTCCTGCCGCATTTCTGCCATAAAATAGCAAACATCATCTTGTTCATTCTTATACCAAGAGTGATTATAGTTTAGTTGATCGCCAAGTAATAAACGTAGTTTCATAAGTTAAAATAAGGTTGGTTGTAACCAAAGATTTTGAAATTTATTTTTGGGATCATACCGTTCCGATTGCAGTTTAATATTAAATTTTCGATCCCTCGGATCATTACCTACTCCGGCAACATATTGCCAATTACCATAATTGCTATGAACATCAAAATCAATCAATAAAGACTCAAAATATGCTGCTCCAATTCTCCAATCCAATCTTAGCTCTTTTGCAAAATAAGATGCCACATTTTGCCTACCCCTATTACTCATCCATCCAGTATGATATAGTTCGATCATATTAGCATTTACAAATGGCTCTTCCGTTTCTCCATGAATCCATCGATTAACACTTTCTTTATTTTTAGACCAAGAATACTCTTTATGAAGAATCCCATCTATTTTAAAAAGATCATCTCCGTGCTTCAGCGAAATATATTTAAAAAAATCTCTCCAAATAAGTTCAAAAACAAGCCAATATGTACTCTGATTTTTTTCTACTTGTGCCTCATAATTCATCACTTGATGATAAATAGTACGAGGAGAAATAGATCCATTTGCAAGCCAAGCAGAAAGTTTTGAACTATATTCAGTTCCTACCAAACCATTCCTTGTTTTTTTATAAAATGATATGTTTTTACTATTCCAGAAATAGTCCTCAATTCTTTGTAAAACTTGATTCTCGCCTCCAAGAAAAGGAAATGCTGTTCTAGAATCAACTGGAAAATCGTTAAAACCCAACATCCTTAATGAAGGTATCTCAGTTAAATTAATTAACAAATTATCCGGTGATAATGGCTTCATCGAAGTTTCTGGCCTAACCACTACAAGTTTTTCACATCCCTTTCTAAAAACAGTAAACACTTTTGGTATTTCCTGTTTATCAAAAGGAATGTCATCTGGGTGAAAAAGAAATTGATCATAAGATTCGATCCAACCTACTTTTATTTCATTAAGCTCAGTCCTTACTGATTCTGAAACTATCATCTCTTCTCTAGTCCATTCTTTTTGGAGGTACACAGTATCTACACAATGATCTTTAATTATTTCTGGAAGAATTTGTTCTGGACGACTAAGATATATAAGCAACGTAATATTAAGTTTCGCTAAATTTTCTTTTAGCTCAACTACACTTTCTAAAAGAAATTTAGTTCGATATACCTCTGTTTTTCTAAAACCATATTGATTTAAATTAAATAGTCTGGGATCAAAACAAAATACAGCTATTACCTTATTATTAGTAGATACTGCTTTGTAAAGAGAAGAATTATCCCTAACTCTTAAATCATTCCTAAACCACACAAGTCCTGTCTTCATCATATCATCTAACTTCTAAGAAGTCATCTTTAATTGATTCCTATTATTTCTGCATTTTTTACTACAATACTGAACCTCTTCCCATACTTTTTCCCATTTCTTTCTCCAAGTAAAAGGACGCTCACATACTTTACAAACTTTAGTAGGAAGGTTAGATTTTTTCATAATTTAATTTTGTTTAATAAATTTACAAAAAGTTTAAACAAAAATACACTAACAATTGGATTTTAACAAGACTAAAACATATCGGAAGTGCAAAATCAAAAACTACAGAAGACTAAGAAAATCTAAGAGGTTCTAGAAAGCATTAATACTATTTGATTAGTAAACATGCGTAAACAAGCTTAACAAAAAGATCATTAGCCATAAAGCTGTACGTAACCAATTCATAACAATAAGCTTATTAATAATTTTGTTGTTCACCATATTTCTAGAAATCAATGAATGCATAGGAACAAATTGGAAAAAAGTAGAAACCCACACACCAATCACTAAAACCAAATAAACAATATTATAAATGGAAGAAAAATCCTGAAAAACCTGAACAATACCTATAACCAACTGTCCAGTCATAAGAGGCATTACTATTACACCAATACGCTTGGTATAACTAGAATGCCATTTTATTAAATCTTTAGTCTGGAAATACCTAAAACTCGGATAAATTATTAATTGTACTATTAAGATCAACACTAATAATGAAAAATCTAAAACTAAGCGCGCTATTCCAAAGTCCATATTATTTAAAATCCGGCATTTCTGAAACTCTAGCATACGGATACTCTTCAATTTTCTCTAAAGCATAGTATGTATTAAGTCCTGATATTCCAACAGTGTTGGTCTGACTCAAGTCTACATCCAAATGATCGGTAATAACTGCTTCAGGAATAATTAAATGCTGTATTTCTCCAATCATAAGAATAGTTCCATTAAGAGGGATTTTTATTGCCTCTACAAACGCTAACCCAATTTTAAGCTGACTTTCTTTGACAAAAGGGGCTTTAAAGTCAGGAATAAAATCTTCCGTTAATCCACATTTCACAAACTCCGAATCATTTTTATCTAGCTTAGCCGATGTATAGTGAGCATTTCTCACAAATGATTGATGAATATGATTTATTGTATACTGCTTATTCTGTAAAATATTTTCGTAGGTATGTCTAGGCACTTCTCCTATTGGACGCATAATAAACCCCATCAACGCAGGATCACTTCCTAAATGAACTACAGAACTAAATATTGCTACATTAGTTTTTCCAGAATCATCAATTGTACCAATTAGATTTGCTGGTTTTATTCCAGAAACTGAGTTTATAATTTTCAAACGCTTTACGCGTTCCATGTTTTCAATCTGTTGTTTTGTATAATGCATATAAAACTTACTATCTTCTAATAAGACAATTTAAATTAAACAACTAGTCATTAAGATAATTCTGTAATTCAGCTATTTTCTCAGATGTTCTAAATACACCTCCATAATACGAAGTAACTGTAGCAGAAGTATCATCTTTAACCCCTCTAGAAGATACACAAAGATGCTTTGCATCAATAATAACAGCCACATCATCAGTTTGCAGAATCTCTTTTAATTCCATAGCTATTTGATTGGTCAATCGTTCTTGCACCTGCGGTCTTTTAGCAAAATATTGAACTATCCTGTTTAACTTAGACAAACCGATCACTTTACCAGAAGAAACATAAGCGATATGCGCTTTTCCAATTATAGGAACGAAATGATGTTCACAATTAGAATAAAACGTAATATTTTTTTCTACGAGCATCTGCTCATATTTATATTTATTATCAAACAATGCGATCTTAGGTTTATTTCTAGGATCTAATCCAGAAAAAATTTCTTCTATATACATTTTAGCAACGCGATCAGGAGTACCTTTTAAAGAATCATCAGTGAGATCGAGTCCCATAACATCCATGATTTCTTTAAATAAAAATGCGATCTTTTCCTTTTTTTCTTCATCTGATATATTGAACGCATCTTCTTTCATAGGAGTTTCCATCCCAGTACTTATATGATCATCTCCTATCTCATCAATAGAAAACCCGTTTAAATTATATCCGTTAGGCTCAATTAATGTATCTATTCCTACTTTCATCTAGTTTACTATTATATTTTAAAATTTATTAAGGTTTTTAAACCAATAATCTCACTCATATTATTAGTTTAAGTGAAATTTTACAATACCAAAGCTACAAAATTGTTTAACTATTTAAACTATTAGTTAAACAAAAATTAACATATGTTTCAATTTTAGATAAGAATTACAACAATCAACCTACTGTTTTAACCTAACATCTAATTTCCTTAGGTAATATTTGTCCAATTAAGAGTTTGTTGTATTTTTGAATTCTGTTTTAGTTTAAACTTCGGTCTAAACTTATTTCAGAGCCCCATAAATATTTCGAACTTCCCTAATTGCTGTCGGTAATAAATTATTTTTATTTTTGCCGCTGATAAAAGCACGAATCTTTTAACCAAAAACCTTTTTAATGAAATCTTTTCGATTTTTTATTTCCATTTTCTTTCTATTTGTTATTCAACTAGGATATACTCAAGTACGAAATGAATACCAAATTTCTTTTGAAAATGCTGTGCATCATGAGGCTAAAATCAATGCGGTATTTACCAATTTAGAGAGCGGTACAATTTCTCTTAGGATGAGCAGAACTTCTCCAGGTAGATATGCTTTGCATGAATTTGCAAAAAATGTTTATGATGTTAAGATTACTGACAGCAAAGGAAAAGACGTTACCGTAACAAGACCAAACCCATATCAATGGGATGTTTCTGGTCATGATGGAACCTTAAATGTTTCTTATATTTTATTTGCTGATAGAGGTGATGGTACTTATTCGCAAATTGATGAAACTCATGCGCACTTAAATATGCCTGCAACTTTTATGTATATACCTACTTTAAAAGATCGTCCGGTACAAGTGACATATCAGGTAAGAGAAGATCTTAATTGGAAAGTTGCAACTCAATTGATTCCGCTAGGAGGTAATGCTTTTTTAGCACCAAACCTTCAGTATTTCATGGATAGTCCTGCGCAAATCAGTAATCATACAGTAAAAGAATTTAAAGTAGCTTCTGGCGGAACAGAATATACTATAAAACTGGCTCTACTACATCAAGGAACAGAGGAAGAAGCCGATCAGTATTTCGAACAAATAAAAAAGATTGTAGAACAAGAAAAAGCTGTTTTTGGAGATTATCCAAATTTCGATTACGGAGAATACACATTCTTAGCTAGCTATATACCTCAGGTTTCGGGTGACGGAATGGAACATCGTAATTCTACGGTTCTAACAAGCACATTAAGTTTGGCTGATGGAGGAATGGAAAAAAATATTGGTACAGTTGCTCACGAATTTTTTCATGCTTGGAATGTAGAACGTATACGACCGATATCTTTAGAGCCTTTTGATTTCGAAAATGCAAACATGTCTGGGGAGTTATGGTTTGCTGAAGGATTTACCAGCTACTATACAAATTTAATTTTGTGTAGAGCAGGAATTATAACACAAGATGAATACATTGCAGGATTAAGTAAAACATATAACTATGTTTGGAATTCTCCTGCCTTACAATATTTCAACCCAATTGAAATGAGTTACCAAGCTCCTTTTGTTGATGCAGCTAGTTCCATAGATCCGACTAATCGAGACAATACATTTATATCTTACTATTCCTATGGAAGTATGTTAGGACTTGCTTTAGATCTATCCTTAAGAGATAAAGACGATCTAAATCTAGATGATTATCTTAAACTTGTATGGACAAAATATGGAAAAACTGAAATCCCTTATACTATCGAGAACCTGTTCTTTACACTAAGGGAATATGCTGGAGAGTCTTTTGCGGATGACTTTTTCGAAAAATATATTTACGATAGTCAAACTCCAGATTTCAAAAAATTACTTGGATCTGTTGCGATATACCCTAAGACAAATAGTAAAAAGGCATATTTAGGCGCAAATATTACATTTAACAATGATGATAATGCCGAAATTTCTAAATATGTAAAAAAAGGAACACCAGCATATACGGTAGGTTTAGCAAAAGGAGATGTAATTGTTGCTATTGATAATAAATCTTTTTCAGATATTGATCAATTTAACGACGTTATCAGTAAATACAAGCCTGGCAAAAAAGCTACGTTAATCTATAGAAGACTTGGAGTTGAGAAAAAGGTTTTGGTAAAATTTGGTGTTGATCCAGAAGTTATTATTACACAATTTTCTAAACCAAGTAAAAAAGCTTTACTGAAAAGAGAAAATTGGTTAAAGGCTAAATAATTCGTTCTTAATGAACAGAATAAAAAAAGTCAACAATATAAATATTGTCGACTTTTTTTATTTGGCAACTAAAGAGCAGCTCTACAACGATCAAGATCGCTTCTAGCTCTATCAAGTTGTTCTCTAGCTTTTTCTAAAGCTGCTTTATATTCTTCAAACTCTTGAAATTCTTTTTCCTGTTTAGCAAGCTGAGCTTTTAACTCTTTAATCTGTCTATAAGAGCTTACTATATTGACATACATTTTATATCTATAGGTAGTGTCATTTGGATCTATAGCTTCGTTTAGATCCCCTATTTCTGATTCAAGATTTCTATTTATATAATAAAGATTATCTTCTTTACCAGGTCTTTCTAACGAATCAATTAGCTTTTCTATTTTAAACATTCCTTTAGAAAAATCTTTCTGAAATTTTGCGTCTTTTTCTACAATTGCTGTACGTTCTCGTAAGACTTCATTTTCTTTAAAAGGTATTCTATCAAAATCAAAAAAGAATGCAGTAACAATTAATGCTGCTGTAAATAAAAATAGTAAGGCAAATTTTAAAACACTATTTCTTCTTTCTTTACTGTTTTTTGGTTTCATTTTCCGTAAATTATATTTAATTACACATTAATCTAATAAGAAACTTCTTCTATTCTTAACATCAGGTTTAGCGATTACCTCTTCTTTCACAAATATATTAGAATCTGATTTTTTTCCAATATAATCAAGCTCATTTAATTTCTTAAACAAAGAAAGCATCAATTTTGTAAAACTAGACACGTTATGTAAAGCTTTATTAATATCTGTATGTTGATATTCTAAGTCCATCATTTCAATCAAAACATTCTCAAAAGCTCCTTGATTTAAATCACACCAATCCGATAAATAATTTAATAGTTCTTCTTTACCTGTTCCTACATATACATCCATATTATTTTTGATCACTCGTGCTAGAGACATTAGCTTAGTAATCATAGTAACTGGTGGCAAATGCCTATCGTACAACCTAAACTCTGGTAACATACCACCTAGATACTGTAATGTATTCTGAGTTAAAGTTAAAACCATTGTAGCTAGTTCATTAGATTGTTTCTTCTGATAGATCTTTTGTATAATGTTCATAGAATATTTTTCTATAGCATTAAAAAAAGTATGTATTTCGGTATAGATATAACGTAAATCTTGATGACTCTGTATAGACACACAAGGTGGAATAAAATCCTCTGCTAAAGAAGCAACACCATCATTAAATTCGATTCTTCCTATAGTAATATGATGTCTCCCGAACTCTTCTTCATTAGCCTCTGATAGATTGATTACATTAAGACTGTACTCTGGCAATACAAAAGGATGTCTAGGAGGCTCTTCCTCTGGATCGGCATCACCAACAGGAACTCTTCCATAAGGATCCACGCTAAGTACTATATAACACTCTTCTTCTGCGCTATTGATCTTATATTCTGTATTAATGATACTTCCTTTTTGTTCTAATGCAGAAGAAATTTCTGGTGTAATATTTATAATATAACCACCTTTAGTAATCGCTTTACACTTATTAAGCTGAACTTTTATTGTATCCTGACCGTCCATGGAAAAAACCATATCCACAGCATCATCACCTGCTAAATCAGGTAACAAACCATAATTAATAGCGTTGATATCTTTAGAACCTATTAATTGAGAGAAATTAGTAAATGCATTATCCGCCTCAATAAAATGATTCTTATTAATCTTCATTCCGTCAATCCAATTGACACGATGATGATTTTTATTTTTTAATTCCATCTTTTTAAAATATACTTGTTATAGAACATTTAATTAAAATATACTTGTTTTCCTATAATCAATCACAATGTTCTTTATACAGTTATTATCTTCATGAGTTAAGTCTAAATCCTTTATAACAATACTCTTACCTTTTATTTTTTCACAAAACTCAATAAAAGTAGTTCGCTTTTTCTTTACGATAATAGGAAGGTCCAAATTCCCACATAAATAATCTTTAAAATCTTTAGCCGTCAATTTTTTGGTAGATACCAAAATCAATTTAGACTTAAACGATTTTTCATTAATAAAAGGAGCCTTAAATTCATCCTTAGGATCATCCGCTATTGGATCGTCTCCAATAGGATCATCTGGTATAACAGAAACATCTCTTATCACTATATCATCTTTACGGATTTTTTCTTTTTTCTTTGGCAATACCTCTATCGTCTGTTTAGTAGAATACTTAAGTTCTCCGTTAACAATTAAGGTAATCGTTTTCCTTCCTTCTGTACTATATATGTATTCAGGGCTTTTCTCTCTGGATGTTCCTCCTAAAGCATTCTCAAAGTTCCATTCCCAAGTTTCAGCATTTAACGTATTATCCTCAACCTTTAACTTTTCTCCAACTCTAATTCTAGGAGTTAAAATTCTAAACTTTGCTTTCTTCAGTGGATCTAAAATTTCTTTTTTCTCTAAAACAGTAATTTTCTGAATTTTAGGACATTTACCATTAACAATTAACGAAACATTATATTCTCCAGGTTTTTTAAAAGTATGATATAGTTTTCTTCTAGTATCTATAGCTGTGCTATCACCAAAATCCCATTTCCATTCCAATGCGCCTATCGTTTTATCTTCAAACTCAATAGATTCATCAACTCTTATTTCAGTTTCCTTAAAAGAAAATTCAATAACCTCACAAGGAACATAATTCACATACTTAAAGGCAAACACCGTTGCCGTTACTAATATTGTTATTAAAAAAAACAATATTACACTTTTATCTAAATGATAATTTGTTGTTTTATTTGATGTTTTCATTAGTATCTGTTTTCAATATATATTTAACTTACTACTGTTATCTTGTAAGGAAAAACGTTTAAAGATTGTTGCTCTAAAATAGATAAAATATTACTTTTTAAAGAATCCCATTCTACAGATGAAGTATTCTCTTTCTTGTTTTCCAAAAGTTTCACCTCAATACAAGGGATAAGACCTTTAGAAACATGGATATCTGTTTTAAAACCTTTAGACACCTTCACTTCTATTACTTTATTACTACACAATTCATAACATAGAGCTTTTACATCTTCTCTAGTTACAATTCTGTTTCTAGAAAGTAGTGCTCTTCTATAGGCATTTAGCCTTTCTTCCATCCCTAAGTTATTTTTACCTTGGAATGTAGAAGTTAGAAACATACTACCTTTTTGCTTAAGATCACTTCCTTGATAAATACTAAGACTATTACCTGACTTAATCTGATTAGCATCTTCTCCACTAGTCGTCCAATATTCTACAAGAAGGGTATCTTTCTTTTTATAAGGTTTTACAGAAATATAATTAGTCTCTTCCGAAGACTTTTTCATATCAGAAACCTTTTTCTCTAAAAGAGAAATATTTTGATTTAACTCATTAATATTAGATTGCAAAAAATCATTTCCAAAAAACGAAAAAGAAGCACTCTCGTCTTTTAATAATTCTATTAAATGGATCAAATATTCTCTTGCTTTTCTATAGTCTAATTTACTTACATTATCCCTTCTAATAACGTAAGTCCCTTTATCATCTGTAGCCGAATCATTTTCTCGTAATCTATAATCTTTACCAGAAGTATTAGAAATAGACTTCACATCCAAAAACAATTCTTGAGTACTTATAGGTACAATATCAATATAATCCTTTAATTGATACGATATACTCTCCCATTTTCTATTTAATGCGGGAAAAGCATTTACTGTACAGAAAACACTTTCTAAAATTGAATTATCTACAATTCTAGGAAACTCAATTTTAATCCAATTAAAATCAGCCAAATCATCATGATCTTTCTGATCTATAAATTTAGAAAATTCTTCTGGCATATCCGCCTTAGAGCCCAATGAAATATCTGATTTTATAGAAATAAAATGTTTTTTATACAACTTCTTTACTTGCTCTTCTATATTCCGTGTCTTATTAGGCTTATAATTAAATATTGACTCCAAATTAATTCGTCTGGAAACATCACTATTATAATACCCTGGAAAAGTTTTGAACTCCTGATCTAAAAAGCTAAAATTTGCGTTTTTAAGATGATGGTAAAAAAGTTCATTTTCTTGTACATCCAATAACTCAAAATAAAAAGAGACATCTTTTAATGAAATTTTACTCTGCTCAGTTTTTATACCTAAATACAAAGTTGATGGTGGCAACGAGCCTCCTGCCTTTAAAGACAAATCATTAGTTGATTTTCTTTTTCCTTCTAATTCAAAAATCTTATTACCACAAATCATACGACTTACTGTAGCATCTATTAATTGATTCTGTTGAATTGGGGAGAAATATATGTTTTTTAATTCTGTACTAGCATTCTTGGTCTTTATCTTCTTTTTATAGTATAATAAATGCTCAGGAGTTATTGTCGTCTTTTTCTCTATAGGTTCTGCATAAACAATACCATGAGCAGGACGAGATCCATATAAAGTTTCTGGCGTCATTAATTGAATCAACCGCTCCGTAATTCGTGTTTGCGAATTATCAATCTCTCCAGAAATTTTTTCTATCTCAGAAGCACAGGCACCAATTAGAAGAGATACCACAGGATCAAAAGAGCTTTCTATCTCATTAGGGGAAACTCCCCAAAGTGAAGCCGCCTTTTTGATCATTCTATTTTTTATCTGAACTTTATTTTCTGTACTCATAAACCCTATTAAAATGAAAGTGGAGCAATATAAAATTTTTCTAAACAAGCAAATTGTTCATTTGTTCTACTCACAACCCCATTTACTTTTATCTCTACTAGTTTCTTAATTCTATTTAAACTTCCTCTATTTTTAAACTCCTCTTGTTGTATTGTAACATCAACCGTGACTTTCTTAAGTCTTCTTTCCTGAGAAACTATACTTTCCACCAAAGATTCGGAAATAGTATTACGCAACTTATTTGTACTAGTTAGATTATCAAAATCAACATTCCAAATAGAACACCCAAAAGATTCATCAAAAGTACATTCCCCAAAATACGATGTAGTAATCAAATGAATATATCCAACAATAGATTGATTAAGATCACAACTATCAATCTCTTTGTTTTTAACTATTCTAAATGTATCTAAAGGCAACTTATAATAAGAACTATTCATACAGGATAATTTGTGCGCTTTAATTTACTTACAAAGCAAATGCAATTTAATAAAGATTTTATTTATCTACACTTCATAATTCAATAAACTAACTAAAAAAACAACAATCCATGATTTTATGATTTTATTTTATTGTTATCAATAGACTAAGAATAGAAAATACGCATAAGTTTTTTATATTTGTGTAAATTTTATTTTTCAAATGAATACACTTTTTAAAACACTATTTTTATTTATCATTATTGTTGGGGCAATGAGTTGTGGTGGATCTAAAAAAGCGGAACAAGAAGCTTTAGCCCAGGCAAGAAGAGATTCTATTGCATTGGCGAAACAAAATGCTATCCTTCCTATCCAGAAAAAATATGGAGCAATATTAGGTGTTCCACCGAAGAAAATAGATAACGTTCCTTTATTTGAGTTTATAGATGATTGGATGAATGCTCCTTATAAATTAGGGGGAAATACTAAACAAGGAATTGATTGCTCTTATTTTACTCAATATATATATCACGACATTTATGGTAATTTAATTGAACGTACCGCACAAAAACAATTTGACGCACCAGACACAAATAAGTTTAAAGGATTACATAATCTAAAGCAGGGAGATTTAATCTTTTTTAACAATAAAGGTTCTGAATTTCGTGATATAACCCACGTAGGGTTCTATCTTGGAAACAATAAATTTGTTCACTCTACTTCAAGAAGAGGAAATTCTGGAGGAAATGGAGTTCAAATTAGTGACTTATCCAAACAACCTTGGAAAAGGATGTTTGTCGCTGCTGGAAAAAAACCTAAATTTAATAATAACACCAACACTGTAGAAAACTAGAGAAGAAGCTCGCATTCTTTACACCAACTAAACGAATGAAGAACAAAGAGATCCAAGACATCTATCAAGAATTAACCACTACCTATCAAAATCTAAAAGCAGAAGTTTTTGTTACTGAAATTTTAGAAAAATCTAGTGTAAATCTTACAGATATTGATGTTTTTAATAACAGTACTTTCTCCAGATCCTACAGAAGAGATGTAATTAATTTTAAATTAGATTCTTATTCTGGAAATACAGATAAGTTACAATTTAATATTGCTAGAAATGGTCTTTATGACACCTTACCAGAAGGACTATTCCATGAACCGGTAAAAGCGAAAAGTGATATTTCCTTTACAGAATTACACCAAAAACAGAAGAAACAAGAAAAAGATGCTCGATCTTTTTTCTCCCCGTTAGAAAACGAATTTTTCACTCAAAGAGTCAATATTGAAAAAAACGAACGTAAACTAATTAATGAGTTTGCGAACCTAAAAACAGATTTTCTTTTAAAATTTTGGAATTTAGACCCTGAGATTCCTTCTGATTACAGCATTAAACTTTTGCAATTATTACCTTATGTACACAAAATATCAGGTGAGATTGAACTAACTGCTTTAAGTCTAGAGAAAATCATAGGAGAAAAAGTGACTATCGAAAAAAAGTATAAAACTTTAGATGACAATATAAATGACACTTCTAAAGAACACCAACTAGGAGTTGATTTGGTTTTAGAACTAAAAGAAACTGTAATCTCCTATCCTTGCTGGGAAATAACAATAGGGCCTGTTGACCAAAAAAATATTGATAAATATATAGTAAGTGGTGCTACTAAAAAATTTATTACTATCTTTTGTGACTATTTTATCCCTATGGAAATAGATACAAAAATTAACGTAACATATTCGAGTAAAGAAGAAACATTTGTATTAAATGAGACTAACGGTCCCAGGATGGGTCTAACAACTATGATATGAATTTGATATTACAATCTGCAGCATTAAATGCTGATTTTTTTAAGGTAGGAATCTTACTATTGGCCGTTAGTGCTATTTTAATGGGAGTTGTTGCCGGGTTGAAGAAACTTTTTGTCAAAAACAAAAAGAAGTTTTTACTATACATGCTAGTGGTACTTTTATTATTTGCTGCGACAGCCCTATTAAGTAATGAAAAAGTACTTAATGACATACCTTTAAACAGCTTTATAGGTTTCCAAATAATATTTTTATGCTTGGGATCTTTACACGTGTTTGCTATGCGTAAATTTTTCCCAAACCTATCAGAAGAAGATCCAACAAAATTCTGGCCAGAATTTTTATATACTATAGTAACAGTATTTGTTGGATTAATTACGTTTCTGTTCGTTGTTGGGATTTACAAACCTGATTACAAATATATTTTCACAGCATCATCAATTTGCTTTCTTATTCCTATAATGATTGTGAAACTTTATGAATTTGCAGTCTCCGTTCCTGTACCTATATATAAAAAATGGTTCTACCCTATTGACAAAAAGATGAAAGACCCTAAAGACGACGAATTAATTAACCCGTTGGTTATTTCTTTTGAATTTAATAAGGGTGAAAATATTGATGAGTTGAGCAACTTTAGATTAAAAGCACCAGAAAAAATGGAGTTTGGTAAGCTATTCTACTTTTTCATAAACGATTACAATGATAGACATCCTGAAGGTGAAATAGAGTTTTTAGATGATAAAAACAACCCTTATGGATGGATTTTCTATACAAAACCAAATTGGATGGGCATGCAAACACATGTTGATTTCACTCGAACAATAGAGGGAAATAATATCAAGGAAAATGATGTAATCATCTGCAAAAGAGCATAAAAAATTAGTGTTAAAATTTTGTTAAAAAAAGATCTCAGTTTACTCGTTGAGATCTTTTTTTTATTAGACAAACTTCACGATAAAGTGCAAATTCCCTGAAAACCGTGTAGTCTTTTTCTTTCTTAATCCATTAATCCCTTCACACTTAACGATATAGTAACAACCTAAGTCTGATATATTTTACTATCTTTACATCGTACAAGTTACATTTATTATAATCATTATTTATTATTATTAATTTAAAAATTATTTATTATGTCTTTTAAAGCAAAATTAAAAGTTGGAGGAAATGAGTACAATGTATTAAACTGTAATTATGGTTTAGCTCAAGAAACCGACGCAACAGGACGTCCATCATCTGTAACTAGAGGTGGAATGATTACTATTGAAGTAGAATCTACTTCAGACACTAGCCTTTCTGATTGGATGTTTAACAATTTCGAAATGAGAAGTGGATCTATTGTTTTCTTAAAGAGAGATACAGAAGCTACTTCCAAAGAATTAAATTTTACCGATGCTTATGCAGTAAAGTATATGGAAAATTTTGACGCTAAAGGTTCTAATCCAATGACTGAAAAAATTACCATTTCTGCAAGAGAAATCGGTATTGGAAACGGTGAGCATACAAACGAATGGGTATAAATCATTTCGTTTTATATAAGATTTAAATTAAGGGAGTGGTTTTTTCACTCCCTTTCTTATCTTACATCATCATTTCCTCTTTGTTACATTTTCTTGTAAACAATAATGGAACTGATAAAGTAGTTATTCACATTAAAATTATTACTTATGTCATTTTTAGCAAAACTAGATCTTGATGGGGAAGAGATAAACATTCTGGATTGCTCTTTCACCTTCAGACAAGATACCGATTACACAGGGAGACCTTGTGCAAAACCACAAGGAGGACAAGTTAGTTTATTAATAGAATCTACTGCCAAAACAGATTTTTTGGACTGGACCATCTCTCCTACTATTACTAAAAGTTGTAAAATTACTTTTTTCAGAAGAGATAATATGTCTAGTCTAAAAAATGTAGAAGTTAAGGACGCTTATTGTATCGAATACACGGAGCATTTTAATGCAGAAAGCACAAAGCCGTTACAGATACATTTAGTATTATCCGCTAAGGAAATTTCAATTAAAGGAACTACGTTTACCAACAATTGGCCTTCCAAAGTGTAATAATTCTTTTTTTATTATCAGTTGTGATTTTGAATATTTTCATAATTGAATAGAATATCAAAGGATTTTTATTCTAAGATAACAGTATTTCTGAAATTAAATAAACTTACTAAAAACTAATGATACCTATAAAGTGGTTGCTTTAATATTTATCATAAAGTTTTTAGTGTTTTAGAGGAATATTATGGGATAAAACCGTCTAAAAAGTATCTCTTCTTAATTCTTGGTGTTTATTTGGGAAAGAACGGGAAAAGCTAAAAATGATTTTTAAAAACAAAAATCTCTTATCTTAGAATATATAATATAGATATGAGTTATCCTTATTACACCAGATAATACATAGTATTGTTTAAAAACATACTATTTGTTAATCTAAAAATGGTAACTTTATAAAAACCTGTGAAAACTATATTGACAACTTATCGGTTGTTAAATCACTAAAAAACAAAAGACATGGCGTTGCAATCTAACACTCAAATATTTATTGGAGGAACAGCAATAAATGCTTATAAACGATTAATACTGCATCAAGAAATCGATGCGCATCATGTACTAGAATTAGTTTGTAGAATGGATGTTCTAGAAAATATAACTGGAGATATTGCTTCTCAAACCAAGGATTATCTAGGACAAATCATTACCATACAAATTTCTTCTATTGGAACGTTTTCGGGCTACAAAGAATTTGAGTTTAAAGGAGTGGTAACCTCTGTAAATAGCACTATGGGATTTCATCAACAAAATGGTGACTTAGTAACTATAAAAGCGCATAGTTGTAGTATTATAGCTGATGATGGACCACATTATAATTCTTTTAATGATGTTGATCTCACTACCATTTTAGATGAAACATTTCAAAGATATGATCAGTCTAAATTAAAAACAGTCTTTAACCCTTCTGGATCTGATAACATTCATTATAGTGTACAGAATAAAGAAAGTGCTTTTCAATATTCAAGTCGATTAGCTGCGCAATATAGTCAATGGTTTTACTATGATGGAAGTGCTTTGATATTTGGAAAACCAGAAGATCAAGAAGAAGTTACCTTAACTTATGGACACGATCTTCAGGAATTTTCTTTGGATTTAAAACCTACATCTAATAGTTACAAATATTTTACTAACGACTACCTTACAGATGGACAGCATGAAAAAGCCACGAATGAAGTTAGTTCTGGTGTAAATGGATATAATGGTTTTACTAGCAATAAAGGAGATGAAATTTTCCCTAATGAAACTAATATTTATTTAAATTCATACAACGATCCATCACTGAAGCAAAGATTAGATACGCATGTAGAGCAACAGAAAAAGGCTGAAGAAATAAAGCAGGTGATTTTTAAAGGATCTAGCGACAATCCTGGTGTTAAAATTGGACAAGTAGTTAACATAAAGGGAGAAGGCGCAGATTACGGTAGTTTCAGAATTACAAAAGTTACTCATACTAATACCGAAAACGGAAGATATCAAAATAAATTCGAAGGAGTTACTGCTGAATTGGATGTGTATCCAAACACCAATTTAATGGCTTTTCCTAAAAGTGAATCTCAGGTAGCTATTGTAAAAGAAAATAGTGACCCTGATGGAATTGGTAGAATACGAGTACAATTCCCTTGGCAAAGAGAAACAGGAGAATTAACTCCTTGGTTACGTATTGTCACTCCGCACGCTGGAGGAGAAAAAGGTTTTCATTTCATCCCAGAACTTGATGAAGAAGTATTGATTGGTTTTGAAGGGGGTAATGCAGAAAGACCTTATGTATTGGGAACTTTATATACAGGAGGAGCTAATCCTGCAAGTTGGAATACCCAAAGCAATGATGTAAAAGCGTTGCGCACGAGAAGTGGTCATACGGTAGAATTAAATGATGCCGATGGCGCAGAATTTATTACTATTACCGATAAGAATCAAAATATTATAAATATTGATACTGCCAATAATGATATCACCATTTCAGCTGGAGAAAATATGACATTGAATGCTAAAAACATGCAGATAAATGTAGATGAAAATTTAGATATTTCTGTTGGAAAAAATAAAAGTGAAACAATTACTGAAGATTATTTTATCAGTGCGACTAATGAAGATCGCCAGATAGGAGAAACAATCAAAGTAATTAGTAGTGAATATAAGCAGGAAGCTCAGGAAATAACTACAGATGCAAGTGGCGAAATCAAAACCAATGCCGGAGGTAAAATTACAATTGCTAGTGCCGAAACAGTTGAATATGGAGAATAAAAGCAGTATTCGTAATACCGCTTCTTTATTGATGGTAATATTCACCGTAATGAGTATTGGAGTTGTTTCTTGTCAAAAGAATAATTCCCAAGAAATTAAGACTACAAAAAAAATGGAAAAATACGAATGGAGACCTACTGCTTGTGCACCGAAATATAATCCTATGCAGATTCATAAGGGACGATTGCTGTATGAAAATGGAGAAAGTATTTATATTCCTTCAGGGCATACATTACATCAAGGATGGGGTAAAATAGGGCCAACACACGTGGTGGGTGAAGACTTAAAGCCTGCACCTGTAAAATTAGAAATAACTTGGATTTCCTACTTAGAAAGAAAATTCTATACAGGTAATTTTGACTTGCCTTCAGAAAAAATAAATAAACTTTTTAAAGAAGGCTATATTAATCGACTAGGTAAGAAAGACACCTACGGAAGGATTAATATCGGATTAATTCCAGGAGGAGAAGTTGTCGTATGGATGATGGGAAATGGGTGGTCTAAAGAGATCGGTATATTTAAAGCTTCAGAAACAGAAGTAAGTATTAAGGAATTTTCACCTTATGCAGAACTTTCTATGGAAGAATTTATTGATTCTGTACTAGAAGAAGATTTTAAAGACGAAGTAAAAGCTAAAATGAATCCTGATAGTATTCCATTTGGCAAATGGAATGCGTATAGAAAAAAGTTCGAATGGAAGCCCTCTGTTGCATTTAAAAAAGAAGGAAAGCTTGAAGAAATAAGAATAACATTTTTTAATGGTGAAAGTCTATATACTATTGGTTCAAACAAAATATTAGATCAATTTCAGAATTATGCTATTCCGGATCATATCAGAATGGAATGGACAGACCAAAATAATAATCAATATGGGACTAGAATTTATTTTGAAGAAAATGAAATACACACTGTTTTCGAAAAAATGTATGAAAAGTCAAAAGATGTGCCTACAGAATTGATGTTAACTATTGATAAATATAATAGCGATATTACTATTGCTTTACAGAATGCATCAGAAAGCATCGATATTAAAAAGGCAAGAATAAAAGTATACGAAACTTCTAATTAATAAATATTATGGGAGGTATTGGATTGACAGCTACATCATCGGGAGCTCAAGAGGCTAGCAAAAATGTACTAAGCGGAGTTAATGTGCAAACCGCTCCAGTTCATGTAGGGAATGCAGAGTATGAAGAGTTAACACCAGATGATTCTGTAAATGTCACAGCCGCTGTTTTTTTTGATGGAACAGCCAACAATAGAGAAAATACGAATATTCGTTTGGAGTATGAGAAGATGAAAAGAGGTGAGCCACATGATGAGGAGCTTGTAAAAAAGTATCGCGATTTTTGGTGGGGAACTCCATGGAGTCCTAATAAAACAGGTAGCTATGATAATGATCACTCGAATGTATCCCGAATGGAACCAGCTTATGAACCTGTAGAAGAAGAGACAATAAAAAAATTTTCTATTTACATAGAAGGTATTGGTACAGAAAATGAAAGTTCCGATTCTAAAACGGGAATGGGATTAGGTACAGGATCTACTGGAGTCCGAGCTAAAGTAAAAAAAGGGTGTGAAGAAGTATCTAATGCTATTGCAGATTTAAGTATTACAAATATTAACACACTCACTATAGAAACGTACGGCTTTAGTAGAGGTGCAGCAGCTGCAAGGAATTTTATATATGAAATAACTCAAAGAAAAGGGCAATTTAAAAAACGTGTAGGACGCGGTGGAAAAATCTATTATAAGGTAGATTATGGAGCACTTGGTGAATTCCTAGAAGAAAAAGGAATCAAAGTAAAAATGATAATAATTCATTTTGCAGGATTATTTGATACGGTGGCTTCCTTAGGACTGTCTCACCATAATAATACTACTCAATTAAAGTTAAACGCTGTAAAAAAATCTCAACATACATTGCAACTTGCTGCTGCCGATGAACATCGAAGTAATTTTAGACTTACGGATATCAGAAGTACAGGTAATAGAGGTGTCGAGAAATTTCTTCCTGGAGTTCATTCTGACATTGGAGGCGGTTATGTGGATAATGCAGATGAAGAAGTTCGTCTTGATTATACAATTACAAATCTTAATGATCTAGAAAGAGAAAGGCAATTACTCATTGATCAAGGATGGTTTAAACCTAAAGAAATAACGGTAAGTGACTTTTGGGGAACGCTCACTGGAGATAGAAAAGGTCTAAGTAACAAATACAGTTTTATTCCTTTACAAATTATGACAAAATTCTCAATTGATAAAAATGTGAATTTAATAATGAGCAAAATCTCTCGAGAGTTTAAAATACCTAATGAATTAAATTCAGCTAAAACCATTCTGGATGAATATGTATTTAACGATGGTGTAGAAATGTCTTATGACAATCCAGAACATAGAATATTATTAGAGACGCTTAGAAACCGTTATTTCCATTTTTCTGCTCATTACAGTAGTATAGGTATGGGACCAAATAGAGTAAATGGTAATCGAGAACGAGTAACACAAGCTGGATAACAAAATAATCATGCAACGTGCCCTACCCCATATCAATCAGATTATAAAACTCAACGGAGAGCGAATTACCCGCACCTATACTTCTGAGGTAGTTAACCTTATAGAACAAGGTAAAAATAAATCCTCTGCTGCTGTGGGGATCGAATTTGATTTAACTTTTTATGGAATTGATCAAGAAGGGCTTCTAAATTATAGAATGGAAGTTAAAAAGAGATTCCTATTAAATGAAAAATTTAGTGTTATTCGTAAGATAGATAAAGCACAAAAAATCGCGCTAAAAGTTGCTTCAGTTAATGATATCTTAGAACTAAAAGTTGACAAGAGTTTTAAATTGAATAAGGTAAACAACACCAAAGAAATAAGACAAAAATGGAAAGAAGTAAAAATTGATCTTTTAGAAGAATACCCAGATTTGCTTAAAATGACAAGTGATTTTGATTGGCAATTACAAGAAGATAATATTCAGCGCGTATTTTTAGAAGATAATTTTTATCAATTCTTTTTTACTAATATTTTTTATCAAGAATTTGAAGATAAAAAGTTAGCACAACAAACTAAAGTATCTGCCAATGCCCTAGGTAATATAAACATCCCAATTTTAGAGCAAAAAAAGATTTCTAAACAAGATATTGGGTTCACCAAGGTAACTATTACATCAGATGCCGAAATGGATATTGATCATAAAAAGTTTCCATTAGCTAAGCTTAACGGATTTTTAGGCAAATTACCAACGAATCCAGGTGATAAACACATGTTAGATTTTGAGTATAAAGGTACTTATAAAGTAAAACCCCAATTTGGATTGGTAACCAAAGGAAAATTAAATTACTCCTTCGAAGTAAAGGATTTATATAAAAAAAACAACTACCATAACCTTTAATTTAGAAAAAGATGAGTAGTAAAATATATGTATTAGATGGCGCATTATTAGAATGTAATCAGGGCTTTGTGCCTGCTAAGCTTTTAGTAACGCAAAATCAAAAAGTGAAAATCCAAGGCAAGTTTAAAGCTACGGATATGGATGTTCAGGTGCCTGCTACTTTCGGACAATGTAAACTAAAACCAACTAGTGGTGGATATTTACCTTGTATTCCAGCGCTACAAAAGTGGACTAAAACTACTAAAACCTCAACATTAGGAGGAAGTAAAAAATTCTTATACGAAGATTCTGAATGTATGTGTGGTACTGGAGGTAAAGTTACCATTATGCAACCTATGCAGATCAATACTGGTGGAAATGCTAGTGAAAAATTCAAGGAAATTGCAATGACTATTCCTGGTGCGATGATGGGCAACGACAAAGCTCCCAAGGTAGTAGAAAGTTATTGGATGGATGCTGCTGGTAAAGAAAAGATTGATAAAATCAATTATGGAGAAAAAGCAACCATATTTGTTATGACAGAAAATATGGATCCTGGCAAAAGTGTAAAAGTAAATGTTTCCGAAAAAAACGGAAAACAAATTGATGGACAACAAAATCAAATAGTATACACAGGTACAGTTAAAGCAGATGGTTCTGCGGAATTAAAGCCATTAGATACAAAAGAAGATTGGAATAAGGAAAAGCAAAGTACTAATGGCAAGTAAGAAGAGATATTTTCTTTGAAAACATTTTTGATTTCAATAAAAGTCTCAGAATATGTAATCTCGTGATCGAGTAAATTTCTATTATTATGGGTGACAGAACTAGAAAATTAACATTACAAATAGAAGCAGAAGGAAGATCTTTTGATTTTAGTAATCAAACATTAGTGCTAGAATGTAAAGAAGAACCAACTATAAAGCTTCACTTTTTGCGATCGGGTATACTCGAAGACAATCCAAAACAGAGCCATATAAAGGCTAAAATGAAAACCAAGGATGGGAAGTCTCAAAAAGATGAAAATGGAAATGTTATTCTAGAAGAAGTTATTATTACCGATCCTAAATTAGAGAATTTTAGTACCGTACATACAGGTCTAAATCCTGGATATATCTATATCATAGATGAAAATAAACCAGATGAACCTATAGAGTTTGAAGTTGATGAATACGGTAATTTCAAATCTATCTCTTGGGAAAAAGGAGGCGACGGTTTTCCAGATGTTCGTACTACCGATGGAAAAAGCAATACGAATGGATTTTATGAAGCAGAATTTGAATCCATCGTTTGGGCAGCGTACTCTCCTATCCAATGGACCAAAGCATATTATGATTCTTTAGCAGGTGATACTAATAAGCGTAAAGAGCGTATGACCCAAATACAAGCCAGCGGTTTTCCTCTGGGACTCATACAAAGTACAACTGAGCATGCACCTTATTCCTACATAACAACCTATTTTCCTGCAGACAGAAAAAATCTATGTAGAGCGATCCAGCAAAAAATAGATACCATACAACGACAGGAAGAAAAAAGAGAAAAAAACCGAACAGAAAACCCAAATCATCAGGAACCTGACTTACAAACAGATATGTTTATAACCCTTGAGGATCCTATAAGTTCTGCAGCAGAAATCAGTAACTTTTTATCAGATAAAATACTTGATTTTAAAGCCTTAGTTGATGCCATACAAACTGGTGAAACTTTAAAACAAGCTTATGATAGAATATTAGATGGAAATCTTGAAGGACCTAAACCGGAAAAAGAATATCAATCTTTGATATCATTGGCTCTCACCTGTTATTTGATGGTTTACAATGATAATGATGCTATACTAGATTATGATGGCGGGTCACCAGGATGGAATTTTAGTGATCGACACTCTTTAGATCCTCGTCCCAAAACCAAAACATTTTATGGTAAACATACCACACATACATTACCTAATACAAGTACAATTGGCTATGGTCTAGATTATCAAAAACTAGAAGGAATTCTTGGGATCAAAGAAAGAAAAGCATTAAGAGAAGAAGTCTTTGAATATAAAAAAGATTTTGCTACCTACCTTGACACAAAGGAGTTTAAAACGGTTCTAGATGATTATATAGATAACCTAGTAGAACGAACCATAGAAGGACGTGGATTAGTGTTAGAAATTATTGATGCTATTACTATTAACACATATGATTTCGACAGGCATATGTTATTAAAAAAGCACTATAAAAATTCTGATGAATGGATCGATTGGGTGTATCGAATGATAGATAAAGACTATGAAGAAGAGTTTTCTAATACTAATGCAAAAAGTAAGACTTCAGGATATGAAAAATTAGATCCTATATATGCACTGCTTACACCTACCATTAATTTGGACAAAGTAATTGATAAAGGTAGAAGTATTAGCCATAAAATTGCAAAGGTTTACAAGAAAAAATTAGGCCATCATGCAAAACAGGCTTTCGTAATGAAACAAGTAGGGCGAACCATGTTTAAAGAGATTACGGAAAAACAGGAATTCATAGTTAAAAAACTAAACGAAAACCTTACTGTTTATGATGAAGCAATGTTTCATATCGAGGATGGAGAGATGAGAATGCGGCTACACGAGCTAGGTGTTGAAATTGATGATGATTATATCAAACAATCTAATCACGTACGTGTAAAAGGAAAACAAAATTATGGGGGGAAAAAAGGGAATTTACTCAAACGAAAACCTGGTTTTAAGAATACCAAAATGCAAACCGAAGTATTAAGGGCGATACATGGTAGTGAAGGTATTGAAATATTGGAAAGTGTGGAAAGTGGTGGCACACAAAACAAAATAGGTTTACGCGTACGAAAGAAGATAGATGCTGATCAAATAAAATCCAATGCAAAAAATGTAAAAATTGCTCAAATGGTGAATGGTCGTGCGTTTAATGGGGTATTTGCAATTTTGGAATTTATCAATCTTGGAGCCGCGTTTAATAAAGTACGAAAAGACCATTTAAATGATGAAATAAATGAAAAAAATATTACCAATTTTGCTGGTGCCAGCATAAAAATGGGAGAAGCTGGATTAAATCTAAGAAAAGCATTTGTGGAGTTTGGAGGTAAGGAAGTTTCTAGTATTTTAAAAAATTCAACTAAAGTAGCAAGTGTAGTTGGAGGGGCATTTACAGCTGGAATGTGTTTTTGGGAAAGTATAGAAGCCATGGATAAAGGAGATGTAGATAGTGGAATCGCTCTGGCTGGTGCTGGAGCTGCATTTGCATTATCAACTGCGGCACCATATATTTTTGCCTCTGCCTCGGTTGCTGGCCCAGTTGGATGGATCGCTGCGGGTATTGGCGTAGGATTAATTATTATTGCTACGTTATTAAGTGATAGTGAATTGGAAACATTTTTCAAAAACTTTGTATTAAGCGATACGGAAGCATTTCCTAAAGATGAAGAAGACACCCCAATGATATACAGTCGTAAGGTACTGGCTAGCAAAGAAGATTTAGTGGATGACGATTATACGGAAACATTGATGCATCCAGCAGATGCTGAGGCCAGTTTGTTTGACGCTATTATATGTAAACAAATTGCTTTTGAACCTATAGATCCAGATACACAAACCTTTACCAGTGGACGTGATTCCTTTGGAGTGAGCACAAGTAGTTCAGTATCTACAGCATCTCGTTTTACTGCGACTATGGTATTTAGTCAGTTTTTTAATGACCCTGATCAATTAGAAGCTTATGCATATTTTTACCCAAAAGGAGTAAAAAATGGAGGAGCAATTAAGATGATCATGAACAAACCCATTACGGTAAAAGATCCAAAAAGAGATAATGCACTACAGGTAGAATTTTCAGTACCTGATATACATAAAGATAAAATTCGTTTACAATCTGAAGTAATCTTTGCAGGGCGTTTACACCTTGATAAAAGTCAACATTTACATTTCCCTTATCCACTAGCTGGTGAAGAACGTTTTCTAGGAGCCAAAATACGAGTGAGAAGTTTAAGTGCGGGATTATATATTAGTAGTTTAAAACAAAATAAAGCAGTAAACATTACTTCTTTAGGTGATCTCAAAAACCCTGAAACATGGTAGGTTTTAAAAGACAAGTCACACACACAGCTTACCAAACGAACAATTTAAATAAAAAATATTATAAAGGCTTAACCAAAAATATTGGTGTAAAGCCAAGAGGTATTAAAAAAGAATGGGTATCTAAAAACGGTAACTATTTATATTTAAGTAATGAATATGTTCAAATAAAAACGGGTGCTAACGCAATTCCTTTGGTAGGAAGTATAATTTGCATTTTCGTATTATTATTATTCTCTTATGTCTGGTACTTTAAAGGTTCTTTAGGGATTATGGGCATTAGCCTTTTTTCTATATCAATAATTTCTCTAATTTTCTTCATTGTTTATTATTTAACGATGCCAAAAAAAGAACATATACTTAATAGATTAGATGGACTAATTACCTTTACAGGTACTTTTTGGCAAAAAAATATAACAATGACATTTCAGGATGTCGAATTTAATTATACTACTGGTAATGAAGATGGTACTGGAGCTTTTATACTGCAAGTAGTAAGGCCCAATAAAATAAGATCTTTTGATATTTTTTCATTTGGCGGCACTAATTGTTATGAAGATTTAGCAATGATTACCTGGTATATGGATAAAAATCGACCATTACCTCCTGGTGATGCTTTTGATGAGTTTCGGGAACAAGATTATGAACGGCGCAAAGCCGAAGGGTTTCCAAAACCTCAATATCCAAGCATTATCAAAACTCCAGAAGCCACTAAAAAACAACAAGAAGAACGAGAAAAGATAGGTGGATGGTAATTGCAAATTTCATCATAGTTACTTTAAATCTTTTAAGTAATCTATCGTATTAATAATGTTAAAGGAATGATATAAGAACTGATCATTGGCTTCCCTCTATCATCCTTCGCTTGTTCGATAACTCCCAAATTATTCATAATCAATTTTAAATCATAAGATAAAGCTTCATCTTCAGAGGTAGTTTCAATATTCTTAATCCCCTTATCAATGTCTATAACAAATGATACTGATAACCTCATACGTTTGGAATCTTGTACGGACTTATATTTTTTTAAATTTAATTCCCTTGCTATTCTATTTCTAATAACTTTATTAAAACAACTAACCCCTTTTTTTTTCTCACAACCTTCCAGAACCGGATATTCAGAAATCACTGAGTCTTTCAAACCTTTTTTGTCAACCTCAACGAACTTGAATACCGAATCTACATTTCGCTCGACTTCAACATTTTCTCGTTCAATTGCTGGTTTCGGTAAAAAATTAACGAGCTCATCTTTTATTTTAGAAACTCGAAACTTGATAGGTTGAAAAAAACCAATTATAATATTTTCTCCAATTTCGACCGGTAGTACAACCAAAGGAGTTTCTTTTTCTAACAAGATCGCGTTTTCTCCTTCAATAGCGTTCCATCTAACGTTTTCTAGTTCTTTAATGTTTCTTATAAGTTCCTTATCATCTCCACTATAAATAAAAGAAAAATGTCCATCCCCCTTAAAATGTAAAACTGTTTTTCCTAATTCGGCAATAAATATTCTCTCTTTTTTATCATTAAATTTTTGATCCGGAACGATCACTTCTTCAATATTCCACTTTCCAGCTACCCAATTATTTGTAACTTCCTGACTATTGGAAAAAAAAGAGATTAATAAACATAGAATTGAAAAAACGTATTGTTTAGTAAACATCAAAATCAAATTTGGTTGAGATAATAATCTTAATTTTGGAAAGGTAAATAATCCTTATTATTAATTGAAAAAAAAGACTCTAAAATATCTATTAATAATTATTCTAGTAAACTGTTGTAAACCGCAGCAACAAGGAATGAGTATTCGTTATTGCTCATTAAATGAATATTACACCAATTATGTTTTTGATATTGAAAATGATATCGATGCATTGAAAAAAATGAATCTTTATGTAGTAGGTGAAATAAAAGCCCAAAAACACTTTGTCGATTCTTTAAAAGCATCCAGCTATATGGATAATTTGCCAAAAACCTATAAAGATCATCAATATGGTACTTCTTTATCGTTAACAGCAAGTGATGTATACTTATATACTCCTCCAAACGAATTTTCTTTTGATCAAGTAAATGATGAAGATTTGGTTATGGTATATGAATTGAATGAGGAACAATTCAGCATTAAAAATATAGTTGTCGGTCAACAATATAAAGATAGTTCTATTTCTATTACGGTTCAAACCTCATCCAAAATAAATCGACGTGTTCTAAAAGTTAACAATAATGAATTTAAACTAGAAACGCTATATCAGGTATTTAATAAAATCAAAGAAATAAAGTATCATACTAAAACGGATAATTTCGTCTATTCCATATTTTTAGGAGAAAGTAATGTACTTGATATTGTCTATAAAAACAAAGGCACATCGTTAACATTAGATTATAAATAACCTCTCTAAAAACATTACCTATCTAAAAGTATATTTTTTGATAACTTAGACAAAAGTTGTTTCAATCTAATCAATAAAACAGAAATAACAAGAATCCATGAAGAAAGTCATTCTCTTATTACTAATATCATTCTTTTCCTGTAAAAACAATCCACAGCCTAATGTCCAAAACAGTCAGGTGATTGTTCAACAAGCCAATGAAAATATAGAAAAAATTATTATCACAGATCAAGATGCTTTTTCTATAAATGAACTAATAGGTCAAAGACTTATCGGTATGGAATCTAATCAAGAGGATAAAGAAAATGATCCATATAAAAAATATTCAGTAGACTTTACAGGAGCTTGTTATTCAAGTGACCTTTGTGTAATAGAAATAAGTAAAAATCAAATAGCCCTTAGTAATTATTATGATCCAAAAATAAAAATGGTAATTGATATTAAAAATAGTATATCCGAAGAGAAAAAACTTATTCTTAAATTAGAAAATGACAGCTTAACTCAACTAATTCTTACAAAGTTTATAAAAGACCTCTATTTATATAAAACAGAATTCAAAGGAAGCATTTCTCAAGATATTCGCATGAGTAAATACTTTGCGAATGAGACTATTATTTCCAAGTTTGGAGGAATTGATTGTGAGGATTTCGATGGTTAATAATTCACATATAGAAGTTGATGAAGACAATACACATCACATTATTTTTCGCCATATTACTTTCCACTGTTTATGTAAGCAATATAAATACAAAACCAACTGATTCTCGAATCAAAGTGGATACTATTTTGTTTCAACAGCCTGAAGTTGAATATTTATCCGAGACTTTATATATAAACAGCAAATATCCGTTTGAAGGAAAACTAGATGCCCTAAAACCTCTAATAAAAAAAGCTGATTCCATAAGAAAACAACAAGACGATTGTGGTTATGTTATAGAAGACTCCTATGAAATATGGAATTATCTAAATTGTGAAATTGAAGTATCAAAAACTGAATATGCATTCAGAGAAATAGATTTAAAATCTTCTAATTATACCATTAAACATAAGAATGTTATTTTTTCAAAAAAATATACGCTGCTAAATTTTAAAGAAGATTTCCCTGTTTCCTTTATAAAAAATAAGAGTGAAGAAAAAAATGGAATAATTACAATCAACATGTTCTCACACCCTTTATCTGATGATCTTTATATATTTACATTTCGAAACGAAAAACTAGTGGAGCTTCGTTATTTCTTTCCATGTTAATGTTTCATAACGAATAAGAAAGTACTATTCAAGGAGAAAAACTATTATATCAATTCGAAAACAATTATCCAACAGGAGTTTATTAATCTTATGAAAAGACTTCAAATATTCATTTTGCTCATTTCTATCGTTACTGTAACCTTATCTTTTGGACAAGAGAAGTTTAATTATAAGTTTTTAAACGATTATTCTACTAAAGAAGTTCCACTAGAAGAAAAAACGAAATTAGATCAGAACGCACCGACGAATCACATTACATTAATTCAAAAAAAAGCACTTCATTTTGATAAAATCACAGAAGATTGGAAACAAGTAGATTGTGGAGTACTTTATAACCTCAAATTATCCGAAAACTATATTACTTGGGTCCTTTATTATTATTGGGGCGAAGAACTTCATACCACCCTTGTAAATTACGATTTAGAATATAACTTTATCGATTCAGAGCAACTTGCAATGGATGAAAACGCAGAAGGATGGACTTTATCAGAAAGTACTATTACCCGACACCGTATTCACAGAATGGATGCATTATATATCGAACCAGAACAGATAGAATACATAAATTTTATTTTTAAAGATACAGGTGAAATTGTAAGTGAAAAAGAATACTACAATGGAGACATCCCAGATACCTGTATTCATTATTTTGATCCATTAGCAGTAAAATATGTACAAGCATTAAATGGGCTTAATATTAGAGATGAAAACGGAAACAAAATTGGCAAATTACTGTATGGAGAAAAAGTAAATATTATAAAATATACCAATAAAGAACTATCTGTAAACGATAATGGAAAAATCATAAATGGCTCTATAGTAGAAATATGTAATTATGAATCTGGTTATAACAAAAGAAGATATGTTTTTGATGGATACCTTGTTGATGATACCGCATTAAAACTATATAATACTCAATTATGTCCAAATATGCTCACAGAGGATGATAAAGATCCTTTTAATAACGGAGAAAGAGTTTGTTTAGATGACACATATTCAATTATTTTAGAAAAACTACCCAATAGTATCCCTACTAATTTTATCACCAAAAATGATAACGTAATACTAGAAAAAGATAAAATAACACTACCACTAACTAATGGAAATAAAAAAACATTCATAAATAACACAGAATACCTAGAGAGTACGGAATCTTACGAATATATTGGGTTTTTAGAATCATTCAATTACCACTTAATAGCAGGCAGTTATTTTGAAGAAGGAGATTTCTTTTTTGTTGATCAAAATAACGGAAAAATAAAAACTAGGTTCCCTGATTACCCACATATTTCACCAGATAAAAAAACAATAGTTTGTTTCTATTTTGATATATACAATAAACGTTCTGAGTTGTTTATTTATAAGATAGATAATAAAGACCAAATTACGTTAAAGCATCAAATAGAAATAGTTTATTGGGGACAAAATATGGAGAACACAGAAATTCTCTGGACTTCTAATCTCTCTTTTGTAGTAAAAGCAACTCCTATAGCCACGATGTGGGAAAGCTCCGGAAGTTATAATAAATCCTATCAGAATATACATATTAGAATACATAAATAAAATATTTTATTCTAATAATCCTAGAGGCTCTAGTCCGTCCAAAACAGAATAACACACTACTCTCTACAAATTTCTATTACACATCTACAAAACATTTTCCAATATATAAGGGTAACAATTATACTATAGATTGTATATAGTGTAGAACGTGCAAAATAAAGGGGGAAAACAACCCATTTTTGTGTAAGAAAACGTAAATATAACGTTGCTAACTATAAGGTTTTTAAAAATTTAAGTATTTTTATAATAGAATAGTTAGATGCTATTTTTGATAGTTTTCACACAATTCGAACATACATTCTTTCCCCAAATCGTTCGAACTGTTAACTATGACTATAAATGGTATACTAATAGTTGACTGAATAACGAATTTTTATTATTAGGGCATTTTATAAAACTGGAAATAAGGAAAATCATGGCACTGCAATCAAATACACAAATTTTTATCGGAGGATCTCCCATAAAAGCTTATAAAAGGTTAATGTTACATCAAGAAATTGATGCACATCATGTGTTAGAACTTTTATGTCGAATGGATGTATTAGAAACTATCGCAGGAGAAATTGCCTCGGAAAGCAAAAATTATCTTGGCGAAATTCTAACAGTAAAAGTATCCTCTTTAGATACTGTAAACGGATATAAAGAATTAGAGTTTAAAGGTATTGTTACCTCAGTAAGTAATACAAAAGGATTTCATCAACAAAGCGGTGATCTAGTTTCTATAAAAGCACATTCTTGCAGCATTATTACGGATGATGGTCCGCATTATGACTCTCATAGTGATGTTGGACTTTCTGAAATATTGGATAAAACTTTTCAAGGATATGATAAATCTAAACTTGACACTAATATTAGTCCTCAAAACTCAGAAAGTCTTCATTATAGTGTACAGCATAATGAGAGCGCTTTCAAATATGCTAGTAGATTAGCTGCCCAGTATAGTGAATGGTTTTTTTATGATGGTAGTAAACTAGTATTCGGAAAACCCGAAGATAAAGAAGCAACAGAACTAAATTACGGCCATGATTTACAAGAGTTTTCTTTAAATCTCAATCCTATTCCTAATAATTTTAAATACTTTACGAATGATTACCTAACCGATGAGCAGCACGAGATGGCTACTGCCCAAGTGAATTCTGGTGTCAATGGATTTAATGGTTTTACTAGTCAAAAAAGCGAGGCAATCTTTGCCAAAGAAACAAGTATCTACGTAAACTCATACTATGACCCTCAATTAAAAAAGCGACTAGACAAACACGTAGAACAACAAAAGAAAGCAACAGAAGTAAGACAAGTAGAAATACACGGAGTAAGTGATAATCCTGGTGTTAATCTTGGTCAAGTTGTAAAAATAAAAGGAGAAAACTCTGATTATGGAAGTTTTAGAATTATCAGTGTATCTCACAATTCTACAGAAAATGGAAAGTATCAAAATCGTTTTGTAGGAGTAACTGCTGATTTAGATGTCTATCCTAATACTAATATGATGGCATTTCCAAAGAGTGAATCACAAGTAGCTACAGTAATGGATAATGCTGATCCAGAAGGAATGAGTCGAATAAAAGTTCAGTTTCCTTGGCAAAAAGCAACTGGAGAAGAAACTCCGTGGCTTCGTGTTTTAACTCCGCACGCAGGAGGTGGTAAAGGTTTTCAATTTACACCTGAAAAAGATGAAGAAGTTATTGTTGGTTTTGAAGGAGGTAATGCAGAAAGACCTTATGTAATGGGAGCTCTTTTTACGGGAGGTAGTAATGCTGGGGATTGGAAAACCGAAAAAAATGATATAAAAGCGATCAAAACTCGAGGTGGTCACACACTATCCTTCTCTGATGAAGACGGAAAAGAAACGATTACTATTACTGACAAAAATGGGAATTCTATCATCTTAGACACTTCCAAAAAAGAAATAAACATCAGTGCTCCAGAAAAAATTAATTTTTCTTCTAAAGAAATTAATATTAATGCATCGGAGACCGTAAATATTGACGGCACAAATAATGTAAATGTTAAGTCCAAAGAAATCCTTAATGATGGTAGTGCTAAAGTTACTATCAATAGTGGAGCCAAGGTCGAAGTCGGAGCACCTAGTACTTTGGTAGAAGGAAAAGCAGAACTAAAGCTTACTAGTAAAGGAATGACGGATATTGATGGTACAGCAATGACTAATGTAAAAGGAGGTTTGTTAAATCTAAATTGTGGGTAATATATCATGAATAATGAGCATAATCCTATAGCGCAATTAATTACTACAATCCAACAAAAATGGATTAATGAAGTCAGTCCGTATAATCATATTCAATTGGTGCGATGGTTAATCAAACCTGATCAAGCTAGATTATATGAGGGTTTTCTAAGATTAGAATCTACTCCAAATGGAGGACTTCCCGATGTTCCAATTGTGTTGCTTACGGCTTTCAAAACAAAAGAAACTCACAGCAGAAAATTAATAGAAGATTGGATTGAAACTTTTAAAAAAGACGAAAAATTACAACAAGAACTAAAAGTTAGGAACTTAAAATTCAATTGGAATATTGTGGACTATGAAGCGAAACTAGAAAATGAGAATACTGATTGTAATATTTTATTATTGGAGATGCTCAGTAATTTTCAAAAAGCAATGCCTAACCCTCAACTACATTTAACTTTATCGCTTTACCCTTACTCTATAGAAGACACTAAGGACTATAGCAAATGGATTGACAACCTTATACAATTAGGGATGCCAGATAAAGTAAGACTTATGTTTTTTGATTATGTAGAAGAAAGACATTTTGATCAACTTATAAAAACACATCAGGATGTTTCTAAATCTTTAGCTGTGCCCATTGATTTACAAGGTGCTATTAACAAAATAGCAGCTGCGGGAGATCCGAATGATCCAGAAGTTCAATTTAGACAATGCATGATCGAAATGTCTAAAAGTGTAACTAAAAAAAATCTCCCACGACTTCAGAATTGGGGTAAAAAAGGATTAATGATTACTCAGAAATCTGGAAGTAAATCTGCCTTTGCCACTGCTCATGTGATATATGCTGGAATGCTTTTCAATTTCAAAGAATATCAAATTATAGAAGAATTACTACAAAAAGGTATGGCTATAGCAAAACAAGGATTATCAGTAGGTGATGATACTTGTAAGCCAATTATTGTACAAAATTATGGGTATCAAGCAAGTTGTAAGCAATTACAAAAACAAAAAGACACAGCAGCAAATTTATTTTGTAAACAAGCAGAAATGTCTATTGAATATGGTTTTGGTCCACAAGCATTGACAGCATGGTGGTTGGGATATAATGTAATAAAAAAAAGAGACAAGAAACGCTATACAACTATTATTACTGAGGCATACCAATATGGAGTAACATTGCCAACAGAACTAATAAAATCTACGTGTATGGCATATATCGCAGCGGATTATTATAACAGTTGCGAAAAAAACAGAAATACTGCAGAATGTGAATCTATTGATCTCTTCATGAAAGAAATTGAAGGAGAAGAATGGAGAGAACAAGTAGAAACACATCGTAAAGAAATGGAGAAAAAAAGTCTTTCAATTTTAAACTGGTTCTAGATATGTTATTAGCAAGTAAACACTTTACTCCTGTCATCGGAATTGATATACATATCATAATCGTTCCGCCTGGAGTTCCTATACCAATTCCTCATCCATACATAGGTATGGTTATTGATCCTATGGATTATGTTCCTATTATTGGATCTACCGTAAATGTAAACTGTGTTCCCAAAGGAAATAGTGGAACAGCAGGAATGATCGGAACAGTAGTTCATATACCTATGGGAGGTCCGTTTGCAATGGCTCCGATGATTGGTCACGATTCTATGAACTTTTTTGGAAGCACAAAAGTAAGCGCAGAAGATGCCTATTTTACTCCTGCGGGATATATGACAATGACATGTAATGACATCGGGATGCCGTTGTCATTGACTCCTGGAAAAAAGATGAAACCAATTCCTAGTTTGTATCTACCATCTTCAATGAGTGTTCCTTTACCAATGGGAAAACCTGTTAATGTTGGAGGACCATATGCTCCAGATTTGATGGGAATGCTAATGGCTTTAGTGATGTCATACGGTTTTGGTGCTCTTATGAAAGGAGCTGGAAAAGGATTGACCAAATTAAATCATAAAGTATTAAAGAAATTTCCTGCCACACAAGGTCTTAGTAAAAAAATGTGTAAAATGGGATTCGAACCGGTTGACCTAATTACAGGTCGTATGGTATATGAAGGAGAAGATTTTAGCATAGCTGGACCAATACCTATTCGTTGGGAACGAAATTGGTATTCAGATTCTGGATATGAAGGGATGATGGGACATGGAATGCATTGCAATTATGATCTCTCATTACACGTTGATTATGATGAGGATTCCATCGTAATGCGATTACCAGATGGAAGAATAACTTCTTTCCCAATGTTGCTTACAGAAAATGAAACTTCTTATAACAGAACGGAAAAACTAACACTTACCTTTATTGATGGTAGCACCTATGAAGTTATTGACAATGAATCACAACAAACATATACATTTAAGAAATATACGGATACATTATACAAACCGACAAGTTTAAAAAATCCTGAAGGTTTTGAAATTCAATTCATTTATAACGCTGTTTATAAATTAGAACAAATCATCGATACTGCTGGTAGAAGAATTGATTTAGATCTAAATGAAGAAAACAAAATAACTAAAGTTTCCGCTACGCATCAGGGAGAAACCAGAACGCTAGTAAAATATTCTTATAATGAAGAAGGAGATTTAATTGAAATTATTGACGCATTAGATCAAAAAACGGTGATGGAATATGAAAATCACCTAATGATAAAGAAAACTGATCGTAATGGCCAGGCATTCTATTGGGAATATGACGGAAAAACAACTGGTGCTAAATGTATTAGAACCTGGGGAGATGGAGGCATATTATCAGGAACAATTGAATATAACAAAGGGTATAATGTAGTTATCAATTCACTAGATCAAGAGAGTATCTATTACTTTAACAATCAAAATCTTTGTACACAAGTTACCGATCCAATGGGAGATCATATTTTCCATGAATATACGCCATATATGGAACCGTATCGCGATATTGATGAAGAAGGAAATATTACTGGATATAGTTATGATGATAGAGGAAATTTAATTGGTTTACATCAACCTGATGGTTCCGTTATTGGATTTGTTTACGACGAAAAAGATAGATTGGTTCTTACTAAAGACCCAGCTGGAGGATCTGTAGTAAAAACTTTTGAAAATGACCGTCTACACGCTGTAATTGGATTAGATGGAGGCGTTACCTCTTTTGAATACAATAACCAAGGGTTAATTCAGGAAGTAAGAGATAATGCAGGGAATAGGACTTTTCTAAATTATGATGAAGATCATAACCTAAATAAATTAACACTACCTAATAATGCTGAATCTACTTGGGAATATGACCCTTGGGGAAGATGTCTACATACCAAAAATTCTGAAGACCATCAACAACAATTCTTTTATGATGAATTAGACCGTATTTATCAAATACGACAAGCAGATAATAATCTTATTAAATTAAAGTATAATGCCTATGATGAGATAATCCAGACCATAGATCAAAAGAAACGAGAAGTTAATTTTGACTACACTCCGATGGGAAGCCTCAAAATGCGAGAAGAAAATAGTAGAAAAGTTTACTTTAAATATGATACAGAAGAACAACTGAATACCATTACCAATGAGCACAATGAATATTATCGTTTTTCTAGAAATGAAAAAGGGGAAATTATTAGAGAAATTGGTTTTGATGGACTTACCCGAAAATATGATCGGGACCGAGCAGGAAAAGTATTAAAAGTAAATAGACCCGATGATAAATACACGGAGTACGAATATGATTTTAACGGTAGAATTACAAGAGCAGAATACAGCGATGGTACATGGGAAACCTATAGTTATGATCTTAACGGTAATCTGATTGAAGCTGTAAATGAAAATAGTCGTGTGCAACTCATACGAGATACTTCAGGACGCATAATTGCTGAAAATCAAGACGGACACCTGGTAGAAAGTGAATACGACTCTTTAAGCAATCGAACTAACATTACAAGTAGTCTTGGAGCCAATATTGCGTTGACAAGAAATAAACTTGGATTGGTAGAAAAAATAAATGCTAGCAATCTATCTCAAACTGAAGAATCAACTAAAGCTTGGAATGCACAATTTGCACACAATAGCCTAGGGATGGAAGTAGAAAGAATGCTTCCTGGTGGTGTCATTAATCATATCGAATATGATCAAGCGGGCAGACCAATACAACACAAAGTAACCTCTGCCAATAAAGAAATGCGTCATCGTACCTATACCTGGAACGTAAATGATCGACTCACCAAAATGGTAGATCAATTAACCAATGGAACTGTAGCCTATAGCTATGATGAGTTCAATAATTTGGCAGGAGCACGATATGAAAACAAACAGTTTGACTATAAACTACCAGACGAAGTAGGTAATTTATACAGAACTGAGAGTAAAGGAGATCGAAAATATGGAACTGGAGGACAATTACTGGAAGCCAATGGAAATAAATTTAAGTACGATGCCGAAGGAAATCTTATTACCAAAATCAGTGCCACTGGCACATTTGAATATTCTTGGTACGGCAACGGAATGCTACGATCAGTTACTGATCCAAAAAATAGCACTACTGAATTTGAATACGACGCACTTGGTCGTCGTACCGCTAAGATAAAGGATGTCAGCCTGAGCCTGTCTAAGGCCAATAAGCAAATAACAAGGTTTGTGTGGGACGGCAACGTACCTCTCCATGAATGGAAATATGATCTCAATCAAAGACCCGAATTAGTAGTAGATGAATATGGTATGCTTAAAGAAAGTAAACCAGAACCTATTGAAAATTTAATTACTTGGGTATTTGATGAAGGCACTTTTAAACCTGCTGCTAAGATAACATCAGAAGACTCCTACTCTATCATAACGGATTACCTAGGTACTCCTGTTGAGATGTATAATAGCAAAGGAGAAAAAACCTGGCAAGTAGAGTATGATATTTATGGAAAAGTACGTAAACTTGTAAAAGGTTCATTGAATGATTGTCCGTTTAGATATCCAGGTCAGTATGAAGATATCGAAACAGGTTTATATTATAATCGATTTAGATATTATTCGGCTGATGAAGGAGTGTATTTAAGTCAAGATCCGATGGGTCTGAAAGGAGGTAATAAAAATCATTATTCATACGTAAGAGACACTAATTCTTGGATTGATATTTTTGGTTTGGCTGAGCAAGGTAGAGATGCTCAAGGAAAATTTTTACCAAAGAATCCTGGAGATTCTGTACCTGGTAGTGATGCAGCTGCTGATGTTGTAAAAGATTTTGAATCTGATCCAAAATATGATGTTCTTGGAGAAGAAATATCTTTCAAAGATCAAGATACAGGACAGCGCAGAAGATATGATATCGTAGTTCAAGATGTAGATACTGGAGAAATAATTGGTGTTGAAGTCAAAAATTCGCAAACGGCATCATATGGAAAAGCTCAAAAAACTTTTGACGGAAAAGTTAATAGCGGGAATCACAATATAGTTCCAACTGGCAATAAAGCAAAAGTAGCCGGAGTAGATGGAATCGATAAAGTAACAGTAATAAGATGTAATTAAGCATGAATGAACTTTTAGAAGCCGTAAAAGATAAAGTAGGCCTTTTTTTAATGGATAAAGGATATACAAAAAGAGGTAAAAACGATTTTATTAAGAAAGAAAAACTTCATAAAAGAGAAGAAGTGATTTCTTTTTCCTCCAGAAAAGGAAGAGCTCCGCATACAGATCAAACATATATAGGTGTCACATCGGGTATTTATTATAAGGAAGTGAATTCTTTAGACAAAAAGATAATTCAGGATTTTCTAAATTCGTATCCTATAATTACCGGATCTATCGGTCACTTTAAAGATACAGATAACAATTTTATTTCAATCCCTATTAGTAATTCGGATCAAGTAGAAAGTGTTGCAAATGAAATTATTGAAAATATTAAAGATGGTGGTTTTAACTTATTCAACAAGTTTCCAACACTAGAAAGTATTTTAAAAGAAATTAACAACAAACATGAATGGCTTAATGATTACCATAAGTTTAAAAAAATAAGACGCCAAGTACGGGTTTCTGCAATGCATCTTCTTGTTACTGATAAAAGTACTGCTATACAATGGTTTAAAGAAAACTCGTTAGATACTGAAAAATCAAAACCAGAAATCATAAAAAAAATGGAAGCTAGTTGGTAGTTTAAGACATGATAACCTACAAGAAAATTGAAAAAAAATATTTTCAGCTACAGCTAAAGGCAACAACATAAAAATTATACAAGATTAATAGTTTTTTTGAGATAAATATTCAGAAACAAAATATGCCAAAGCAAAAAAAAATAAAACTAAAAAACGGTGATATTTTAAGTATTTATTTAGGTAATAATGAATATGGATTTGCAAGAGTATTATCTAAACTAAGCATAGGTCATTGCATAGAGATCTTTAATCATATTGGTGATAACCCAAATGAATATTTAAATATAAATTATGATTCTAGACTTCTTCAACCTCAAATTATTGATTCCCATTCTCTGTTTTGGCTTGGTAAAGAGGGCAACTGGGATGTAAAAGATAAAAATAAGAACTTCATACCTCCTGAAAATGAAACGACTAAATTTGAATATGGAGATCAAAGTAATCCTACTTTAATAGATATCTTTGGTAATAAAGAAGAAAAAGATAGTACCGATGATAATAGATATCCACCCTACATTCCAAAAGGTGATATTCAGATCAAAAAAATAATTAAATTTTGGAGAGCAAAAAAAGAATAATATAGCCTTGATTAAAATATCTTAGGTAAAAAATCCAAATTCTATAATCAACATAATTAACCAATAAAAAGATCTGTATCTAATTGATAGTAAACATAATAATATTAGCGATTCTTAATTAGGATGCTTTGGGTAATAAAACACTAAAGGTACTACCTTGACCTAGAATACTTTTTACCCCAATAACACCTTTATTAAGTTCTATTAGTTCTTTACAAATTCGTAGTCCAAGACCAGTTCCTTTTTCTTTTGCAGTTCCCTCTGTTGTAAATGTATCTTCAGAAAATAATCTGTTTAAATTTTCTTCAGGAATACCTATACCTGTATCCTGAAAACTAATTTCTAAATGTTCATCTTTTTCCTCAGATCGTAATGTAATAGAATCTCCCGGTTTACAAAATTTAATAGCATTTGCCAACAAATTCTGCGATACAATAGAAAACATATCTTTATCTGCATAGACAATGCTAGCATCTAAGTGATTATTCAGTTTTATTTTTTTACTAGCTGCTTTTGGTTCAAAAAACTCAAACTTGCTCTCAATGACTTCTTGAACACTAAAGGTAGTTGGTCTGGCATTTAATTCTTTTAGTTGCGATTTAGACCAGTTCAATAAGTTATTCAACATAGTAGATGTTTGATGCGTTTTATTAGCCAATAAAGGGACTACTTCTTGAAATTGTTCTTTAGAAATTGCATCTTCTTCTAATAAATTTAGCATTGAATCAAGTCCGTGTATCTCATTTTTAAGGTCGTGAGAAATAATAGAAAAAAGTTTGTTCTTCACCTCATTAGAAGTATTCAATTCTTTAATATACCTTTTTCTTTCCTTCCGTGTTTTTATTACAAATACTAAAAAAACACCAATCAATATGGAAACTCCTAAACTGATAAAAGTAAAAATCCTATATCTTACTAATTCTTCTTTTGTCTGTAATTCTCTTTTTTTCTGAGCTTCAAGGAGTTTAAGTTGCTCTAATTCCGACTTATAACGAATTTCTGCCTTTGATACTTTTTTGGTAGTTTCATTCACTGAACTTTGATCTGCTATCTTCTGATATTTTGTTTGCCAAGCAAAAGCAGAAGCAAAGTTATTTCTTGCAGAATCTAAAATTGCCGAATATCGATAATTAGTTAAAAGTAAAGGTGGAGATTCCAATTTTGACAGTTCTTCTCTGGCTTCTTTTAAAAGTTTTTCAGCTTCTTTGTATTTTTTAACTCTAATAGCAATTAATCCCTGTTGCTGCTTTACATTAGCCGCTACTCTATTATTTTGAGCTTTTATTGCATTATCATATGAAGAATCATAGTACTTCTTTGATATAGCATACTCTTTATCTATCAAAAACAATGAAGCCAATCTATTATAAACCATCGATCTATCCAAAGTATTATCATTTTTCTTACTAATCTCTAACGATTCCTGAATTAATTTTTTTGCCTCCTCATTCTTTCCTTGCTCGGTATACAGAAGCGCTAAATTATTTAATGATGAACTGGTCTTTTTAGGATTAAATTTTTTCTTTAAATCAATAGATTTTTTATAATATTCTTCAGCTAATTTGTAGTTATCGATATTAGAGTAAATATTAGCCAAATTGTTATAGGTACTGGATAAAACCAAACTATCATGAACTCGTTCAAAATATAAATTTGCTTCCAATATGTAATGTATGGCTTTTTCAGAGTTACCTCTCCCTTGTTCTATCGTTGATTTATTATTATTGATTATGGCAAGACCTCTTTGATGATTTGCTTTTTTAAAATAAGCCTCGGCTTTATCGTAGTTATAAAAGGCTTTTATATGCTTTTGCGTAAAGTTATATATATTACCTATATGCTGATATACATCTCCAATTCCTCTATCATATTGTATATTATTAGAGATAGAAAGAAGTTTATCTTCATAGGATAAGGCTGTTTCAAATTGTTTCTGTCTCCATATTTTTTCAAAATGTTTCATGGCAACATCGAAAACCACAGAATCTTTCTGCGTTACTATTGTTGGTAATATACTATCTAATGCCTTTTGTTGAGAAAAACCATGATAGTTACATACTATCGTAACTAAACAGCTAATGATAATTATTTTTTTCATAAATTCTATTTTGAATATAGATAAAATACTTATTACTCCATCAAAATACACAAAAAATAATAAATACATCATATTAAGTAGCTTTATTCTTACATAAATTTTAGTATTAGTGTTTGCTATACGCCTTTTTCATACCTCGATCACTTAATACCTATATTATAAAAAGTAATAAAACAATTGTAAAAACAAATCTTAACGATAGCACCTTATTTTATTTCCTAATCTTATCTTGAAATAGTATATTTAAAATTCTAATTAACCAACAATGAAAAATTTTAAAATCTATTACATACATATTCTTTTTATTTGCTTTTCTTTTTCACTTTTTGCTCAAGATGATACTACAGAATATATTGAAACAGAAGCAATCATTAAAGAAATTAATTTTAAAATTAAATCTCGTAGATCCTCTGCAACTGCAAAAGTCGCTTATAAAACTTTAGAGGGAGATAGCTTGACCAGTACAGTAAAATTAATGCACATTCCGTTTATAGGTCCTTTAGATAATGAAGGGGATAAAATTCAAATATTATATAACAAAGAAACTCCGCTCCTACTTACTACTAAAAGCGGCTCTTTTTGGCAATCGTATGGACTATACATCCTTATTTTATTTGGTGTTATTACCCTGATTTACAGATTTATAAAAAGACCAAAATAATTATTTCTCATACATCAATATGTACAAATAATTTATAAAAATACTTTTTTTAAAAATCTAAAAGACACGATAATTGGATATAAAAAGGTTTAACGTTTCGTTATATAAATCATTTTTGTAACTTTAAAAAGCTAATCACCTACATTATTTATGGCATTTACGGGACAAGAGTTCGTTACTTTGACAGAAAAAACAATGCTTTATCTTATTATTATAGATAAAGAAGGAAAAGTACATTATGCCAATAAGCGTAGTGAATTATTATTCCAACTACCTAATGATCAGATAATAGGGACGTCTATTAGAGATTTTATTATAGATGAAGAAGAAAGTAAGTTTGAAGAAATCATATCAAAATGCTGTAATCTTAAATCACCACAAAACTATACATTTCGATTTTCTCCTAACTCTAGCAGTGGGATATTGACATTAAAATTTGATTTCATCTTGTATGAAGATCTTATTTATGCCTCTGGAATTGATATTACAGAAGAAAACAAAGAACATTATTCGCTTATTTCATTATCCAAACTAACCAAAACTGGTGCATGGTATTACAATCCAATTAGTGAAGAAATGTTTTTTTCAAAAGAATGCTACAATTTACATGACTTAGAACCTGGGACACCAATAACAATGGAAAAAGCAATAAGTTATTATCGCCCAGAATCAAGACCTAAAATTTGGAAGTTTCTTGAAGATCTAATCAACAAAAAGCCGACAGATTACACAGAAAAAATAATTACAGAAAAAGGTACAGAAAAATGGATTAGAGTCTTAGGAGAACCAATTATTCACAATGACAAGGTAGTTTTTATCAATGGAAGTTTTGCAGATATAACAGAACGACAGAATTATCTAGAAAAATTAAAATATAACGAAGAGACTAAACGTCTAGCATTAAAAGGTATACGCTCTGGTTTATTTGATCATCATTTTGATATTAATGCTACATACTATAGTACGGATTTCAAAAAAATGCTTGGTTTACCATTAGATAAAGATTTTATATCTCCCGCATTACTCCAAGAATTAGTTCATCCTGATGATTTAGAAGATTCTATCACAAGACATATTCAAGGTCTAAAAAAGCCTGGGAATCATTATTTTAATCATTATAGAATAAGAAACAAAGAAGGAGATTATAGGTATTACGAAATTCACGGGTATCGTAAAAAGGATAAAGACAATAAAACTACCAGAATGATTGGTAATCTTATAGATGTTCATCAACGAAAATTGAATGAACATACTATAGCAGAAAACCATCGTAGATTATTGGCTATGATAAATAACGGTTTTGCTTATACCGTTTTATTAAATACTTCTGGAGAAATCCTAATGGCTGATGAAGATTCTCTAAAAATTATAAAAAGAGATTTTAACGTAGATCCTACAAAAGAACCTACTCTTTTTATAGAAGTAATGCCTGTAAATTTTAAAACAACATTTTTTCACGAATTTAATGAAGCTTTAAAAGGCAATACTGTAAAAAAAGAAATAGAAAGAACAACATATAAAGGGGCGTCTCAATGGTTAGAATCCAAATACACTCCTATTAAAGATGAAGAAAATAAAGTAAATTCTATCTTAGTTAGTTTTCATGATATAACGGAGCAAAAAACGGCAGAAATTGCTAGAAAAGAAGCTCATATAAAAGAACAGGAGTTAAGTAATCTAAAATCTAACATTCTATCTAATTTTAGTCACGAAATAAGAACACCACTTAATGGAATTGTTACAATAAGCAATATCTTATTATCAGGTGAAGAAAACCCTGAAGAGCGAAAAAAATTGAGTGCATATCTTGATGAAAGCAAAGAAAGGCTTCTTGCTACGATAAATAATTTATCCCATTTTAGTGAAATAGAAACAATTCAGAAAAATCTAAACTATAAAGAAGTTGATATGAATTACACCATAGAGACTTCTTATAGAGAATATCGACATTTTGCCAACTCTAAAAATCTAAATTACGTTTTAAAACTTGATGAAAACTGTCCATCCGCTTCGATAGATGAAGATATTTTTCGAACTGCTATAAACAACATCATTCATAACTCTATTAAATATACAGATAAAGGAAAGGTATTGGTTAAAGTACAAGGAGAAGAAGAAAAAATAAAAATTACAATAAAGGATTCTGGAATTGGCATAGGAAAAGATAGTTTGAAAAAGATATTCGATCCTTTTATACAGGAAAGTATTGGTCTAAGCAGAAAGTACGAAGGAACCGGAATTGGTTTAAGTTTATCAAAAAGATATATTGAAATCCTTGGAGGAAAAATAAAAGTAATAAGTAAATTGAATCAGGGAACAAAATTCATTATTACAATCCCAAAAAATATATGAATATACTTTACGTAGAAGACAATAAAATTAATGCTATGGTTATGAATCGGATGTTATCTAAAAACTCATCCAATGTAATTATTGCAGAAAATGGTCCAATAGCTTTAAAAATGGTTAAAGAATCTACCCTTGATCTAATTCTAGTAGATATAAACCTTGGTCTAAACCAAATGGATGGATGCGAACTATTAAAACGTTTTAAAAAGCTAGATGTACTTAAGAATATTCCTATATATGCGGTAACTGCATACGCTATGCCTGGTGATGCTCAAAAATTTATCAAAATAGGCTTTGATAAATACTTTTCTAAGCCAGTTAACTTCGATAAACTTTTATCTGCTATTTCTAAAGTGAAATCAAAAATTAAATAAAAAAAGAGCGCTAAAAAATAATTAGCGCTCTTTTCTTATTTAATTATAGTCTATAACTATTGTTGCTCATAATCTGAATCCCAATCAGTACCATCATCACCTTTCTGTCCATCCATTTTTATCATAAAGTTTTTAGCTGGAAAATAAGGTTTCATATGTATATCTAGATATACTCTATCCTTTTGATTCGGATCTTGTTCGAAACGCTTAATCGAAAAATCTTCAATTAATTGATCTGGACCTGTAATTCCATCTAAGAATTTAACGATCTGTCCCATCAACTCCTTACGCGTTCTTGCATTAAAGTTTTCAAATGCTCTCCTGTTTAAGAAATCCATTAGTACTTTGGTTACATAATCAAATACCCTAACTACGGAATATGTTTGTAACCCTAAGTTATCGCCATTAAACAACGTTTTAGCAGAAAATGCCATTACTTTTCCATATTCATTAACCATAGGAACTAATCCTAATTTCTCTAACTGAGCAATCTCACTTTTCTTTAGGTCAAATCGAACACCATCTACCTCATTAATCCCACCATGTTTCTTACCCGCAGCAACCTGAGACATCAATGTTCTATATACCTGTCCTGCTAATGCACTAGATGGTGGTACAAAAAGATCATCTTCTTCTCCTACTTCATCATGCTTTCCTCTTCCTACTAACCAATTACAAGCCATCATAACATTAGACCTATACTTATCTCCACCGGTAAGATTAGCTGCTTCAAACATTTCCATAACATCATCTGGTTCATCAAGATGTTCGAAATCAGTAATCATCATTACCTTATTCTCATGAGCAATCTTTGCCCATTTTTCTACCACTTTATTAGATCCTAAATAACCTGGTATCACTAAAATCCCATAATTATCTCTTAAATCAAGACGATCATACCCTTGAACTAATTCCTCTTGGATCGCATCAATAAATCTAGTGTTATCTAGATCTTTTAACTGCTCCAATTCGGCATTCATGATATTAATATTCTTAACTTTTTGAGATTCTGTATTCTTAAAGAATAAAGCCACAGATCTATATGATTGTTCTAGTTCTCTAGTCTGCTCTAATGCTGCGCCTAAGTTTTTTTCCAAAGATTTTCCAGCAATTTCAGAACGTTTTTCTGATTCTTCAACCATTTCAGAGATATCATCTGATGATGATAAAACATCTCTCCAAATTTCTAATGTTTTTTGAAGCTTAGCTCTTTCTAGTTTTTTAGTTGATTCTGTAAGAAAAATCTTTTTACGTGCCTTACGATCGGGGTTCATATTCTGAACATCATCGATACACGCTTCTAAAAGATCAAAACCGCCATATCTAGCTAACTTTTCTTCGTTTATTTTTAATTCCTTTGCTGGATTTTCTATTTTAACACTCTCTTGAGCTTGTTTTCCTGCTGCCATGTGATTTATGTGTCTTTATCTTTTAACCTTGCTGTAATTCTGCTAATAATGATTCGATTGATCTTATCAACGCTTGTTTTGCATCTGGATCTGCTAAAGCAGTTTTTAAGATCTTATTGGATTTAAGTTGTTTCACCACTTTCAAATACTGATCCTTTTCAGTATCTAAATCATTTAAAAATTTACTCTGATCTATAATCCCTTTTTTTCCGAAATTACCTAAATGGCTAAATTTCAAAGTTTCTTTGCTTTCTACTCCATCCGCATCTTCAAACTCTACCTCTACCTCAGGCTTATAATTTTCAAATACATGATCAATAGATGTCAAACCGTTTACAATCTGCGGCTTAATAGGCTGATCTTGAGTTAATTTCTGAACAAGAAGTGTTTTATTTTGTCCGATTTCCAATATAGCTTCACTAGCATCGGTTTTTACCTCTGTTCCTCCTAATCCATATGTGTTATTGCTCATATTTTCTCTAAATAATGATTGTGAATTATAAATATACTAATTTTATTGCAGGATATGGTTCTTTATTCGTATGACCATTCCATTTTTTCATCTTTTATATCAAGACTGACTTTACTCCCTTTACCTATCTTACCTGTAATCAGCATTTTAGACAAAGGACCTCTTAAATCAGTTCTAATAACTCCTCTTAAAGGTCTCGCCCCATATTTGGGGGTAAATCCCTTATAAGCTAAATATTCTTGTGCAGCCTCTGTAAGCTCTAATGTTACTTCTTGCTTATTAAGGGCTTTGTGTAAATCCTTTAATTGAATATTAAAAATCTTTACTACATTCTCTTTTGTAATCGGTGCAAAAGGAACAATCTCTGTTAACCTTCCTAAAAACTCTGGTCTAAAATGTCTAGACATCAATTCTAATAGATCTGATGATTTAGGAATTTCTCCATCTGTAAATGATTTTACAACGTGCTCACTCCCAATATTAGAAGTAAATAAAATAACAGCATTAGAAAAATCTCCAGTCTTTCCTAATCGATCATTCAACTTTCCTTCATCCAAAATTTGAAGAAAAATGTCAAAAACTGATGGATGTGCTTTTTCTATTTCATCAAAAAGTACAATAGAATATGGTTTTTGTCTTATTTTATTTACTAACAACCCTCCTTCTTCATATCCTACATATCCTGGAGGAGCTCCATATAATAGTGCGGCAGAGTGTTCTTCTTTAAATTCAGACATATCAAACCTAATAATAGCATCTTCAGTCTGAAAAAGAAACTCAGCAAGAGATTTTGCTAATTCTGTTTTACCTGTACCCGTAGGACCTGTAAAGAAAAAAGAGCCTGTTGGCAGTCCTGGTTTACTTAAGCCCGATCTCGATTCCAGTACCGCTTCAGAAATTGTTTTGATTGCATGGTCTTGTCCAATCACTCTTTTCTTTAGGTGATCTTCCATATTAAGCAATCTTTCTTTCTCATCAGCCTGAAGTTTTCCTACTGGAATTCCGGTTTTATTTGCAATCGTGGCAGAAACATCATTTTTATCTATAAAGGTTTTCTCTTCTGAAGCTTTCTTAAAAAATTGATCCAAAATGGAAACAATTTTTGTTTTATAATTATCAAATGTTTCTTCTCCAAGAACCATTTCATCCTCTCCTAGTTCATTGAATAAAAGATAACTAAACTTACTTTTTAGATTATTGTAGATCCAACTTACTGCATTTACTTTATCGGCTTCTTCGGATTTCTTCTCTCCTATATCTTTTACATCTTTTAGTAAAGACTCTACATTATTTGCTGTTGTCTCGATCATATATCTAGAAGCCGACATTGTTCTATCTATAAGATCTATTGCAGCATCGGGTAGACTTCTATCTTTATTAAAACGTTTTGAAAGCCTAATAGCCTCTGCAATCGTTTCATCTATAATATCTAAACTATGGTGTTCTTTATACTTATTAATAGTATTAGAAATCATGGTTAGTGCATCTTCTTCTGAAGGTTCGTCTAGCGCAACAACCTCAAACCTCCTAGTAAGTCCTTCGTCGGTTTCGATATGTTTTCTAAAGGCGTCATTTGTAGCAGTAACTATGAACGTAACTTCTCCTTTTGCTAATTCAGATTTTAAAATGTTTACCAACCCTTGGTTCCCACTATTTTTATCTGTCAAATTATTAATCTCATCAATTAATAAGATAGGTTTATCATATTCTTTTAATGCGACTAAAATCTTTTTAAAACGATCCTCTACTTCACTTTTATAACTTGCTCCAGAAACAAGGTTAATAAAATCTAACTCATAAATTTGAGCATCTTGCAAACCATCAGGCACATTCCCATTCACAACAGCCTCTGAAAAACCATCCAAAAGCACCGTTTTTCCAACACCAGGTTCACCTGTTATCAATACATTTGGTTTAGAATGTCTTCCTAAGATCTCGGTAATCATCTTTACCTCAGCATCTCTTCCAAAAACATCATCTAATTGTTTATTTTTTGCAGCAAAAGTTTTATCAAAGCAATATTCGTCTAATATCCCAGAATCTCCTTTTTGTACTTGTGAATTTGTAGATCCACCATTAGTAGAAACCGCTTTTTCACCTCCAGTCTTTCCTTGGGTTGCTGCTATTAAAATCTCATCAGCTTTAAGTGGCAGTGTCTTTAATTGTTCGTAAGAGAATCCAACACCTGGAGTGCATAATGCAATTAAAACTGCATGCGGAGTTATTTCATCCTTACCTAACTTAAGTTTTAATGTATCCGCTTCATTGAATACTGCTTCTATGGATTTATCTCCTTGAACAGCATCTGGAATATTAACAACTCTTGGTAAAGCCTCTATTCTTACTTCTGACCATTCTTCATAATAATATATATCACCATCAATCTGATTAAAAAAATCTTTTAATCCTACATCTTTGTGTAAAAGAGCTTTCAACAAATGTGCAGCATTGTACTCATCATTATGGTACTCTTTTGCAATTGATTGTGCTATATGAATGGCATTATCAACCTTTGATGATAATGTATAATCTAGTATTTGCATGAAGTTGGTTTTTCGTAAAGTAAATAAATAACCCAATAATTAGCAAAAAATTATCAAATTGCTGAAAATAAAAATGGATTTTCAATCAATTCGAGTGATTTTTCCCTAAAAAAACAATAAATACTTTAGCTTAACCAAAAATATAATTAAATATCAAATATATCTACCTAGTATTTGGGTAAAAGAAACCCCCTGTTTTCAGGTATGATATTTAAAAAAATTAACGGATCTGAGAAAATCTAATACCCAGATTTTTTTCTAGGTCTCTAATCACTTTTAACTCTTGTTTTACTATAAGTGCTAATGATAATCCAGTTTTTCCGGCTCTAGCCGTTCTACCACTTCTATGTGTATAATATTCTATTTGATCTGGCAACTGATAATGTACTACAAATGCTAAATCTGCCACGTCAATTCCTCTCGCAGCTACATCAGTAGATACCAATAACTCTAAAGTAGCTTTCTTAAATGCTCGCATTACTTTATCTCTATCTTTTTGAATCATATCACCTTCTAATAAGCCAACTTCATAATTTTTTGCATTCAATTGTTTAGATAACTTACGAGCAGCTGCTTTTGTCTTAGTAAAAATTATTCCTCTTTGGTTTTTTTGAGATTTAAGAAAATAAGTAAGCGTATCTAATTTATTTACTTCTTCACCGACTACAAAATGATGATCGATCCCCTTATTAACAGCATCATTTTTATCGACTGATACTCTTACAGCATTCTTATCAACATAAGAATTAATTATTTCATTTAACGCTGACGGAATTGTAGCAGAAAAAAGCCATACATTTCTATATCCTTTAGTCTTACTTAGTATAGTAGTAAGATCCTTTTTGAATCCCATACTCAACATTTCATCAGCCTCGTCTAATACAATCGTTTTAATTTTGGAGATATCAACAGCCTTCCTTTCAATTAAATCAATTAATCTACCTGGAGTTGCAACAACAATATGAGTTGGTCTTTTTAATCTTGATAATTGAATTTCTATTTTTTCTCCACCATATACAGATTCTGTAAAAATCTTATCTGTATATTTTGTAAACTTAAAGAGTTGTTTTGCAATTTGTTGACCTAATTCTCGTGTAGGTGCCAAGATTAATGCTTGAACTTCTTTTTTTTGGGAATCTATAGTAGTTAACAAAGGAATACCAAAGGCGGCTGTTTTACCAGTTCCGGTCTGAGCTTTACCAATAAAATCTACTTTATTATTGATAAGCACAGGTATTGATTGCTCTTGAATTTTTGTAGGTATTGTTATTCCCATTTCTTTAAGACCTTTATTTAGGTCCTTAGGAACACCTAATTCTGAAAATTTCATCCTCTATTTTTTTATAGTGCAAAAATAGATGAATAAATTCATTGCCCAACTAAAACAATCGATAGATAAATTAAATAAAAATTAGCAAGATATTTTCATGAAGTAATCGAATAATTGTCTTCTTAGCGTTAATCCCTTTTTATGAAAATGTGATTCGTGCATACAAAAACCACCAGAACAATTAACATCTGCGCCTTCGTCTGGTGTTATGATGTCCATAAGAGAAATACTTTCAGTATGGAATTCATTATGATCATTATGAGTCAAGTGATCATGATTACAGTTTTCGTAAGAAAAAACCTTCTCACTCTGTTCGATTATATTTTTTTGATGAATTGAAAAATCAAAAGTAGTTATACTGCCACTAAACTGGCCTATAGTTTCTTTTAAAACATCCTCCTGTGCCTGAATAATAAAAGAAAACAATACAAAAACAAATAATGAAGCGGGGCGTAATAGTTTAGTCATATGTATATTTTTTGGCTTATTAATACAGGTTCAAATTTACTCTAACACAAAAAATAAGTGACGTATTTTTGAATAGTATTACTTATAAACATCGGCAAAATACACATAAATAAGATTAAGTGCAAATATTTTTATGCATTTAACATTATTTTCGAATGATTTAGACTACAACAAGAAAGTTAAAACCGTAACACAACCTTTTACAACTAGAATAATGTAGCTCCATCAGAAGAATGGTTCGGTAAATTAAGATTTGTATTTAATCTATTATTTATTAGTTCTATAAAGAATTTAGAAAGTAATGGAGATTCTTTTTCTATATTTTGGTGAACAAAAAAATGAATATCTTCAACTCCTTGATCTTTCCAAGTTTTTAATCTAGACACCCATTCCTCTAACCTTGTATAATCTGTTTCATGATTTGCTCCCACATATCTAATAAACGCTTCCTTATTAGTAAGTCTCATATGTAATAAATCTCTCCTTCCTGCGGAGTCTGTAATTATATTCGACACGTTAGAACTCTCTAACAAATCATACAATTCGCTGGCAACAACCTCATCATTAAACCAATCTGTATGCCTAAACTCTATAGCTAATGATAATTCCTTTGGCCATTTTTCTACAAAACGCACAACTCTTTCAAAATACTTAGGAGCAAAATTACTGTGCATTTGCAAAAAGATCGTTCCTAGTTTTTCTTTTAAATGAATCGCATTTGCCACATATTGATCGACATAAGGCTGGACATCTTCATTGAGTCTTTTAAGATGTGATATATTTTGTACAAGTTTTGGAAAAAACTTAAACCCTTCAGGAGTTTTATCATACCACTTCTTGAATTGATCTTCAGAAAAGATTCGATAAAAAGTAGCATTTAATTCGATACAATTGAATTGTCTAGAATAGTACTGTAACTCATCTTTTGTACCTCTAGGATAAAAACCTTTTAAATCTTGTTTATTCCACTTAGCACAACCAACATATACTGAAAAACTAGTACTACTTTCTCGCTGTAAAACTTTTAAAGTATCCCGATGATCCTCTGGTAAGATAAAATTTATACTTTCTGGATGTTCTACTTTACCAAATTTCATAATATTTATTTAAAAAGTTTACTGTAAATAGTGTAACAAAAATAAGATTCGAATGACTAACTATGCAGTAACAATAATAAAAAATTTAACAATGAATACTTTGAAATCATTAATTGTAGCATTAATTATAGGAATTATTGCTCCTACACAAGCGCAAACTGCTGATGAAATTATCGATACATATTTAGAAAACACAGGAGGTAAAGAAAACTGGAAAAAACTTACTGGTACTAAAATGGTAGCACAAGTTAATCAGGGAGGAATGGTAATACCTGTAACCATCTATTCTGGGAATAAAGGTGAACAAGCCGTAGTTATTGAATTACAAGGTAAAACAATTACTCAGTTTGCTTTTGATGGTGAAACAATGTGGTCTACTAATTTCATGACTATGAAAGCAGAAAAAAGTGACAAAGAAACTACAGATAACATGAAATTATCAACGAATGATTTCCCTAATCCTTTTATAGATTATAAAGAAAAAGGATATACTGTAGAGTATTTAGGAAAGGAAACAAAAGAAGGTACTGAAACTTTCAAAGTGCAGTTAACTACAGAACCTGTATCGTTAAATGGAGTAGAATCTCCAAGTATTAGCTACTACTACTTCGAAACTGAAAACTATGTTCCTATTATGGTAGAAACAACACAAGGAGCAAATAAAACCACAGTTACTATGAGTGATTATCAAGAAGTAGATGGTCTTTATTTTCCTTTCTCTATGTCTCAAGGCCCACAGCCTATAGAAATTAAAGAAATTGTATTGAATCCAGAAATAGAAGCTACTTTATTTGCTTTTCCTGCAGAGAAATAAAAAACACACTTTTATAAAAAAAGCCTCATCTAAGTTTGAGGCTTTTTTTAATCACACAAACAACTATTATGCAACAATACATTAAAATCTTATGCTGCTTATTCTTTATAAACATAAGCATGCAAGCACAAGAAATATCATTAAGCGGAAAAGAGCTTTTTGGTGACATTAAAGCACGTCATATTGGTCCTGCTTTAATGAGTGGAAGAATAATTGACCTAGAGGCTCACCCTACCAATGATAGAGTAATTTATGCCGGAACAGCCGGTGGTGGAGTATGGAGAACAACAAATGGAGGGGTAACATTTAATCCTATTTTTGACGAACATGCTCAATCCATTGGAGCTGTAGCTGTTGACCCTAATGATCCAGATAAAACAATATGGGTTGGAACTGGAGAAATATGGACAAGAAATAGTGTTTCTATTGGAGATGGTCTTTATAAAACCACTAACGGAGGTGACACTTGGAAAAAAATTGGTTTTGAAAAATCTGAACGTATCAGTAGCATTGTGATAAACCCAAAAAATTCTAAAGAAGTCTATGTTGGAGTGTTAGGAGCTTTATGGGGTGACAGTGATGAACGCGGAGTGTACAAAACTACTGATGGCGGCGAAACATGGAATAAAATACTATACACAAATACATCGACAGGTATTTCTGATCTTTTAATGGACCCTAACGATCCGAATACTCTTTATGCCTCTATGTGGGAATTTAGAAGAACTGGATGGTCTTTTAATTCTGGAGGTGCCAATAGTGCGCTATATAAATCTATAGATGGAGGAAAAAACTGGAATAAAATTCATTCTGGTTTTCCTAAAGGAAATTTAGGAAGAATTGGTATTGCAGTAGCTCCATCTAATACAAAAATATTATATGCAGCAATTGAAAGTGAAGATGATAAAAGTAAAGGATTATATAGATCTGACGATGCTGGTAAAAATTGGAAGCAATTAAATAATGATTTTGAATTAGTAGTAAGACCATTTTACTTTTCTCGTCTTGTTGTTGATCCAAAAAACCCCGAAACTATTGTAAAAGGAGGATATCTTGGAGCTATTTCTAAAGACGGTGGAAAAACCTTCAAAAATCTTGGAAACATGCACGCTGATATTCATGACATTCTTTTTGATATCAATGATAGTGATAGAATGTATGCAGGTACAGATGGTGGAGTATACAGAAGTTGGGATGGTGGTGCAACTATGGAAATAGTAGAAAATATTCCTGTATCACAATTTTATCAAATTAGTTTAGACAACGAAGAGCCTTACAATATATATGGTGGCCTACAAGATAACGGTTCTTGGTATGGCCCATCTTCTTCTCCTGGAGGAATCGAAGCAAGAGACTGGAAAAGAATAGGTTATGGAGATGGTTTTAGAGTATTAAAACACCCTACAAAACCAATTATATATTCCGAAATGCAAGGAGCTCAAAATGTATGGAGAATAAATACCGAAAAAAATACTACCAAAAATGTAGAACCAATACCTGATGGTGATGAAGAACTACGTTTTAATTGGAATGCTCCAATGGCTATTAGTCCTCACAAACCAGATCGTTTTTATATGGGTAGTCAATATCTTCATAAATCTGAAGATATGGGTAATAACTGGACAAAAATCTCTCCGGACCTTACAACTAATGATCCTTCTAAACAAGATAAAGAATCTGGGGGTCTTTCTAAGGACAAATCAGGAGCTGAAACACATACTACTATTTTTACCATAGCAGAGTCTCCAGTTAACGAGAACGTTATTTGGGTTGGAACTGATGATGGAAATGTACAAGTGACTACAGATGGAGGAAAAAACTGGACGAATACAGTTAGTAACATTCCTAATCTACCAGCCAATACTTGGGTATATCATATAGAAGCAAGCGTCCATAATGCTGGAACAGCATACGCAGTTTTTGATGGACATACTGCTGGGGACATGAACACATACGTATATAAAACATCTGATTATGGAAAAAACTGGAAATCTATTGCAACCGATGACATTATAGGTTTTGCCAGAAATATCCAAGAAGACTATGAACAAGAAGATTTATTGTTCGTAGGAACAGAATTTGGGCTATTTGTTACTATTAATGGTGGTAAAAACTGGGCTAGATTCACTAATAATATGCCAGCAACTGCAGTACATTTTATAGATCTTCATAAAAAAACAAATGATCTTGTTCTGGGTACCCATGGAAGAGGAGTAATAATATTAGATGATATTTCTTCTTTACGTCAAATAAATCAAGAAGTATTAGCTAAAAATGTACATTTCTTCAACACGAAACCGGGAATTATAAAAGAAAACAATGGATTTGGCGGAGGAAGTACTGAAACCCAGTTTGTAGGACAGAATCCAAGCAGTAATCTGAAAATTATGTACTATCTAAAAAAGAGACATACTTTTGGAAAAATGAGTATGGAAATTCAGGATTTAGATGGAAATAAAATTACTGATTTACCTCCAGGAAAGGCGAAAGGAATAAACATTGTTCGATGGAATTATAGAAGTATATCTCCAAAATCTGCATCCGGTAAAACATTTTCAATAGGAGCTGCACCAAGAGTTGCTGCCGGTAAATACAAGGTAGTGCTTACAAAAGGTAAAAATAGCTATGAGCATAATATAGAAGTAGAACAAGATAAAAATTCTGAAGTAACTGAAGTCGAAAGAGAATTACAACGTAAAACCTCTAAAGAACTTTATGTTATGATAGAAGACTTGGCTTATTTAGTTCATGAAATTGATCAAACAGTTAAAAAAGCTAAATCAATTGAAGAAAAATCTGCAAAAATCGCTACACCTGTTATCAAAGAATTAACCGAATTAAAAGAATCTTTGGTTATTACCACTGGAGATAATTATGTTCAGGAAGCAGAACCAGAATTAAGAGAGAAAATTTCTAATCTATATAATGCGATCACAAATAACTTTGAAAAACCATCCAGTGCTCAATTAAATAACAAAAAAGTACTGAATGAAAAATTAAAGAAAGCCTCTATAGATTATCAAAAAATAAAAGATAAAAGAATATCTAAACTTGTGAAATATCTAGAGAAAAATGAAATTGCACCTATAGATATTAAATCAAAAACAGAATTTCTTAAAAAGTAAACATCAAAAAATAAGGCTTCCATTTAGGAAGCCTTATTTTTTTGATAAAGCCTAAACATTATTTTTGTTCATAAAAAAATGTTCATAACTGGTTTAAAACTCAGATAAGTGTTCTTAAGTTTCGATTGAACAATTCTGTATTTTTAGTAAACACTCTTTATTATGGAAAACAGAGAATCAAATTTATTGGCTATACGCCCACAAATTTTAAATGCAAGAGTTTCTGAAAACATGTCGAATGACGAGCAATTTCAAAACAAAACGATTAGACCAATTATTAAATTACAAAATGAATTATTAATTGAAGTGTTTAGAAATTATATCAAAAAAAGAAAAAATACTTTTTATGAGCTCTCTATAGAAAAACGATTGTTGTTTATTGAAAATGCCGTTCAAAAAGACATGAAATTTAGAAATAGCTTAAAAGGAATGATTATTGGACAATTTACGGTAGATGAATATCTTATATACATTGAAAATTCATCGTCTTTAAACAAAAGAATGATGAATATTGTTAGAGAACGTTTACAAAGTAATATCCAATTATTAGACAAACTGATTACAACATGTTAAACACTACTATGTGGTTATTATAACAATAAAAAAGCGGATCAAAATTTTGATCCGCTTTTTTATTGTTATTTTAAATACTTTAATGAAGTCTAGTTACCACCTTCTAAAGCTTTTAATTTATTTTTCATATCATCCGCTTTAGGATCATCTAATTGATAGAAAATCTGCATTAACGTACGAACAGCCTCTACATTATCAGGTTTTGATTGTAGAGCTCCTTCTAAATAAGGAACAGCTTCTCTATATAAATCTTGCTTTTGCTTTTTAAGAACATCAAATCTTTTGTAATCCGCATTAGATCCACCAAGACTATTCATTTCTTCATTAAGAGCTGTCTCACCACTTAAGATAATAGCAGCAATATTTATTTGAGCAGAAGAATAATCAGGCTTGATCTCCAAAGCTTTCTTATAATAAGTAATAGCCTGCTCATTATCTCCTAATCGCGATGCACTTACACCTAAATTATATAATAAGTTAGGATTCTCTGGATCGTTTGCAACTATCGCTTGCATTAACTCCTGGTATTTTTCTAAATTACCTAATTTATAGAACATATTAGCCTCTTCTTGCATTAAAGCAGGATCATTAGGGTTTTGAGCCTTAGCAGCTTCCATTGCCTTAATAGCCTCTTCATCTTTACCTTGAGTAATATAAATAAGAGCTATATTTTTAGTTATTTCAGCTTGTCTTGATTTCGTCTTAGAAACTTCTGGTTTGATATGCGTTCCTGCTTTTACAGAAAAATCTCTTAATTCTTTTGAATCAAATGGGTCTACTTCTCCTGTCTCTTTATTAGTAGCTGTAAAACGTTCTTCAACTCCTTTGTAACCAATTTCAATTAATTCATTATAATACTTAAGAGCTGTATCATAATCCTTCCCATTTACTGCATTAGAAGCAGCAAAATACAAATAAGAAGTATCACTTTTTTTTGTTTTATATCCTAAATACAACTTATCAGCAGCTTCTTTATTTTTACCAGCTTTTTGATCAGCTACAGCTTGTTCTACTAAAGACTGACGCAAAGCCTGTATACCTGTATTAGCTTGACCAGTATATTTTTTACTACCTGAAGCTTCTTCTATTTCCAATACTTTCATATAAGCATTAGCAGCCTGCTCAATTTTATCTAAAGATTTATCGGATGATGCCGAAGAAACCTGTCCTTTTAAGAAATAATATTGTGCTTTCTGCTTATCATCTGCAGCTTCTAATTGCCCTTCAGCAGCTTTTAATGCATCATTTGCAACTTCTAGATCACCAGATTTCAATGCTTTTTTAGCCGCATTTAGTGCTTTCTTTTGTGAAAATCCAATAGCACTAATAGTTAAAAAAAATGCTATGACAAATTTAGTTTTCATTACTTTTGATTTTACGGGATTCTTTTTATTCTTCTTCTTCTGTTTTATCAATAGTTGTGCCATCGTTAGCATCACCATCATTTTGCAAAGATATATCAATTTCTTCAATATTTTCATCAATATCTTCAACATCGTCCTCTTCGTGCATAACTTTCGCTACCGCAGCAATAGAATCTTTACCTTTTAGATTAATAAGACGAACTCCTTGAGTTGCACGTCCCATAACCCTAAGATCTTCTACTGAAAGTCGTATAGCAATACCTGATTTATTTATAATCATCAGATCATCAGAATCCGTAACATTTTTAATTGCTACTAATTCTCCTGTTTTATCTGTAACAGATATCGTTTTTACTCCTTTTCCTCCTCTATTAGTTATTCTATAGTCTTCTAACTTCGAACGCTTTCCATATCCATTTTCAGAAACAACTAAAATATTACTATCCATATCATTTACAGCAACCATTCCAATTACTTCATCTTTATCATCAGCCAAACGTATTCCTCTTACACCAGAAGCGCCACGACCCATTGGCCTAGTTTTCTCCTCCTCGAAACGAATTGCTTTTCCGGATTTAACAGCTAACATAACCTGACTTTTACCATCAGTTAATTTAGCCTCTAATAGCTCATCATTATCCTTAATAGTAATAGCATTAATACCATTTGTACGTGGTCTAGAATATTGTTCTAAAGAAGTCTTTTTAACCTGACCTTTTTTAGTCGCCATTATTACATAATGAGAATTAATATATTCCTCATCTTTTAAGTCCTGTGTACAAATAAATGCTTTTACTTTATCATCATTCTCTATATTAATAAGATTTTGTATTGCTCTACCTTTTGAAGTCTTACTCCCTTCTGGTATTTCGTATACTCTCATCCAGAAACATTTTCCTTTTTGAGTAAAAAACAGCATATATTGATGGTTTGTACCAACAAATAAATGTTCTAAAAAGTCTTCATTTCGGGTTGTGCTTCCTTTCTGACCAACTCCTCCTCTATTCTGTTTTTTATATTCTGTTAGAGATGTCCTTTTAATATATCCTGCATGGGAAATAGTAATAACTACTTTCTCATTAGGGATCATATCCTCTATACTAAGATCACCACCTGCATATTCTATTTGAGAACGACGTGCATCACCATACTTATCCTTTACCTCTAGAAGTTCTTCCTTAATAATATCCATACGACGCTCTTTCTTGTCAAGAATATCCTTAAGGTCTTCAATAGTTTTCATTAATTCGTCATACTCTGCACGTAACTTATCCTGCTCTAGTCCTGTCAACTGACGCAAACGCATTTCGACAATAGCTTTTGCTTGTATTTCAGAAAGCTTAAATCGCTTAATAAGTTTTTCTCTTGCTTCTTCAGCATTAGAAGATGCTCTTATCAGTTTAATTACTTCATCTATGTTATCTGAAGCTATAATTAAACCTTCAAGAATATGTGCTCTTTCTTCTGCCTTTCTTAATTCATATCTCGTTCTTCGCACGACAACTTCATGTCTATGCTCCACAAAATGATGAATCATTTCTTTTACATTCAATAATTGTGGTCTTCCTTTAACCAGTGCAATATTATTAACACTAAAAGATGACTGTAACGCAGTATACTTATATAACAGGTTTAGTACTATATTAGGAATCGCATCTCTTTTTAAGATATATACAATACGCATTCCTTTTCTATCAGATTCATCTCTAATAGTTGAGATACCGTCTATTTTCTTATCATTTACAAGATCGGCAGTTTTCTTAATCATATCTGCCTTATTAACTTGATAAGGAATTTCAGATACAATAATACATTCTCTTCCATTAACCTCTTCAAAACTAGCTTTGGCACGCATTACTATTCTACCTCTACCAGTTTTAAAAGCTTCTCTTACACCATCATAACCATAAATTATACCACCTGTAGGAAAATCAGGAGCCTTAATATGCTGTATAAGTTCATCTATTTCAATATCATTATTATTGATATATTCAATAGTTCCATCTACAACTTCGCTTAGATTATGTGGAGGCATGTTAGTTGCCATACCTACAGCAATCCCTGATGCTCCATTAATTAACAATCCCGGAACCCTACTTGGTAATACTGTTGGTTCCTGTAGTGTATCATCAAAGTTAAATGTATGATCTACAGTATCTTTTTCGATATCAGCAAGCATATCTTCCGAAATCTTACGCATTCTTGCTTCTGTATATCGCATTGCAGCTGGACTATCTCCATCCACGGAACCAAAGTTACCTTGACCATCAACCAACATATAACGTAAACTCCACTCTTGAGCCATACGTACCATAGTATCGTATACGGAAGTATCACCATGCGGGTGATATTTTCCAAGAACTTCTCCTACAATTCTCGCTGATTTCTTATGAGCACTACTAGCTTTAACGCCTAACTCATACATACCATATAGAACTCTCCTATGCACTGGCTTAAGACCATCTCTAACATCAGGAAGTGCACGTGATACAATCACCGACATCGAATAATCGATGTACGCAGACTTCATTTCATCCTCTATATTGATAGGTATTAGCTTTTCTCCTTCTGCCATAAAAATTATTTTATTCTAAAATTGATTTTATTTAACGCGCTAATTTAAGTAAATTAAGACGGTTTTAACAGGCAATACCCTCTCTAATATACGTAATTTATTAACAACTTAAACGACCAATTTGGTTAATAAGTCTATAAATATAGATTTTGATTATTAATGCATTTTTTGTCTATTTACTCAAAAATCTGAATACCCAAGATTATATTTACTAAATTTCGAGGGAGATTTTAATTTTATTTTTAGACTTACTGAAAATATGACATTAAGGGCTATTATGTCAGCTTTCCTGTTAATGATGGTTAAAAGGAATAGTTTTTGTCAGTTTAATTTTAAAAAATTACTATATTTAGTAATAAAGAAATACAGAAAAAGAAAGAAACTAATTATATGGATGATAATTTTTCACCAAGAGTCAAAGATGTAATTGCATACAGTAAAGAAGAAGCACTTCGTTTAGGGCACGACTTTATTGGTACAGAACATCTTATGTTAGGACTATTACGTGATGGAAGTGGAAAAGCAATTAGTATACTTGATGCGTTAGATATTGATTTAACAAATTTGAGAAGAAAAGTTGAAATTCTTAGCCCTGCAAATCCTAATGTAGCGGTTGCTACAAATGAAAAAAAGAATTTACACCTAACTAGACAAGCGGAAAGAGCTCTTAAAACAACATTTTTAGAGGCAAAATTGTTTCAGAGCTCCTCTATTAATACTGCACATCTATTACTGTGCATTTTACGTAACGAAAACGATCCAACTACCAAACTTTTAAACAAGCTTAAGGTAGATTATGATAATGTTAAAGATCAATTTAAATTTATGATTGCTAACGAAGAAGAATTTATAGAAAACCCAAAAGCCGAATCATTTTCTGATGATGATGATATGGCTGGAGACACTTCAAAAGAGAATCCATTTAATTCTCCAACTGGTGGTGCTAAAACAAACAAAAAATCTAAAACTCCTGTATTAGACAATTTCGGAAGAGATTTAACTGCAATGGCAGAAGAAGGAAAATTAGATCCAGTTGTAGGAAGAACAAAAGAAATAGAACGTGTTTCTCAAATATTAAGTAGAAGAAAGAAAAACAATCCTCTACTAATTGGAGAACCTGGAGTTGGAAAATCTGCTATAGCAGAAGGTTTAGCTCTAAGAATCGTTAAAAGAAAAGTTTCTAGGATTTTATTTGATAAAAGAGTTGTTACCTTAGATCTAGCTAGTTTAGTAGCTGGAACAAAATACAGAGGGCAATTCGAGGAACGAATGAAAGCTGTAATGAATGAGTTAGAGAAGAATGATGATATTATTCTTTTCATTGATGAAATTCATACCATCGTAGGAGCTGGTGGAGCAACCGGTAGTTTGGATGCATCCAACATGTTTAAACCTGCCTTAGCTAGAGGTGAAATTCAATGTATTGGTGCTACTACATTAGATGAGTACAGACAATATATTGAAAAAGATGGTGCATTAGAAAGACGTTTTCAAAAAGTTATAGTTGAACCAACTAACATTGAAGAAACTATAGAAATCCTAAACAACATCAAAGAAAAATATGAAGAACACCATAATGTAAGTTATACTGATGAAGCAATTCAAGCATGTGTAAAGCTTACCAATAGATATATGACTGATCGGTTTTTACCGGACAAAGCCATAGATGCTTTGGATGAAGCTGGATCTAGAGTTCATATTACAAATATTGATGTTCCTAAGAAAATCTTGGATTTAGAGAAAAAGCTTGAAGAAGTACGTGAATTAAAAAATAGCGTAGTCAAAAAGCAGAAATACGAAGAAGCTGCTAAGCTCAGAGATGATGAAAAAAATCTTGAAAAAGAATTAAGTCAAGCTCAAGAACAATGGGAAAAAGATTCTAAGCTACATAAAGAAACCGTAGATGAAGAAAATGTTGCTGATGTAGTTTCTATGATGACAGGAATTCCGGTTAATAGAATCGCTCAAACTGAAAGCAATAAGCTTGCTGAACTACCAAATCTTATAAAAGGTAAAGTTATCGGTCAAGATGAAGCTGTTTCTAAGGTAGTTAAAGCAATACAACGTAATAGAGCGGGACTTAAAGACCCTAACAAACCTATTGGATCCTTTATATTCCTTGGGCAAACTGGTGTTGGAAAAACGCAATTAGCCAAGGTACTTGCAAGAGAACTTTTTGACAGCGAAGACACGCTAATCCGTATTGACATGAGTGAATATATGGAAAAGTTTGCAGTCTCTAGATTAATAGGAGCACCTCCAGGATATGTGGGTTATGAAGAAGGTGGACAACTTACCGAAAAAGTAAGAAGAAAACCGTACGCAGTTATTCTATTAGATGAGATTGAAAAAGCACATCCAGACGTATTTAACATGATGCTTCAAGTATTAGATGACGGATATCTAACAGATAGCCTTGGTCGAAAAATTGATTTCAGAAATGCAATCATTATAATGACTTCTAATATTGGTGCTCGTAAACTAAAAGATTTTGGACAAGGTGTTGGTTTCGGAACTAGTGCAAAAAAGACTCAATCAGACAGTTATGCCAAAGGAGTTATTGAGAACGCTTTAAAGAAAGCTTTTGCTCCAGAATTTCTAAATAGGGTTGATGATGTTATTGTATTCAATGCACTTGAACGTGAGGATATCCATAAAATTATCGACATAGAATTAGAAAAACTTTACGGAAGAATTAAAGGCCTTGGATATGATCTATCTCTAAGTGAAAAAGCCAAGGATTATATTACCGAAAAAGGATTTGATAAACAATACGGAGCAAGACCACTAAAAAGAGCTATCCAAAAATATATTGAGGATGCTTTAGCTGAGGAAATTATTAGCGCTCAGTTACAAGAAGGTGATAGTATATTTATGGATCTTGATGATGACTCCAATGAGTTAACTATAAAAATAAAGAAAGCTGAAGAGTCAACAGAATCTTAGCTTACAATTAAACATTTTTGATAAAAACTCTGGTATATTCTATATACCAGAGTTTTTTTTTGTGAATATTTGCAACATAGCTGATAAACTTCTGTCTTACAAAAATCAATTAAAAAAACATAAAAAACAGAATGATCCGAAAGAGATCCAATAAGCTTACAGTAAGAACGAATTAAAAACAAAATACCACGGGAAAAATCCCAAATAAAATTACAAAATACTTATTTTTTAATTTCTGAAAATATATATTTGCTTTACCTAAAAAATACCCCAAATGATTACTTCCTATTTATTGGATTTTGGTCTTATAGAAATATTCGAAGACTATATAAAGGTTACCATAAACGAAGGTGTAACAGTATCCCCAGAGCATAACGATGTTCTTTTAGAAATGGTAGAAAAACATTATAAGAATAAGGCGTTCTTATACTTAACACATCGAATCAATTCTTACTCAGTAAATCCTACTATATACTTAGAAACCGCTAAAATTGAAAACTTAATTGGTTTTGCAGTTGTATCAGACAATCCCATTCAAATAAAACAAACAAAACTAGAAAAAGCTTTCTTCAGTAAAGAACTTAGACGTTTTGATGATATAGAATCTGCGCTACAATGGAAAAATGAATTACTGGATAAATATGAAAAATTATTTTACTGAAATTTCCCCTAAAACATATTAACCAATTGAATTTTAATTTTTAAAAACAATACTTTTATTGTAACTTAATGAAAAATTAACCATACTTAAATAATAGTATCGTTTTATCTAAAATGTCAAAACACTATGATTTAGGTTTCGCTTTGGTGGAAATCCGGGAAGATTATTTAAAAAACACCATTTCAGAAGGGTTTTTAGTTATGCCTAAGCATAACAAACTACTATTGGAATTTGTAACAAAATACTTCAAGGATAAACCGTTTGTATATATTTCTAACAGAGTTAATACATACGCGGTTGACCCCACAGTTTACCATGAAACTACCAAGATAGATACCCTTGTTGGTATTGCGGTGGTATCAAAAAATCATAGACAAAAAAAATTAACGGAACTCGAAAGCAAATTTTTCGAAAAGAAACTGAAGTATTTCTCCAGTATCAGCGAAGCTTTAGAGTGGAAAAATGAAATATTAAAAAAGGAATAAATCTTATTAAATACTTTTATTCTTATTAAATCCAACATGTAAACCTCCCCAATGATTAGATCATATAATTTAGATTTTTGCAAACTAGATATTTATCATAACTACATGATTGCAGTTATGAATGAAGGAATAGTAGTATGCACTCTAAAAAATTCAATTCTCATTAAAATCGCAGAGAAACATTTTAAAAAAACACCTTTTGTTTATATAACTCATAGAGTTCATTCGTACGCTGTGGACCCTATTATTTATATAAAAACTGCTGAGGTTACCAATCTTAAGGGATTTGCAGTTGTATCCAATGACCCAAAACAAAAGACTCTAGCTAGTTACGAAAAGTCTTTTTTTAAAAAAGATTTTAAGCAATTTGAAGATTTAGAATCTGCATTAACTTGGAAAGATGAAATTCTTGGACAGAGAAAAGAAGATTTATTACTAATAGACCAACAAAAAAAGAGCACCAATTAAAATAATTGATGCTCTTTTTTATATAAAACTATTTTTTCTATTTTGCAATATTAACCGCTCTAGTCTCTCTGATAACAGTAATTTTTACCTGACCAGGATATGTCATATCTGTTTGTATTTTTTGAGAAATTTCAAACGATAAACTGGCCGCTCTTTCGTCATTCACTTTCTCACTTTCAACAATAACTCTTAGCTCTCTACCAGCCTGAATAGCATATGCTTTTTTAACTCCATTAAATCCAAATGCTATATCTTCTAAATCTTTCAACCTCTGTATATAGGAGTCTAAGACTTGACGACGCGCTCCAGGCCTTGCTCCGCTAATTGCATCACAAACCTGAACTATTGGAGAAATAAGCGCATTCATTTCTATTTCATCGTGGTGTGCCCCTATTGCATTACACACATCTGGTTTCTCCCCATACTTCTCTGCCCATTGCATTCCTAAAATAGCATGCGGAACTTCTGTTTCTGTATCTGGAACCTTACCAATATCGTGTAACAATCCGGCTCTTTTAGCTAATTTAGGATTTAGACCTAATTCAGAAGCCATTACTCCACATAGTTTTGCAACTTCCCTAGAGTGTTGTAAAAGATTTTGACCATAAGAAGAACGGTATTTCATTCTACCAACCGTTTTAATCAACTCTGGATGTAATCCATGAATACCAAGATCAATAACGGTTCTTTTACCAACTTCTATAATCTCTTCATCAATTTGTTTTCTAGTCTTCTTTACTATTTCTTCAATACGTGCCGGATGTATTCTACCATCAGTTACTAATTTATGTAGAGAAAGACGAGCTACTTCTCGTCTTACAGAATCAAAACAGGATAATATAATAGCTTCCGGAGTATCATCCACTATGATTTCTACTCCTGTAGCGGCTTCTATTGCTCTAATATTTCTTCCTTCTCGTCCAATAATTCGACCTTTTACATCATCACTCTCAATATTAAACACAGAAACGCAATTTTCTACAGCTTCTTCTGTTCCAATTCGTTGAATAGTATTTATTATTACTTTTTTAGCTTCTTGTTGCGCAGTAAGCTTAGCTTCTTCAATAGTATCCTGAATCAGAGCCATTGAATCCGTTTTCGCTTGCTCTTTTAAAGACTCTACAAGTTGATCCTTAGCCTCTTCTGCAGACAATCCTGATATTACTTCTAATTGCTGCACTTGACTTTTATGAAGTTTCTTTAATTCGCTTTGCTTCTTTTCAAGGTAATCATTACGATGATTATAATCTTTAACCTTCTGCTCCAATTCGGCATTAAGCTTCTTACCTTTAGATAACTCATTAGAAACCTGAGATTCTTTATCCCTTGTTCTTTTTTCTGCCTCAGCCATCTTTTTATCTCGAGACAGGATCACTTTTTCGTGCTCAGATTTTAATTCGATAAATTTTTCTTTAGCCTGAAGTATTTTATCTTTCTTAATTGTCTCTCCTTCACTCTTTGCCTCTCTTATAATACTTTGAGAAGTTTTTTTAGCGCTTTTGATAATTTCTGAAGCTTTATTGCGCTCTAATACCTTAGCGATGACAAAGCCAATCACTAATCCCGCAACTGCCGCAATAATCAAAAATATAATATTATCCATAATCCTAGTTAGTGTTTATATATAAAAAAAGCCTGCACTAGCATGGGTTTTGTATAAACTCTGTAAAAACAGGTTTAGGGCTAACAAGCTGATCAAGGATCCGTGAAACTGAAAAATCAGCACGGCTTGCTTTTACAACTTAAACTCACCCTTTTTAAAATAATTCTTGTTGAGTTTATCAAAAAATAATAACTAGTGCAGGCAGTAACCTTATTTATTTTAATGAACGTCTAAGATAGATGATCTTGTAACAAATCATTTAGAGCACCTAATCTGCCCAAAACATTTATTTCATCACTATCTTTATCTATAACCTTTTGTTCTACTTGTGCAGCAAATTGTAAAGCGCACATCGCCAATACATCTTGCTTATCTCTCACCGCATAACTTTGCTCAAACTGTTTAATCATGGCCTCAATCTTTTTAGCTGCCTTACGTAATCCCTCTTCTTGATCAGGATTTATCGTTAGTGGATATACTCTATCCGCAACCGAAAGTTTGATTTTTAATTTATCTGCCATAGTATTAATTACTCTGATAATTGCGCTATACACACATCTATCTCCCTTATTAAGGCATTTATTTTGAGCTTGGTTTCCCTTTTGTATTTATCACTGCCTAGCATTGCATTTGCATTTTTGAGTGCACTGAATTTCTCTTCCCATTGTTTTAATTGATCAACCTGGAGTTCAGAATTTTCTTCTAAATTCTTTATCTTTCCCTTCAGATCGGTATTTTGCTGCTTAAGTAAATCATACTTATGAAGCAACTTACTTATCCTATTCTCAAGAGAATCAACAATTTCAATTAAATCACTCATTTTAATTTTACGCAATACTTCGTTACACAAAGTTAACATACCAATTGAAAAAACCCAATAGTTTTTAAACTAATTTTATAGCGACAATATCTAGTCAATCAAGTAATTCGTTTATAGCCTTTTAGTTTTTAATTAAACATCACTTTAATTTTAATGTCTAAATATTTACATTTACCTTCTATGCGAGTTATTACATTATTTTTAATCTTCAATTTTACGATTGGATACTGCCAAAAAGACATTCCAACTGATTATTTTATCAACCCTCTAGACATCCCGCTTGCTGTTTCGGGTACTTATGGAGAATTAAGATCTAATCACTTTCACTCTGGCTTAGATTTAAAAACAGAAGGACAAGAGGGATTAAAAGTATATGCTGCAGCAACCGGAAATGTAACAAGAATAAAGATTTCTCATTTTGGATACGGAAAAGCTATTTATATTGCACATTCTAATGGATATACTACAGTGTATGCTCACTTACAAAAATTCTCCCCAGAGATAGAAGCTTACATAAAAAAAAGACAGTACGCTAAAGAATCCTATGAAATAGAACTTTTCCCTAAAGCAGGTACACTATCTGTAAAAAAAGGTGATGTGCTGGCATTTAGTGGAAATACTGGTGGTAGTGGTGGACCACATTTGCATTTTGAAATAAGAGATGCTAAAGCAAGACCTATGAACCCGATGTCCTTTGGTATTGATATAAAAGATACCAAAAAACCAACAATCAATGGTGTATGGGTTTACAGTTTAGACGACACTTCGCACACCAATGGAAACCAACAACCAACTAAATTGAGGTTAATTCCTATGGATAATGGTGATTTTAAAGCCGAAGGAATAAAAGCTTTAGGAAAAATAGGGATTGGTGTCTCTACAATAGATCAACAAAATCTAGCTGCCAATAAAAATGGAGTTTATAAGATAACAACAGAATTAAATGGGCAAGAAAACTTTTCAATGGAAATGAAACGATTTTCTTTTTCTGAAACTCGCTATATCAATCGCTTAATTGATTATAAGCATTACAAAAAGAATCGAAGCAGAATAACCAAACTATTTATCGAAAAAAACAATCCGCTTTCCATCTATAAAAATGTAACAAGCAAAGGCATTTTCACTATAGAAGATAGCTTATCATATACCTTAAAGGTCTTTGTGAAAGATTTCAAAAACAATACAACAGAAATTAGCATTCCAGTAAAAGGGGAACAGATTGATGATATCACTAAAGAAGAAATAATAAAAACTCCTCATCTAGTGAAACCAACAGAAAATTTCACGTATAACTCTGGGATTTTTGACTTATATATTCCAAAGGGTAGTTTGTACGAAAAAGCGTATTTAGACATTGAGACTAATGGTGATACTATAAAAATTCATGAAGATGAAATTCCTTTACATAAAAATATGACCATTGTTTTTGATGTCACTAATTATAGCTCCGCCGATAAGAAGAAATTATATATTGGAAGATTAGGATACAATAACAAGCATTATCACGTAAAAACAAACAAAAAAAATAATCGTTTTTCTACCAGAACAAGAACTTTAGGTAGCTACTCTTTATTTTCGGATCTAGAAAAACCAACAATTGTTCCTATAAATGTGGCTAATAAAAAATGGATGTCCAAAGCTAATTTTTTAAAAATTAAAATTGATGACACCGATTCTGGTATCAAAAGTTACAGAGCTACCATTAACGGAAAGTTCATTTTAATGGAATACGATTACAAAACAGGAATGCTTATTTATAATTTTGAAGATAAAATAATTTCAGAAACAGAAAATAAATTTAAACTTATTGTGTTAGATAAAGTAGGAAATAATACTACATTTGAAACAATATTCTTTAGAAAACCATAAACAGATATACTCTTTGAAAAATCTCCTCTTTATTTTTGTTTTTTTTCTAGTCTCTTTTAATCAATATATATTAGCACAAGACGCAATTGTTAAGGGTGTGGTTTTGGACGAATCCAACCAACCAATATCTGGTGCCAATGTATCTTTTGAAAATTCTGGAACTAGAACAGACAAAAACGGTGTATACATCTTAAACATACCCTCTAATCAAGATATAACCATTAAAATAAGTCACGTAGGGCTAAAGGACATTACGTTTACTATAAACCTAAAAGAAAATCAGACTTACGAGTTAAATCCAATATTAAAAACAGATATTGAACAAATTAGTGAGGTGATTATTTCCGGTCGAGAACGAAAAATAGTAGAAGGTATTACTACTTTAGATCCAGAGACCATACGCATCACCCCTTCTGCTAATGCTGGTGTCGAAGGTTTATTAAAGACATTACCAGGAGTAAGCTCTAATAATGAATTAAGTACGCAATATGCGGTTAGAGGAGGAAATTTTGACGAAAACCTTGTATATGTTAATGAAATAGAAGTATACAGACCTTTTTTAATTCGATCAGGTCAACAAGAAGGTTTAAGTTTTGTAAATACTGATTTGGTTAGAAATGTAGATTTCTCTGCAGGAGGTTTTCAAGCAAAATATGGAGATAAACTTTCTTCTGTATTAGATATTACCTATCGCAGACCAACACGGTTTGACTTATCAGCAGATCTAAGCTTATTGGGCGGTAGCATATCTGCGGGAGGAATCACAAAAGATAAAAAATTCGCAGGTGTCGTTGGAGTAAGATATCGTGACAATAGTCTACTCGTAGATGCTAGACAAACAGAAACCAATTTTAGACCAAGATTTGCAGATGTTCAGACATATCTTTCATATAATTTTTCTAAAAAGTTTGAGCTTGGTTTTTTAGGTAATATTGCAATAAACAGATATGATTACGAACCACTAACACGTCAAACTAATTTTGGACCTATCACAGACCCTATTGCCTTAACGGTTTTTTATGACGGGCAAGAAGAAGATCGTTATGAAACATATTTTGGTGCTTTAAAAGGAACATATAGGGCAAATGACAATTTAACTTTAAAATTAATTGGTTCCGCTTATCACACTCAAGAGCAAGAACACTTTGATATTTTTGCAGCATATTTCTTAGGTTCTGTCAACACTGATATTGGTGGAGAGGACCTAGGCGAAGTAGAATTTAGCGAAGGTGTTGGCTCACAATTAACACACGCAAGAAATGACCTTGATGCTTTAATTTTCAACCTAGAACATAAAGGAACCTATACTGCCGATGAACATCAGTTTGATTGGGGAATAAAATACACTTCTGAAGATATCAGAGATCGAATTCAGGAATATGAAGTTATTGATTCGGCAGGTTTTTCAATTCGTCCTCCTGGGACTTTTGTAAATGATCAACCCTACAATCCTAATGCTAGCCCTATAGTCCCTTTTACGAGTGTAAGAGCAACTAATATGGTAAATATCGATAGATTTTCTGGATTTGCTCAATATAGCTTAAGAACAAACATAAAAGAGCATGAAATCTGGGCAAATGTTGGTGTAAGAGCACATAATTGGAATGTCTCTGGGGATGGTATAAGTAGTTCTTCTCAAACAGTATTTAGCCCAAGAGCACAAGTTGCCATTAAACCAGACTGGAAATCAGACATGATATTTCGTCTTTCTGGAGGTTGGTATCATCAACCACCTTTTTATAGAGAATTAAGAGATCTACAAGGCACTGTACAACCTGATGTAAAAGCGCAACAATCTATACATATTGTTGCTGGAAATGATTACAGTTTTAATATGTGGGATCGTCCTTTTAAGCTTACTACAGAATTATACTATAAAAAACTTACTGATGTAAATTCATATACTATCGAAAATGTTAGAATTAGATATCGTGCTAATAATAACGCAGAGGCATATGCTGCAGGATTTGATCTTAGGTTAAATGGAGAATTTGTTCCTGGAACTGAAAGTTGGTTTAGTTTAGGTCTTCTAAAGACCGAAGAAAATCTTGACGATAGAGGATATATTGATCGACCAACTGATCAGAGAGTAAAAATAGGAGCTTTATTTCAGGATTATGTCCCCACAATTCCTAACTTAAAAATGTATCTTAATTTGGTATACCAAACTGGTGTACCCGGAGGATCCCCTGCTAATGCAGATCCATATGAATTTCAGACTAGATTGCGAGATTACAGAAGGGCTGATTTAGGAATCTCATATATAGTTGTGGATCAAAAAATAAGACGTAAAGAAGGGAGTTTCTTTAATAAATTTAGAGAATTGAATGTCGGATTCGAAATTTTCAATCTTTTTGACAACCTTAACTCTATTACCAATACTTTTGTAAGAGATGCAGCTTCTCAGCGTCAATTTGCTATTCCTAACTTTTTAACCCAAAGGGTTTTCAATATAAGATTAGGGATGAGATTTTAACTTTCCAGAAACTCTTTCAGTACACTAATAACATAATCCACTTCTTCTTTTGTATTATATCTGGAAAAAGAGAATCTAACGGAAGGTTTCTGCATATCCTCTTCAGAAAGTATTTCGGCAAGTACATGTGATCCTTTTCCACTACCACTCTGGCAAGCACTACCTTTAGAACAAGCTATTCCTTTAATATCTAACTGAAACAACAAAATACCGGCTTTTTCTTGTGATATAGGTAAACAAACATTAATGAGGGTATAAGTACTATGAGCTAAATCACAACAATTAGCATTAAACTTAACTCCTTTTATCTGATCCTTTAATTGATCTACAAAGTATTGTTTTAGATCAGAAATATATGCTTTCTCTTCATCCATATGTGCATACGCTAATCTCAAAGCCTCATCCATTCCTGCTATGTTATGCACTCCTTCTGTTCCACCGCGATAGCCACGCTCCTGCTCTCCTCCATAAATCAATGGTTTAAGCCCTGAATTCTTTTTAATATATGCAAAACCAACTCCTTTAGGACCATGAAATTTATGCGCGCTTACTGCAGTAAAATCTACCTGAAGATCACCTAGATTTACATCTAAATGCCCAATAGATTGTACCATATCACTATGAAAAAGCGCTTCGTGTTCCTTACATAAACCACCTACTCTATTAATATCTAAAATTGTTCCAACCTCATTGTTCACATGCATCAAACTAACTAATGTTTTTTCAGAAGCATTAGACAATAAGCTCTCCAAGTGTTTATAATCTATTGATCCATCAGACGTAATATCTACGTAACTAACTGCAATCTCAGCATGTGCTTGTATCTCTTGAACAGTATGCAAAACTGCATGATGTTCAATCTTAGAAGTAATAATATGTTTTACATTTAAATCTCTTACCGCACTGTTCAAAGCAAGATTATCCGCTTCTGTTCCTCCAGAAGTAAATATAATTTCAGAAGCTTTCACTCCTAAATATTTAGCTATATTCTTACGAGCCTGCTCAATATGATTTTTTGCAGACCTACCAAATCCGTGAGTAGAAGAAGGGTTACCATAATCTTCTCTTAATACAGTAGTCATTTTATCAATTACTTCTGAACGCAACTGTGTAGTTGCTGCACTATCGAAATAAACCTTTTGCATTAAATATAAAAATTTAGTTGATGATTGGCGAAAAAATACAATAATCACAGTAACAGAGTACTCATTTTATTATATCCTTATTATAACACCGCAAATCTAATTCAAATAAAATTATTTTCCACACCGAGCGTTATAATCTTTCAATTCCATTATTTTTGTCGAAACGTACAAAAATAATATTAGAATGAACATTTATAAATTTCATTCGTCTTTATAAAAAAGAAAAACTTTTAATACGTTATTGTTTCTATAACGAAACGTTACTTTGTTATTAATTTTCAAAATGCAAACAGTGAAAAAGCTTTTATATATTTTTACCTTTTTAGTATTAGCTTCTTGTGATGATGGTGATATTATCGTAACAAGTTTTGAGTTTGATGATGTTGATCTTCAACTTTGTGAAGGAGCTACAACCAATGAGTTTGTTTTCTTTAAGATCAATACTTCTATCAATGAATCTATATCCTATAATTTTATTGATGCTACATATTCTGAAACTACTGAAACTGAAAACCCTATTATTATCGATTTAGAAGACACCGATAATGGTTTAATTTACAGAAAATTTAATAATACGATTACCTCAGACTATTATTGTAGTAACATCCCTGATAGTAACATTATAGTAACCGAAGAACTTTTAAGCGTAAGTGGTCAAGCCACTATCATAAATCAGATTGTCAGTGAAGATGATAATGATGGATTAGAATCTACTGAGGAATCTCCTAACGGAATTGATCCAGAAGCTGATCCTGATGGCGATGGTGTTCCCAATTACCTTGATGATGCTATGGATGATAGTGCTATTGGAAATACAGATCAAACAGCTGATGATTTAGGGATTGAAGATGGATATAACACTGATGATGATCAAATCCCAAATTTTAAAGATCAGGATGATGATAATGATAACGTGTTAACCAGTGTAGAGTTAATTAATAGTGATCCTAATGATGAAAGTTTTCTGGACACGGATATGGACGGAACACCAAACTATCTTGATGCAGATGATGATAATGACAATATTGATACACTAGACGAAGATGTCGATGGTAATGGAAATCCTAGAGATGATGATACAGACAGAGATGGAACACCGAATTATTTAGATCCTGACGATGATAATGACGGAATCCCTACAAGAGATGAAGATACCAATGGAAATGAAAATCTTTTGGATGACGATGATGACGGCGATGGAATCCCGAATTATCTTGACGCTAATAATCCTAATAACGATGAGTCAAATGCGAATACAGATAATCCCTCTATTCTTGACAATACGGTTATTACTATTTTTAGAACTACATTATCAATAGATAATCTTATTCTAAACGAAGTTAATGATCAATTTACTAATGATGAATTCTCTTTTGGTTTTAGAGATGAAACCATCTCAATAACCACTCCTAAAAATGAAGACTAGAATGATGATAAAAAGACTGTGTTTTTTATTTTTTTTACTGTTGTTGATCGGTTGCAGCGAAGGTGATCTTATAGAAGTTTCTGTTGATGATTTAACCGGTGATCTAGAAAATTGTTCTAATGAAAATGATAATACTTTTGTGTTTTTTGTAGTTGATCAAGATATAAATAGATCCTTATCTCTAAACTTTACAGACACTAGTTTTGAACTTAATCCTACAACCGTTTCGGAGATATCATTAGATGAAGCTACAGTAATCACTCTAAACACTACTAATAATCAGTTTATATATAGAGAATTTGACACTTCTATTGACGGAGATGAATATTTCTGTAGTAGTATTCCTGTTAGTGGCATTACTGTAACACAAGAGTTAATAAGTTCTAATGGAACTGCAGAAATTAGCTATGAAGAACTTACTACTTCTGCAACGGAAACCACATATTCTAGAACAGTAACACTAAAAGATATTACTTTAGAAGGAAACGGAATTGCTATTAGAAAACAATCTTTAGTACTCGGTTTAGACAATATCACAATAACTAACTAGGGTTAATTTCTTGGATTTTGAATAATATATATTTCCATTGCACCTAATCCGTATTTCTTATAATCTGCATCAGAAATACGTATATTATCGTATCTACCAAATAAATATTGTAGTTCTTCTTTTAGCACTCCTTGCCCTACTCCATGAATAAACACCACACTAGGAATACGTTTGTTAATAGCAAAATCTAATTGTCTTTTTGCTGTATCCAACTGTAGGGTAACCATATCATGGTTAGACAATCCTTTTGTAGATTTTACTAGTTTATGAATATGAAGATCTACTTCCATAGCAGGAACACTTCTTTCTTTAGGTTTTAAGATCTTTTTTTTAGATTTCTTTTTAAAAATTTCTTTTTGCTGAAGATTCTTTTGTACTTCTTCATAAGATGGAACGATCAAATTATCGGATTCTTCTTTAACCAACTCATTTGCCGAAAACATCATATCAAATCCATCATTAGATTCGATAGTAACCTCATTCCCAATAACTGAAATAACTTTACCAGATATTGGCTCATCCAATACAGAAACTACATCTCCAACTTTTATCATACTCATCTACTCTTTATCCTTTTTTTCTGGATTATCTATAGCATTTTCCGGAAACCTCGATGTAACTTTTGTATTAATTAAAAACACACCACTCATTAAACAAATAATACCACCTGCCTGCAGGTAATAATCCTTTTTAGTAGAAGCTATTTCACTTATTAGTAGAAAAGCTCCTATTAAAATTAAAAGAAAACTTATAATCTTTTTTACTTTCAATATATTCATGGCACAAAAGTATCAAATATTAGTTTTTTTCTAAACATTAATTTCCAGAATACTCAAATTGTGTATATTGTACCTCGTAAATTTATTTAATACCCCTTTTACACTATTATTTAATACTAATTAATTACTAAATTAAGTTTATTTTTATGGAAGCTAATCAACCGAGACCTAACAATCATCTAGCCTTAGCAATTATTTCTACAATTTTATGTTGTCTAATTACAGGTATTGTAAGTATTATTTATTCAACTCAAGTAAATTCAAAATATGATGCAGGAGATTACGAAGGAGCCGTTGCTGCATCAAAAAATGCCAAATTATGGGGACTTATAGGAATTATAGGTGGTGTTTTACTTTGGGTTGTAATGTTTTTAATATACGGAGTAGCATTATTTAGTGTTCTAGGTGCTAATGGAAATTTCTAAAAAAACAGAAAACAAATATTTAAAATATGGGTACTTACTAGCGTTAGTACCTATATTTTTTTTTATAAGATATTACTACTTAAATGATCCTGGCTCCAGTACTGGTGAAGGTTTTTTTCCTAGTTGTCCTTTCCATTTTTTAACAGGGTATCACTGTCCTGGCTGTGGAAGTCAAAGAGCTATTCATGATTTATTAAATGGTAGAATCTTACAAGCTTTACAACATAATCTATTATTTGTAATATTAGCAATCGTTTTATTTATAAAACTATATAATTATACTGCTAAAAGATTTTTAAATAAAAAACTCAAAGATTGGACTTACAACAAATACTTCACATATATCATCCTTATTACAATTATTACCTACTGGATATTGCGTAACATCAGTAGTGCTCCTTTCTGTCATCTAGCTCCATAAAAAAAGAGCAGAAAACTTGTTCCTACTCTTTTTACTATTTTAATTCGATCAAAAAAGTTTTACTCAAACTCTTTTAACGTTTTTGTTATAATTGCCACACATTCTAGCAATTGTTCTTTTGTCATCACTAATGGTGGAGCAAATCTTATGATATTACCATGAGTTGGTTTTGCTAATAACCCATTTTCTTTTAAAGCTACACAAATATTCCATGCTGTTTCACTCTCTTCATCATCATTAATAACAATGGCATTTAATAATCCTTTACCACGAACAAGATTTACTATACTCGATGTTTTGATATACTCATTCATTTCTGATCTGAATAATTCACCAAGTTCAAAAGCATTTTCTGCAAGCTTTTCATCTCTTACTACTTCTAAAGCCGCAACAGCAACCGCAGCAGCAACAGGATTTCCTCCAAAAGTACTTCCGTGATTACCTGGTTTGATTACTTCCATAATATGATCATCAGCTAAAACACCAGAAACTGGATATGCTCCACCACTAAGTGCTTTACCAAGTATTAAGACATCAGGTTTAACATTTGGTGTACTTGAACAGTTTTTATCACTACAAGAACAATTACCGCAAGTAGCTAACAACCTACCTGTTCTGGCTATACCTGTCTGTACTTCGTCTGCAATAAAAAGTACATTGTGTTTTTCGCACAAAGCTTTAGCCTTTGACAAATAGTCTTCAGAAGGTACATAAACTCCAGCTTCTCCTTGTATTGGTTCTACTAAGAAACCTGCAACATTCGTATTATTTTCTAACGCTTGTTCTAATGCTTTTAAGTTATCATACTCAATTTTGATGAAACCAGATGTATAAGGTCCAAAGTTTTTACGTGCTACTGGATCATTAGAAAATGAAATAATCGTTGTAGTTCTACCGTGAAAATTGTTTTCGCAAACAATTATTTGAGCTTCATTTTCTGAAATACCTTTCTTCTCATATGCCCATTTTCTACAAATTTTCAAAGCGGTCTCCACAGCTTCTGCACCTGTATTCATAGGTAACAACTTATCGAAACCAAAAAATTCAGAAGCAAATTTCTCATACTCTCCTAGCTTATCATTATAAAATGCACGAGAAGTTAATGTCAATGTCTGAGCTTGTTCCATCATAGCTCCTACTATCTTAGGGTGACAATGCCCTTGATTTACCGCCGAATATGCACTTAGGAAATCATAATACTTCTTTCCTTCTACGTCCCAAACATATACTCCTTCTCCTTTATTTAAAACTACTGGTAAAGGGTGGTAGTTATGAGCTCCATACTTGTTTTCTAAATCGATTGCTTGTTGAGAAGTTAATTTTTCTAAAACAGCCATTTTTAATAATTTAAATTGATAAAATAACCATTCCTTCTATACCTTTATCCTTTCGAAAAGACTCGAAAATTCAGCGTGGGAGAGAAATCATCCCTAAGAGAGTCGCAAATTACTAAATCTTTATTTATTATTTAATTTTAAGGCTTGGAATAGATTCTATTTTTAATTATTCAAAATAATATTACTATTAATTGCATAATTAATAATTAACAAGATCTTTGAACATGCTATTATTATACTTTATTTGCTATCGAAGAAATTTGTAATTCTAATCTTTTAATTTCTCTCAATAATGCGTTTTTATCAATCTGTAACCAAGAAAATAATTTTAACATTGATGCAGTCATAATAGCCAAAAATCCCCCGCTACCCCACTTGATCAATTCATTCGTATTATCTGTATTTAAAAATTTCACTAAACAATACACAAATAATCCAAAGGCAATTACATTTACAAAATTCATCAAAATTATGATCCACTTATTTTTAGTCTTGTAAAGACCTCCAATCATTTCGATCATATTTTGTTCATCTAATTCATCATAAAACTTTGCTTCTTCTTGTGTTAGAGTTTCTTTAATTAATCGATCAATATCTTCCATATGATTATCCATTATTTATGTTTTTAAAATTAACTTCAATTTTTCTCTTGCTGTAAACAAACGTGATTTTACTGTTCCTTCGGAAATGACCAAAATTTTAGCTATTTCCTTAACTCTATATTCTTCTACATAAAAAAGACGTAATACCATTTGCTGATCAACTGGCAATGTTTCAATAGCTCTTCTTAACAGCATTTTCTTATTAGATTCTTCATTTTCTACTTCTTCAGGCATAACAACAGGGTCTGAGTTTCTAATAATAGAATTTAAAACATCCTGTTCTTTTTTGTTTTTTCTTAGCCAGTCAATTGACCTTCGAGTAACAATTGATAATGCCCAACTCCCAAAACTATTCGTATCTTTTAAATGATAAACTTTCATTAAAATTATATCCCAACTATCCTGCACTATATCTTTAGAGATTTCTTTATTTCTAACATACCAATTTGCTTGCGCACATAATCTACCATGCCATCTTTTAACAAGAATCCCTGCTGCTTTCTTATTTCCAGATTGGTATTGTAAAACCAACAAAGAATCGAATGTTTTATTGGCATTTATCATAGTGACCTTTATTATATAGACGTAGTGATATTAATTTGGTTCATTTTTTTTATTCTTTTCATAAGATATATTGAATATTTAATAAGTATATAGTTTCTATTCTTATTTTTGCGCTATGGCAAGAAAGAACAAAAGGCAAGTTTTTGAAAATATAGAAGTGATTGATGCTGGTGCAAAAGGAAAAAGTATTGCTAAAGCTCCTGATGGAAAAATCATATTTCTAAATAACGCAGTACCTGGAGATGTGGTGGATATACAAACCACTAAAAAGCGAAAAGCTTTTTATGAAGGAACAGCAACTACTTTTCATAAAAAGTCTGACAAACGTGTTCAACCTCTTTGTTCACATTTTGGTACTTGTGGCGGTTGCAAATGGCAATTTATGGGGTACGAGCATCAACTAAACTATAAAGAGCAGGAAGTTATAAACAACCTAACTAGATTAGGAAAAATTGAATTACCAGAAGTGACTCCAATACTAGGTTCTGAAGATCAATTCCTTTATAGAAATAAAATGGAGTTTTCTTTTAGTGATAGTCGTTGGTTAACATTAGATGAAATCCAAAGCGATACAGAAATTAAAAATAGAAATGCATTAGGGTTTCACATCCCTGGAATGTGGGATAAAATTTTGGATATAGACAAATGTCATTTACAAGAGGATCCTAGTAATGCTATTCGAAATAAAATAAAAACATTTGCTACAGAAAATGAATTATCATTTTATAATGCAAGAAAGCAAAGTGGTTTCCTTCGCACTCTTATGATGAGAATTGTATCTACCGGAGAAATTATGGTGTTAGTTCAGTTTTTTCATGAAGATGCAGAAAAACGAACCTTGTTATTAGATTACATAGTTTCTGAATTTCCAGAAATTACATCATTACAATATGTAATTAACTCTAAAGGAAATGATACAATTTATGACCAGAAAGTAATTTGTTATCACGGAAAAGATCATATCGAAGAAGAAATGGAAGGTTTACGTTTTAAAATTAATGCAAAATCTTTCTATCAAACCAACTCCAAACAAGCCTATGAATTATATAAAGTAACACGGGATTTTGCTGGTTTAACAGGAAATGAATTAGTATATGATTTATATACCGGAACAGGTACTATTGCACAATTTGTAGCAAAAAAGGCAAAAAAAGTAATTGGTGTAGAAGCTGTGCCAGAAGCTATTGCTGATGCAAAAGAAAATGCTAAGCATAACAATATCGATAACGTAGAATTTTACGTAGGAGATATGAAAAAAGTATTTACTTCGGATTTTATAGCTACTCATGGACAACCAGAAGTTGTAATTACTGATCCACCAAGAGATGGAATGCATAAGGATGTGGTAGGACAGTTGCTTAATATTTCTCCCAATAAGATTGTGTATGTTAGTTGTAACAGTGCAACACAAGCTAGGGATTTGTCGTTATTAGATAGTACATATAAGGTTACAAAAGTGCAACCTGTAGATATGTTTCCACAAACACATCACGTGGAAAACGTAGTTTTATTAGAAAAAAGATCATAAATGAAGTTACATAAAGCTTTTATTCCTATTATTCTCGGAATTGTTGGTATATATCTTAGTTCCAGTTGTGAACGAGATGATATCTGTGCCGAAGATACATTGACTACTCCTCTACTTATTATTAAATTTATTGAAGATGGTACAGTATCTGATATCAAACAACCAAATGAATTACAAATAGGATCTCCTGGGTTTCTTAACATTATTGATTACGAAACGAATCAAGATTCCATAATGATTCCTCTAAGAACAAGAGGTTTATTAACAGATTTTGAGTTTATCATTGATTCTGACTCTGATACTCCTAATACAGATGTAGTTAGTTTTCAATATACACCTGTAGAAGAATATGTTAGTAGTGCTTGCGGTTTTAAAGTTAACTATAATGGACTTACTGCTAGTGTTGCTGTGGAAGATGGTGATGAAAATTGGATCAAAAGTATAATCATAGAAGAAGATAATGTAACAGATGAAACAGCTGCACACGTACTTATTTTTCATTAGTCTCCTGATTTCAGGTACTATTTTAGGTCAAGAAGAAACTAATATTTCTGCAAGAGACACGTTGCCCCCATCAGAAAAATATGGATTAAGGGTTGGAGTGGATATTGGTAGGTTAATTAGAACCGCTGTCAATGACGATTATTCTGGGTTTGAAATAAATGCAGATTATAGAGTTTATAAAAACTATTATTTGGCTGCGGAAATTGGTAATGAATCTTTATTAAGGGATGAAACCAATATAGAAGTAGAAGGATCTGGAAGCTATATCAGACTTGGAATTGACTACAATACCTATAAAAATTGGTATGGAATGCAGAACAACATCTATGCTGGACTCCGATACGGATTTACAACATTCGACCAAACTTTAAATAATTACAACATATTTACCGGGACGGATTTCTTCGATCTAGATAATAATCCTGAAAATTTCAGAAATGAAAGACGAGAATCCAAGGACCTAACTGCAGGTTGGGTAGAATTTGTTTTAGGGCTTAAAGTAGAAGTACTAAACAATCTTTATTTAGGAGCGAGTGTCTCTTTAAGAAGGTTGGTAAACGAAGAAGATCCTGCAGGTTTTGAGAATTTATTTATTCCGGGATACGGAAGGACTAATGATTTTAGTGAATTTGGTGTAGGTTACACCTACACGATAAGCTACTTGATTCCTTTTATTAAAAGAAAAAGATAACATTTAACTTCTAAAAATATTAAGGTTTATTCTGAAATTTAGCTTTCTTACTACCCGCATACATCTCATATTTAACCAAACGAGATTCTAATTTACCATTAAACACCTTTATTTTTCTAGAAGGTCTTAACCCTACAAATTTTAACGCCTCAATGTTTGAAGTAATAAACCAGGCATTAGTATTTGGATAACTTTGTTTAAGCGTATCTCCAATTTGGGCATAAAACTTCTCTTCATCCAATTCTAAACGTTCACCATAAGGAGGATTAAAAACCATATGTAGTTTATTATCTCCATCTTTAAAGCTTTCAAAAAAATTAGCATCTTCAATTTTAACGAAATCAGTAAGATTGGCATTTTCTACATTTTTCTTTGCTTTCCTAACAGCTGAAGGAGCTTTATCAAACCCTATAATAGAGTGACTAAAATCTCTGGTCTTATTTAAAGAAGCCGCCTCTATCTTTTCAAATAAATCCATATCCCAATCTAACCATTTTTCAAAAGCAAATTCTTTTCGATTCAAATTAGCTGGAATATTACACGCTATCATTGCTGCCTCTATAGCCAATGTTCCGCTTCCACACATTGGATCTAAAAAATCACACTGCCCATCCCATCCGGATAACAATAATAACCCAGCAGCTAAAACTTCATTTATCGGTGCAATATTAGTAGCAGTTCGATAACCTCTATGGTGCAAAGAACCTCCTGAACTATCTAATGAAACCGTACACAAATCTTGTTGTATATGAATATTAATTGTAAGATCTGGATAGTCTGTATCAACACTAGGTCGTTTCCCAGTTTCTTTTCTAAACTTATCTACAATAGCGTCTTTAGATTTTAAAGAAACAAATTGCGAATGTCTAAATATTGTAGAATTAACAGTCGCATAAATAGCAAAAGAATCATTAGTATCAAGATATTCATCCCAACGAATGGATTGTATAAAAGAATATAGATCTTTTTCATTTCTTATTTTTTTAGCAGCAACAGGTTTTAATATTTTCAAAGCAGTTCTTAAACAAAGATTTGCTTTATACATAAAACCAGTATCGCCATAAAAACTAACCATACGATTACCTATTTCTACCTTTTGGCCCCCTAAGTTCCGTAGTTCTTTTGCTAATACTTCTTCAAAACCGAAAAAGGTTTTGGCTACCATTTTAAATGAATTACTCACTATATTCTAATTCGCTATTATTAAACCGCAAAAATACATTAATTTTGCGCCCTATGCTAAAAGATTCTACAATGTGGTATGCATCTTGGTTTGATACACCATATTATCATATACTATATAAAGACAGAGGTCATACAGAGGCACAACAATTCATGGATAACCTAAGTGGTTATCTTAGTTTAGAACCAGATGAAAAGATTCTGGATCTCGCCTGTGGAAAAGGAAGACACAGTATTTATTTAAACCAACTAGGGTTTGATGTTACCGGAGTAGATCTTTCGAAAAATAGTATTGAGTACGCTAGTCAATTCGAAAACGAAACATTAAGATTTAGAGTACATGATATGTCTAAACCTTTTAATAAAAAGTTTTCAGCTATTTTTAATCTTTTTACAAGTTTTGGATATTTTGAAAAAGAAGAATGTAATCTTAATACTATAAAAGCCATAAAATCTGATCTAAACGAAAAAGGGTTTGGAGTTATAGACTTTATGAATGTAGATTATGTTATTGACAACCTTATCGCGGAAGAAACTAAAGAGGTTTCAGGTATTGTTTTTCATATAAAACGGTATGTAAAAGCAGGATATATATTTAAAGAAATAAAGTTCACTGATACTAATGAAGAGTTTTTCTTTACAGAAAGGGTAAAAGCATTAACTTTAAATGATTTTCAAAACTATTTTGAAGAAGCTAAAGTTGATCTATTGGATATCTTTGGTAATTACCAACTTGAAAAATTTCATAAAACCACTTCTCCTCGACTTATTCTTATATTTAAATAGTGTATAATTATATATTATCCATATCAGCCATTTTTATTGGTTCCTTAATAGTATATATATTTAGGCCTAATAATCAGAAAAAGTTAAAATTACTTTTAGCTTTTAGTGGAGCTTTTCTTTTAGCAATAACCATATTCAACTTGTTACCAGAAGTATTTGAAGATCATCAATATGCCAAACAAACTGGAGTTTGGATTATGATTGGTATTTTACTTCAGAAAGTATTAGAATATTTTTCTAAGGGAGCTGAACACGGCCATATACATCTACATAAGGAAACTACACAAATTCCCAAACTACTTTTTATAAGCTTAGGAATTCACGCGGTTTTAGAAGGATTCCCTATTCATCATACAGAAGGTATTCTTATAGGAATTATCATTCATAAAATTCCTATAGCAATGATATTGACTACCTTTTTAATCAATACCGAAATAAAAAAGCCTATTATCCTACTGATCCTTCTTCTTTTTGCACTAATGACACCTTTAGGAACATTTCTTTCTGAACATTTTGAGACTCTTCAAAACTTTTATAAAGAAATCACAGCGCTTGTTATCGGTATATTTTTGCACGTTTCTACAACAATACTTTTTGAAAGTAATGAAGGGCATAAATTTAATATCACCAAACTTATGGTTATTCTAGCCGCTACAGCTAGTGCATATTTTATTTAAAATGTTTAGTAAAGAAGAATCAAAAAAAATAAGACAAGAATTTTGGACCACTTTTGGTACTAAATATCCCAGAAAGTGGTTACTATATAATACAAAAATCAAAGATGTAACCCTTAAGTTTACCTTTACTACAAAATTTGCTCAAGTATCTATTGATATTGAAACACATGATGAAATAATAAAAGCTTACTATTTTGATAAACTTTTAAGTTTAAAAAATATAATTAGAGAAGAGTATATTAACGATATAATTTTTGATGAATTATATGAATTAGAAAATGGTAAAATTATTTCTAGAGTATATATTGAATTAGCTAATGTAAGTATTCACAATAAGAAAAAGTGGAAAGAAACTATGGTATTCCTAAACAATCAAATGGATAAACTTGAAACTTTCTTTTTAGAATACAAAGATTTTATTAAAAGTTAGTTTAATGATAATTTTAAAAGTTAATTTATAACAAATTCTTAATATTAGTATCAAAACATTATCAAATAATTATTTTGAATAGTTTTTCATATCTTAGGATTAACTAAAACACAAACTCAATAATTATGAAAAATTATGTTAGCTCTATAACAATTTTGCTATGTGCACTATTATTTGTGCAATGTACTCAAGAAAACATCTCTCCGCAAGCAGAAGAAATCGGGCTCGAAACCGAGAATGAAAATCATTTTTCAGGTAAACTTTACACCAATAATAGTAACATAGACTATTCAGTAAAAGCAGTGTCCGAATTACAATTTATGGTTGTCTTAGCTATCGACAAAAATACAATCGAAGCTTCGGTTAACTATGAAAACGAAGGCATCTTTATTGATGGCCATAATAACAACTTTTCTGAAACACAAAAAGAAGCTTTATTAAATACCGGAAGAGTTATTTCTGAATATTTGTTGGATACAAAGAAAGGGGAAATATCTATGGCTGAGTATACATTACTCGCTCTTATTGAATATTGGGGTAAATCTCCATCAGATTATGTATACAATAAAAGAGAGATTAAATCTACCTCCAATTCTAATGCTCTAAAAAGCAGAAATGAAGGCGTTACCTGTATAAGAAAAAACACCTATGTAAATGCAGAATATGACGATTCAAGAGGGAATCATAAAGAAAGAGTTAAAGTTGGAAGTAAACCAAGAACCAACTACGGATGTATGGGAAGATGCGGAGGAGATTGCGGTAGATGGTGGATTCCAAGCGCATGGACTAAAGACTGCATGGATCATGATCAATGTAGTAATGTAAATAATGCTAGTGGCGGAAGTGGTGATAGAAACTGTGGAGATGAATTTAATGAAGCAGCAGATGATTACGTATTTGGAGTAATCAGAGGATGTAGAGGATGATTTAGAAAATAGGATAAACCATAAAAAATATGGTTTATCCTATTTATTATATGATATACCCCAAAATAAATATATAATGAAATATACTACCCGCTAATACAAAAAGATGCCAGATTACATGATTAAAATACAACTTCTTAAAAGCGTAGAAAATTATACCTACAGTATAAGCTAATCCACCATAAATCAAATACATAATTCCTTCAGAACCAACAATATCAATTAAAGTAGATATATCTAATACAATTAACCATCCCATTAATAAGTATAGTATCACAGAAACAATCTCGAATTTCCCCGTAAAAAAAAGTTTTAAGATTGTCCCAAAACCTGCCAATGACCATACTAAGGTAAAAAGTAACAATCCTTTACTATTTAATAAAGTAATCAAAGTTATAGGAGTATAAGTTCCTGCTATTAATAAATAGATACTAATATGATCCAGTACTCTAAACCTGTTTTTGAGAATAATATCATTAGTATAATGATAAGCAGATGACGAAAAATAAAGAATTATCAATGCTATGGAATATGTTAAAACAGAAAATGTACTATAAGATGTTTTGTAAGTATTATTAAACAACAATAAAATCAAACCCAAAAAAGAAAAAACAAAGCCAACAGCGTGTGTCAACCAATTCCATCTTTCTTCTACAGCTGATTGTATTTTCATAGATGACAAAAATAACAAAGTGATCAATTTTGAAGGCAACTAATATTAGTTAATATTGGATACTTTTGAAACAAAAAGTAGGAATAAACTTATTTTTATTAAGTTAAAAATAAAAAAAATACGCTTTAAACGTATATTAATTGTATTTAAACCGTTAATCTCGTTTTTTTTTATATATTTGAACGCCCCAAATCCGTATTGAATAATGAAAAGTATTAAAATAGTAAAGCATTTTATATGCTTCCTGTGTCTTAACTTATTTTTCCCTAATCTTTATGCCTATCAATATGAAGAAATGTCATTCCCAGAATTGGAGTGTACAATTACTCATACAGAAGAACACCTAAATTCAATAGGAAGAGCTAATAGCGTTATGCTAATTGAAAATATTATTGATATTTCTTCTAAATTCAATACGCAACAGGAATATTATCTAAAAGGATATTCTTATAATCTCCTTGGAAAAATACACTTTCTAAACAAAGAATATAAAAAAGCATTAAAAGAATATAAAATTGCAGAACTATTTATAAAAGAGTTAGAAGGTCATTCCGAATTAACTATAGATGTCAATAACAATATTGCTTTAGTTTATCTAGAAGGATTTAATAAGCCATCTAGAGCATTAAAAAGAATTAAACATATTTATGAAAATTCCGAGAATCTAAACAACCACTACAAACATAGTTTAGAATTAAATCTGGCCAATATCTATCTAAAAACCAGAAATTATAGAAAAGCATATCGCTTATTAAAAAAATGTCAAAAATATTTCAGCAAAAACTCTGAATATATTGATGAGCTTTTAATAACCTATTTAAGTTTTGGTGAATATTATAAAATCCATAATAATTATAATAGTGCTATAAGACATTTTGAAGAAGCCGCATACATTGCAGAAAAAAACAAAATGTTTAGACAAGCAATGACGATTTATAAAAAGTACGAAGAACTACTTGTGAAAATTGGAAGACAAGATAGAGCATACGCAATTCTAAAAAAATACACCAAGCATCACGAAACAGCATTAGAAACCGAAAAACTAGAAACTAATCAATTCAAAGAAAAATTAGTAGTAAGTAATAAAAATAACAGTATTCAAACTCAAAAGGCAAAACAATCTCAAACTGTATCTATTTTCACTTTATCACTGCTATTATTATGCTTAATCCTATTTTGTTTCTTCATTTATAATCATAGAAAAACAAAGGTACTAGGAGAATCCTTAGCGTTAAGAAATAAAGAATTAAAAATTTCAAAGGAAAAATCTGATCGTCTGGCAGCGGTAAAAACTAAATTTATATCCACAGTTAGCCACGAGCTAAGAACACCTTTATATGGTGTTGTTGGTTTATCATCTATCCTTATGGAGCGAATTAAAGATGAAGAAAATCACAAGTTTATAAAATTAATGAAATTTTCTGCTGATCATCTCCTAAACTTAATTAACGATGTACTTCAGGTTACCAAAATGGAATCATATGAAATAAGTCTTGATGAAGCGCCTTATAACATTAAAAACTTAGCTGATGATATAAAAAATTCTTTCGAGTATCAAGCGGACAAAAACGGTAATACATTACATCTTAATTTTGATGAAGATATCCCTAATTCTCTTATTGGAGATCAAGTAAGGTTATCTCAAATTTTTATTAATCTTATTAGCAACGCAAATAAGTTTACAAAAAACGGAAACATTTGGCTAAACTTTATTAACCCAGTTATAATAGACAATAAAGCAAAAATTACCTTCGAAATTAAAGATGACGGAAGAGGAATTCCTATTGATAAACAAGAATTAATTTTTGACAAGTTTTCTCAAGCAGATTCTAAAGATCATACAACCGGAACAGGTTTAGGCTTAAACATTGTGAAAAAATTAGTGAATCTACATGGCGGAGATATTCAAATTGAAAGTTCACCAGGAGAAGGTTCTAATTTCTATTTTACCATTTCTTTTGAAATAGATTCCTCAAATAAAGAAAGTAGCACAACAAATAACAAAACTAAAGATTGTATTCCTTTATTAAATGAAGAAGAATATACTATACTAGTTGTCGAAGACAATAAAATAAACCAAATAGTTACCCAAAACGTATTAAAAACAAAAGGATATAGATCACAAATTGCTGATGATGGCCTTATTGCAATAGAAATGGCTAAAACAAATTCTTATGACCTTATATTAATGGATTTAAATATGCCTAATATGGGAGGTATGGAAGCCACCAAAATAATTAGAGAATTTGACCCTAACATTCCTATTATAGCGTTAACCGCATCAGATACTCAAGACACTGTGCAAGCAATTCTTAATCCTAGTTCTGGTTTTAGTGATTTTCTTAGAAAACCATACAAAAATCAAGAGTTTTTTAGCAAAATTGAATCAAATCTTAATAGTACTATTTCAAAAGCATCATAATCTACTTACTTAATAAAACAAAGATGTCTTATCAAAATCCTAAATCGTGTACCAATGATTTAAGGGTTTTATTATTATAAAGATAAAGGGGTACAATAACTTTTGATATAGTGATATGTTAACCACTAATTATGATTAACTCTTATTATACTCAAATCTTTATATACTTCGAATAAGAGTCTAATCAATTCATCTTATAACTTAATAACTAACGATCTATATCTTCATTCGCCAAAATAATTAAGAGTCATATATATCCTATTATCTTACTTATAATAGTTTATATAAAACCCTCTAATTGTATTTTGAGTATTTGGATTTTGAGTATAAAAAAAACCCTTCAATGTCATATTGAAGGGTTTTCAAGGAAGGCGGCGACCTACTCTCCCACGATTGTAGTACCATTGGCGCTAACGGGCTTAACTTCTCTGTTCGGAATGGTAAGAGGTGAGCCCCGATGCTATAACCACCTTAAGCTGTTATCAGTATTAAGTCCTAAGTGGTCAGTATTAAGTTTAAAAACTTACTACTTTGTACTTCGTACTTATTACTAACATAATAAGTTAACATATTGATTTAAATAGAATAGAATTATAAAATAGAAAGCGTTTTTTACTAAAAAGAAGCTATCAAAGCAATTCTCCGTCCTGCTAATTGCTTAGCAGGACGTGCGCATAAGCCTAT